>JBAXUB010000009.1:0-47179 GCA_037129895.1 Candidatus Tayloriibacteriota bacterium | reverse complement strand
ACCATATCTATGGGTCTATTTTCCGAGACGAATTTCATCCATTCATTTTCGGCCCCAAAGAACGCTATCGCAGGGACTTTCATTCCTTTTAATTGTTTGAATACCAATTCAACATGATTGCTAGTTTTACCAAACTTCCTCACGGATATAGGCGCGATATTTCGGAACATGAAAACTGGCTTCGGATTTCCAACGCCGAATGGTGCCAACCTATTTAGATCTGAGAATAGACGTTCATTTATCTCATCGATCGAAAGTTCCGCATCTATATATACTACATCTTCGTCACTCGCCTCGCCGCCAACTTTTTCCTTCACCTTTCCCTTCAATAGCCCATCTTGAGCGTCATTCAAAGACTTCTCCAAGAAATGGATCTGGTCATTCGCAACCGAGAATCCACCTGAATGTTTATGCCCGCCGAATTGACCGAATGTATTCGCTGGCACCGCTCTCATAAGTTCAACGATATTAGTTTTTCCTTCAGACCTACATGATCCTTTGATTACATTGTCACCATCACGACCCCACAAAAATACTGGGCGATCGTATTCTTCTGCACAAGTATTTGCAACCAAACCTAGAAGTGACGGCCTCCAATCTGGATTACCAAGTACGATGACAGCTGGAATTGGTGACTCTATATTCCCAAACCTAGTATGCAATATTTTCTTTACTTCTTTGACCAATGACGCTACAACTCCTTTCCTCTCATTATTTATCTTATCCAGATGTTTAACTGATGAATACGCGTCTGTGTCATTATCCGCGGCCAACATCTTGAAAGCATCTTCTGGATCACCCATACGTGAGGCAGCATTGATTCTCGGAGTTACCATGAAAGCGATATCATCTTCATTCAGATATCGTTGATTGATATTCAATGTCTTCAATAATTGAATAAGGCCTTTCCTGGGGCTCTTTCGAAGAACCGCCAAACCGTAATATGCAAAAATCCTATTCTCACCGACCAGTGGAACCATATCCGAAAGTGTGGCTATACCGACGAGATCTAGCAACCATTTCTCCACCCCTTCTTTCAGACCAAATCGGTTTTTCTCGAGAATTGCCTGGATCAATTTGAAAGCTACGCCCGACCCACATAGATTCTTGTCGGGATAATCGCAATCGAGCTGCTTGTGATCGATGATAGCGTAAGCCGGCGGCAATTCGGCTGGAGGTTCATGATGATCAGTGATGATAACTTGCATACCAAGCTCATTTGCGAGCTTCACTTGCGACACATCGGTAATGCCACAATCGATAGATATGAGTAATCTGACCCCCTTGTCTGCCAACTCTTTTACAGCGTCTAGGTTAAGTCCAAATCCTTCATCATGACGATGCGGTATATAGATGACATAATTCGCATACCCAATTCTCTTGAAAAAATCGTTGAATATCGCTGCTCCAGGGATTCCATCAGCATCATAATCGGAATATATCCCTATCTTTTCTCCTTTTTGAATAGCCGAAACGATACGTTCTGCTGACTTTTCCGCGTCTTTCAACAAGAATGGGTCATGAACCCCCATTTCATAATCAGGATTGAGAAACTTCTCCGCATTGAGGGCGTCATCGATACCACGATGGAATAATATATGTGCCAAAAGTGGTGAAAACTGGAGCAGTTTTTGCTGTTCTTCCTCGTTCAACAGTTTCTTTGATTTATATAACACGCGCAAATTATACACCAGACACGATTTATAACAGCATTGACATTGCTACATAATGACTTGTTGTGCGACATAGTGTCGTATTTTTTGTGATAAAATATACCTATGAATAACTGCATTTTTTGTAAAATAATTAATAAAGAGATACCTGCAAATATCGTATACGAGGACGCCAACTTTCTGGCTTTCCTCGATATCAATCCCCTTTCACCAGGACATACACTAGTTATACCAAAGAAACATTATAGGTGGGTTTGGGATGTTCCGAATGTTGGTGAATACTTCGAAGTTGCTAGAAAGATTGCCTTAACTGAACAAAAGGCCTTCAATCAGCCAGCAATTCACTCGAAAATAGTTGGCGAAGATGTCGAACATGCACATATCTGGGTATACCCTGATCCAAAGAATACTGATGGTGACAAAAAAGATTTCTCGAGTAATCAGAAAAGATTGATACAAAACCTCATTTAGAGGACAAAAAAGGTGTAGCGAGTTTATACGCTACACCGTGATTAAATACTGACAAAATTTACGACTTAGGCTTATCAGACTCGATCGTCTGTGCCAACGATGCCGCCGATGTCATTATGTCATGCAGGAATTCCTGGTTTCGACGACGGACTTCAGCCCGCTGTTTATCCCGCTTATCCTGCATATTTTCATTCGTTGTCTTATATGACCCGTTCAATATCTCGGTGGCCAAGCAAACCGGTAGAGCTTGCTTGTAGTTCCTCCTCAATTGATCCTGTATTCTGCCGAGAACATTCTCGTACTTCAGGATCAGACAATCCGAACAAATACTTTTGTCGAAGAGTGCTGTCCCGCACAACTTGCACTTCATTAGGTGTGGCATAGGGTATAGTTTTACTTTCTAATACCTTTATAACACATTTACGACAATCTAGCAAGCCCTAGAGCATCTATGCCCGGCAAGGTTCCTTTCGCCAGAAAGTCCAACATCGCTCCTCCCCCAGTAGAAATAAAAGAGATCTTTTCGCTCGCCCCGAGTTCAGCTATAGCGGCCAACGTATCTCCCCCACCGACAATAGTTTCTGCACCACGCACCGTTGCATCACTGACTATTTTGGCCAGTTCTATAGTTGCGTCTTTGTATCCATCCTCATATACACCCATAGGTCCATTCCAAAGAATAAACTTTGCACTTTTGACTGCTGCCCTCAACAACTCCAATGATTTTGGACCCATATCCATATTCCTATCATTGCGAGATATCTGATCTACATCGATAGGCTTTTTCTGTTCATTCAATATATCAGCAGGTAAAATTATCTTTGGACTCGCTAAAAACATAGATACATCTACGGTGCCATCAGATATCGATGACTTACCGATTTCAAGCCCTTTTGCCTTCAAGAGATCATTCACCAAAGCGCCGCCAACGAATATTCCGTCCGCAATATTCAAGAATTTAGACAATAACGGCAACTTTGTATCGAATTTCGCACCACCCAAGATGAAGAGGAATGGATGTGCAGGCTCGAATGCTCTAGATAGAGCCACTATTTCCTTCTCTAACTGTAAACCAGCATAACTTGGTAACAATTTTGGTACACCGACGACTGAAGCATGCCGACGATGAGATACAGAAAATGCATCATTCACATATATGTCACCTAGAGATGCTAGTTCCTTGGCAAATTTTGGATCATTTTTCTTTTCACCATCAAAGAATCTAAGATTCTCCAGCAAAACACAACCGCCATTTTGTTGCTTTTCATTTATGATATCCAATGCTTTGTTATAATCTTTGACGAATATTACTTCTTGTCCAAGTTTTTTCAATCGATCTGCGACAGGTGCTAATGATGGATTGGTCCCATCACTAGATTCCAGATGGCTCATCAATATAACCTTGGCGCCTTTACGAACCATGTAATCGATCGTAGGCAATGCAGCCTTTATTCTGAAATCTTCAACAACTACACCGTTGTTGATAGGTACATTGAAGTCAGCTCGAACCAATACCCTCACCCCCTGTAAATACTCTATATCTTTGAGTGTCTTCATGTTGATGATTACTTTCTTGATAATATTTCTGATCAAAATCGGCCTCTACTAATTCACACCGTCAACTGCCTTCATGAGTTCTGTGAATCCAACAGTATTCAAACTTTCCCTACCAACCAACAAGCCCTGCACTTTACCAATACTGATTATCTCTGCAGCATTCCTAGCGTTTACTGAGCCACCATACAATATTGGCACTTTGATCCCAGCTTCTGGACCAAAAATATCCGAAAAAACTTTCTTCACAAACAATGACATCTCATATATCTGTTCCGGGAGCATCGATTCGCTAGCACCTATCGCCCAAACTGGTTCATAAGCCAATATAATTTCCTTGGCGGAGCCATGTGGAATATTCGCAAAACTATTCTTTATCTGATTTTTCAATTCATCGAAATGAGACCCGCTATCAACATCCCTCTTCAGTTCACCAACACATACAACTGGGATCAATCCAGCCTCGAGAACTGATACTATCTTTTTTGAAACAATCTCATCAGTATCCCCCCTCATACGCTCTTCTGAATGACCCACTATCACGTATTCTACGCCAATGTCTTTCAACATAGCTGAATTGACCTCGCCTGTATATGCACCACTCACCTCTGACGAAACGGTCTGTGCACCAATATGAAAATTTGCAATACTCCTAGTGGGAACGATCTTCGAAATATATACGAGTGGAGGACAGACAACTGTACGTATATTAGACAATCTCTTGGAAAGATTCCTGACTTTACCGATTATACGCTTGGCTTCATCCAATGTCACCGGATTCATCTTCCAATTTCCTATGATCAATTTTTTATTCATACGATTATTATACCAGCACTATTAATTATAATTGAATACACATGTCATCAATATTGATTGGACCCTTCTATGAGATATGGTGTACCCGACGTATCTAGAATCTGTGGCGCAGGTGGTGCCTGATACTCGGTACCGTATGTCTGAGGGTCATATACTGGGAGCTTCGGCATTTCCACTCCACTAGGTGGTGGAACAACTCCACTAGGTGGTGGGGCTACTTGAGCTTGTCCTGATGAACTTTGATCTGGCGCTGGCACTCCTCCAGAGACATTGGAACCGTTGCTCCCACCAACTATATCCAATAAGTCCAATACTCGATCGGCTTCTTCAACAGATTTCGCTACTTCCGCTTTGTAATTATCTATATCCACTTTATCCAATCCAGAATTCCCTGGAGTAAGCTTGTTTACAACTGCTTGAAGTTCACTGAGATATGCTCTCACAGCATCAGCATACTCCTTTGCCTTTGCCTCGGATTGACGTATCGCCTCCAAATCTGTATTTATAGAAGCCGTAAGATCTTTCCAAGACCTCAACACATACGTAATTTCTGATCTCAATGCCTCCAGACGACGAGCTGCAGTATCTGACATCTTCTGTCCTACGAATATAGGTTTTGATGTCATGGGACCCAGGAAAAGATTGTCCGTCATGACTACAACGGCATTGGAATCTATCACATATGCATCATTAATCCCCTTTGTGATTTTTGCCGCGTCTGAAACACTATTTTCTGCTACATTATTGCTCTGTAATCCCGAAGATTCTCCCCTATCGGATTTACTAAATATTATATATAACCCCAAAACTACTATAACAACCAGTGCTCCCGCACCATAACGAATAATCATTGGGTTATTTTTCAACATTATGAACAGTATAATGCTATACAAATCTTTAGTCCAGCCGACATATACAGATATATACTGTCATATACCAACTAGCACCAACTATACACACCGATGTTCGTAATATGCTATATCTGCATCCACGAGATCATCTGATATTGTGTCGTTGCTTGAGGAAACGACGGTGGCGGACCATAGAGAAAATTTCCATCATAAGTAATATCTCTAGTTGCATAACCAGTAAGATGAGTACCGTCACGATAACTATATGCGAAACCATAACGAACTGCCGTAGCGATCATCCCGTTCAATACTAGTGAACTACGAGTCGAATAGTCTACTTCGTTTACGTAACAACTATCATTGTAATAATAGCGTCCAACTCGGCCATTTTCAGCCACTAAAGCTCCATCGATCTCCAGATTATCACTACTGACCATGCCAACATTGACATTTCCTTGTGCTATGAGACCGATAACATCAGTACCGTCATAATTTGTATACAGCAAATCTGTATTTACAGTAATATTGGCATAATTCTGTGGATTGGTTGTGCCGATAATCCCTGCGGCGACCGTGACTCTCGCATTCTTGATCTGACCATCAACCCAAACATCATCATCTACGAAAATAACTCCGTTCGTTGGAATCGGCCATGAGTGATCGGCGTTTGGTCCACTCACCAACGTCTCATTGTGATTTCCTGAATTGTTACTCCCGATCAATCCCTTGATACTCCATGTTCCCCATTGATAATACTGAGGTCCACTGACCTGACTTTGGGCTGTCGAATCAGTACCACAATCATGAGGAGTGGCTTGTAGAGCTGTCACCTTATACATGTCGTAACTTGTCACATTATTCGTTACTTTGAACACGATATGGTAACCGAAACTACTCGAGTTCGTCCACTCTTTACCGCCATTCTGAGCTAATGTCTGAAGTTGAGTCAAACCAGCTGTCAGGCCAGTAAAATCAAATGAAGGAACAGGGTATTGCCTGCCGGCCATGAAGACATCAGGTCTATTGTTAACTGGTGTATTTGGCGACGGATCGTCGGTGCCTGATGTTGTGTATACCGCCCACTCTTTATTACTTGTATCCGGATCTGTATACGTCGTCATGGCACTCGATACTAGGTTGTGTGCTATTCCATCGAAATGAATACCTTTGTTGGACTGAATCGGTCCATATACTGTTGTTCCAGAACCAAAATTCATATTATCATTGGCAACGACAGCGAATTTTGCGAGAGATGGTATAGCCATGCTCGCCAATATCGTAGAACTAACTGGCGGTGTAGATGATGCTGTACCTTTAGATAAAACTTTTACCAAAGTAGAACCAACAACTGGAGGTGTGATCGTCAGTGAATATGACCCGATAATGTTGCCATCCTTGTCATAGAATTGATGTATATATGGGCCACTATTCGTCGTACCATCTCTATAATCAGTTGGATACTGTGCCAAATGCCATCTGTAATAATCAATACCAGCTTCAGCGATCTGAAATGCCTGCTCTCTTGCTTTGATATTACGGATACTGGCCAATAGAGTCGCTCCCCAATTCACAAGACCGATAGTAACCGTGATCGTAATGGCGGCAAAGACTAATACTGTTAGCAATATATCTCCTTTGTTGTGTGTCTTCATAGGTTTGATTTTAGATTCCTCAAACTGGCTTGAACCGTATATGTTGCCGGTGTTGGAGATCTGTTAACGTCGACGTCCAACATTAGATTGATCTTGACCAATCGTACAACTGTTGCAGTTACTGGCTGTGTCAGTGGCGAGCTCGTACCATTGTAATTGGTATCGAAATACTGGAATATTGGGGTCGAAGAACTATTTCGTACATTGGTCACCAGCATCCTTGTAACCTGATTCGCTATATCATAACTCGTCGCTGGATTGCCAGTTGGGCTTATCATCCCACGATAAATAGTAGTCCCGACAAGTGAATATGTAATGAGATCTATCGTACCATCATTTTCAGAATCAGAGAAAAATGAAACCGTTGACGTCCCTGATGTAACTAGCGCATACGCCCCATTCGCACCTGGCCTCATACCTCGGAGCTCCTTCAACATTGTTTTGAGCAGTATCTGAGTATCCTGAACAGTGACGAACGAGCCAGAAATAATTTTTGGATAAGTGATGACGTCATATTGGAAAGTTGCAACAGCTAGCATCACTGTAACCATTATACCCATAGTCACGAGGACCTCGGCCAATGTCATGCCTCTATTCTGTATTGATGATATGTGTATTTTCTTCATGTTTTTTTATACCAAACTGAAACAAACTAAATCTCTAACCGGATCACTCTCTCCTGCCACCCACTACTCACTGTGGTCGACGCACTAACTGCAGTATAACCATCCTTTGATACTGATATAGTGTAATTACCAGTGGACAATCCCTGGAATAGGACTTGTCCTGGAGGAATACATGAGGATGTGAAGGCAAAAGACGCATCCGAAACGGATGGTGTTGATGTTGCCGTCGCGGTAGACATGAACACTTTGTATCTAGCAAACTGATTACCATTATGAATAGTATTGATAGCGCCACCCGGTACAGTATAGTACGAGCCCGCTGTACCATCTGGGCCAAGGAAATCCCAAATCGTTGAAGTAGATGTTGGATTCGTCGCAAATTGGAACTTCACACTACCCGCTCCTGTAGGAACCGGTTGATTGATCGGCGCCCATGTTAATGTATAGAAATTACTTGTCGTTCCTGTGTTGAAAGTTGATGATTCCAACGATTGCCATGTATTGGTGATGTATTGACCAGCATCCATTTTCAGCAATATATTACCAGATGAAGTCGCTGTATCGACTTGCCCATTGTCAGCAAAATACTTATTTGTCGTTGAATACTCGACTTGACCACTACCCCCTGACCAGTCAGTCTGAGATATATAGCCCTGACCAGTGATATCCGTCCGATCTATAGAATTACCATATATACGAACTGTTGCACCAGATATAGGGAGTCGAGTTCTATTATCCATAACAGAGACCATCACACTATTCGAGTTTTTTGGGACAACGATGAATTGAACATCCTGAGAATTATCTGGATTCAAAGTAAATGGGCTGAATGGATTCATGCCGGCTAGATCATATGAAGTGTCTGTTGGTGATACGGTATAGGTGTCCCATTCCATAGATGGCAAAGTCAGCTTACCAGCACCATCAGTCGATACACTCCTACTATATTTCGGTAAACTAGCCCCTATCTGCTTGGCACCAATTAGATTGAAATCAAAGCCAGCAACAGGAGCACACAGCGGCGTAACACTAGAGAAATTGGCCCTGCTCAATCTATCAATAGCAAAACTCGCCGAACTAACTTGACCATTCAATACTGTGAGATTCGGCCTCGTCGGATTTGGATTACCGTCCGTACCGATCGCATATGTTCTATCAGTAGAATACCCCGACTTGGAAACGATAACCTGATAAGCACCAGCTCCTTGAGGAACTCCGATGACATTCAGTACTCCATAGTTATTAGTTACATCAGTATTCGTCACTGAGGAAGTAGACATACTCTGGATATATACTGTCGCACCTTGTATTGGTAATCCATTTGCATCAAAAGCATTAACGACGAGCGCTCCCCCATTGGATGCTGACTGAAGATTCGATGGTGAGATCTGTCCCGTAAGCTCTACAGGTGAAAAGTTCCTACATGATGGACATGTGATACTAATCTCTATCAGCTTATCACTTGCCTGGACAGTAGAAGTTGAGAGATTAATGTTTCGAATAGTTAAACCGACAACGAATGTAAAATTCCCACGAGTAAGTGTCTGGGTCTGAGGCAGTGTGCCGAGCGGTATACCATTGGTGAGACCAACACTGGTATAAGGCATATTACGAATAATTTCGAATTGCTCATCAGCTAGTTGTACCGCCATAATATTGGCCTGGCTAGCTGCCGCAAGTTTGAGTAAGCTCGTAAATAATGAATATGCGGCAGTTGCCACAACCAAAAATATTGCCGTGCCGATCAGCACCTCGATGAGTGAAAATCCGTTTTTTTCTTTATTTGACAGCATTTACTAGAGAATATATTGGTTGAACCATAGAGATAGCAAAGAATCCAACCCCTGCGCCGATCGCTAATATCAAGAATGGTTCGATGATCGTCGACATATCCTTCGTCCTCTGCTCCACTTCTTCTTCAAAATAGTGAGCTACTCCTAGCAACATCTCCCCTGTCTTACCAGTTTCTTCACCGACGCTCATCATCTCTGCAAAAAACACCGGATATAGTTTCGAATCTACTTCAAAGACTTTAGACATGAGATCTCCTTTCTTGATCGCTTCCCCAGCTTTCTTGAGCACTGCCCGAAAATGTACATTCTGAACGACTGATGCGGTGATGCCCATCGCTTCAACAACATCAACACCAGAACTGAGCAATGATGAGAGAGTGCGTGCGGTACGAGCTGTATTTACCTGTTTGACTAGATTGCCGATTATTGGGATTTTCAATACTAGACTGCTCATGATACTCCTGCCACTTGACCTCTTTGACCACATATATAGACCACCTCCGATCAAAACGATGACTGCCAAGACCAAGATCCCTTGATTCTGTATGATTTTACTCAATAAAAGTATCATCTGAGTACTGAATGGCAACTGAACACCGAGATCCGTGAAAGTCTTTAGGAGAGTCGGTATAACGAAGATGAACATGAGTATCGCTATAACGATCATCGCAGACAAGATGACTGCAGGATACATGAGAGCACCCCTGATCCTCTTCTCTAGAATATAGTTCTTGTCCATCTGGATAGACACCACTTTCAGAGATTCCGCCAAAGTTCCACTCTGTTCCCCGGCATGAACCATCGCTATGAATAGAGGTGAAAAAACTTTAGGATGTTCCGACAAGGAATCCGCCAATGTAGCTCCGCGTTCGATTTCAGAAATAATTTTTTTTATGACTTGCTTCAACGACTTACTACCTGTTTGTCTCTCCAATACGTATAAGGCCTTTGAGAGAGCGAGCCCGGCCTCCAACATTGCTCCCAGATTCCTAGCAAAGTTGATCCTATCTATCATTTTCACTCTATTAGTCACAGAACCAATAGAAATATTCAGATTGAAAGACTTTCCTGCGGACTTTTCCTTGAACGAAACCACCTCGTCACCACTTTCATGTAAAACCCTATACAGTTCGTAGCGATCCAAAGCTTCGATCTCCCCTTTGTAGATCTCCCCACCTGGTTTTTTTGCTTTATATATGAAATGGCTCATAAATTATAATTATATTGATTACTCCGACACCACTCTCAATACTTCTTCGATCGTTGTCAGCCCTTGAACGCACTTGAATATTCCATCTTCTATCATTGTCAACATTCCTTCTTTTTTGGCTTGAGTTTCGATATCTCCTGATGTTGAGTTCTTCATGATCAATTCCTTGATCGTCTGTGTCATTTTCAATACTTCATGAATACCAACACGCCCTTTGAAACCATCATCGTCTGCTCCCTTTACAGCCTTATAAAAGACAATGTTTTCCCATGTGTCTGTAGGTTTTACTATTTTTTCTTCTTTTAGCACGGTCAATACCCTATTCAGATCTACCAATTTTGCCAGTTCTGCATACTCATCCTTGGATAGACTGTATTGTTTCTTTGCTTCAGTCAGAGACCTCACAAGTCTCTGTCCGATGACGATATTCAGAGTAGACACCAATAGGAACGACTCCGCCTTCATATCTAGAAGTCTGGGCACGGCACCGGCGGCACTGTTCGTGTGTAATGTCGACAATACCAAGTGACCAGTCAGGGCCGCATTTATCGCTAGGGCAGCAGTCTCATTGTCTCGGATCTCACCAACCATGATGATATCAGGGTCTTGTCTGACCAATGTTCTGATCCCTTGTGCGAATGAAAAGCCAATTTCTGGTTTTACCTGAGTCTGATTTACTCGAGCCATCTGATATTCGATCGGGTCTTCGATCGTAGAAATATTCACATCGGGTGTATTCAAGATATCGAGCATCGTATATAGAGTCGTCGTCTTTCCAGAACCAGTCGGTCCAGTCGTTAGGATCATTCCTGTGGTTTTCTTCAACGCTTCATGAACACGTTCCAAACTCACTCCATGAAAATGAACATTCTCAAGAGTAAAACCTGTCATATTTTCCCTGAGCAATCTCATAACTGTTTTCTCTCCATAATAAGTAGGTAATATGGAAACACGGAATGACACTTTCTCATTGCTAGCATCTACCTTGAATCTTCCGTCTTGAGGCAAACGCTTTTCATCAAGCTTGAGTTTTGCTAGCACCTTTATTCTGGCCGTTACTGACGGACCAGCTTGCCTCGGCAAAACCATGGCGTCATGCAATATTCCATCTATTCTATAACGCACCAATACTTGATCCTCCATGGGCTCGATGTGGATATCAGACGCATTCTGTATGATCGCATGCTTGATCAGCGTATCCACGATACGTATCACAGGTAAGTCTTCGGCAATCTTCTTTAAGTCAGCTTCCGTAGTAAGTCCACTCTTATCATCTGACATCAAGTTCGTATTGAGTGCAGCTGTTTCCTTCTGAATGATATCCCCGAATTCAGCTTTCAAACTTTTCTGATACTGAACCAGAATCTCTTTGATAGAATCAGCGTCAGTCAATCTAGGTAATATTTTCAAATTTACTTTCTTTTTAATAAAATCGATAGCAGAAAGATCATTCACGTCCAGCATCGCCACTTCTAGTGACACATCACTTTTCTTGAAAGCAACAATGTTATGAGTACGTGCGATCGGTTCTGGAATTAGTGAGAGAGTGTCAAAGGCCATCTTTCTTCCTTTTAGATCGACGAATGGGATACCGAGAACATAGGCTTGCATTCGACGAAGGTTGTCGACGGTCATTTTGCCATTTGTGACGAGGACATCACCCAATCTCTTGCCTTCATCATCTGCTGTTTTCTTTCCAGATTCCAAATCTTCTCTAGAGACGAGACCAGAGTCCAATATAAATTTGTAAAGCTGGGTATCTTCGATGAGCATATTGATAATATTATATCATATGGTATACTGTTTTCGTAAGTCACTGTTCGCCCGTCCGGCGAACTTGTTTGTTAAAAGGGATGGTAAGTGAACGTAATCTCTTGGAAAATGCTCCTCATGACCTTGCGGATTTAGGAAACTATACTATATCGCTGAAGTATAGGTTCCCCATAACACAGTCCTCAGGCCATTCGAACCATTTTCCAAGAAATTACGTAAACTACTACCTCACAAAATTAAAAACTTAATAACAATTAAATATATGTTTGATCTAAAAGTCATCAATTCCGTGGTACAGCAGCTCGAAGAAGAGCGCGGTATTCCACGTGAGAAAACTTTAGAGGCTATAGCTATGTCTCTAGCCACCGCTTACAAGAAAGAATATGGCAAAAAAGGCCAGATTGTCAGGGCTTCTTTCGATTCAAATAGTGGATCTGTAGAATTCTGGCAAGTAAAGATAGTCGTCGACCGAGCACAAGTGATCATGGAAGGAGATGAGGAAATGGGCCACAAAGAGCTCAAAGACGCTGATGTTGAGGATATCAAGATCCGTTTCAATCCAGAGCAACACATGCTCATAGAAGATGCTCGTAAAATCAAGAAAAACGCTGAAATAGGCGACGAACTAGTATTTCCTCTCGAAGCAAAGGCTGATTTTGGTCGTATTGCTGCACAAACAGCCAAACAGATCATCATTCAGAAGATCCGTGAGGCAGAAAAAGTCTCAGTTCTCGGAGAATACGGCCAGAAACAAGACCAGATTGTCGCTGGGACTGTTGAACGCGTAGAACGTGGCACTGTATATATAGATATGGGACGTGCTGTTGGAGTCATACCTTATGAGGAACAGATACCTAGTGAACGTTGGAAGACTGGAGATCGTATAAGGGCATACCTATATGCCGTAGAAGAGACTCCAAAGGGTGTTGTACTCAAACTATCACGATCACATCCAAAATTCTTGGCAAGATTGTTCGAAACAGAAGCTCCGGAGATCGCTTCTGGGACAGTTGAGATCAAAGCTATCGCTCGAGAAGCTGGTTCTCGTTCAAAGATCGCCGTTATCTCTCATGATCCACATATAGACCCAATAGGTTCTATGGTTGGCCAACGCGGTGTTCGTGTTTCTACAGTTACTAGTGAGCTTTCAGGAGAAAAGATCGACATCATCGAATGGAATGAGGATGCCGCTCTATTCATCGAAGAGTCACTTTCCCCTGCGGAAGTAGTGTCACTCGAACTAGATGACTCATCACATCGAGCTGTTGTCACTGTTACCGAAGATGAACAATCTCTAGCGATCGGTAAAGGAGGCCAAAACGTTCGTCTAGCAGCCAAACTCACAGGTTGGAAGATAGATATCAAGTCAACTGGCGGCGAAGATCTAGCTGAAGCCGAAGGTGAGGATGAAGAGACTGTAACAATAGAAGAAGTAAAGGAGGTAGTTGCTGAAAAGGAAGTGGACAAAGTGATAAAGGAGGTCAGTGAGAAGGAGGCAAAATAGAAAATGTATTTATAGTAATAAAAATAACGGCTCACGAAAGTGGGCCGTTATTGTAAACCGATAGCTGAGTCTGACTAAGATTTCCCCATGCCTTTAAATATCACTATCTTGGCATCCTGGGGTTGGAGCATCGACAGAGCAGCATCAACATCGTCCATTGTGTACTTGTGGACATGATCAATAGCTTCTTGAGAACTGATCATCACACCACCATAATTGATGTACTGTGACGCTGCTTGATTTCTGAACACTTCTGGATTGATCGGCATCATCTCCATTGAAGCACTTAACGACGACTTGATCTCAGAAAGCCGTTCCAATGACCGAAGAGCTGGATCTCTGAGGACATCGCCGAAAGCCTCTACTATACCTTGAATATTATCTTTCTTTGCTGAAGCCTTAAATCCATAATAGCCTCCCCCTGCATATGTAGACCCCATCATAGAACAACCATAAACCAGTTGCCTCTCTTCACGCACGATCCTCACGAGAGGAGACGTGAATCCACCATATTCAAAGACTAAATCCAACAAAGAGATATCCTGCACCACTTTAGTCATGATAGCGGCCCCACCTTGATTGCGTATGGTAGGGAAAAGCATATACACAACCGATGAAGCAAAATCTGTTTCTTTCTCGATCAATCCAGGTTGCCATGATGGCAACGGTCCGAAATATGCAGGTCCACGAAGCTCTGACAGTTGATGATCTGGTAGATTCGCCGCTTCAGCTGATAGTGCATCCAACAATTCTTTTTCACTGATACCTCCCACACATACGAAGACAGCACGCGAACGATCGTACCCAAGTTTATGGGCCAGACGTAGTACATCGGCATCCATTTCTGCCAGAGACTTCTCACTACCTAGGACGGGATGCCCTAGAGGGTGACCAGGATACAATATGCCGCTCAAATCATAAAGCGCTCGCCTTCCTGCGGACCCGAGACTGCCAATGATTTCTTGATATATTACTCTGCGTTCGGCTTCAATACTTTCTTCGGTGAGCAAAGGATTGGCAACCATGTCTGTTATTACACTCAGCATCTCGCGCCACTGACTCTTGTGCACCGTGGCATTGAAATTCGTGTACTCTTTGCTTGTCCAAGCGTTTATGTCACCATTGAACGGCACAAAAGGTCCATAAATATCAGCCGCTCCTCGTGGGTATTTCTTTGTTCCCCTGAATGGAACATGCTCAAACCAATGATACAAGCCCGGAGACCCAACAGAACAGTCATCGGCAGATCCAACCATCATTAGCCACGCCATGCTTACTGTATTTGCCATTTCTGGCGTGTGTTGATGGTAGACAGGGATACCGAACGGTCCGTCTAATTTCTTTAGATTTATCATAGTTACTCCTATTTTGTTATTTGTTTGTGAAAGGAAGAGAAAAACTCTTCTGACTATTTATATATAAGATAACACTATTTTAATTGCTGTCAAGGTCGTTCAACCTACTGGCGGTTGCGACGATATATTCTATATATCGATTCGTTATCCTGTGCCGTGTCTTTGGAATGATTATATCCGCTGACAGTCCCTCATACTCCCCCGCCATCGTAACCCATGGAACATTTATACTGTTAAGAGAAATATCTATACTTTTTATATCCTTCGCTATACGAACCGAAAGTTTTTTGGACATGTGTTTATTGTAGTCCTTTACGAGTTCGTCATATGAAAACTTATGAATGGGCGAAAGTGAAGCAAAAATTACTTTTTTGCATGTATATTTCTTGGCAATAAGATAAGCGAGAACTGCACCAAAAGAAAATCCAAACACAATAGAGTCCTTCTCAACAGAAAAAACCTGGTCAGACAAAGGTTCATACCAGTTCGGATTGAAACACTTAACTTCGTATCCATTGGATTGTAATATTGCTTCTAACTTCCTATATCGCAGTAGTTGACAATTCTCTCCTAATCCAGGAATTATATAAATCATTTAATTAAATAAAAGGGAGGGACATTTGACGTGTCCCTCTTGAACTTAGCACTATAAGAACATAATGACTACTTTCGGAAGTCTCCGGACATGACACCTTTGGTAAAGGCGTTCCACTCACTGTTGGTGAAATAGAGAGTCGTCTTCGTTGCGTCCTTACTATCCCGCAATGCAACCCCTTGGGGCTTTACTGCGACCTGGACACACTTCGGGCGATTACCGCACCAACCAGAAACTTTGAAATCGTCATCCTTCAACTGAAAGGTAAACGCTTTTTTCATAAGATTCTCAACTTGGCTATAATCGATACTTTGCTGTGCCGCCTTTGAATAAAAGCGGAAAAAACGCTTTCGACCACTATATACCAATGGTCAATTCGGAATCCTGCCGTCGTGATCATCGATTTCATCACCCTTAATCGGGGTGCTCGTGAAATCAATATCCAGACGATAGAAAAACCGCCCTTCAACAAAAGCCAACATAATATTTCTTTCTCTTTTTTGTGCTATTTAGTGCTAATCCCAATTAGCGCTATCTATGATTAGCATAGCAAGACGAGAATATATGTCAACATTGCAAACTGTGGATAACTATAGTTATCACTTTAGAAATCTATGAGGTCTCTGACTTGTACTTTTAGAGCTTCCGCAACTTTTTTTAGATTGAAAATCGTTATATTTTTCTCCCCTCTCTCGATCATGCCAATATATGTTCTGTGAAATTTGGCCATTTTCCCAAATTCTTCCTGAGATACGCCCATCTTTTCTCGCTCGCTACGAATCTTCTTTCCGAGAAATATTAAATATTGTTTGTTTAGGTTGGCCATTTGAATCTAATTGAATAATTTATTCTATATTATGATTTTACATACTATAGATAGCAAAGTCTAGGGCATATCCCCTACACCACATGTCCATAGCTCAATTAATGTCGGACACAACGCATTTGATTAGACCTCTTGTCAACCCTCCCAAATGACGAAAAACCTGCTAAAATCGCCAATACTGTACTAATTATAATTATTAATAAATAAATCGGCGAAACAAATGGCTAATACCCACAAATCGCCAAAATAATATGTCGACCTCAATAATATTCGCTTTAGTTACATCGATCATCGCTCTAGTATACGGAGCATATCTTATAAAATCTATCCTCAAGAAGTCAGCTGGAAATGACCAGATGAGAGAAATCGCTGCAGCAATACAAGCTGGAGCAAAGGCTTACTTGAACCGCCAGTACAAGACTATCGCTATGATCGCTGCAGTCTTGTTCATCATACTATGGCTCGCTCTAGGAATAACGATTGCCATCGGATTCATCATAGGTGCTGTACTTTCAGCCCTCGCTGGATACATTGGTATGAACGTATCAGTAAGAACCAACGTCCGTACAGCAGAAGCTGCTAGACATGGCTTGGCCCCAGCTCTATCTCTCGCCTTCAAAGGTGGTGCAGTTACTGGACTACTCGTTGTAGGCCTAGCACTTCTCGGTGTAACAATATTTTATGCAATAACCAAGGATGTGAGTTCTCTCATCGGACTAGCTTTCGGAGCTTCACTCATTTCAGTATTCGCTAGACTTGGCGGAGGAATATTCACAAAAGCAGCTGACGTAGGAACAGATCTAGTAGGAAAAGTCGAGGCCGGCATTCCAGAAGATGATCCTAGAAATCCTGGAGTTATCGCTGATAATGTCGGAGATAACGTAGGTGATTGTGCAGGTATGGCTGCAGACCTATTCGAAACATATGCTGTGACAACTATCGCAGCTATGATGCTCGGTTCTACGATATTCAACGGATACAGCGGCGCTCTAGTATACCCTCTCGTTTTGGGTGGTATTGCTATCATCGCTTCTATCGTCGGTACTTGGTTCGTAAAGATGGGCAAATCTCAGAATATCATGGGTGCTATGTACAAAGGCCTCACCGTTGCAGGAGTACTCTCAGCTATCGCTTTCTATCCTGCCACGAACGTACTCATGAAACTAAATGGTCAATTCAGTGTCGCCAATCTATTTGGCTGTACTCTAGTCGGTCTCATCGTAACAGCCCTATTGGTTGTTATCACCGAATACTACACATCGACGAAATATGCTCCAGTCCAATCAATTGCTAGAGCTTCTGTCTCTGGCCACGGTACTAACATCATCCAGGGTCTCGCTATATCGATGAAATCAACAGCTTGGCCTCTAATAACGATCGTTCTAGGTATTCTAGCTGCTTACTACTTCGCTGGCCTATATGGTATCGCTGTTGCAGCTATGAGTATGCTATCTATGGCTGGTATCGTCGTCGCTATCGATGCTTATGGTCCTATAACAGACAATGCCGGTGGTATCGCTGAGATGGCCAATCTTCCAAAGGAAGTACGTGATGTCACGGATCCATTGGATGCAGTTGGCAACACTACAAAGGCTGTTACAAAGGGTTACGCTATAGGCTCTGCAGGTCTAGCAGCTCTAGTATTGTTCGCATCGTATACAGAATTACTTCCTGGCGTTTCATTCAGTTTGAGTGATCCAAAGGTTATCGTCGGTCTATTCATCGGAGGTCTACTACCATACTACTTCGCTGCCCTATCAATGGAAGCTGTAGGAAAAGCCGCTGGTAAAGTCGTCGAGGAAGTCCGCCGCCAATTCCGTGAGATCAAAGGTATCATGCAAGGAACTGCCAAGCCTGATTATGCTCGCTGTGTAGATATCGTCACTTCTGCCGCTATCAAGGAAATGATCATCCCAGCTCTCATACCGGTTCTAGCCCCTATCATCGTCGGCTTCGTATTGGGACCAGTAGCGCTCGGTGGACTACTCGTAGGTTCTATCGTAACTGGACTATTCGTAGCAATATCTATGACTTCAGGTGGTGGTGCATGGGACAATGCAAAGAAGCATATCGAGGGTGGTGCACATGGAGGCAAGGGTTCTGATGCTCACAAAGCAGCAGTTACAGGAGACACCGTTGGTGATCCTTACAAGGATACAGCTGGTCCTGCTATAAACCCAATGATCAAGATACTGAACATTGTGGCCCTCCTCATTGTCGCTTTCTTGGTCTAGTCAAATAGAATTTGTTTAATAGAAGGATGCAAACTAGAGATTGTCAATAATCTCACTCACATAAGCCCACGTGAACCATTCATGTGGGCTATGTCGTATAAGGACTACCACATGAGCCAGGTGTGCTATAATCATTATAGCCACACGATCTGTGGTTTAATAATTATATACAACCAAAATAATGAAAAAAATATCACTATCACTAGCCACTTTAGCCCTATTTATAACTGTTGCTATACCATTCCAAACAATGGCACAGGAACAGGAATCAGAACAAAAGCCACCAGCTCGTAACATCCCTGCGAAAATCCGAGCCGAACTTCGATCAGACCTCAAGGAAAAGCAAGACAACCTCAGAACAAACCAAGATATTAGGAATAATATACGCGAAAAGATGATGGGTGGAAATGCTTCGACGACATGGGCAACAACAACTCGCGGCAATCCAAACATGCCTTTTCGAGGTCAAAACGAGGACGGGCGTGGTTATATGAACAATAGCAAGGCGATGCTCTTCAACATGTTCCAATTGCGCAAGAATATCATAGTTCGCGAACTACAAAGTGCAGTCAACAACCTAACCAATGTTGAATCACGTCTCCAATCACGTATAGACAAAGTAGCTTCTACAAGTGAGAGAGATATGACGGCCGCCAAAGCTCTCCTCATAACGGCAGACGCCAAGATCAAAATCGCACAGACAGCCATCGATACAATCAAGAACTTAACAGCAACCAGCACAGCAGCGACTACTGCATCATCAACAATCGATCTCAATAAGCCTAGAATCATGGCAGACGACGCCCAAAAAGCGATCCGCGATGCACAGAAGTCATTGAATGATGTTGTAGTAGCTATCGCTAAAGCTATGGGCCTAAAATTGGGCAATCAAAATTAATTAACCATTATTAAAATATTATATTTCTATGGAATCAAAAAATACAAAGATCGGTCCCATCATAACAGCCTTCGCAATTATCATAGTGATAGTAGTCGCTCTCCTATATATACTAGGATCGAGGGCAAACAAGACCGCACCGGTACTACCAGAGAATTCATCTGTCGCTTCAAGTCAGATATTGCCTGTAGTAGACGGATCATCACAGACTGCAACTTCAGTCCAGCCGATCATAGGAACTGACGATGATCTCCAATCTATTCAGAATGATCTCAACCAATCGACAACTGGTATGGATAGTCAAAATTTCTAAATCACCGACTACATCTGTACGAGAAATGACCGCAGAATACGTCCAGCGGTCATTTTTCATTTTGCTTGCTCCATGTCCATTCTTGTTGTAAACTCCCCTTCATGACAAATACATCAAATACGGCGAAGTCTTATAGCTCCGCCTCCATTAACAAGTTGCCAAAGTCGACTGTCGAGATTGTAGGATCGATAGCATCAGAGACTTGGGAATCTCATCGTAAACAAGCACTAAAGAGTGTGAATGAATCTATAACCATAGATGGATTCCGAAAGGGTCAAGTTCCTGAAAATATATTGATCGCCAAGGTCGGTGAAGCGGCTGTGAACGAAGAGATGGCAGAACTCGCCATTTCCAGAGCATACGTAGACATCTTGATAGATAACAAGATCGATGCGATCGGCAAGCCCATGGTCAACATCACAAAATTGGCAAAAGGTAATCCTCTCGATTTCAAGATCACTACAGCCACCGTTCCACAAGTGACACTTCCAGATTGCAAAAAGATCGCTGAAAAGGAAATCGAAAAAGCAAAGAAGATAGACGTAGCTGTTACTGACAAAGATGTAGACGACGCTATATTGAAAGTTCGAAAATCTCGAGTCTCACATGATAATCACGATCATGAAAAGATGAGTCCAGAGGAACATGAGAAAGCTATCCTCGATTCCCTACCAGAGTTCAATGATGAGTTTGTAAAGGAACTCGGCCAATTCGAAAGCGTAGAAGACTTCAAAACAAAAGTTCGCGTAATGTTAGGGCAAGACAAGCAAGACCAAGCTCGCGAAAAGTCACGCATCATGATCGCTGACGCTATCGCTGAAAAGACAACAGCTGAGATACCGGACGTGTTGATCGAAACTGAACTAAACAGAACCCAAAGTCAGTTTGAACAGGATATACAAAATATGGGCGTAAAGATGGAGGACTATCTGAAACACGCAAAGAAGACACTTGAAGAGATCCGCAAAGATTGGACTCCTCATGCAGAAAAGAAAGCAAAACTACAACTAATTTTGAACGCCATAGCAGCCAAGGAAAATATTAAACCTGATTTGAAAGAAATCGAAGCTGAAGTAAATCATATAGTTGAACACTACAAGGGCGCCGATCGAGAACGTGCTGCTGTGTACGCTGAGACCGTGCTTACAAATGAGAAAGTGTTTCAGTGGTTAGAGAAATAGAACTGTAGAATATTTCAATCGTAATAATAGAAACAAAAAAGCGGATCACAATGATCTGCCGTTTTGTTTTCACAGAATATCTGAAATGAATGAAATCTCTATTTACCCGAATACCACCACCGAGAGGGCGGCAACAGCGGCCGTTTCTGCTCGCAATACCTGCGGACCGAGGCACACAACCGGTATGTTCTCCTTGTGAAACATCTCTATCTCAACTGGCGCCCAGCCTCCTTCTGGTCCTATGAAAACAGCGACAGGTCTACGTTCTAGATTTGATTTTATATATTTCAAATATTCCTCCCCTTCTGTATGAAACGCCAAAATCTCAATTCCGGATTTTTCTTTTTTTAACAATGAGACAGCACCCCCCAAACCCATGATTTGCCGCACCATGGGAGTAGTGTCACGCCCTGATTGTTCGCTCGCTTCTATCGAAATTTTTCGAAGCCTTTCTTCGTTCAGTGACTTCTTTTCACTTCGTTCGGCGGAGATAGGCACGATATCAGTTACACCGAGTTCAGTTGCCTTCTCTACTATCCATTCGAAATGGTCTTTCTTGACTATCCCTGCACATAAAAAAATCTCTCGCTTCGAAATATTATTGTTGCGATCCGAACCTACAACAGTGAGACGTATAACACTATTGCTACTAATTTTATTCCCTTTTACGAATTCGTCAATCTTGCACTCATAGTCAAAACCTGTTCCATTGAAGAGCAACACTTTGTCTCCAACTTTCAATCGAAATACATTTCTGATCTGATGAATGAGATCCGGAGAATTTATTTCTATCTCCTTATTACCTTCTATTTTTTCAGTCATGTAAAACCGATGGAGTCTCATATTACTTCTTTCCCGTCACAACCTGATCTATAACTCCATACTTCTTTGCCTCGTCAGCGTCCATGAAGAAATCACGATCTACATCCTTCTCAATCTTTGAGAGTGGCTGGCCAGTATTTTTTGCGAGCATTTTATTGAGTGCGGCTCTCATCTTCAAAATGTGTTTTGCACTTATTTCAATATCAGACGCCTGACCTTCTGCACCACCTATAGGTTGATGGATCATTACTTCAGAATTTGGCAGTGCAAGTCTCTTTCCTTTTGTTCCGGCAGAGAGGACGAGTGCAGCGCCTGATGCGGCGATACCGACACAAACAGTAGAAATATCATTCTTCACATGTTGCATCGTGTCTATGATAGCCAAAGTTGCCGTGACTGAACCGCCCGGAGAATTTACGTAAAGTTGAATCTCTTTCTTTGGATCTTCTGACTGAAGGAACAGTAGCTGAGCAATGATGAGGTTTGCCATGTGGTCATCTATAGGACCGCCGAGGAATATTATATTGTCTCGAAGAAGGCGTGAATATATGTCATAAGCTCTCTCTCCAAATGATGATTTTTCTATAACTGTTGGTATTAACATGATTGACACAATATACATTAAGTGTTAATTTATTGCAAGGTTAGTAAACAATGGAAGATAAAATTGAATATGAAGAAACCGAAGATGAATGAGAACTGCAAAATAGCAGCGGAAACTAAAGAAACTTCCGAAAACGCTCAACTGGAAATAAAGCGCCTTTCCAAGCAGTTGGCCGCAGCCAAGGTTGCCCAGGAACAGGAATACGACCTCCGTTACGATCTCGAGTTGGAAATTCATGAGCTGAAGAAAGCTCATACGGGCATCGAAGCCGAGTCGGATGCTCTGCAGAGTCTACTCGACTCCCGCACCGGTGAACTTAGAGAGGTCCGTTCTTACACTGACGGATTCCGGGATGGTTACCGAGGTGCCATGGACTTCGTTCTGGCCAAAGTCATCGGCAACAAATAGGCACGTAATCAATTCCAGCCAGGCGGCCTCTCCAATAGAGGCCGCTTTTTTATACCAAAATATTCCTGCCAAAGTCTGACTTACACGAACTTCAATACCCTCTTCAACTCCCACTTTGGATTTGTCATTATCTTTCTATAAAACCATGGGGCGAACATGCTTGCGAATGCCACGTTCCCTACTAGATGCCTCAATGTAAATGGTATCTGGCCGACGATCGCTGACATCCATGGCTGACCGTAAAATATCGGGCCCATGAGAATACCCGTTATAAGATCGAAAAATAGAGTACCGACGATGCTGGCGATGATGAAATTACGAGCTGATGCAGATCTATTCTTCATAAAATACGCCGCCCATACACCAACTGCTCCATAAGTGAGCCCAGTAACAATAGTCCATGTCCCTGCCCTACCGACGATAATATCGAGTAATACGATACTTAGAGCTCCATATAGTCCACCAACCCAAGGCCCATAAGCTTTTGAACCAGCGATCTCGGTAGACATGAGGGGTGATACGTTCCACATACCGAAAAACGGCGAAAGTAGACGGAAAATCATCGTTCCAGCAAATCCGACGACATATTTCGGCAAACCAGCAAAATTGTTTGAAAATGTCTCTTTCATAAGGACTACAAGTATAGTATGGATAAATATAAATGCAACAAAAGTTGGAACCTTGCATAAACCACCATATATGTTGTATGATGCCTATGTTACCAATATTAAATTTTGATTCTTCCATTCTTACGATTAGTGAACTCTATATTATGATTCCATTATCGACACAAATCTTCCAAAAGACTCATAAAACTATCATTTCACCTTAGTCCGGAATGGCGGGATCCAACCGACCATGTCACTCAAATTAGCAGCAATATTCCTAGCCCTCGCCGGCGTTATTGGCATTGCTATTGGTTATTACTTGAGATTGATCATATCGCTTGGCAAGAAAGGTTCGATGGAGCTCGAGATAAAAGAGATGCTCCTAGCAGCCAAAGAAGACGCCAAGAAGATCACCTCAGAGTCTGAAGCCAAAGCATCGATCATAGCCGAAGAAGTCAGGAAAGAAGCCAAGGAGAAAGAAGAGAAAAATAGACAAACCGAGGATCGTCTAGCAAAACGCGAAGATATCCTCGATAAACGTCAAGGAGACATCGACAAGGAAGTCGAGATGATAAAGACGCGCGTGGCCGAAATCAAGGCTATCCGTGAGAAAGCAGACAAGCTCGAAGAAGATCGCAAGCATGAATTAGAAAAGATCGCTAGATTATCAGCAGATGAGGCAAAGGATCAACTTATCAAACTAGTCGAGAAACAGTCCGAAGAGGACATCTTGATCCGTATGAATAAGTTAGATACACAAGGAGAGGAAATGCTCGAGAATAAAGCTAGAGACATATTAGCTATCTCCATACAGCGTCTCGCCTCTTCGGTCGCACAGGACGTAATGTCTACGATCGTAGAGATTCCAAGTGATGATGTAAAAGGCAAGATTATTGGAAAAGAAGGCCGTAATATCAAAGCGTTTGAGCGTATTACTGGAGTTGAAGTCATGGTTGATGATACACCAGGTGCCATCACTATCTCATCATTTGATCCAGTTAGACGCCATGTTGCTAGACTCGCATTACTCGAACTTATCAAAGATGGACGTATTCAGCCTGCAAAGATCGAACAAGTAGTTGAGAAAGCCAAACAAGACATCAACAAGACAATCAAGGAAAAGGGTGAGGCAGCAGCATACGAATGTGGAGTCATAGGATTGGATCCTCGTATCATGCTTATCCTCGGTCGCCTACATTTCCGAACAAGTTATGGCCAGAATGTATTGCAACACTCAGTTGAGATGTCACACATCGCAGGCATGATCGCTGAGGAGCTAGGTGCAAACGTCCAAGTAGCCAAGGCTGGCGCCCTATTACATGACCTAGGAAAAGCTCTAGATCATGAAGTTGCCGGTACACACGTTGAGATCGGTCGTAGAATATTGCAGAAATTCGGTGCTTCAGAAGAGATAGTGAAGGCCATGCAAGCACATCATGAGGAGTACCCTTATGAAACAGTTGAGTCACGTATCGTACAGACCGCTGACTCGATATCAGGCGCACGTCCTGGAGCTCGTAGGGACAATATAGAGAACTATCTCAAGCGTCTCGGAGACCTCGAGGCCACCGCCAACAGCTTCCCTGGCATCGAGAAGTCTTACGCCCTGCAAGCCGGCCGTGAGATACGTATATTCGTGAAGCCTGATGAGATCGGCGATGTAGAAGCAAAGGAGCTCGCACGCAATATTGCCCTCAAGATCGAAAAGGACCTCAAATACCCTGGTGAGATCAAAGTTATCGTTATCCGTGAGACAAGGACTATGGAGTTTGCGAGGTAATGCAGAGGTCAGACCTAAGCATAAAAACCTCTAAATTTGACTTTCCTCATCAAATTGATATAAACTTATGCCATAATGAGCACGCAGGGACAAATGCCTGTAGGCAAAGCGTAAGCTACCTGTAGTGTTAACCAACCCCCGAAAGGGGGTGGTCCCGTATTTGGGTAAAAAGTAGTTTAGTATCAATCCCCGACAATAGAACGTATCTTCTTATGTATTATCCTGTAGAGGTGCCGCACTTCTTTGACCTCGCCGTGTTCATATGTATACCTCACCAATCCCGCTATCGCATCCGCAACTCGTAAAGCGGGGTATGCCTGATCATTCCCTGTTCTAAGTTGCTTCATATGTATCATTTTCAGTTTTAGAATCTTTTTCATCCGTCTTTCGTATTTTCTGCTTTTCTTTCCATCAATGATGATCTTACTAATGTTATTTTCTGTAATTAAATTAGCGATAGCATTCTCAAAATCAGAACTCCCCATAAACGGATTTGTAAACAAAGCTATTTTCACTGAAAAACTTTCTCGGCAGACAGCTTCAATAAACTGTTTTCTAACATTCCATCCTGCATGTGCCCAATGGAAATAATCAATATTCATCAGCTGTTCAACCTCTAATACGGCTCTATTTAGATAGTCGACATCTTCAACGTGCAAATATACCAAGGCAATGCTAGTTTTACCCTCTTTCTTCCCGACCCCTGATTCGTCAATGTATATATAGAACATGCATTTTGTTAATTTAAGTGATAATCAAAACTGTTGTAACAAAAATGGCCCCAAAGGGCCTCCCCAAGTCAAAATGAATTATTTATTGATGGCCATATTCTATCACAACAGTTCATCTTTGCCACCATCCTCACTGTATGGCCTAATCCGCAGTCCCATTTATACCCATTGCCTATTATATGGCTTACTATATAATAGAGAACATGGTACAAGACTCGTTCCGCTGTGAAAGCGGCGGGCCGAGACCAATTAGTAATTATTAATTAACATAATAAAACAATGAACAAAGCAGCAATCGTAGAAGCAGTTCATGGAGTTCTCGGAGGAACAAAGGTTCAAGCCGAGCAAGCAGTTGACACCATGATCAATGGTATCATCGACTCTTTGAAAAAGGGCGAGGAAGTCTCAATCGCAGGTCTAGGTATCTTCTCAGTTAAGCAGCGTGCAGCTCGTGAAGCTCGCAATCCTCGTACAGGTGAGGCCATCAAGGTCCCTGCTATGAAGGTTCCAAAGTTCCGCGCCGCAAAGGCTTTGAAGGACGCAGTTAAATAGCTCTCTCGGGTTATTTACACACAACAGTCACTCACTGTTGCTATCGACCCCTCTGTTGGGTAAGCAGAACAGAAGACCGCCATAGTGCGGTTTTTTGTTTACAATATTTCATATTATGGTAGCCTAGCAATCAGAGTAGAAAACAATCAAATACTGTTCATATGAGTAAAATGGTAAATGCTGATAACATCACCGTCTGTGACCTAACGAAGATCTTCTTCACGATCGCCTTCAATAAGGGGATGACCCCGATCAAACGTACGGCATGGAACACCATCTTCAGACAGCTGAAGAAACTGAAAATCAAGGGCCTATTGGTACCTAAATGTGTAAAAAATCTCGCAGTTTCTAACGACGTCAATGTCGAACCTGCAGAGCTCGTGGCTGCATTCGCATCCATACACGCAGACAAGTGTACGGAGGTTCTGATACCATCATTCCGTGAATATGTTGAACAACAGACCATCGATGTCTGGGAAGCCGAATACGAAGACATGATCAAACACTGGAAACCTTTCCTCCTGCGAGCAGAGTCGATAATCTGCCAGGTCTACTGGATCGCATAGGGATTCTCCAACCATATTGAGCCGAGTACGTATATAGAACTGAGCCGCCGTCAATTTATTACGGCGGTTTTTTATTTACAATATGACACGTAAATCTTTTGTGCGGGATGGGAGAATCGAACTCCCGACCACAGTTTGGAAAACTGTTATTATACCATTTAACTAATCCCGCTTTGATTGTTTAGCCATACTAGCAAACTATTGGCATTTTGAAAATCCTTTCGCCAAAAAGTTGCACTATTTTGTCGACGGCCCATGATCATGATGATGTTCCTTATCAACATGCTCTACGAAGTCCTTGATCTCATCAACCTCCTTTTTCATCTCCTTGATAGTAGTACGTAGTCCAGCTATCTCTATCTCCTCTTCCCTAACCTCTTTCGCTGTCTTGTCAGTAACCTTCTTCTCACCTTTCATACCACTCATGAGTATCGTGTCTCCGATAAAATATGAAACAAATAAACCAGTCGCTAGGAGAATCACGGTGACGATGAGCATATTTATTGGCTCATAAAAAATCCAACCCAATATTCCTCCCTGGTCCTGAAGAATATCTGCTGTATGCCATACACCTCTCCAAAACAACACAATAGCCGTACCACCTATGAATGTATAGACAATTGGATACTTACTCAAATGTCCACGTAATTTATCTTCAAACTTATCGAAAAAATTGAGAATTTTTTTCATATTTATTTATTCATAATAAAACGAACACTTCGTATACTATTACTTTCTTGTCGGAGCGCCGGGATTCGAACCCGGAGTCACCTGTACCCAAAACAGGTATGTTAGCCGTTACACCACGCTCCGAATGTTGATATGCTAACACAAAATTCAGAATTACCATAATTTTGAGTATGTATGCGATCGTTCGTGTGACTATTCAGATTCAGAGAATAACATCTCTGATCATTTTTACTTTTGCCATCCTTGTACTCATATTCAAATAGACACACAATACATGAAAGCAAAATTCTGCTTCAATTCCCCTATTTGTCTCTGATAAGAATGTTTCCACCATCCTCCTTATCTGTCTTCTCTTGAATCCGTGAACATTTTCCTCAGCTGTATGTGAGTATCCTGAGTCTTCAATATCGAAAGTGACACTTTTTACTTCAAAAAAATGAACAACTCTGTCTTTGATAGCTACAATATCCAATTCTCCCCATTTCTTCATATAATTCCTCGCTATTATTGAAAAACCTCTCGCCGTCAGAAAATGACAAGCGACATTTTCTCCAATATTTCCTTTAGATCTTGTATGCATGTTCGTTATGACTGATTAAATCAATGATAATAAATCCAACAACAAAGCCACCATATCACTTATCCCCAAACAAAAAAGACCAAACCTACGATTATTGGCCATATTATTCGTCTCTTATACACACTGTCCACAGACTTATCCCCAGTTATGTCCATTACTCCACGATTTTAAGCCATTTATTTCGGACACGGTTTGGATATGTCTTATCCACTTCATTAACACTGTCCCGATATATATTATCCCCTTCCCCATCCTCTATTAACTTCTATGTGCGGGTAGGGAGAATCGAACTCCCACCTCGTCCTTGGCAAGGACGCGTCCTACCACTAAACGATACCCGCATTATATTTCTCATTTATCAACTCCTCGGTCATCATTTCCTTCCATTTCACGATTTTGTTTTTCAAGTATGCACTATTCACGACCATATTGCAAACGCCGTGTTTGTTACCTATTTTACCAACTTTATGCCCTATTACGTCAAGTGGATTGCGATATTTATTCCCTGTAATGACCGTTTTCCCAAAATATTCTTCTTTTAAGCCACATTCTGTAGCCCAATATGATTCAGCTAGAAATACGAGATTACCCTTTCTCAAGTTGATCCACACTTTTGGCCTATCAATGCCACAGATTCGCTCTAGGAAGAGTTTGAATAGCTTGACCTTACTCGCATCAGAACTGGAGAAACAAACCCTGTTCCTGGACGTCAGATCGCCGTGCATCCAATACGCAATGACACCTGATACAAACAGTGGATGGTACTTCAATTCCTCGAAATCAAGCATCGCGTCTTGTCTCGCTTCCCTACGTACACTATCTAGACGGTTCCTCTTTACTGTGTTCAAAACAGCAAACCGAATTGCTCCACCATTTCTTGACTTATCAGCACATTCAATTGCAATGCTATTGGACCACTTCTCATCCTTGAACCACTTGGAGAGCGTACTCCTCGGTATACCCATTCTGGCCTTGATGGCCGCATAACTCATTCCAGAGCGCCTAAGTACTGTGGCTTGTTCTTTGTCTATTCTCATACCTTGTATTATATACTATCTATTGTCCACTTTTCAATGGGCTAATTGTGGATTACTATAGCAATAGCTGTGAAAGCGTTTCACGTGAAAGGATATGACGCCTCACTCGCCTTCGCTCGCTCCGGCTTTCGAATCCCTATAGGAACGGATTCTTTCCTTACAGGAACTGTGCGGGGAGGGATTCGAATCCCTCCAGTACCTCCAGCGACACAAAAACTACCAGCAAAAGCTGGCAGTTTTTGGTCGGGTGCCCCCGGAGGGATTCGAACCCCCAACGACTGTTCCGAAGACAGTAATGATATCCATTTCACCACGAGGGCATAAATACGCGATTATCGGAATATGCAAATCATAGCGCACATTGGAATAAATCCCAAATTATTGTACAATTACACTATGAAAGCTGTGAAAAACCATACGATCCCTAGCGAAATTGTAAATGTCATTGAAACCCTAGAAAAGGGCGGTTTTCAGGCGTATTTGGTTGGAGGCTGCGTCCGTGATCTGTTTTTGGGCCGCATACCGAAAGATTGGGACATCACAACCAACGCAAAACCCGAACAAATCCAAGCATTATTCACAAAAACCGTATATGAAAACACTTTTGGTACAGTTTGTGTAATAAATGAGGAACTAGAAGAAAAATCTCTCAGAAACATAGAAGTAACACCATACCGCCAAGAAACGGGGTATTCGGACAGGAGACACCCAGATGATGTAAAATTCAGCGACAAAATAGAAGACGACCTCATGCGTCGCGACTTTACAGTCAATGCTATGGCAGTATCACTTTCTAATGGGGCTATAAAGGACATAATTGACTTATACGGTGGTTTGTCCGATATAAAGGACAAAACTATCAGAACAGTAGGTAAACCCCGTGATCGCTTCAATGAGGACTCTCTACGCATGATGCGTGCGATCAGATTCGCGGTCGAACTAGGTTTCACGTGTAACAGAGATACGTTTTCCGCTATACAGAGCCAGAACTCATTCATAAAAGGTGTCTCGGCTGAGCGAGTTCGTGATGAATTGACCAAGATTCTCATGTCTAACGACCCAATGAAGGGTATAGGTATGCTTCACGATTCTGGTTTATTACAATATATCATCCCCGAACTAGAAAGAGGGATAGGTATCGAGCAACCACAGGCACACTCATATGATGTCTGGAACCATCTATTGAGGACCGTGCAACACTCTGCAGACCGTAAATGGGAGCTCGAACTCAGATTGGCGGCTCTATTTCATGATATTGGTAAGCCAGCGACCAAGGGCTTTTCACGTGAAACAGGGCAGCCTACGTTTTACGGCCATGAAGTGGTTGGTTCACGTGAAACACGCAAAATACTAGAAAGATTGAAGTTTTCACGTGTAACAATCGAAAAAGTGTTCAAACTGGTACGCTGGCACATGTTTTTCGCTGATACTGGCACTATTAGCCTTTCTGCTGTGCGCAGAATGGTTGTTAATGTTGGACGTGAAAACATTTGGGACCTAATGAATCTCAGAGCCTGCGACCGCATAGGTACTGGAAGACCGAAGGAAAACCCCTACAGGCTTAGAAAGTACAAATCCATGATAGAAGAGGCACTCAGAGATCCTGTCTCTGTAGCTATGTTGAAAATTGACGGTAAGACCATAATGACGATATGCAACATTACACCTGGACCAAAAATTGGGATGATACTGAATGCTCTCATGGAGGAAGTTCTGGAAGATCCAAAATTAAATACAGAAGAAATATTAAATAAAAAAGCTATAGCTCTAAGCAAGCTACCAGAAAAGGATTTGATCGCTCTGGCAGAGAAGGGAAAAGATAGAAAAGAGCAAGAAGAAGAAAAAATGTTAGAAGAAATACGCAGTAAACACGGCGTTAATTAACTTTTGTCTTTTATAAATAAGTTATCCACAGTATTGTCCTTTACAGACATTTGTAAAGGACATACAATAGTACCAGATCAGTTTGTTATCCGAGGTGATTGCAGAATAATGTCTCTGAAAATTTTTGGAAATATTACTCTGCAATCTAGACAAGCAAAAGTTCTTTAACAAAGTTGGGTAGGCTTCACACACTAGTTCGTTAGTAGAAGCCGCGAAGAACATTTTTTATTTCATCGCTCTGTTGCTTAGGAGCAATGTCAGTGTATTTTCTCACAAATTAGAAAAACGCTGCCCTACGGGCAAGCAAATATTATTTGAGAATATAATGCACACGGACACCTAATAGGAATGGTCCTGATGAAACATTGATCTGCACATTTTGGGATCAATAAATGAGACAGTTAGTCTCTAGCTCTTTCGTTCTTAGCCGCTTCACAAGTAGGCCGCGCATTGCAAAACCAATTTCTAGGTTCGCATTCGCGGCCTTTTCCATACCTGAAATTCTCGGCCAGTGGCCATTGTAATGACTAGCTGGCTGAATAATAATTTCCAGAAGCTGGATTATTAATTGATTACCAACTCTATCGGGCAATGATCAGAACCCATAATCTTGTCCAAAATCCTCGTTTTTTCGACGTGTTTCAATATAACAGGGGAGACAAAGAAGTAGTCTATCCTCCAACCAACATTGCGGTCACGGGCAAACGTTTTCATATCCCAGTATGTGTATTTTTCCTTTAATTCAGGGTTAAAATGTCGAAAAACATCAGTATACCCAGCTTTCACTACATCATCTAACCATGCACGTTCGATAGGTAGGAAGCCGGTATTGTCTACATTTTCCTTCGGTCGCGCGAGATCGATCTCGGTATGCGCTGTATTTACGTCACCACAAAAGATAACCTCATAACCGGAAGCGTGTAATTCATTTATATAATTCAAGAAATGCTCATAATATTTCAGCTTAAATGCCAGTCTCTCTGGACCTCCACCTCCGTTAGGGAAGTATATGTTCATGAGAGCTGTCTTTCCGATACCTTTTTCTAGCTGATCTGCGCCGAAATATAGTGCTATGAAGCGCCCCTCCTGATCAAAGTCATCTTTCCCTAGACCATACTCAACTTTTTCTGGCTTTATCTTTGAGTACACCGCAACACCACTGTAACCTTTGCGACCTTTTGAATGGTCAAAGAATGAATAATACCCAACCGGATTCCTGACGCCATCTTCTAGCTGTTCTGCCTCCGCCTTTACTTCCTGTAAACAAAAAATGTCTGGTGATTCATTCAGGAACCAGTCGAAACCACCTTTCTTTACATTTGCGCGCAAGCCGTTCACGTTCCATGAGATGATTTTCATATTATTTTTTATTATGAAACTGTTTATGCACCCTTTTAAGCTCACTATCTGTGACGTGTGTATATATCTGCGTAGTTCCGATGTTGGCATGACCCAAAAGCATCTGTACCGATCGCAGATCAGCACCATTGCGTAACAAATCCGTGGCAAACATGTGACGCATGACGTGTGGAGTGACTTTCTTGGATATTCCGGCCTTTACTGCATATTTCTTCACTATTCTTTCAATAGATCGCCTCGTCAGGCCGGATTCACCCTTTACACCTCTCATCTCACTACCAGGAACTCGCACGAACATAGCATCGTCCATATCTGTTCTCTTGTCTAGGTACTTCTTTATGGCATCTTTCGCCTCAGATGAAAGGAAAACGACGCGCGTTTTGTCACCTTTACCGCGCACAGTGAACTCATCAGATGAGAGATCCAGGTCACAAGAGAGAGAAGCGAGCTCTGAAACACGTAATCCAGTAGAAAATAGCAATTGCAATATGGCTCTATCGCGTAATACTTGCAATTCATTTCCTTCTGGCGCCTTCAATAACCTCTCCAGTTCACCTGTAGTTATAAGGTCAAGCGAACGATCTCCAACTTTTGCCAGCTCTATCTGCTCTGGAGCAAGGGATTTTATACCTTTTCTGGCCAAAAACTTCAGGAATGCTCGCAAAGCGATGAGATAATAGTTCTGTGTCTTCTTTTTCAATGTTTCGCCAGTTGCGCGGATATTGCCAGTAGACTGACGATTGAGCCACAATCTAAACTCTCGCACCATCTCGGCCGTGATGTCTTCGGCCTTCTTTACCTTTGTATGATCAATGAAACGCCTCAAATACCTATCATAATTCTCAACAGTCTTCACTCCACGGCCTTTTTCTATCTCGATATATTCGAGAAACTGCTGTTTCATTTCAACTATATTGTGCGACATAAGAGTATTGTAACATCTGACCAACTTCACATACATATTGCACTCATCACTTATTCATGCTAATATCATTTCCATGTTAACAACACGACAAAAAGTCAAAATCATCAAGGATTCAGGCGTCCACGAGAAAGATACTGGCTCTCCAGAAGTCCAAGTGGCTCTATTGACCAAGAGAATAGACGAGCTCACAGGACATCTAAAGAAACATCGCAAGGATCATCACTCAAGACGTGGTCTCCTAGGAATGGTTGCTGACCGCCAGACACATCTAGTTTACCTAAAGAAAAACTATCCTCGAAGATACTCAGCTATCATAAAGAAGTTGGATCTAAAGAAATAATTGGTATTTTGACTATTCTGAGATAGAATTACCGACAAAGGTCGGTTTTCTTTCTTATTAGATTTATCATTATTTATCTGTTATCACTCCATTTCTCCATATCACCATATTTCGATCTGTCCGTAATTTTTCATTGAACACTATTTCCATAATTTATCTATAGTCTTTTTATTAAAAATTTAATATTTTCATAACATGTCAATCATAAAACACAAAGAGCAACGCGTCGGCATTTTCATAGACGCACAAAACCTATATCACGGTGGCAAGAATCTTTATCATTCAAAAGTTAATTTCGGCCAGATAGTCAAGGACTCATTGGACGGAAGAAAGCTCGTTCGTGCGATCGCATACGTCATCGCCACAGAATCTGGCGAAGAAAACGCATTCTTTGATGCATTAACGAAGATGGGCATAGAAACAAAAGTCAAAGACTTGCAGATCTTCAGCTCCGGTGCAAAGAAAGCCGACTGGGATGTGGGCTTAGCCATAGACGCCGTCAAACTATCACCGAAACTCGATGCAGTAATATTGCTCACAGGTGACGGAGACTTCGTACCACTAGTAGAATACTTGCAGATGAATCAAGGTTGCCAAGTCGAAGTTGTATCATTCAGAAAATCAACTTCTGCAAAACTTATCGAGGCTACAGACCATTTCATGGACCTAGATGAGTCACCAAATAAATATTTGCTACGTGGCGGAGGAGGTGGAAAGAAGTAGGATGAAAAAAGAAAATTTTCATTGCGAAACAAAAATATTGGTGAAGGAAGTTCCCAATAGTTTTTCGTGGAGTATAATTGGGTCATGGAGTCGACAAAAATCGTATTGTTCAGAGGCACAAAAGTTCGTAAAACTATTCACGGCGGTGAGTGGTGGTTTGTTGTTGTCGATGTCATCAAGGCCTTAACGGACTCGGTTGATCCAGATGGATACCTAAAAGATATGCGAAGGCGGGACCCAGAAGTTGCAAAAGGGTGGGGGCAAATTGCCACCCCCCTTTCAGTAAACACTGCAGGAGGGCCACAAAAAATGATTTGTTCGAACACTGAAGCAATTCTCCGCATTGTCCAATCCATTCCGTCACCAAAAGCAGAACCATTTAAACGTTGGCTAGCAAAAGTTGGATACGAACGTATCCAGGAAATCAACGACCCCGAACTTGCCACAAAACGTACGAGATTCTTGTATAAAGCCAAGGGTTACAGCGACTCGTGGATAGAAAAACGTTTACGTGGCATTGCTATCCGAGAGGAACTCACCGATGAATGGAAAAACCGCGGTGCAACGGAACAAATAGACTATGAAATCTTAACTGCGGAAATTTCCAGGGCTACTTTTGGAGTCACGCCAACTGAATATAAGGAACTAAAAGGTCTAGAACGCGAAAACTTGCGAGACCACATGGATGATTTCGAACTTATATTTAACATGCTTGGCGAACGATCCACGACAGAAATTCATAGAAATGAAGACTCAAAAGGTTTACGAAAACTAAAAAGTGACGCCCAAGCGGGTGGTGATATAGCCGGCGGCGCCCGTAGAAAGCTTGAAGAAAAACTTGGACGTTCCGTGGTTTCTAAAAAGAACTTCTTGAAAAATCCGGAAAATAAAAAACTCAGATAATGGGCCCCTCGCAATAACAACCCATGCTCAAATAGCCTTTTCCGACTATTTCTGCTACATTATTATCGTCGGCTCGCCTATGCGTATAGCTGCGGCGTGGCCTAGAGGCACATTATCAATTTATTAACTCGCCCTTGGATAGACAGATTTGAAAGGTTTGGTTAGAAAATTCCAGATCGATTCAAAACTGAAATCTAGGGGCGAAAAAATGAGCTGCGATAAGGTTATGCCAAATGGTAATACCAGCGCGACTCGTTATAAACTTATGAATAAAAAACAATACTCAATTGAGATCGGTGGAAAAACACTTTCCGCTGAATTCAATGATCTCGCGGACCAAACAAATGGTGCCGTGATCGTTCGTTATGGTGATACAACAATATTAGCAACAGCAGTTATGGGTGACTTGAAAGATGGGGACTTTTTCCCATTGACAGTAGATTTCGAGGAGAGGTTTTATGCAACTGGCAGAATCTTGGGATCGAGATTCATGCGCCGAGAGGGAAGACCTTCTACAGAATCTATCCTCTCTGGTCGTATAGTCGACAGAACTATTCGCCCACTATTCAATCAAAGAATGAGAAACGAGGTACAAGTGATCGTCACTACATTATCTATCGGTCAAGAAGATCCTGATGCAGTCGCTGTTATAGCAGCATCACTCGCCCTAGGGGTATCAGATATTCCTTGGAATGGACCAGCATCAGCTGTCAGAATTGCCAAGAGTGCCGATTGGCATGTAAATCCTGAATACAAGATCAGAGAAGATGCTGGAATAAATATTGATATGATCGCTTGCGGAAAAGATGGAATGATCAATATGATAGAAGTGGCTAGTAAAGAAGTTTCTGAAAATACATTGAATGAAGCCTTGAAACTAGCATCTGACGAAATAGAGAAAGTCCAGGTATGGCAGTCAAAGATAGTTGCAGATATGGGAAAGACGAAAACTGAGGTTACGATCAAAGAACCAACACCTGGAACGAAAGAGTTGTTCGACAAGGAGATCGCTCCAAAATTGGACAAATACATATTTAGCAAAGTCCCTGGCCATTCGAAGATTTCAGAAATCAATGGTGAGTGGACAAAAGTTTTTGCTGAAAAAATGCCAGAAGGTGACACTGTAATGGCACAAGAAGTATTCGAGGAAGCAGTAAACGACCTCATACATGATGGCGCTATAGATGGAGACAAGCGCGCAGACGGTAGGGGAATGGACGATGTACGCCCACTATTCGCGCAAGCTGGCGGCATTTCATCGATACTTCATGGTTCTGGAATATTTTATAGAGGCGGTACACATATCATGTCTGTCCTCACACTCGGCTCGCCTGGAGACGCGCAGATCATCGAAGGTTTAAGTCTCACAGAGAACAAGAGATTCATGCACCACTATAACTTCCCACCATTCTCAACAGGTGAAACAGGACGCGTTGGCGGAACGAATCGTCGTATGATCGGCCACGGAGCTCTAGCAGAAAAAGCATTACTACCAGTTATTCCAGAAAAGGACAAATTCCCATATACGATCAGACTAGTATCCGAGGCATTCGCTTCGAATGGTTCAACATCTATGGGATCTGTCTGTGGATCTACACTAGCACTCATGGATGGCGGTGTTCCTATAAAGGCACCTGTTGCTGGTATCGCTTCAGGACTCATGATGAGAAAGGCAAAGAAAAACCCCGAGGGTAGACCTCATGGCAAGGCTACCGAGGTCGACCCTCGTGATCTGGAATACAAGGTGTTGACCGATATCCAAGGCCCAGAAGATCATCATGGTGACATGGACTTCAAGGTCGCTGGAACAAGAACCGGCATCACAGCTGTACAAATGGACGTCAAAGTTGGTGGTATTCCATTGAATATTCTTGGCGAAGCTTTCGAAAAGGCAAAGTCAGCGAGATTCCGCATATTGGATGTTATTGAAAAGGAAATAGCAGCTCCAAGAGCGAAAATCTCACCTAACGCGCCTGAGATAATCGTAATGAAAGTCAAACCGGATCAGATCGGCCTCGTCATCGGTTCAGGAGGAAAAACTATCAATGAGATCCGTGACGTTACTCATGTTGAGGATATCTCTATAGAAGATGATGGAACAATATTCATCACTGGAAAGAATGAGACTGCGCAAAAGGCAAAAGAAATCATATATGGAATGACTCGCGAATATATGCCTGGTGAGAAGTTCGACGGTGAAGTAACTAGACTCATGGACTTCGGGGCATTCGTGAAAATCGGTAATAACGCCGAAGGTCTTGTACACGTCTCTGAGATAGCACCATTCCGAGTTGAACGTGTCACAACGTACTTGAAGGAAGGGGACAAGGTTCCTGTAATCGTGAAAGAAGTAGATGATAAAGGTAGAATCAATCTTTCTATCAAGGGCGCAAACCCTGATTTCTTCACAAAGAGGGAAGAGACTCCGATGGCAAAGAAACCATTCACCAAGAGATACTAGATCGAGTGAATCAGAAAAAAGCAGCATAGAGGGTATGCTGCTTTTTTTGTCTCTGCTATAATGATGTCACAATGGACGATGACATAATCATAGAACCAGGAAAGGAACCCGTCGAGGAAGGTGGGTCTAATTCTCCACAACAAACAACCGATGTTACTTCGACGACACCACCTGAAGCTCCTTATAGTTCTGAGCAGGTATTCGAAGTTTCCTCTGACTTAAACATTCTGCCTTTGAAGGGTGGCGATATGCCTGAAATACCTGAACAAAAGGAACCGATCAAACCCATAAAGATCGAACCAGTCATAACTATACCGCCACAGAATATTGCCCCTATACCTGGGAAGCCCCTCGCTACAACAGAAAAGGTTCCGACTCCGACACAAACTTCGTATCCTTTTTCGTCGGGTGCAGAAAAGACCATACCAGGTCTCGCAGGGATAAGGACGTATGAGGGTGATGTTGCAAAGACGATCACGTCTAGAGGTACTTCTGCTATCGATATGGCCATGGCCGAGAAAAGACGCGAAACTGGTGATGAAAATGTACTGACGAATAGTAGTTCGCCAACTTCTCACAAGAAATCAATCCTGATCATCATAAGCCTCGTTCTCATCTTGGCCGGACTCGGTGGAGGGTATTATCTATATAGCATCAGTCCACTTGCAGTAGTTGCCCCGCAAGTCATACAGACCAAAGCTACTTCACTCGTTCCTTCCGATGCACAATCGATCGTCGCAGTCGACGGACTCGGCTCAATCGATATGCTGAGAGCGATACAGGGCAAAATATCATCTGTGCAAAATCCAGGAACGATCACTGAGATAGTTCCATATACCACCGACCTTAACGGCATTAAGGGTCGCGTCACAGCACAACAAATGATAAAGACCCTGAAAATTCCGGCACCAGATCTACTGACGAGGTCTCTGACTCCTTCATGGATGTTGGGAGTATTCATAGACAGTAATAACGAGAAAAACGTATTTATTGTGGCCAAAAATAATTTCTTTCAAAATGCATTCGCCGGAATGTTGGCTTGGGAAAGTGTCATGCCGGATGATTTGAAGCGGTACTTATTCTCTGTGGCACCTCAGGGTGTATCTAACTCCGCATCTCCTACAACTTCCAATGCATCATTGTATGCTGATACTCTGAGAAATATCGAGTCATTACTGCCAGGTGCTGGTGATGTAGGAACCACATCGACAAGTAGTACGATAACGAGTAGTAGCACATCGGCATCAACAACCCCCGAAGTTGAAACTTTGGCTCCAGTTATCCCATATTTCACATTGCGCGGCCAATTCCAAGACAAAATAGTCAAAAATAAAGACGTCAGAGAGTTTATAACAGCTGAGGGTGACACATTATTCCTATATTCATTCATAGACAACAATCGCTTGGTCATTTCCACCAATGAAGATACCTTGGCAGAGATAATACTTCGACTTGAAAGAGAAGCATATGTACGTTAAACTACAATCATCATGAACAAAAAAGATATGGAACAATTCAAAACCAAACTGTTAGCAGAGAAAGTTGATCTCGAACAAGAACTTGCGTCGATCGGCCAGAAAGACCCCAATGCAAAGGGTATTTGGGATGCATCTAGCGGAGGTATGGAAGTTGATACTGCAGACGAGAACGAAGTCGCAGACAAATTGGAGGAATACGAAGGAAACAACAACATTTTGGCTCAGTTAGACAACCAATTGATCGAGGTTAACTCAGCATTGGACAGAATAGAAAAGGGAACATTTGGCATATGTGAAAAGTGCGGCAAACCTATAGAGAAAGACCGACTGGAAGCCAATCCATCCGCTAGAATTTCTATAAAACACGTCCACAACTAATATTTTCTAGTCTTTATCGTTTCTTTATCAAATCTTGAACAAAAATTCATCAGGATTTTATCTCTGCTTTGATATGATCTCTCTATGAGCATATCAAAATCATATAGTGCACAACTCATCGGATTACAAACAGAGATAATCAATGTCGAGGTAGACATATCGAACGGTCTTCATTCATTTTCGATCGTTGGACTCGGCGATAGAGCCGTCGATGAAGCAAAAGATCGCGTTTCTGCGGCGATCAAGAACAGCAACTTCGTCTCTCCGAAACAAAAGAACCAAAAAGTTGTCGTATCTCTATCGCCAGCAGATATGAGGAAAGAGGGTCCGTCATTTGACCTAGCGATCGCTATCACATACCTTTCCGCTGCACATGAGCTAGATTTCGATTCGAAAGGTAAGATCTTCCTAGGCGAGCTCTCACTAGAGGGCAGACTATGCAGGGTCAGTGGTATTCTGCCAATTCTATGCCAAATCTCTAGTCTCGGATTCACAGAAGCCTATGTTCCACGAGAAAATTCAATAGAGGCCTCCCTGGCAAAGAATATATCGATATACCCGGCCGGCTCATTGGCTGAAGTGATAGAACATTTGCGGGGAAATATATCGATAAAGATCTTGGAACATTGTGACCTGACAAAAGCATCGATAGACCAGCGCAATTACACAGATATGAGAATGATCCGCGGACATGAAATGGTTAAACGGGGTCTGGAGATCGCCGCGGCCGGTGCCCACAATCTGATGCTATTCGGACCACCTGGCACTGGTAAGACTATGCTAGCTCAAAGTTTCTCATCAATTTTACCGGCATTAACATACGAACAGTCAGTAGAAGTGACTGGCATACATTCTGCAGCGAGAACATTGAACGGTAAACTGATAACTTCGCCACCATTTCGATCACCACATCACACCGCTTCATATCCTGCCGTCGTTGGTGGGGGAAATTTTCCTAGACCCGGAGAAATCACATTGGCTCATCGAGGCGTACTATTCCTAGACGAATTCCCCGAATTCGATCGTTCTGTTATCGAAGCCCTGAGACAGCCTCTCGAAGAGAGAACTATCACCATATCTAGAGCCAAGGGAGCAGTCACATTTCCCGCTCAATGCATATTGATAGCTTCTATGAACCCATGCCCCTGCGGTAAAAGTAAAGAAAACGGCTGCGCCTGTCCACAATACATACTAGAGACATATAGAAGGAAAATGTCTGGCCCGATAGCAGACCGTATAGATATCTGGCTAAACGTAAACAAGATCGACTATGAAAAGATGACGGAAAAATCCTCCTCAGCGGAAACTTCTGCAACCATTCGCGGGCGTGTACTGCGAGCTCGCCATATCCAATCAGATCGATACGAGAGATTCTGCATTAACAAGTCATTTAACAGCGAGCTTGGCGCGAGCGACATAGAAAAAATCGTCGTTATCGACGATAGCGCTCGACAGTTACTACTATCTTCGGCACAGAGACTACAACTATCAGGCAGATCATTCCATCGGATCATCAAAATTTCTCAGACCATAGCCGACCTAGCTGAACGGGGTGTTATATCCGAACTAGATATACTAGAAGCTCTCCAATACCGCAGAAAAACAGACGGCTGATATTACTAGAAAGGATTCTGTGCTCCACGAATCTCGAAGTGTACGTGAGGACCATATGTCCATCCGGTCATACCGATATATCCGATTCTCTGTCCTTGTTTGACTACATCACCTACGGAGACTGTCGGCTTTGACATATGAGCATATAGAGTTTGCGTGCCATTGGCGTGTGATATAACTACGTAATTACCATATCCACCATTCCATCCTCCATTATTCTTGGAAATTATGACCGTTCCACCTGCAGAAGCGAGCAATGATGTGCCAACTGGAGCAGCTAGATCGATAGCGTTGTGACCATGTAGACATTGACTCCTGTAACCACCCGATATAGGTCTAGCATAATACTTCGTATATGCTGGTAATTTCTTGCCTGCGTCGAGAAGTGGTTCTATCCTAGCATCACGACTACCACATTTTGCGACGATACTGATAGAGGTATTCACTGGCTTCACATTATCAGCAGACAACTCAGCGTCCGGAACGATGATCGTTTGACCAACTATGATAGGGGTAGACATAGAGATATCGTTGTATACCAGAATATCATTGGTAAACTGATCAATATCCTCCGCATTTGCACCAAAATGTTTGGCAATGCCTTTGATAGTATCGCCCCTCTTTACTGTATATGAAATACCTGAGATAGGTAGGATGACTAGTGTTTGTCCGGTCTTCAACACCGATTTACCAGTCAAATCATTGGCCCAGAGAATCGTATTCGTTGAGACACGGAACATCTTTGCTACACTCGATATAGTGTCCCCCTGACGAACAATATAGGTACTAATCTGCATATTTGATGTATCAGTACCGGTCGCATTGCTCCTAGCGAGATCCGAATTCAGAGTATTTTCGTTATCAACAGGTACGATATCGGACTGCTTGCCCGGAGTTGGATCAATATTAACGGCATAATATTGGAGAATAGGTACTGTCTGTGAATTGGTCGAAGAAGACTCTCTCTCAATCTTGGCAGACACAGACTCTCCACCAAACAGGGAAGATATGACCGAACCGATACTTGCTTGGGCATTCTTTTGGAACGCCATCGCCATCAAAAAGCCAAAAATGAAAACCCCTCCAATTGTTAGAAGGTTATTAAAATAATTACTATATTTTGCTTTATTTTTGTGTTCTGATTTCATAATGCATTTTCTCTTTCTGCAAGTCTTCCGCACCGTATTACAATATATTGCAATAAATGGCTTTGTTAAGCCACTTCTCACAACGCAATCAATCTATTGCCTCTATAGGGTATCAGTCAGGAAAATATTGTCAACGGCACCTGTGCATAACTATTTTCCTTGCCAACCTGTCAACTATCGTTGTATCATTATTTCACTTGGTTACGTTTTCTCTGAGTGTGCCCATATGTATGTTAAACTAGCACGATGAATACTTTGAACGAAGCGCAACAAAGGGCAGTAGATACGGTCGACGGACCAGTACTCATCGTAGCTGGTGCCGGTTCTGGCAAAACTCGAGTCATAACACAGAGAATACTCCACCTCATAAAGACTGGAGTGGCTCCAACTTCGATATTGGCTATAACTTTTACCAATAAGGCAGCAAAAGAGATGCGCGAGAGGGTTCAACATCTACTTTCTGATGATAAGGGCTTGAATCTGCCTATTTCCATCACAGAAAGGCCTTTTGTCAGTACTTTCCATGCCCTCGGTGTCCATATCATCAAAGAAAACGCTAGATTACTGGGTTTGACGAGGCATTTCACGATATTTGATAGAAATGATTCGCGCAGAGCCATCAAAGAATCAATGCTCCAGTGCAGTATCGACCCAAAGAAGTTTGATCCTGGAACAATATTGAACATGATCTCAAGATCAAAGGGTGACGGAGTCAACCGATTATCATATTTCGATCATGCAAAGGGTTACACTGAGGAAGTGACGGCACAGGTATGGGAAAAATATGAGATCATACTTGCAAAGGAAAAAGCACTCGACTTTGATGATCTACTACTCAAAACTGCTGAGATTCTAGAGAAATACCCAGACATAAAGGAACACTACTCCGCCGTTTGGAAATATATGCACGTAGACGAATATCAAGACACAAACAAAATTCAATATAAGATCGTCAAACTTCTCGCTGAAAAAAACAAAAACCTTTGCGTAGTGGGGGATGCTGATCAGAACATCTACAGTTGGAGAGGCGCAACGATAGAAAATATCTTAAATTTTGAAAAAGACTTTCCAGATGCCACGGTTATCACCTTGGAGAAAAATTACAGATCAACAAAAAATATTTTAGCGGCCGCAAACAATGTTATCGAAAAAAATACCCTACGAAAAAAGAAAACTCTATACACCGACAATGATCATGGCGAGAAAATCTCTCTCATAGCTTCGTACACTGAGATCGATGAAGCGCGAAGCATCGCTGATACTAGTAGAAGTTTGATTTCTTCAGGCATAAACCCGAGGGAAATCGCTGTTCTGTATCGCACGAATTTCCAATCACGAGTTCTGGAGGAATCATTCATCAAAAAAAATATTCCGTATCAACTCGTTGGTGTTAGATTCTTCGAAAGAAAGGAAATCAAAGACATTCTCTCGTATATTCGCGCCGCCCTCAATCGAGAATCTTGGTCAGACATTGGTAGGATAATAAACGTACCAACGAGAGGTATCGGTAAGGCAACAATAGCCAAAATTATGTCCGGTCAATCTGATGTACTGCCTCCAAATATGAAGCAAAAGCTGGCTAGTTTCTGGAAACTGTTGGACGACATAAAGAAAGAAGCGACAGAAAACAAAACCTCGGAAACAGTGAAATTTGTCATACGAGAAACAGGGATCGAAGGATCGATGCGTGAAGGTGACGCAGAAGACGAGGAAAGAATATTGAACATGCGTGAACTAGTAACTGTCGCAATACAATACGACAATCTAACTCCGGAGGAGGGTATAGAATCACTACTATCGAATGCGGCCTTAGCAACAGATCAGGATGACCTACAGAAAAATGAAGACGCAGTGAAGTTAATGACTGTCCATGCCGCGAAAGGTTTGGAGTTCGACTATGTTTTTGTCGCTGGAATGGAACAAGATCTGTTTCCATTCAAACATCTCGACGATGCAGGTATCAGTAAATCCGAAGAAGAGGAAGAAAGAAGACTTTTCTATGTTGCATTGACGAGAGCAAGGAAGAAAATCTATCTCAGTCACACTATACTCCGCACAGTATTCGGTAACCAGAGAATAAACAACCCTTCTGAATTCATCCAAGACATCGAAAAAGATTTGATAGAGGATCAAGCACCAGAAAAACCGAGCGGAGCAAAAGCGATCTTCATAGACTTCTAAATATTCCTATTTACGTGTAATATGCCGGTATGGACTTAACAGCGAAAAAATCACTCGGTCAACATTTCCTAACTTCGAAACATGTACTCGAGCAGATCATCGCTGCATCAAATATCAAAAAAGATGAACTCATCCTCGAAATCGGACCCGGCACTGGTATATTGACGAGGAGACTTCTAGAATCTGGTGCAAAAGTACTCGCTATAGAGAAAGACAGCCGAGCGATCGAGTTACTGAAGCAGGAATTCGCAAACGAATGCCAAAGTGGGCAACTGAGTATCATCGAAGGGGACATCTTGGACGATTCTACTGTGAATCTAACGAGTGGTGATTACGCCATCGTCGCGAATATCCCATATTACATCACTGGAGCGATCTTGGAGAAGTTCTTGGAGCATGAACCTAGGCCAAATCGCATGATTTTGCTAGTCCAAAAGGAGGTCGCAGACCGAATAACTGCGAAAAATTCACCTTCTGGAGCAGAACTTGGTGAAAACGGTAAAGAAAGCATTCTATCAATCTCTGTAAAGGCTTTCGGCACCCCTAACATGGTAGCAAGGGTGTCAAAAGGGGCATTTTCTCCTCCACCGACAGTAGATTCGGCTATTCTATCGATAGAAAATATCTCCGATATACATTTCAAGGAAAATAATGTCAAAATACCTAGATTTTTCCACATTTTGAAGGCTGGTTTTGCTCACAAGAGGAAATATGCTCTAAACAATATTCTAGAAAAATTCAACAACGAAGAAGACCGATCGGCAATACGAAAGATGTGGATCGACTTGCAATTGGACATCAAAATTCGTGCAGAAAAAATATCTATCTCTGATTGGTTTCGCATCACCGAGAGAATATCTGTTATCGTCCCAAATTAACTTTTGCGTTATCCCCAAAATAATGGGGTATAAACAATGTTTCTTGCTATAATTGTGTTATGGCAATTGCCCGCCCTCGTTTACAAACGTTGATCGTATCTGTTGTATGTATTGCAGCTGTCGCAATTGTGCTCTTCATGTCAAAAAGTGACAAAATTCCTACGGAAAATGTCATCGCCCAAGGGGAAGCTACAACAACGGAAACATACACCAATTCAAATATTGGTTCTGCTTCTTCGAGTGCTGACTGGAAAAAATCCTTCGCGGATGAAAAGAACTCGACTGGCAATTCTACCTCCTCATCATCCTTGATCGTAGACGGAGATAGTATGACTGCTATTTTCGGCAAGGCAGCATTGGTCAGTTATATGGCGCTGAAACAAACAGGTATGAATACTGACACGAATTCTGTAGACGCAGCAGGGCAAGTTGTCATCTCCTCTGCGGTCAATTCCAAAACTCCTAAACTTTATGTACTGAGTGATCTAAAGACTACACTCCGAGCAGATACAGATACACTGAACACATTCAATGCAGCTGTAGCAAATAGTTTTTCCCTCTATAATGTGAAACAAAATGAAGTCGTGATCGCCAACACTGCAGTAGCACAAAAAGATTATGACCTACTAAATAAGATCACCCCGATCGTCAAGAACTATCAGCAGATCATAGACAGCCTGAAGAAAATACAGACTCCCTCGGTATTGTCTATGGATATGATAAATCTCATCAACGGTTTTAGTACTATGAAATTCAATGCAGAATCTTTGCAATTAGTACACACTGATCCGCTACGAGGACTACTCGGTATCAATAACTATCAGGACGGAGTACAGCAGATCATAGATGCGATATTGAGCATGAGAGCTAACATGGAAGCTAGAGGGGGCAAACTTATCTTTGATGGTACGTTTATCAACGTGATGCTCAGTAACTCTTAGTCGTAATCGTGATTACAAACATGAAAAACAATTTCTTCCGCAAAATCTCTATCCTGGGCCTGAGTATATCTACACTCTCAATGATATCTTTTCCTTTCATGGCGAAGGCACAGACTGTTGGTGGTATCGCTAGTGGACTAGGCGGATCATTGGCTGGCTGTGCGATAAGTAGTTTGATAGGCGGTCTCGGCATCGGGAATATTCTAGGGGGTGGAGGAGGAACGCCTGGTGGATCTGGTGGGGAAGCGGGAGGGGGAATGGGT
>JBAXUB010000008.1:0-52572 GCA_037129895.1 Candidatus Tayloriibacteriota bacterium | reverse complement strand
CCTAGAAGGCGCGGGGGCGGGTTTCTAAAGTGTCTACTAAAAGGGGTACGCTTCATATGATAAACGAGCAGGCATGTTATGCCTGCGAGTTTAGCATCATAGAGACGAGGTGGTGAGAATCGAACGCCGGAACGTGCGAGCTCTAGCAAGAGCGAGCCGTGAGGCGGTGCCCAAGCCGAACGAGTGGGTAGCGAGTGAGAGCTGCGGGCGATTCTCGCTACCCGCACACTGATATTTATAGTGGTCAATATTGTTTTTTCTTTTTGAAGTGAGAGAATTGTTGTATGGAAGCAGTTACAAAGATTGCCATATTCAAGAAGAAACAAATACGCAAAACCATTTACCAAAATGAATGGTGGTTTTCTGTTGTTGATGTTATTCAAGCTCTAACTGATACCACAGATGCGAGTGATTATTGGTATAGAATGAAGGAAAGAGTCAAAGATGAAGAAGGTATTCAACTCTCGACAACTTGTCGAGAGTTGAAGTTGCTTGCTCCAGATAACAAGATGCGTAAAACAGATTGTGCCGATACTGAAGGGATGTTGCGTATAATTCAGTCTGTACCATCTCCCAAAGCTGAACCTTTCAAACGTTGGCTTGCAAAAGTCGGTTACGAACGCATTCAAGAAATCGAAAACCCAGAATTGGCTACGAAGCGGACTCGTCTTCTCTATAAACTCAAAGGCTATCCAGATAGTTGGATCGAGAAACGAATGCGTGGCATAGCTATCCGTGAGGAATTAACAGGTGAATGGAAAAATCGAGGAGCAAATGAACAAAAGGATTACGAAATCCTGACAGCTGAGATCTCCAAGGCAACTTTTGGTATCACTCCCAATGATTACAAGAAACTGAAGGGTTTGAAACGGGAAAATCTACGAGACCATATGGATGACTTTGAATTGATCTTCACAATGCTCGGTGAAAGGTCAACTACCGAGATTCATCGTCAAGAAGAATCCGTCGGTGTATCAAAGATAAAATCTGATGCAAACCGTGGTGGCAAGATTGCCGGTGTAGCTAGAAAGGAGCTTGAAAAGGAGTTGGGTAGGTCGGTTGTTTCTAAGGATAATTTTCTGCCGGATAATAGTCGCTAATTAACCTAAATTCAAGCTATATTACTCATTGCGAGAAATTCGTACCACAACCCGCACAAAAAAATGACCCAACTTTTCTATAAGGTCATTTTTTGGTAATTGAGAGAGTTAGCTTAACTTCTACTTGGCTCCAATCGCGGCTTTCAGTTTTGACTCATCAAATCCGACGACGACTTCATTATCAACCTTGATGACTGGAACGCCCATTTGGCCTGTCATATCTATCATTTCCTTACGCTTCTCGAGATCAGAGGAGACATCGAATTCCTTGAATGTCATGTTATTGGCCTTGAAGAATGTCTTGGCCATGTTGCAATAGACACAAGTTGGTGTTGAGTATATTGTAATGTTCTTCATAATTGATGTTATTTATCTAGTTTACTTAATAATATGTTGTTATCAACCTATTGGATTTTGATTATAACATACTGCTATAATAATGACAGCTATATGCCTTACGCTCACTTCTTTTTTGCTTTGTCTAGAAACATAGAGAGTTTCGTCGTGGCTGGCGGTTATCCTTTTTTGTTTTTCGTCGTACTACTAGAGGGATTACCCCTTATCGGTACAGCAATTCCTGGGCACATCTCTATTATAGTAGCTGGATTCTTGGCTAGAATGGGTGTGTTCAATATATACTGGGTGATCTCTGTAACTGTGGTTGCTGCACTGCTCGGTGATTATATCGGTTTTACCCTTGGTAGAAAGTACGGTCTTTCACTCATAGCACGTTTACGACCGTATTTTTTCATCAAAGATGCGCATATCGATAGAGCGAGAAAAATGTTAGATACTCACACTGGCAAGGCGATGATACTTGGGCGTTTCAGTCCAGTCACGAGGGCACTCATGCCTTTCTTGGTAGGAACAGGTGAGATAAAGGCTGGGAAGTTTTGGTTCTATAATATTGTAGGTGGAGTATGTTGGGCAGTACTATCTATCATGCTCGGTTACGTTTTTGGAGAAGGGTATCATTATGCATCAGGATATTTCGGAAAGATCGCCGTTGCAGGAATCATACTAGCGATCCTCATCATGTGGGGCTATAGATTTATCAATTCAAGATTTCACATATTTGCAAAGTACGAATTATTCAGTTTGGGTCTGAACATCATTTCTCTAGTGCTACTAGCAGTTACAGTTCAGGATGCTTGGTCTGGTAATTCGTTCATGGCTAACTTTGATGTGGTTGTGAATACTTTCATGGATAGGATCGGTCATCTCTACCCGATAGTGATATCGGTCGCTACTTTCGTGACTACTATTGGTAGTATGTATGTTACTGGTGGATTGGGAATATTGTTCGGTGTATCTTTAATGATCAAGAAGAGATGGCGACTAGGTCTCATATTCATTTTCTCGACTAGCACGACATTGTTCGTACTCGGTATCATGAAGGAATTCTTCATGCGAATGAGGCCTGACAATGCATTGGTTATATTGGCCGATAACCCGAGTTTCCCGAGCGGACATGCATGTATGGCTGCAGTATTCTTTGTATTGTTGACATATCTAGTCGTACCTAGAGTAAAGACACATATAAAGAGAGAGTTACTGATCGTGGTTTTTTCGCTATCTGTTTTCGTTGTAGGCATGACGAGGGTTGTACTCAATGTTCACTGGGCATCTGATGTTATCGCTGGCTGGGCTGTGGGCGCATTCATAGCGACAAGTTTCGTATTGCTGGTCAGGTATCTCGGGGTATTGGTAGTTAGAAAGAAATAGTAGATTTGACGGTTTTTCGTGTATAATTAGATTTATGTATAAATTAATATTACTTCGTCACGGTGAGAGTGTCTGGAACAAGGAGAACCGTTTTACTGGTTGGACAGATGTCGATCTATCAGAAAAGGGTGTTATAGAGGCCCACAAGGCTGGTATGACGCTAAAGCAACAGGGATATAGTTTCGATCTAGCTTTTCAGAACCCACTCATGAGAGTGACCAAGACTCTGAAGATAGTACTCGAAGAACTCAATGAATCGAACATCGAGATTCGTACAGCTTGGCAATTGAACGAGCGTCACTATGGTGCACTTCAGGGATTGAATAAGGCAGAGACGTCAGAGAAGTATGGCGAGGAACAGGTCAAGATCTGGCGTCGTGGATATGATGTTCTGATACCATCGATAACCAAAGATAGTCCGATGTATCCAGGGAAAAATCCTCTGTATGCTGACCTCAAGGAGACAGAGATACCACTCTCAGAAAATCTGAAGGATGTTGTGGCTCGAGTCGTGCCGTATTGGAGTCAAAATATTGTTCCAGAGATAAAGAATGGTCGTAAGGTCATCGTGGCAGCGTCTGGTAATAGTTTGCGAGCTTTGGTCAAACATATTGAAAATATTTCGGATCAAGATATCACTGAGTTGAATATACCGACAGCGATACCTCTCGTATATGAGTTCGATGCAGACATGAAATTTGTCAGCAAGTCCTTCGTAGGGGATCCTGATGAAGTCAAAAGAGCAGTTGATATGGTCGCCAATCAAGCAAAGTCAAAAAAGTAACACCACAGATAGGCTCTCTCTGTGCAAAGTATCGTAATCGTGATGTAATTTTCGTCCAAATTACATCATGGCAGGGAAGTACGAGTTTGGGTCATTATTCTGTACTACACTTTGACGACAAGTCAAGTTGATGAGGGAAAGCGGTTGCCACTTGTACCGGGCGTATAATTTACGGGCGGGAGTTAATCAACCTGCATAAATAATATGGCAAGGACAAAGAAGCCAGTTGAGCCACAAGCTCCTCAGACTCCTCCTCCAGCACCAGCCCCAGAGGCATAATGCTGGTGGAAACGAGTTAGAAAGAAAACCCCGTCAAAAGGGTTTTTCTTTTTTATTTGAATGCTGTCTTTCCTGGGTAGATAGCGCTTGAACCCAATTCTTCTTCGATACGTAGAAGCTGATTGTACTTGGCAGTTCTCTCTGATCTAGATAGTGAGCCGGTCTTTATCTGTCCCGCACCAGTACCTACAGCAAAGTCAGCTATTGTAGCGTCTTCTGTCTCACCAGAGCGATGTGATATGACTGCAGTATAGTTAAATTTGTTGGCCAGGTTAACTGCATCAATAGTCTCTGAAATGGTACCTATCTGATTGAGCTTGATGAGAATCGAGTTAGCTATCTTTGATTCGATACCGCGGTCCAGTCTCTCGATGTTCGTTACGAATAGATCATCACCAACTAGTTGGATCTTGCTGCCCAATCTGTCTGTGAGGATCTTGTATCCATCCCAGTCGTCTTCGGCGAGGCCATCTTCGATGGATATTATAGGATATTTTGCAACGAGGGACTCATACCAGGCCACCATTTCTTCTGAATTGAATGACTTGCTGTCACGTTTGAGCTCGTATTTGCCATTTTTATAAAATTCAGTTGCGGCGGCATCCATAGCTATGAATATGTCTACTCCAGGTTTATATCCTGCTTTAGTTATTGCTTCAACAATGAGTTGTAACGGTTCTTCATTTGAAGACAGTGTCGGTGCAAAACCACCTTCATCTCCGACAGTCGTAGCCAAGCCTTTTTCTGATAGGATCTTCTTTAATGTATGGAATATCTCTGCACCTGCACGGAGTGCCTCTCTGAATGTTTTTTGGCTAACTGGAACGATCATGTATTCCTGGATGTCCGCTGAGTTGGCGGCATGAGCACCACCATTTATGATATTCATCATAGGTACTGGCAATCTGACTGGGTTTTTCGAACCTGCAATCTTTCGGAAATATTGGAATAATGGTTGCTTCTCACTCTCGGCTACCGCCCTCGAAAATGCCATAGAGACACCCAATATCGCATTTGCACCAAGCTTGGACTTGTTCGGAGTGCCATCAAGTTTGATGAGGGTATTGTCTAGTGATCTCTGATCGAAGCCGACTGCGGCGTTGTCACCGTTTGTGATAGCTTCGGAAATGGTCTTGTTAACATTATCACAGGCCTTCAGTACTCCTTTACCCATATAACGCACCTTGTCACCATCTCGGAGCTCTACCGCTTCGTGACTACCTGTCGATGCACCGCTCGGTACGGCAGCTCTACCAGATGAACCATCGGAAAGGGTAAGGTCAACTTCTATTGTAGGATTGCCTCTAGAGTCGAGTATCTCTCGTGCGCGGATATTGGATATTTTATGCATACGTTTATTAAACTTAATGAATTATTTACTTAATATTTACCAATTATAGTCGTTTTATCTATATTTAACAATTGTTGAGCAACTTCACATATGTCAGATTTTGTGGTATTCTATATATATGAAAGACAAAAATACTTCCTGGGGAGCCATTGCTGAATGGTATGATGGTTTAGTTGAAGACACTGCAGATTCATATCAGAAGAATGTTTTGATGCCCAATCTGATCCGTCTAGTCGATCCAAAGGTTGGCATGGCTGTGTTGGACGTTGCTTGCGGTCAGGGATATTTTGCCAGAGCTTTCGCCAATAATGGGGCGAAAGTTATAGGTTGTGATATATCATCTGAATTGATCGAATTGGCCAAGAAGCATGTAAGTAATGACACCATAAAGAAGGGGTCAGTTGTATATAACGTAACGCCTTCAGATAAGTTGACCTTTGTTCCGGATGGGTCTATCGATGTGGTAGTCATCATACTCGCATTACAGAATATAGAGAAAATACTGGAGACATTCCAGGAATGTAGTAGAACTTTGAAAGTGGGTGGAAGGATGATAGTCGTTCTGAATCACCCAGCTTTTCGAGTCCCGAAATATTCGAGTTGGAGATGGGATGATGCTCGCAATCTCAGGCCCGAAATATCGGGGGTACAACAAGCAAAAATGTATAGAAGGATCGATGAGTATATGTCCGAGGCTCAGATCAAGGTTGATATGACTCCTGGCGAGAATATAGCGGCAAAGAAAAAGTTCACTGTTTCATTCCACAGGCCTTTGCAATCGTATTTCAAAGCTTTGAATAAGTCAGGACTCGCTGTGACTCGTCTAGAAGAGTGGATTTCTCACAAAAAGAGTCAAGTCGGGCCGAGGTCCGCTGAGGAAGATCGTACGCGTAAAGAGATTCCGATGTTTCTAATGATTGAGAGTAGGAAGTTTTAAAGGGGATATGAAGGCTGTGAGGGATTATGGGGGCGATCAACGGGGTGATCTTAGTTGTTTCAGAGTTGCATCTAGTATGTTCCAGTAGTTTCGCAATTCTTCCATCATTTTCATACCTAGGTTTGTTACGTAATAACATTTGCGCATACCTGTGTCGTCCTGTTCAGTGTATGATGAGTATCGCCAATTCCAATAATCCACGGCGCATCTGCGTCATCTTTTTCGAAGTTGGGTATCGTGGAGCTTGGTTTTGCATAGTGTTCGATGATTTTACTATGAAGGAATAATGTTTTCAATATTTTGTACGGTTAATCATATAAGGTGACAAGTGTGACGTGATGACGAAGAACTTTGTCATGAAGAGAAGGAAGTTTGTCTGGGGGTGGTGGATACCCAGCGAAGGCTACCATTTTCAAATCATGCCATGGCATGATTTGGGGTAGTTAATATTTTATATATAAATACGCACAGTAAATACAAGGCGTTTTGGGTCACTTTTTTTGCACATTTTCACTATTTAGCAAAATCATGCCATGGCATGATTTGAAAATGGCGTGTTTGTAAGAGATGCAATACCCCTCATAACACCCCAAAATTTTGGCCGTCACTAGAAATGTCAGTCAAATATTGATGACAATTACGAAAAACTACTAAAAATTTATTATATTGCTAGTTAACTGATTTCCTAACCTCTCTCATTTTCATAACAGGGATCAGAGCCAACAGACATACGAATCCAACAATGACGAATAGATACTGGTCTTTCACAAAGTACAATCCAATAATAGTGATGAGAGGAGCGATGAAATAAGATAGCGGCCTGGTTATCCTGAAAAGTCCGAGAGCTGCAGAATCTCTGACAGACACAGTCTTGAAAAAGTACGTTTCGATCATGATCTCAACAGCGGCGGCTCCGATACGAGTGATGAGCAGTAAGGTCGCCCAGAGGGCAACACTCTTCAGTGTAAACAGGGATAGTGAAATCGTAGCAATACCCATAACTATGAATCCTGCGGCCATGATTTTCTTCTGACCGTATTTGTGGCCACCATATCCACCGTCAGATAATTTGCCGAGAGGGTATTGAATGAGAGGAAAAGGTATGAGCATGATGACCAGTATGATACCTATCTCCTCCCAACCAAATCCGATAGATTTATTTAAATATATAGGACTATAAACGACCATCCAAGAATAGAAGACCTGCAATACTATGTTGGCGAAAAACAGTTGAATCCAACTTTTGTTGACGCATATATGCTTGATGAGCTGATGTGGTGAGAGGTGGATGTAATTGGGGTCTTTGAATTTCGGGAAATTTCTATAAACCAGATATAGAAGAGGGAAAAGCATAGCGAGCGCTGCTACGTAAGTATTGCGATAATTATCTGTACCATTGATGAGCATAGAACCGATAAGTGGTGCAACTACCCACGATGCATTCAATGTCGCAGTGTAAAGCCCGCGTACACTACCGACGTTGGATCCCTCGGTGTAAACCTCGAGGAATATGTCGAGGCACAAACTGATGAGAGCTATGATCGCTGTTTGAATGATGAATATGATCGTGAGTGTAACTACTGATGTTGAAGTCACTAATCCGTAGAATAGAACTATTTGAATGATGATGAGAGCAATCGTCGTCTTGTAGTTACCAAAATATCTGATGATCCCTGGCGCGATCAAATATCCGAAAATGGATAGAGCCGCACCCGCCATGTATATGTAACTCAGTGTATTTTCATCAGCGAATATGCTGAGAAAACTCGAATTGGAATACATCGGGATCACTAGATGCAAGGTATAGATAAAACCGATCACAGCTATTGTGTATATGACGTGTGATTTTGGGGTTGTATTGTGTGACATTGGAAATATTATAACATATCGGGTAGATTGTCGGCTGTTTTGCTGGCTTGCTTTAATCAATTCCATATGTTAAATTACTTCCACATATGAAGAAAGATATACACCCAAAAAATTACAGACAGGTCATATTTGCTGACAATTCCAGCGATACGAAATTCTTGATACCTTCAACGATTGAGACAAAAGCCACAGAAAAGTGGACAGATGGCAAGGAATATCCAGCTCATCATGTCGAAATCTCCAGTGCTTCTCATCCTTTCTATACAAATCAGGAAAAGACTATAGATACTGCAGGACGCGTAGAGAAATTCAAGACTCGCCAATCTAAAGCCGCTAAAAAGGCATAGATGAATCTAGATACATACAAATCAAACCCAAAAACCGCTTTTCTCGCAGGAATGTATGAGAAGCTAATTCGTGATGAAGCAGAAGTTCGTGGGATGATGGAAAAAGATCCATCCCTAAAGGAGTTGGCTGAAACAGATCTTCAGTCGATCTTGGAGCAAAAGAAGAACCTAGAAGAGCAGATGAAGTCTATCATTGAAAACGACGTTGTCGAAGAAGAGAAGCCAAATGAAATCATTCTAGAAGTACGGGCCGGTGCAGGTGGGGATGAAGCGGCACTATTTGCTGCAGAACTTCTCAATATGTACAGGCGTTATGCCGAAAATCGCGGTTGGGCTACGAAGATCATAGATGAGTCGTCCAATGATATCGGTGGTTATAAAGAGGCTTCTATGGAGATCAAAGGTAAGGGTATATATGATGACCTACGTTGGGAAACTGGAGTTCATCGTGTTCAACGTGTTCCAGAGACTGAGAAATCGGGCCGTATCCATACCTCGACCGCATCAGTTGCCATCATGCCGATCCGCAAGAAATCCAAGTTTGTCATCAACCCTTCAGATCTCGAAATTGAGACATCACGTGCTGGTGGTAAAGGTGGTCAGAATGTGAATAAGGTTGAAACTGCAGCTCGCATCATACACAAGCCGACTGGTATGGCTGTTCGATCTGTTGCAGAGAGAAGTCAGTCAGCGAACAAAGAAAAGGCTCTGCAAATATTGACTGCACGACTTGAGGCTATGCAGGAAGAAGCCGAAGCAAAGAAGTTCTCTGCCAATCGCAAGGGTCAGATCGGAACTGGTGATCGCTCAGAGAAAATCCGTACTTACAATTATCCACAAGACAGACTCACTGACCATCGTATAAAGGAATCATGGCATACGCTGCCACTAATATTGAAAGGGAATATCCAACCTATCATCGATGCTTTACATGAGTTCGAAAAGAGTGGTAAGGAGAGTGCGTCAGCACCAGCTGGGGATGAGGAATAGTATACTGTAAAATAACCTATTCGATTTTTCTGTGCACCGTCTGGGACAATGTTGGAACCTTTTTGGCTTGTAATATGGCTTAAATCCATCGATCCACATTTTTGCTTGTAATATTTAACCTACTATGCTAGTCTATAGGTACAAACGGCTTCGGCCCTCCCCGAAAGGGGTATAAACTAGAAAGACTCAGGCGAGCAATTGCTTGAGTTTTTCTTTTATCTCGTCGAAGTTCTTATGATCCATATCTCCAATCTTATATTGTAATCTTTTACAATCAATTAGACGGATTTGAGAAAGAATAGCTGTACTTACCTCTGAACCTAAAGGAAATGAGTAATAGTATTTTCCTTTCTTCTGATTCTTGGTAAGAGGAATACACCACAGGACTTCGTTGTTAAATTTCTTTAAAACGATTACTGGGCGCAGAAATGTATCACCACGACCATCTTGTTCAAAACCGATATTCATGCCTACTGAGGCGAACCAGACTTCTCTTTCATGAAAAAAAGCACGAACTTTATTTTCATGTAGATCACTTTTTTGATTATGCCACTCTCTGAAGTCTTTATTCATGTTTATCTGGTTTTATGGCAGAGAGTATAGCATGAGATCAGAGAGATCAAAACCAACTGCACTTATCTTAGACGAAGTGGAAACCTATTTTGTTAATTATGGGCAAAGAAGTGGTCCGCTAGATTGAGGATTATTTATAGCTGAACCTATTCTGACATTTCCTAAAATGGCAAAGACTTCGCCGTTGAGCTTATAGAATTTAGCATCCTTAATGGCACCCGTGAACTCGCCTTCAATAATCAAATATCCGTTTTCAACTCTCCATTTGTTAGTTTTCACCACAGGCGTAGGTGCGGGATATCCACCTCCTGAACGAGTCACAACAATTGTTCCATCGCTATTGAATGTTCCAGATACCATGTCTGGTCCAACTAATTCAGAATATTGTTTTCCAATTAAAAAATTTGCAGTAATATTCTGGTCAAGCAGTTTTTTCTGACAGACAGATAGGTACCATTTAGACGGCCCAACGACATCATAACAGCTCAATCTATTTCCCGAATCCGAGGTCATATTGTCGCATATTTCTGGGTTTTTTGTTGCTTCTGCGACGGCCATGAAACAACTGTCTCTAAAGGATTGACCAGATTGAATTTTATTGCATATTTCGGAACTCTTTTCTATTGGTGCCGTAGTCATGTAACACATATTTTTATATCCGTCGTCAGTAATCATTCCACATAAAGAAGAGCTCTTTACTGATTCAAGTGCCTGCACATAGCATTCACTTGTACGTGTTAGACCACGTTCCATCGTATTACATGCATCTATCGATTTTATTGCTGCAACATTTGAGCTATTTGTAACGGTAACGGAAGCATGAGTTTCCTGTTGAGTCGTAGCTGGGGCAGCTTGGGTATCTGTCTGCTGTTGAACTAATTGTTGTAACCCAGTATCGACAACGACCGGCGTTACAGCTTTTTTATTTTCGTAAACATACACACCCCCAATGACTAATAATGCGATAACTGCAATTAATAATGGCATAACAAAACCTTTTTGAGAGTTTTTCATATGTCAAATAACATACCACAATTTAGTGACTTTGTTATGATACCAAACTGCGTCTGTTCTTAATCTTTTCAATAATCCAGCCGATAATCGCATCAACAATGAAATAGAAAATGATACATACGACAATGACATGGTTCATTTCTAGACCAACTGCCAAAAAAATAGCAACCAAACTTTTGTAACACCACAAAGGCAAATATTCCCGTAGCCAAAATTATTTTATTTACTACTATGTCAGCTAGATAGTGAAACTGTTAAGAATAGTGTCAAAGACATTTGTTGAACTTACTTTTTTAGTCAATGAAATAGAATATAGATTACCGTTTTTCTCAAAGAAATAGGTCTCTCTTCCTAGCCAATCGCACTTTTGTCCCATAAGTTTATGAGCGAAATATTCTTTCTTTGCAGTGCAATCGTTGATCTGATTTCCTTGGAATTGCTGATATTTTTCGAAAGTAGTATTTTCAGTAGCATACACATCTATTCGATCGCCCACACTTGAATCTAGTCCCAAATGGTCCCCAGTTATAATATGCCATGAATCCGGATAAGCGATAGAATAGTTGTATTTTGGATGAACAAATGTTAATTGGCCGGAATTAGTTATTTGATTAAATCCAAAAGTGCCAACCATTTCTTTATATTCATCCTGTAGGTTTTTATCGTTTTTTAATGACCCCCTTCCAAGACTAAACGAAATCTCATATGTAATACCGTTCTTTTCAAGGTAAAGGAAACTATTTTCTTTGTTTCCTGCACTATCAAAATACCCTATTTCACATGTCATCTTTCTTACGAGAGCGTCGTTGATTGAGACTAGGGTTTTTTCGACTGAGCATGAACCTGTAACACTATTTTTGACAGTCGCTATTCTTGAGTCAACGGATTCCTTTCCCGCATAAATGCTAAAATCGGCAGAGCCGTCTGGCCTGAATGACACTCTGTTTGAACTGGCTTCATAGGACCAATTCGTATCAGGATATTTAATATGGAAACCATATTCATTGTTTGTATAAACTGGCCAAGATTTACTCATTTCTGAAGCTTGATATTTACTTGGTACAGACTTATATTGTAAAAAATAGTAAACACCGACCGCTATCACTAGAACTGCAATTATTAAAAGTGGAACGACGAACACTTTTTGAGAGTTTTTCATATGTCAAATATCATACCACAATTAAGAGAAAATACGTGTAAAATACGTGGGGGATGGGTGTCCATTTTATGGGGTACAGATCACAAGTGCCCGGGGTGGGAATCGAACCCACAACCCTTGTAAGAGATAACATTTTAAGTGTTACGTGTTTACCAATTTCACCACCCGGGCGGGTGTTTGTCAATGTGAACTGTTTTCTATTAATACTTCACAATGACTTGAGGCCATGGTGGGACTTGCACCCACGTATAACGGTTTTGCAGACCGTCGCGTTAGCTATCTTCGCCACATGGCCTTTTGTGCAATTTGAAAAATTCTTTGAATATTTCATACCTGCGCTCTAAATAATCGCCTTTTTTACAACTTTTGTAAAGCTCCGCAAATAATCGTATTGAATCTTTGGTTCCATAACGGAGCTGAAAAGCTGTCCAACTCCGTAAAGTTCTTTGTAAACTCAGACCGAAATATTCATGCAATAGCTCAGATAGTCGTATGAGAAATTGATCACTGCCGGATGTAAAATGGTCAATGATTTTCTAGGAGTGACGCCTAGTCGAACTAGTGAATCAAATATTTTATTCCCATGTAAACATTATAGGCCCCGTATCCTCACAGTGCAATCAAATAGTCTAAACACTTTTTGTGATCTCATCCAATCTCTGTCGGTTCTTCTCACCTTTGTCTAGTGCGACCTGAAAAAAGGGAATTCTCTGAATCCTGGAATTGTTCATCACATATTCTTTGAAATCTGTGAGCTGTCTCCTCATGAATTCTATCGCAACTTCCTCCTGATTTTCTGGCATAACTGTCGCCAATATAACGGCCGTTGCACCATGACTGCGTATCTCGATGTCGGTCACAGTTATGAGGGAAGTCCTGTTCGATTCACGAGAAAAGAAACTAGCAGCAAGCTCTCGTAGTATTTCTTTAATTTTTGTATCTCTCTGGTTCATTTTTCTATTTGTATAATTAGAATAATTCGTATATTCGCATCGACTATTATTTTTTCTCCACCATCCTCACAACCTCAACCTTGTCGCCTGGAGCGATCTCCATCTTTGATTCGATCAAACTACCGAACTCAAAGCCTTCTCTCACGTCAGTCACACGCTTCTTTTGCTGTTGCAGTTCACGTATGAGACCACGACCGATCTCTGCTTCTCTCCTCATGATCTTTACATTGGATCCGGTCTCTAGGGATCCGCTCTGTACTTTGCCACCGACAACTTGGCGGTCTTTGTCTCTAGAGAATACAGCCATAATCTTGGCAGTACCCGTAACTTCCTCTACGTATTCCTTTGGAACCTTGGACATAAGTTCATCGCGAACGAATTTGGATAATTCATAGATGATACTGAAATTCTCAACACGTATTGGGACTGAAGCTCTCTCTATGAGGGCTGTGGCTTTCTTGTCAGGCGCCGCATTGAATCCAAGGATTATAATATTTGGATCGCCTTGTGCAGACTTCACATCGTTCTCATTGATCTCGCCGATTCCTTCGGAGACGATCTTGATCTCGACTCTATCGTGTTTGATCTTGGCCAATTCAAACTTCACACCTTCGAGTGAACCGATGACATCAGCTTTCAGTACAAGTGGTAGGGAAACAACTTTCGTTGTATTTTCATTCACCGCGGTATTGTTGGCAGATTTTGATGGGGAAGGTTTAGATGATGAGTTGTTCTTGCTATTTCTCAAATTCGAAGCGTACTCTTCTATGGCCTTTTCGGCTAACTTTTTTGTCTCCACTGTTATAAATGGTGCACCGCATGGAGGGATAGATGTCCAACCTAGAACAACAACCGGGGTAGAAGCTCCTGCTGTCTCGATCTTTTCACCTTTGAAATCTTCTATGAATCGAACTGGCGCATATGTTCCGTCTGCAACGACGAACGTACCGATCTTCAGTGTTCCATTCATGACCAATAGTGTTGCGGAAATGCCCTTGCGAGTATCTAGGGTGGATTCTATCACCACTCCATTGGCTGGTACCTCTATATTTGAAGTTAAGTCTTCCAATTCTGCTTGGAGCATGAGTAGATCCAATAATTCTGGTATACCTTCTCCAGTAACTGCTGATATAGCGACGCAGGGAACATTGCCGCCCCAACCTTCGACATATATCTCATTTTCTCCTAAGCTTTGCTTTGTTCTCTCGACGTTCGCGTTTGGTTTGTCTATCTTTGTGATCGCCACGATGTATGGCATTTTCTGTTCGTTAATGTTCTTTAGTGCTTCAAGTGTTTGAGGTTTGACTCCATCTTCTGCAGAGACGATGAGAATAGCGATGTCTGCAGCCTTCGCACCTCTCTCACGAATATTACAGAAAGCCTCGTGTCCTGGTGTATCCAAGAATGTTATAGGGTGTTTCTTTCCGTCAGCAGAGATATGTTCGGCTTGGTATGCACCGACGTGTTGTGTGATACCACCGGCTTCACCAGCGACGATGTTTGTCTTGCGGATATAGTCGAGCAGCGTAGATTTCCCATGGTCGATGTGACCCATGACAACTATAACCGGAGGACGATTTTTCTTGCTTGTATTAGTCATATTGATAGTAAAATAGTCTAGCACAAAAAATAGCCACTGACAATGACTTTTGTCAATACTACTTCAGTCCAGCTTTTGCTTTGTCTACAGACTCCTTTTCTTCTGTAGATAGTTCGTGCTCACTAGTGAAGTTCTTTATAGGCTTTGAATAGATACTAACGTGCTCGCGTGAATATAGACTGGATATCACAACACCGTCGCCTTCCTCGTTCAATATAGAAGTAGCGAAACTCTGGTTCCCTCCGCCGCCTGTTCCATGAAAAGGGTTGAATCTGACTGTATAGATCGATTGTGCGCTCTTGCGTAATCTTTTCTCAACACTGCTCAGGTATTTTTCCATTTCTTTTTCGAAACCTTGGAGATCTCTGACCTTGGTCGCTATATGTTCCAGAGATTCACCGATATTTTTCGCATCAACATCTACCAGGAATTTCTCTAGTCTATTATTCATCATTATTATCTTTACAAAAAGGACAATAGTTATGATCGTAAGTATAATGAGTCCAATGATTGCCGGGTTGTATATGAGTGATGAATCCATGCTGTTGATTATAATGCTATAAAATCTTTTCGTCTACTCAGCATGACACACTGTCAAGCTGAGGTCTGATCGAGGCCACCCATCAGTGTATAAAATTTCGTTCACGCATTGTGAATGTCAGAGTAATAATAGAAATCTGCATTAGGAAACATAATATTAATCCTGTAATCTTGTGGAAAATATTATTGCTGATAAAATTGTAGCACCTGCAAATTTTATTAGTAATATTAATTCAAATAATTATCCAAAATAATATGACTATAAAAAATCCGCATTCGGAAGTCACCATTGACGAATTGGCGGCTACGGTCGCGAAAGGATTCAGTGAAGTCTATAGCCGTTTTGATAGCAGGTTTGATAGATTGGAAAATAGGGTAGATGGAATAGATGGTTTGCTTATGCATCTTGACCAGAGGATTTCAAACATAGAAGAAAACATGGCAACAAAAGATGATATAAAGAGATTGGAAGTTAGGTTCGATAGTACCGAAAGAATCCTATTCAAAGATCACGAACCGAGGCTGCGAAAAGTTGAGAGAAGGTTAGCTATAGCGTAGCTTTCCATATTCGTACTTGCATGTTACAGTTTGGATATGTTCAGAATGTTTAGAATACGCATATATCTCGATTATGCTTCACTAACACCTATAGATCCTCGCGTCATTCGCGAGATGAAGAAATTTTCTGCATCAAAGTATGCCAATCCGTCATCGTGGTACAAGGAAGGCGTTGCGGCAAAGGAGGCTATGGAATCAGCTAGGAAAACTGTGGCTACGAACTTGCGTGCACATTCAGATGAGATCATATTCACTAGTGGTGGAACCGAAGCGAATAATCTAGCGATATTGGGTGCGTACAACGAAGTGAAGAAGCGGGGAGTAGAGAGACCGCATATAATAATTTCCAATATTGAGCATTCATCTATCATCGAAGTTGCGAATACGCTAGAAAAAAATGGTTGTGAAGTTACGCGGCTTTGCGTGAATTCCGAAGGATTGATTTCAATAGATGAACTCAAGAAGGCCATCAGACCAAATACGTTCTTGGTTTCAATAATGACAGTTAACAATGAGATCGGCAGCATCCAGCCGATTCGCGAAATTGCGAAAGTGATACGAAATACGAGAAAGGATAAATATCCTCTATTCCACACTGACGCTGCACAGGCGCTTTCGGTAGTAGATATAAATATGGAGAATTTGGGTGTGGATATGATGACGATCGACGCGGGTAAGATCTATGGTCCACGAGGTATCGGTGCCTTGTATACGAGGAGAGGTACGCCTATCGGGCCTGTTATCTATGGAGGCGGCCAGGAATCTGGTATGAGATCGGGTACTGAGAATCTGCCGAGTATTGCAGGATTTGCGAAAGCGATGGAATTGGTAGTGTGTGAGCGGAAAACAAGAGATGTAGAGGAAGAAGTGAGAAGTAAGGAGGGTGCAGATTCATTTCGTAGCATGATGATCACTGGGCTCAAAGAAATTGACCCAAACATCAAAGTTAATGGGCCGACTGACACAGAAAAGGTTTCGCCAAATATTTTGAATGTGAATATTCCCGGTATTGATAATGAATTCCTCGTATTGCAACTAGATGCAAAGGGTATTGCATGCTCCACGAAGAGTTCATGCCTCCTGGACGCTGGTGAATCATATGTATTGAAGGCGATCGGTGCAAAGAGTAGTGAATCAGTGAGGTTTTCATTTGGCAGGTGGACAAAGAAGATGGAAGTGAAGAGGACGTTGAAGGTCATTAAGTCCATATTGAGCCGTGACAGAGCACAATTTGCGTAATTAAACATAATCTGTTAGTATCTTTCCTACATGTTAATGATCAGATTACAGCGAACAGGACGCAAGCACGAACCAACTTTTCGTGTTGTTTTGACTGATTCAAAGAACGGCCCAAAGAGTGGCAAATATCTCAAGAACTTGGGATGGTATGACACACGTTTGAAGAATGATGCAAAGACTCAGATCGATACAGAGGCAGTAAAGCACTGGATATCAAAAGGTGCCAAACTATCTCTAACGATGCATAATTTCCTAGTTGGTCAGAAGATCATCGTAGGCAAGAAGATGAACGCACTCCCAAAGAAATCTCCGATCAAGAAAGCAGAAGAAGCAAAACCTGCCGAAGTAAAGGCCGCAGTTCCAGTAGAGGCTACTCCAGTAACTCCAGCTGCGTAATACAATTGCCAGTCAATTCTCTATTTGCTACACTACGTACTAGTACAGCACGTTAACTGTACGATATTATGAATAAATAATTAAGATATATGCAGAAAGACCAAGAGTTTCTAGATTACGTTATCAAGGCGTTAGTTGACAATCCAGGTGAAGTGAAGACTACTCGCACAGTAGATGAGATGGGAGTATTGCTCACACTCGAATGTGGTGCAGCAGATATGGGTAAGATCATCGGTCGTCAGGGTAATACAGCAAAGGCGATCCGAACATTGCTCCGCGTTGTTGGTATGAAGAACAATTCTCGCGTGAATCTCAAGATCAATGAGCCAGTTGGAGGTCTTCGCTCAGCAGAACGTATGGCTACTCAAGCTCCAGCAGTTCCTCTAGTTACACCGAACTCAAAGACAGTTGATGAAGCTATGGCAGACTTGAAGTTGGACTAGTATTCAATCCATTACTCGAATCAAAAAAGCGCAGTTAGGTCTGCGTTTTTTTGTTCAAGGTATTGGAGACAAAATATTGTAAATGAGTGGAATATTGGCGATAAGTGGAATATTCTATTTCGCCGTTTCACCATCAATATTGGCCGCTAGTGTATGAGTTGGCAATCCTGCGAGGTATATGTTTTGAATTTCTGACGCAAGCATGTATTGAGAATAGATCTTTACATCGTCGATGCTGCCGGTAAAGAGCATTCCGTTAGTATAGAAAGCCCCAATAAGTGTAATTAAACCTGTATTTCCGATACCTTTCATATCCGATCTTTTACCACAAAGTTTACCATCGACATATAGACTCGCGTTCGTTCCAGATTGAGTTGCTGCCAAATGATGCCACTTACTATTTGTTGGAGGAGTACAATTGATCCTATAAACGCCAGTTGGGTCCTGTGTGCCAGTTTGTCCCCTCCATGATAAATTATTATCGAATATATATAGACCCCAATCTGCAGTATTGTTTGTTCCGACAATGCCGACAGCGCTAGTATTAAAGTCATTTGAGTTTACCCACGTTGAGACCGTTATATCGTTAGCTACGCTCAGGACCCCAACATTAACAAAAGTAGTTCCGTTTAAACTGATTGCTTTGTTATTTTGATTGCTTGCATTGGGCACGGAAGAAATCACAGCACTAGATGATGGTGAGCTTGACTGGGATTTTACATATTCTACCCCATGATGCCCGTTTCCGGATGAATCATAAAAAAGATTATTCGGACCATCAAAATTCCACATACCCACTAGATTAACTCCCAACGCCTGGTAAGTGTGTGTATCGAACATCTGCATTGAGGCAATCGTTGCTTTATCTCTAGCACCACCCATAGCTGCCAAGACAACAGAGGCCAGCATAGATATTATGGATATGACTACCAATAGTTCGATCAATGTAAATCCACTTCGGTGAGAAGGACGCATAGTCATGATTATACAACATTATGATCATAATGTTGTAAGCAAACTGTGTATAAGAGACAAAATACACATTTCATGCTATATTATCTTACATGTCAAATACGAAGATAACATTCCACGTTGTGAGCCTATTCCCAGAAAGTCTCGAGTCATATCTCAAGGCTTCGATTTTGAAGCGCGCACAGGAGGATGGAAAGATAGCTGTGAAGTATTACAATCCACGAGATTTTGTCGCATCAGCCGGTGCTGCAGCGAAAGCCGGTAGAGGTCTGACCTATGCAGAACGTCGCGTGGATGATAGACCGTATGGTGGTGGTCCTGGTATGGTCATGGAAGCATTGCCAGTCATGGGCGCTATCCAGAGCGCTGTGAATGCTGCGAAGGATGCAACGTCAAAAAAACCAAAACTCAAAATAGTTTTTTTCAGTCCTTCGGGAGAACAGTTCACAAATGTTGTGGCTGATAGGTTCAGGAAATACACGGATATCGTTTTGGTTTGTGGCAGGTATGAGGGTATAGATGCTCGAATCAAGAAAGCGTTCCCAATGATAGATATATCAGTTGGTCCTTTCGTATTGACTGGTGGAGAATTGCCAGCGATGATCATGATCGATGCCATCACACGCCGCATAAAGGGAGTCTTGGGTGATGATCTATCTATAGAAGAATTACGAGTCGCTAGTCCAGATGTCTATACACGCCCTGAAGTGATAGAATTCAAAGGAAAGAAATACAGAGTACCAAAGATACTACTCAGTGGTCATCATGCCAAGATGGATGAGTGGAAAAAGACCAAGAAAGGAACTATCCCCAACAACCCTTGACTTGAATATCCACCTGTGCTAGGCTCACCCTAACTTCGCAGATTGTGTTCTGCCACGCCCTTCGTAGCTTTGGCAAAGGAGGGCCTACCAGCGGAGGATTAGAAAGGTTCATCATTAATCCTACAAGTGATTATCTCAATATAAGGTAATCGAAATATAACCGTTTTTATATAAGCGGTCATTTTGCGTCATTATTATTTTAATAAAAAATATGCCTACACCAATTTCAGCATCAGTTCCAGCCGGTTCAGTTCCAGTCACTTCAGCTTCTGCACGACCGAAAAAGTATTTTTCACGATATAGAGTTCCGTTAGCTGAGATGCCACACCTAGTGGAGTCTCAACTCGTATCTTTCGCTGATCTCATAGAGAGGGGACTTCCTGCACTTCTCAAGGAGTTTTCTCCTATCTCAGATTATGCTGGAAAGAAATTCGACCTTTCATTCAGCCACATGGAACTCATCCGCCCAAAGTATAACGAGCATTTCGCAAAGAATAACAAGCAGAACTATGAAGGACAGATCAAGGTCAAGGTAATGCTCAAAAACAAATCTCTAAACGTTGTCAAGGAGCAAGAGATGTTCTTGGCTGATTTTCCACTCATGACTGATCATGGAACATTCATCATAAATGGTGTTGAGCGTGTGATCGTGCCACAGCTCGCTCGTTCATTCGGAATATTCTTTACAGCGTCAGAACTTAAAGGTAAGAGTTACTTTGGTGCAAAGATCATTCCAGCTCGTGGTGTATGGATGGAGATAGAGACAGATGCTGACAATACTATATATTGTCGTATTGATCGCAAGAGGAAATTCCCAGCCACATCACTATTGCGCATCTTGGGAGCAGATACCAATGAGAAGATGATCGCTCTATTCGAAAAGGATGCAGATGCAAAGAAGGTCATCGAAACAACACTCGGTAAAGATCATGCAAAGACAGTAGATGATGCATATATAGAGATACACAAGAGACTACGTGATGGCGACTTGGCTACAGCTGACAATGCACGTTCATTCATCAAGGCATTGCTCGCACCAGACAGGTATGATATCTCTCGTGTTGGAAGATTCCGTTTCAACAAGCGTTTCGGTAAGTCTATGGAAGAGAAGGATCTCGAACAGAGAACTCTATCTATCGACGATATCGCAACTACTATAAAGCATATAGTGGCACTTTCTGTTACTCCTGATATGCAGGCTGATGACATCGACCACCTCGGATCACGACGTGTTAGATATGTAGGTGAACTATTGGAACAGCGTGTTCGTCTAGGTTTGACACAGATGAAACGTAATATCCAAGACAAGATGTCTACAGTTGAGCCTGATATAACGATGCCTGTATCATTCATCTACCCAAGACCTTTGCAAGCTCGTATCAAGGAATTCTTCACAACTAACCAGCTGTCTCAATTCATGCAACAGGAAAATGTCTTGGCTGAAATCGAGAACTTGAGACAACTAACAGCACTAGGCCCTGGAGGTCTCTCACGCGAGAGAGCAGGTTTCGAAGTTCGTGACGTTCACCCATCTCACTATGGTCGTCTATGTCCGATCCATACTCCTGAAGGTCCGAACATTGGTCTTATCTTGCGTCTATCTAACTATGCTCGTATCAATAATTTTGGAATGATCGAAACTCCTTATGCGAAAGTAAAGAATGGAAAAGTTACAAAAGAAGTCGTGTATCTGAATGCTCTAGAAGAAGAAACCTTCCGCATCGCTCACGCCGCTACTCAATGTGATGCAGATGGTAATATCACAGAAGAAGATGTCGAAGTTCGTCAGAATGGTAAGCCTGCGATGGCAAAGAGAAATGATGTTGATTATATCGACGTTGATACGAACCAGGCGTTCTCGATCGCTACCTCACTCATTCCATTCCTAAACCATGATGATGCTAACAGAGCACTGATGGGATCGAACATGCAGAAACAAGCCACACCATGTCTCGTACCTGAGGCTCCATTCGTCGCAACTGGTATCGAAAAGAAGGCGGTCATGGATACAGGCCGTATCGTTGTTGCTCCTGAAGATGGTGAGATAACTCATGTAGAAGCAAAGAAAGTTATATTCAAGAGCAAGAAAACAGGTAAGAGTCATGAATACGATCTCGTATTGTTCTCTCGAACAAATGGATTCACATCATTCCATCAGAGACCTATCGTATCTCTCGGTCAAAAGGTCAAGAAGGGTGACATTCTAGTCGACACTTCAACTTCAGATCATGGAGAGATCGCACTCGGACACAACTCATTGGTCGCTTTCATGTCATGGTCAGGAAATAACTACGAGGACGCTATCATATTGTCTCAACGTATTGTTAAAGAGAGCAAATGGAGTTCGGTTCATATCGAAGAGTTCGTCGTGAATGTTCGTGATACAAAACTAGGTCCTGAAGTAACGACATGCGATATTCCTAACGTCGGAGAAGTCAAACTCAAGAACCTAACCGAAGAAGGTATCGTACGTATCGGTGCAGAGGTTCGTCCAGGTGATATCTTGGTTGGTAAGATCTCACCAAAGGGTGAGACACAATTGACTCCAGAAGAGAGACTACTTCGTTCGATCTTCGGTGAGAAAGCTCGTGACGTGAAAGATACATCAAAGCGTATGGAGAACGGAAAGCAAGGTCGTGTTATCTCAGTAAAGATATTCTCACGCGAGAAGGGTGACAAACTCGAGTCCGGAATCATAAAGAAAATATATATTGAGACGGCTCAAGTTCGTAACATATCTGTCGGAGACAAGATGGCTGGTCGTCACGGTAACAAAGGAGTTATTTCCAAGATTCTCCCAGAAGAGGATATGCCATACATGGAAGATGGTCGTCCTATCGATGTTATCCTAACACCACTTGGTGTGCCATCACGTATGAACCTCGGTCAGATCCTAGAATTACACCTCGGATTGGCTGCCAATACTCTAGGATATCAGGCTATCGTCCCTCCATTTACAGGAGCAACTGATGATGAGATCAAAGCCGAGCTCGTAAAGGCTGGCTTCGATGCTTCAGGAAAGATGAAACTCCGAGATGGTCGTACAGGTGATCATTTTGATCAACCGATCGCTGTTGGTTACATGTACATCATGAAACTGCACCACATGGTTGAGGACAAGATACACATGCGTTCTATCGGTCCTTATTCATTGATCACGCAACAGCCTCTTGGTGGTAAAGCTCAAGGTGGAGGTCAGCGTTTTGGAGAAATGGAAGTCTGGGCACTCCTAGGTCACGGCGCAGCGCACACATTGCGTGAGATTCTAACAGTCAAGTCAGATGATATCCTAGGTCGCTCACAGACATTCGATGCGATAGTGAAGGGTGAAAAACTACGTGCACCTAACTTGCCAGCATCATTCAATGTCTTGTTGAAGACACTAAGAGGACTAGCACTCAACGTCGAATTACTAAACAGGCCGAAAGTTGATGAGGAATAATTAATATAAAAAACTATCATGCAAACACCAACAAAAAAAGCACTTGATCCTCAGAATTTCGACCTCGTTCGGTTGACGCTAGCTTCGCCGGATAAGATCACAGAATGGTCATATGGAGAAGTCACAAAACCTGAGACTATCAACTATCGTACACAACGTTCTGAAAAGAGTGGTCTATTCGATGAGAGAATCTTTGGACCAGATCGAGACTTTGAGTGTTATTGTGGAAAATATCGTGGTATCCGATACAAGGGTATCGTCTGTGAAAAATGTGGAGTGGAGATCACACGTTCAATAGTTCGACGTGAGCGCATGGGCCATATCGAACTAGCTTCACCAGTTTCTCATATCTGGTTCCTCCGAAGTGTGCCGTCGAGAATAGGACTCATACTAGGTATGACAACTTCAGACCTAGAGAAGGTCGTATATTTCGCAGGTTATATTGTCACCAAAGTTCATGATGCAGAAAAGGCTCAATTCTTGAAAGATCTCGATGCTGAATACAAGAACAAGGTAAAGACATCACAAGATGACAAGACCAAGGAAGCTCTAAAGGAACTCCTATTGAATGCCAGAAAAGAGATCGAAAGTTTGAATGCAGGGTTTGTCATGGATGAAGCAACGTATCACAAGTACGCAGTAAAATACGGATCACTATTCGAGGCAGGCATCGGTGCTGAAGTTGTCTATGATCTCTTGAAAAAGATCGATCTAGTCAAACTAAAGGCCGAGCTCGATAAAGAGTATGATGTGGCGAGTTCAGCAGACAGTGACAAGCTCGCAAAGAGACTTTCACTAGTCAAACAGATGATCAAAGCCAAGGTTCGTCCTGAATGGATGTTCCTCATACGTATTCCAGTTATTCCACCAGGTTTGCGTCCAATGGTCGCACTAGACGGCGGTCGTTATGCTACTTCAGATGTAAATGACCTTTACAGGCGTGTTATCAACCGCAACAATCGTCTCCTCAAATTGAAAGAGATCAATGCTCCAGAAGTTATTCTACGTAATGAAAAGCGTATTTTGCAGGAAGCTGTCGATGCCCTCATCGATAACTCGATCCGTCACAGCTCATCTGCTGGTGCCGCTGCTATAGCTGCGCAAAAGAGAGCTTTGAAATCACTATCAGACAGTTTGAAGTCAAAGAGAGGTTTGTTCCGTCAGAATCTTCTAGGAAAGCGTGTTGACTACTCAGGTCGTTCAGTGATCGTCGTCGGACCAGAATTGCATATAGATGAATGTGGATTGCCGAAGCATATGGCATTGGAATTGTTCCGTCCTTTCGTTATTTCTGGACTACTCAAGAAGGAGTTGGCTTACAACATCCGCGGTGCTAACAGATTCATCGATGATGATGCAAAGGAAGTTTGGGAAATATTGGAGGAAGTGATCAAGGGTAAATACGTACTACTAAACCGTGCACCTACTCTACACAGACTAGGTATACAAGCTTTCAAACCAGTTTTGATCGAAGGTAATGCTATCCAGGTTCACCCACTAGTATGTACTGCGTTTAACGCCGACTTCGACGGAGACCAGATGGCTGTTCACGTCCCATTGTCAGATGAAGCACAGATGGAGGCTCGCGAGATCATGGCAGCTGATAAGAACATATTGAAGCCAGGTAACAATGATCCAACAGTAGTCGCAAAAATGCTTGATATCGTTCTAGGATGTTTCTGGGTGACAAAGATAAAGAAACAGGAAGGCAAGAGCAAGGAGCAAGAAGTAAAAGATATGAAATATTTTGAGTCTCCTCAGGCTGCAGTATTGGCTTATGATTTCAAAGACATCGATCTACGTGAACCTGTGAAAGTTCTAGCATTGAATAGCAAGAAATATGCAGCATTCAAAGAAGGATTGTTCGAGACAACAGTAGGTCGCATATTATTCAATAATATGTTGCCAGATGACTATCCGTTCATCAATGAGGAAGTAGGACGTAAGCGTATCGCTGCTATCATCGACGATATGATCACACTGCATGGTGCGGTCAATGTTGCGCCGATATTGGACAAGATCAAATCTTTCGGATTTGGATATGCAACGGTTTCTGGTACAACATGGGGCATAGATGACATCATCGTCCCTGAAGCAAAGAAAGAGATTGTTGCGAGAGGCAAGCGCTCAGCTGATATTGTTTCAAAGCAATTTGATGAAGGACTTCTAACAGAAGAAGAGCGCATCAGGAAGCATATCGAAATATGGCAGAAGGCAAAGGGAGAAGTTGAGAAGGCTATTCCAGCCTCACTCGACAAGATGGGATCTGTATATGACATGATCACATCAGGAGCTCGAGGTTCTCTATCACAGATCACACAGATGGCCGGTATGAAAGGACTCATCTCATCAGTTTCTGGAGAGACTATCGAATTCCCAATTCTCTCATGTGCAAAGGAAGGTCTAACACCTATTGAATATTTCATCACTACACACGGTTCACGTAAGGGTCTTACAGACACCGCCTTGAACACTGCAAAAGCCGGATATCTAACTCGTAAGCTGTTCGTCGTTGCACAAGATGTTGTCGTATCAGAGGTAGACTGCGGAACCAAGGATAGTATCATCATACACAAGCAAACGGCATCAGGAATGAATATTCCTCTATCAAAGAACATTCGAGGCCGTATCATTGCTGAGGATATCAAATCAGTTGATGGTACAGTTTTGTTCAAGAAAGGACATCTATTGTCAAAGGCAGACGCTTCGGTAGTAGAGGAAGCAGGACTCACAGATGTAAGCGTAAGATCTCCATTGTCATGTAAGACGATTCGAGGAGTATGTTCTATGTGTTACGGACTAGACCTAGGAAAGAACTCACTCATCGCTCTCGGTGAAGCTGTTGGAACTGTCGCAGCTCAAGCTATCGGTGAGCCTGGAACACAGCTAACAATGCGTACCTTCCACCAGGGAGGTGCTGCAGGGCTAGGCGGTGACATCACTATGGGTCTACCTCGTGTTGAGGAAGTCTTCGAAAAGCGCCGACCAAAGAATCCAGCTGTAGTCGCTACAGTTGATGGCGTCGTCACAGGATTCAAAGATATGGGTAAAGAAAAAGCGGTCTACGTTCTCCCAGATATAGAAGACCGGGCAAAAGGATCCGCAAATAAGGGATCAGAAGTTGAATACCTGTACCCATACAGACGTGCAACAACAGTCAGGGTTGGAGATCGTGTAACCAAGGGACAACTTCTAACAGATGGTTCTGCTGATATTGATGAAGTTTATGAATTCGGTGGCGAAGAGAAAGCAAAGGATTATGTTATTACTGAAGTTGGAAAGATCTATGAACTTCAGGGAGAAACAGTTTCTAGAAAGCACATCGAGCTCATCGTGAAGCAGATGTTCAGCCGACGCAGAGTATTGGAAGGTGGTAATACCAACTTGACTGATGGAATGATCGTTGATGATATCCAGCTCGGTGAAGAGAATGCTATCGCCAAGGCAAATGGTGGTGAGATTGCTAAAGTTGAGAGACTGGTCATGGGTATCACTGAGACATCACTTACGAGAAAGAGTTTCTTGTCAGCTGCTTCATTCCAGCATACAACTCGCGTTCTTATCGCCAATGCAGTTCGCGGTGCTGATGATGATCTAACTGGTCTCATGGAGAATGTTATCATCGGTCGCCTCGTCCCAGCTGGTACAGGATTCGAAGGTTCTCCAAAGAAAGCTATGGTTGATGCGATGTCAGCCGCTAGAGATGCTCTATTGGGAGAGGAAACGGTGTAATACTGTAGTAGTCATTCGTATTAGAAAATATTAGAAGGAATTATAGGTATCAAAAAGCCCTGCACACAGATGCGGGGTTTTTTGATGCGGGAAATGATTCGGAGTGTGATTGATTGTAGAAATATTTTGCTGGAGTATAATATTCTCATCATACTCACGATTTTCTCATATTGTAATCGTGTAGAGAACAACTGAATAATTCAAGAATACGATCGGCATTTTTTGTAACTATTATTAATTAATGGGGATTTTATGTATATGAAAAATACAAAGCAAACAATAATAATGAATGATTCAAGTAAAGTGAATGATAAGGTTATCATTTACACTAGTGACAAAGGCAATATGGAACTAAAAGTAGATCTAGTAAAAGATACAGTGTGGGCGACACAGGCAGAGATTGCAAATCTATTTGATGTAAACACTCCGGCGATAGTTAAACACCTGAAAAATATTTATAGAGAATGTGAGCTTGCAAAGAAATCAACTTGTTCCAAAATGGAACAAGTTCAAATTGAGGGTGGAAGAAGCATAAAGCGTAATGTTGAATACTTTAACCTCGATGCAATCATTGCTGTCGGTTACCGAGTCAATTCCAAAAAAGCTACTCAGTTCCGTATTTGGGCTACTAAGGTGTTGAGGGAGTATCTCGTTAATGGTTATGGTATCAATAGATCAGTTATGTTGAAAACGCCCGAAAAGCTAGAGGGATTGAAGGAGGCTATGGATCTAATAGAGTCTAAGGAAATGAAAGGCAAACTAAAAGGGAAGATAACAATCAAGTTAACGAAGGACTTAGAATCAAGATAGTTTTGGCAGCTATTTGGAATTTCCACATAACCGAACATACCCTTTATACTTTCCGACTTTTACCATATACTACACTTATGTCACGAACTACTGTCGAAGAAATCAAGGCCAGAATACCCATAGAAGACCTCATCGGTTCATATGTAAAGATTGATCGTGCGGGTAAATCTTTCAAAGCAAAATGTCCTTTTCATAATGAAAAGTCGGCATCATTTTTCATATCTCCAGAACGTGGCGGTTACTATTGTTTCGGTTGTGGGGCAAAGGGTGACATATTCAATTTCGTCGAACAATTCGAAGGGCTGGATTTCAAAGGAGCTCTAAAGGTGTTGGCAGACAAAGCCGGTGTACCATTGGTCATGGACCAGAAAGATGAAAGTGAGAGGGATCAGCTATTCAGGATAATGGAGGACGCTGCAAAGTATTTCGAGGATCAATATGCAAAGTCCAAGGATGCAGAGCAGTACGTCAAGGGTCGTGGTATCAAAGATGAAACCCGCAAGACATTTCGTATCGGTTGGGCGCCTCTCGGTTGGAGTAATCTGCTAGATTATCTAAAGAAGAAGGGCTGGAATCAAACTGTCATGGAAAAGGCTGGGCTCATAAAACGTAAGGAGGATTTGGTGGGGTATGGTGTGGTTTCACAAGGTCGAGGATTGGGGTTAGTGGGAGCGTCCGCAGACATTGGGAAGCCAACAACATATCCCACCATCAGATACTACGATCGTTTCCGTGGTCGTATCATGTTTCCGATATCGGATTCGAGTGGACGTATAGTCGCATTTACTGGAAGAATATTGATATCCGATGACAAGTCAGCAAAGTATTTGAATAGTCCAGATACACCTCTATATGACAAGTCAGCTATATTGTTTGGGTTGGACAAATCAAAAACTGAAATCCGCAGACTCAATTACTCGATCATGGTCGAAGGTCAGATGGACCTCATCATGTCATATCAAGCTGGTGTCAGAAATATAGTTGCAGCTTCAGGTACAGCATTGTCGGATGATTCGGTCAATAAACAGGGAATAGTGAACAACCTCGGACTAGTACGTCGTCTATCTCCAAACGTGATAATGGCCTTTGATTCTGATTCGGCTGGACGCAAAGCCGCATTTAGAGCAGCTGGTATAGCGCTATCACTCGGTATGGATGTGAAGATGGCAGATATCGTCGGGGGCAAAGATCCAGCGGATCTGGTAAAAGAAAACCCTGATGTTTGGAAGGATATTTTGCGTGCGACTAAGCCTGTTGTTGAGTTTGAGTTCTTGAATGTGTTGCGAGATGAGAAGGATGCTCGCAAATTGCCTCGTGCATTGCGTGAGAGGGTATTTCCTCTGCTCGCTAGTATAGATAGCAGAACTGATCAGGATTATTTCGTAAAGATGATCGCTGACAAGTCCAATATAGATGCAGGAGCGATATGGGAAGACTTGCGTACCGTCCGTAAGAAACTCGAAACTGAAGCGCAGGCTGCAGCGAATACGGGATCGGCGGGACCAACGTCAACAGGGTCAAAGAATCTGCCAGATCAGAAAGCTAGTGCACCACGAGGTGAGTTTGGCTCGTATTTAAATAAGCAAAATCACAATGATCTCGTGGAGCGTCGGATGTTCGGTCTATTAAATTTGATAAAAAAGCAAGATGAAGGTAAATACAAGGAATACTATGCAAGGATCGAAAAACTAGCGGGCGATACATTCAAAGCTAGAATTGAGAGGATTAGTAAAGATATAGATGATATGTCATTCGAAGCAGAATCTCTATACGGTAGTGATCATGGGAAATGGGATGTTCATATGAAGGAGTTGGTGTTCAATTTCTCTATCGATGTTGTGAATGAAGAATTGATAAAGGCAATGCAGGAATTGAAGATTGCTGAGAAGGCCGGAGATCAGGTACGCGTCGTAGAATTGGCCAAAAAGTGCCAAATATTGTCTATTCATAAGGCCGAAATAGTGAAGAATAACAAGTAGGAGCAAAGTAAGGGCACACTCTTGCCAAGAGTCGAAGATTCATATACAATAACAACCGAGTTAATAAATACTAAATATGCGCAATAATAAAAAAGCGGCTTCAAAGGTTCGTCGCAGTACCAAGCGTCCAGTAAAAAGGGCGTCTTTTCGTTCGAAGAAAACCACAGCAAAGACTACAAAATCACGTTCGAAATCTAGCTCTTCGGGCAGTGCTCCAAAGTCAGGCGTCAACAAGGCCAAGGAATTCGAGGTGAAATCCAATAGGCTCATACAGAAAGGTAGGGATCGAGGATTCGTAACTTATGATGAGATCTTGAAGGAGTTTCCTCAGATCGAGAATGACGTGATGTTCTTGGATCAACTATATACGAAATTTACTACGGCCAATGTCGACGTTTTGGAAGGGGGAGGAATATTGGAAGTTGAAGATTTGAGTCACAAGAAAGCGCCATCGCATCTCTCTCGAAATCCTGATTCTGCATACGATTCTATACAGATGTATCTAAAGGAGATCGGTCAGTATCCACTCATCAATGCAAGCATGGAGAAAGAGCTAGCACGACGTATACAAAACGGTGATGTGGAAGCAAAGAATCTCCTGGCCAAGGCAAACCTACGTTTGGTGGTCTCTATTGCAAAGAAATATGTTGGACGTAGTCCCGACCTCACATTGCTAGACCTTATACAAGAAGGAAACCTCGGACTATTTCGTGCTGTTGATAAGTTCGATTGGACCAAAGGGTATAAGTTTTCAACCTACGCAACATGGTGGATACGCCAAGCGATAACTCGTGCTCTAGCCGATCAGTCACGTACGATCCGTGTGCCAGTACATATGGTAGAAACGATCGCAAAATATAAGCAGGTTGTACGACGCCTTTCACATGATTTGGGTCGTGAACCATTACCTGATGAGATCGCTATGGAGATGGGCATGGATGTTGAGAAAATCTATCAGATCGAGAAGATCGAACAAGAAGTAGTTTCCCTAGAGAAGCCTGTCGGAGATGATGGAGATGACAAATCAACACTCCAAGACTTCATCGCTGACGACAAGATACTTTCTCCAGATCAGGAATCTTCACGCAGAATCCTACGTGATCAGGTTAACCTCATTTTGAATGATCTTTCAGAAAAGGAACGTAAGATCCTAGAAATGAGACATGGTTTGAACGATGGTATCACTCATACTTTGGAGGAGGTAGGCCGTGAATTCGGTGTTACTCGTGAACGTATTCGTCAGATCGAAGCCAAGGCTCACGAAAAGATCCGTCAGCATGACAATATAAATAGGTTGAAGAATTACTGATTCTACTTTATTGACTTTACAATTTATCTATTAAAAAAAAGCCGGCACAAGAGAGTTGTGTCGGCCTGAGGGGCGCGTAGTTGCCATATCATCTCAATGAGAAACTTTGTGCTTCTTGAACAAACAACGGAAGGCCTCACGAATGAGTTGCTTTAACAGAAACGCACCGAATGATATCACTGCGTATAATCTTTTCAGCATATGTTCAAACCTTTACTATACATAGAGTACCATATTTTCTCAATAAATCAATGGTATAACTTTCGTGTGGTCATTCTATAATAGTTATATGAATGTATTTGAGACACAGTATAAAAACTTGAATCCAGCTCAGAGGAAAGCTGTAGATACTATAGAAGGCCCTGTGATGGTCATAGCTGGCCCAGGAACGGGCAAGACGACCATTCTCACACTTCGTATCGCGAATATACTGAAACGCACAGATACACCTGCAAACGGGATACTAGCGATAACGTATACAGATGCCGGAGTAAAGGCTATACGCACGAAATTGCAGAGTGTTATAGGAGATCGTGCTCATGATGTCCGAATACATACATTTCATGGATTTGCTTCATCTATCATTTCTGAATATCCTGACCACTTCCTACCACTTCATGAAATGAAACAGATGACAGATATTGAACAAGAGTCACTCGTGCGCAAGATTATAGAAGGTGAGAAATATCGAGACTTGAGGCCAGCCGGTAAGCCTGATGTATATGTTTCTGGAATTCTCCGAAGTATTGATGATGCAAAGAGAGAGGCCCTTACGCCAGAAATGATACATGCTTTTGTCATGTCGGAGATCGAACGTATCGAGAAAGATGAGGAGTCAATATCGACTAGGGGTGCCACCAAAGGCCAGTTGAAGGCGGACGCAAAAGAGTTGATCGAAAAGTATCATCGTACAGCTCTGTTTGCTGACGTATATAGTGAATACGAAACACTGAAACGCGAGTCCAAGAAGATGGACTTCAATGATTTGATCATCGACTTATTATTATCATTACGTGAAGATGAACTACTACTCAGGCTTATACAAGAAAGGTATCTCTATATCCATGTTGATGAACATCAAGACACTAACGATGCTCAGAATTTTATACTGTCATTGGTTGCGGAATTCTTCGAGACACCGAATGTATTCATCGTTGGAGATGAGAAACAAGCAATATATAGATTCCAAGGCGCATCGGTTGAGAACTTTCTATTATTACAAAAGAAATGGCCGAATATGGAGGTTATCAAGCTGGATCAAAACTATAGATCACATCAAGATATCCTCGACGCCAGTTTCAGTATGATAGAGAAGAATTATACTGATAACGAACATTCAGATCTACGTGTTCGTCTGAAGTCCGGTTCAAAGGAAGACAGACGACAGATCGAAGTATTGACTGGTCAGAATACGACAGCGATAGAATCTGAGTTAGTGAGGAGGCTTCGTGAAATTGTGGAGAACAATACTGGCAGTACAGCTGTCATAGTCCGCAGGAATCGAGATCTCGATAGGATCATTCGCCTGTGTGAGTTTCATAATATTGCGATTTCATCTGAACGTAGTGTTGATATATTCAATCATCCAGTTGGTAGGATATTCTTTGATTTGCTGCAATATATCGTAGATCCAACGAGGGTTGATCTATTGGCCAATACGATAATATCCGGAATGTGGGGCTTGGATTTTGGTACTGGTACAGAAATAATAAAGAAATTGAGGAGTGGGACATTCGATGAATTCAATAGTAAAATTCCAGGATTGTCGAGCATACGAGCGGATCTATTATCTGCTGGTCCGATGGCATTCATCGTAAATACTGCAGAGAAATCTGGGTATACCGCGATCGTCAGTAGAGATCCTGCTTATGTAAATGTCTGGCGCGGTATAGTATCTCTATCAGAATCATTGGCACGTGAGTCGAGGACAGTTGATCCGAAGGATTTGATAGATGCATTGCTGGCATATCGAATATCTGCAGAAACACGTACTGTGAAGGTCTCAGTAGGTGCACCGGATCTACCGATTCAAGTCATGACAGCACACGGAAGTAAAGGTCTAGAATTTGATTATGTATTCATACCTTATGCGACTGAGGATGTCTGGGTTGGCAGACCCAAAGGCGCATCTTTCATATTACAGAGGAAACGTTCGAATGACGGTGATATCAAGGACATACGCAGATTGTTCTATGTGGCACTGACTAGAGCAAGGAAGCACGCGGTTATCCTGACTGCACTAGAAGAATCTGATGGAAAAGCTTTGGTACCACTACGGTTCATCGACGAATTGGATAATGTCAATGTATCTAGAAAAGTATTGGAACGAGTTGGTGCGGAAAAGCTATATTCGAATCGGGTAGGACATGACGAGGTGGCTTCTAGTGTAAAGACTTTCGATATGAATAGTCAAAAGCTATTGGATCTCACGAAAAAGACTCTAGTTGAGAGTGGTCTGTCAGTAACTTCACTCAATCATTTCTTGAATTGTCCAAATCGGTTCATATACCAAAGTATATTGAAAATGCCACAAGCACCATCAGTCGCAGCTGAAAAGGGAACCGCGATGCATGAAGCTATAGCTAGAGTTTGGGATGCTCATAAGGTTTTGCCGAAAGAGATAGAGGAGATAATGAGTAGATCTATAACGGAATATTTCAGCAAGTCCCTGCTTTCAATAAAAGAGAAGACCTCAGCTTTGAGTGAACTGAGAGAAGATCTGCCAGATATTAGCAAAGCGATGTCACCTCACTTTGCATTGAGAGATGAGAAAAGTATTGTTTACACAGAAACTTGGGTGAAGACTATTATCAAATTCGATATTGATATTCCAATACATGGCAAGATGGACGCTATATTGGATGATGGAAAGTCAGTAACTGTATTTGACTACAAAGCCAAACAAGTTATGTCAGAGAATGCCATAAAGGGCCTCACGAAATCTTCGGATGGAAATTATTTTCGTCAATTGATATTTTATAAGATCTTGATCGAGAATGATCTGAGATGGAGGAATCGGAATATTAGTCCTGCACTCGTATTCGTCTCACCAGATGAGAAGGGTAGATGTCCTACAGTCGCTCTACCTATAACTGATGAAGATATTTTGAGGGTTAGATCTGAGATCGAGTCATTGGTGACGACAGTTATGAGTGGCGAGATTGTAGAATCATTCTGTAATGATCCAAAATGTGAATGGTGTGGTCTGCGAAGGATATAGCAAATGGAGCGGTGGCTATTTGTCTGCTTGTATAGCGGATATAAGGCCAACTATGAGTTCTTTTGGCATCGCCCCAGCCATAACTATCGTCTTCATGTCATCAGTTATGTATAGGAGTGATGGTGGCAAAGAATTGGTCACAACAGTATTGTCGATAAATGTTTTGACACTCTTGTTGGCTGGTTTATTCAATACCAGAAAGTTACTCGGTGTTCCAGAGACTCCAGCGTTGATACCTGAGAGGTATTCCTTGTTCACTGTATCTGCGAATTTGCCACTAGATAGACATTCGCTGAATGCTTTCGTATCTATGCCGACTGATTTCGCGATGATAGGGAGCTGTGCTGGGTCTAGACCTTTCGGTGACTGGCTTGTTACTGAAGGTGTTACCTCGTAGAGTTTCTTTTCAAATGCCCAGAATTTATCGTTACCTCCTACTGAAGCAGCACATTCTAGGGCTTGAGATTCATTCATAGCGTTCGGATGCAGTACATTGCCATTGGCATCTGGTTTGTTGAGTGGGAAGTGTCTGTATATCCACGCAACTTCTCCTGTTGGTCCGTATTTGTTTATGATATCCTCCATCGTTGGATTGAAAGTCTTGCAATATGGGCAAGAAGGATCCGAGTACTCAACGATCTTGATAGCTGCATCTGGATTACCGAAAATATGATCTGCAGTTGTAATTGCTGATAAGTTCACAGTCACGCGTTTTTCCTCTGGTGCTTTGGTCGTCGTACTTGGTTGCTTATTCCAGATGATTGCGATAGCAATGATCGCTCCAGCAATGATGATCGCTGCAGGGACTGTTAAATGATTGTATGTTTTTGTATTTTCCATAGGTTTAGTCTACAGGATTAGAATGGTAAAGTAAAAGTCATAGCCGATGACTGTGGTGTTTCCCAGTCAGTAGTGTTCAGTTTGATCTCTTTCAGATTGCCGATGTCTCGGTATTTGAGGTGGCTATTACTTATAGCAAAGTCGTATAGTTCCTTCGTCAGCCTGACATCTTCGATACAATACTTTATGATCTTGTCTATCTCACCGGTTCTCCACCAATTGACCGCGTCTATACCATTGCCTGATTTGTTTCTACCTAGCGTAGCTTCGCCGACACTGTCTAGCTTTAGACGCCTTCCTAGAACTTTCTGGACTTCTTTCATGAGGTCTAGACTTTTGATCTTACTCAAGTCTCCCGAGTAGTATTTATTTAATAATGGGATATCGAAGTGGTCGCCATTCCAGGTGATCAGCATGTCGGCCTGTTCGATGATAGGCCACAGTTTGTTGAAATCCTTCTCGAGGAAACTCTTGTAGCTGTCATCGGCCGAGTCGTGCAGGCATACCACTGAAATATCTAGATCTCTAGGGTCGTTTGATCCAACTTCTTGGAAAAAGTTCTTCGTCTCTATATCAAAAGTTATTTTGCGCATGGAGTCTATTGTAAGGGAAGAGGGAGTTTTCAGCAATGCGTAGAGATGCAGAGGTCTGACCTATGCAGTATACTTGTATTGTTGTGGTATAATAGATAAAATATTTATTGTAATAATGAAGAAAAGAATATATATAATATTGCCGGTTACAGTATTTACGTTGTTGATTGCATCAGTTCTGTTTACAGCACCTAGTATATCGAAGGCGGAGTTTTCCTCAACGCCAGATGCTGGGGTGCCATTACCTAATGGTGCTGTTAATGCCATAGTCCCCGACACATCAGGTGGATATTATATTGGCGGAGCTTTTACTGATGTCGGAGGCACAACACGCAATCGTCTTGCTCACATTCTTTCTAATGGTACACTTGATCCAAATTTTGATCCAAATATGGATAGTACTGTTTCAGCCCTGGCCCTTTCTTCTGATGGGTCTACCCTTTATGCAGGAGGAACTTTCATTACAGTAGGAGGTGTAACATATAACCGTTTAGCTGCTATCAAGACATCAGACGGTACAGCAAGTACTACGTTTAATCCAAATGTAGGTACTGTAGGGAATGCCGTAATCGCCCTCGCTCTTTCATCTGATAACATGACTATTTATGTAGGAGGTCAATTTCTTACTGTAGGGGGTGCAACATACAACAATCTGGCAGCTATTAAGACATCAGACGGTACAGCTAGTACGACATTCAATCCAAATGTAGGAAGTGTTGTAACTGCACTCGCTCTTTCATCTGATGGTAGTAAATTGTATACTGGTGGTTATTTCACCACTGTAGGGGTTGCGACGTATAATTATTTGGCAGCAATCAATACGTCGGATGGAACAGCAATTTCTACATTTAATTCGAATATGGAGTCCTTTGTTATCGCCCTCGTTCTTTCTTCTGATGGGTCTACCCTTTATGCAGGAGGAACTTTCATTACAGTAGGAGGTGTAACATGTAACCGTTTAGCTGCTATCAAGACATCAGACGGTACAGCAAGTACAACATTTAATCCAAATATGGGAAACCGAGTTAATGCTGTCGCTCTCTCTTCTGATGGTAGTAAATTGTATGCTGGTGGCTACTTCACTACTGTAGGAGGTGTAACATATAACCGTTTGGCCGCCATTAAAACGTCGGATGGAACAGTGGTCTCTGCTTTCAATCCCGATTTGGGAAACCGAGTTATGGCCATTACACTTTCTTCTGATGGGAACAAGTTATATGCTGGAGGGCTATTCGCCACCGTAGGAGGGAGCTCCTCATACCAATATCTTGCCGTATTTTCAAATCCCACACCTCCCACTATCACAACCGCCGACGCGTTATCTGTCTCATCATCTAGTCTGTCATTAAATGCCAGTATTAGTTCTATCGGTTCTGCATCTGTCACTCAGTCAGGCTTTGCATATGGAACTACATCAGCTACTCTCACGACAGTTATAGCTACGACCACGTTAGGCGCTCAATCAGCAGGTAATTTTACACAGAGTCTCACCGATCTCATTCCAAATACAACATATTACTATAGAGCATATGCCGTAAACTCTGCTGGTACGTCAACTGGAGTAATACTCTCTACTACTACACTCGCCGCTGTTCCTACTGTTATTACTTCTACAGCCACGTCTCTCACAACTACAGCTGCAACTCTAAATGGTGAAATCACAAATACAGGAGGAGTTAATGCTACTATTGCAGGTTTCGAATATGGTACGACTGGCTCATATGGCAGTGTAGTGTCAACATCTGGAGATTATGCCACAGAGACATTTGCTGAAGGCATTACAGGTCTGACATGTAACACTACATATCACTTTCGCTCCTTTGCTACAAATATAGCAGGTACTGCATCTAGCAGTGATGACACATTCATAACGTCTGTCTGTCCCACAGCTTCTGTTCCGGGTAGTTCTTCTTCATCAGGAGGTAGTCGTGTAAGCATGCAGACACTTTTGGCTCTTGGACTTCTATAAGCAACTACAACAAGGTCTATAGTCCCAGGATGTCCAACTGGCTATGTATGTACACAAAAGGCTACTACATTAGAAGGACTTCAATCTCAAGCCGTATTTACCATTGCAAAGATCAAAGCTACTCTCATACGCAATCTCCAATTTGGCAGTAACGGTCAAGATGTAAAGTTCTTGCAGCAATTCCTGAATTCAAAAGGTTATACGATTGCTACTTCTGGTCCGGGTTCTCCTGGCAAGGAGACGACCTCATTTGGTTCTTTAACCAAGAAGGCTCTTATGAAGTACCAGAAAGACAGTGGTCTACCATCAACAGGATTCTTTGGATCTATGACGAGAGGGGTAGTAGGAAGGTAAAGCTTGAAGTTACGAGAAATTTCTGATTTCGTATGTTTCAACATAATTTTTTTTGCTTGGGAACTTCTCAAGAATATTTCGTTTGATATAATTGTGCAAATGAAAACTGAAATTATTCACCAACTTCATAAAAGTTTCGATGAGTACGCCCAAAAAACAGAGGATGGACTTGAATTTTGGTTTGCTAGGGATTTACAGGTTTTGTTGGGGTACGATGAGTGGCGGAATTTTCTCAAGGTTATAGATAAGGCAAAAACGGCTTGTACTAACAGCAAAGTTTCAGTCGGCGATCAATTTGTTGGTGTCAACAAGATGATAGTTGCCGGTAAGGGCGCAGAACGTGAGATTGAAGACATTTCACTTACTCGTTACGCATGTTATCTCGTAGCCCAAAATGGAGACCCAAATAAAGGACCAGTGGCCTTTGCTATGGCATATTTTGCTATACAGACTCGTAAGCAGGAGTTGATAGAGAAAAGAATAAATGAGCTGGAACGGTTGATGTTCAGGGAAAAGCTGTCAAATTCCGAGAAGCTATTATCAGGATTGATGTACGAGCGTGGTGTTGATGGTGCCGGTTTTGCACGAATACGAAGTAAAGGTGACCAAGCATTGTTTGGTGGCAACACCACATTGAATATGAAGCAGAAGCTTGGTGTGCCGGTCTCGCGTGCCTTGGCTGATTTTTTGCCTGCTATTACTATAAAGGCTAAGGATTTTGCAAATGAGATAACGAGCTTTACTTTGAAGCGTGAAGCTAACCTAAGAGGTGAAGCAGTGATAACTCATGAACATATAAAAAATAACAAAAATGTTCGAGATCTTCTGGGTAAAAGCGGTATAAAACCGGAGGCTTTGCCAGCGGCGGAGGATTTGAAGAAATTAAGAAGGAGGATAAAGTCGGAAGACAGAAAGATGGTTTTGAGTAGATAGTTCGCGGACAGTAGCCTGAAGTTACGAGAAACCAGAACGAAAGATCTCGTGGTCCGATTTACAACTCCTTTTCCTCACCGCTCTTCAGGTCCTTGATTTTAAGTTTGCCAGTTTTGACTTCTTCGTCGCCGATGCAAATGACTAGAGGTATACTGCATTTGTCTGCATTACTGATCTGATCACTGAGCTTCTTTCCAGATATATTGACGGTGACTTTCGTCCCTTTTGATCGTAATGATTGAGCCACATCCAGTGCGTATGATGTATTCTGTGTGCCAAGTATGCAGATAGCTATATTGGCTGGCGCTTTCACTGCTGGCAGTGTTCCATAGGTTTCCATAATGTCACGAGCGATCACATCACCAGAGCCAAATCCGACAGCTGATACCTTGTCATTGCCGAATAGTGCCAATAGGTCATCATATCTACCACCACCAAAAACGGCACGACGATTTGCGGGATTGAGGTCGAATACTTCGAATACGATCCCAGTATAATAGTCAAATCCGCGCATCAGAGTTTGGTCAAAACGTGTATTGGTTATACCTAGCTTTTCTAGGCCAGCGATGACTTCGCGAATCTCCTTGAGGCCGAGATGTTCCTCTTTTGTCTGCGGGAGTCTCGAGGTGAATTCCTCAAAATTCTGTGAATTGAGAAGTGTCAAAAATTTCTGAGTATTTTCTCCGAGTAATTCCTTTGCACCGAGCTCGAATGTCTCGGGCTTCATCTTGTCTTTCTTGTCGATCAGTTTAGAGACTTTCTGTGCGGTTGACTCATCTAGTGAGAATACGTCGCGTGTTACATAGTTCATCAGTTTCCGGTTGTTTACACGTATCTCGAAGTCGGTATCTTTGAGGCCATAAGCACGCATAATATCGTAAGCCATATTGATAGTCTCAATCTCTGCGTTTATCGAATCAACGCCGAATATGTCCACATTGAGCTGCCAATGTTCACGGACGCGGCCTCTCTGTGGTTGTTCATAACGGAAAAGGTTTGGAATCGAGTACCAGCGTAACGGAAAGGCGAGTTCGCGTTTCTTTGCTGCGACCATACGAGCTACAGTTGGTGTCATCTCTGGACGCAATGTCACTTCACGATCTCCACGATCTGTGAATGTGTAAGTCTGTTCGTTTACTATCTCTTCGCCTGATTTTGCACGATAAAGTTCGGCCGGCTCCAATACAGAAGCACCGTATTCTTCGTAACCATATTTCTCGCAGACATTTCTCCATACGCCGAAAATAGCCTTTTCGATCGCCATATCCTGCGGAAAGAAGTCTCGGACGCCTTTATAAGCCTCAGTATTCAGTTTTTTTGCTTTATCTGCCATGGGGATATTGTAGCAGGAATGGATTAATATTTAAAGTAAAAACCCGCCGAAGCGAGTCTTTACTAAGTCTGCGAGTTTTCCTTTCTCAGCGTTCCGCAGCTTCTACCTCATCAATTGGTTATCATTATAGTTGAAAACAAGAGTTCGTCAAGTTCGATATTTGGTGGCCCTGGCGGGAGTCGAACCCGCAGACTTTTATTGATGAGGTAAAAGCCAAGACCGTCTCACGGGGCCACGCGAAGGCAAGATGCCTGCGCAATGAGACAGTACCAGAGAATAGATAAAATCCTGATAAAATTTTGATAAAGAAATGATAAAGAAGTAATAAAGGATTAAGACAAATTTCTATGCTAATATCTCCTTATGTCCCAAATCATCCATAAGAATATAGGTGAGACGCCACTTGAAGCATTGGAAAAATTTAGATTATCTAAAATGCAAAGTGGTGAACTATGCGTAGATGGCAAATCTTTGACTGATACGAAATATTCTTGGAAAGATGTACCGCTAACATACGCCGGGCGCCTTGATCCCATGGCAGAAGGTCAACTTATGATATTGATAGGAGATGAATGTAAAGAGAAGGAAAAGTTCTTGAACCTGAATAAAGAATACGAAGTCGAAGTCTTGTTCGGTATTAAAACTGATACTTTCGACGCTTTAGGTATTGTAGAGGTCAGACCTCTACACGATACAGAGATAAGACTTAGTCAGATTGGGAATATAATGAATCAGGAATATTTGAATGGATATACTGGGAAGTTTGTTCAACAGTACCCACCGTATTCATCAAAAACCGTTGGTGGCAAACAGCTCCATGAATTGGCTAGAAGCGGTGCATTGCCGGAAGAGATGCCTACGAGGGAAGTAGAAATATATAGTATTGAAATGGTAGAGAACAAAATTGTGCCAATCGAGTCTGAAAAACTGTTGTCAATGATAGTCAGTAGAATTGGTCTAGTTAAGGGAGATTTTAGACAAGATCAAATAATACAAGCCTGGATCCGGCTATTGAAAAACTGCCAGACAGCATGGCCGTCAGTTAAGATCAGAGTTAGATGTTCAAGTGGCACCTATATGAGGTCGTTAGCTGATAGAATAGGTCAAGATCTCGGAGTCGCAGCTATAGCACTATCGATCAATAGGACGAAGATAGGAAGGGTGTTTCCAAGCTATTGAACCATTACGAGCAGGTTGACATATTCTGCAGCTGATGTAGTCTGTTTGCAGAGAAAGGAAATAGTATTTATGAATGACAATAGAATATATCTGGTGGAATTGGCCAAGATGCTGGTTCAACTCGAAACTCTGGGAGTACCAGAAGAATTGAGAACCAAGCTCGAGATGACGATGGGCAGACTGTACGGCTGCAATTTCAATGAAGTCAGGGCGCTGGACTTGCTCTGCCGACTCATGCCTGCCATACATGATCTCTCCTCGAAATGGGATGAGAGCATGATAGGGGAATCGGGCTCGAAAACACTTACAGACGTGCACAGGTTGTATCAGGAAATGCGCAAATTTCTGAACGGTATGGTTTCGGAACCGGACGGACTCACTATCCATCCGCATCCCAAACAGGAACAATAGCTTCGTCCATAAGGCATAATGTCCACAAGTGTGGCTTCAATCACTGGCGTCGAATATAGATTCGGCGCCGCTTTTTATAGACTTTATAGATCCTTCCTTCTAGCTCGTGCTCGATCTAGTTCTGTGAGGAATTTCTTGCGTAATCGTATATTTTTCGGGGTGATCTCTAGGTATTCATCATCGCGCATGAGTTCTAGTCCACGTTCAATACTCAATATAAATGGTGGCACGAGTGTGAGAGCTTCATCTTTTCCAGAAGAACGCATATTTGATAGCTGCTTTCCTTTACATGGGTTAACTTCTAGATCGTCACCTTTTGATGTATCACCGATAACCATACCCTCGTAAATATCCATAGCAGGAATGATGAATAGTCTTCCGCGGTCTTGCAGATTCCATAGTGAAAAGCCAAAAGATTTACCAGAAACCATAGAAGTCATCGAACCTGTTTCGCGCTTTTCTATAACTCCAACATGATCTTTGAAGCCTGTAACGCGACTAGACATGATACCTTCACCCTTCGTATCTATAGTGAATGTATTACGATATCCCAGAAGTCCTCTTGTTGGCATTTCGAAAACTATGCGAACCTGATTGCCGTGTGCTGTCATGTTGGACATGATCGCTTTACGCTTACCTAGTGTCTCTATGATGATACCAGAATATTCCTGTGGAGCGTCAATGATAACCTCTTCGAACGGTTCGAAGGTTTTTGTGATATTACCAGCTTCGTCCTTCTCCTCCTTGATGATTACTTTTGGTTGAGAAACCTGAAGTTCGAATCCTTCACGTCGCATATTTTCTAGTAATATACCGATATGGAGTTCACCGCGACCATAGACTGTATAATATTCGTTTGATGAAAAATCAACTTTCAATCCGACGTTAGTCTCCAGTTCGCGCTCTAGTCTCTCACGGATCTGTCTGCCCGTAACGAATGTTCCTTCCTTGCCCGCAAATGGTGAATTGTTAACCAGAAATTGTAGAGAGATTGTTGGTTCATCAACTTTGATAGCTGGTAAGGGCTCCGTATTGACATTATCAGTGATGGTCTCACCGATGAATATCTCCGGCACTCCAGCAACGGTGACGATGTCACCAGCTTCTGCTTGTGCTACTTCTAGACGTTTCTTTCCTTCGAATGTAAATAGTTTGGTCACTTTGCCGGTAAATGATTTTCCGCTAACGTCTTTTATCCAAATGTTCTGACCGTCCTTGATCGCTCCAGAATATATTCGACATACTGCCAAGCGACCTAGGAAATTGTCATAGCCGAGGTTGAATACCTGTGCAGTTAATGCTGCAGGTAAGATCATAGTGCTTCCGGGAACGCTGTCGGCGCTTGCTAGCGCCGCAGCTCCTTCTCGCTCGCCTTCGCTCACTCCGAAAGTCCCTACAGCATCTTTAATCTTACCTGCTCTATTAGCTGCTGGCACATATTCGAGAATAGTATCGAGAAGTGGAGTGAGATCCTTGGAGTCATCTGTAAGAGATTTTTTCGCAACACCAGTTCGACCAATAGCATAGATAGTTGGGAAGTCGATCTGAGAATCGTGTGCACCGAGTTCCATGAAAAGTTCCAATACTTCATCATGAACGCGTGCTGGGTTCGCTGCTGGCTTATCGATCTTGTTGATAACTACGATAGGTCGGAGTCCTAGCTCGAGAGATTTTTTCAATACGAATCGTGTTTGAGGCATTGGGCCTTCCTGAGCATCAACTACGAGTAATACCGCATCAATAGCGCGTAGAACACGTTCGACTTCTGATCCGAAGTCAGCATGTCCCGGAGTGTCTACTATATTGATCTTGGTACCTTTGTAGTTAACTGAAGTATTTTTTGCATATATCGTAATACCACGCTCTTGTTCTAGGGCGTTGGAATCCATCGTACCTTCGTCACCGTGACCGCATTGGGTCATTATGGCGTCTGTGAGGGTGGTTTTGCCGTGGTCGACGTGCGCTATTATAGCTATATTGCGGATTTCCATAAGGATTAAATAATTAAAATAGAGCCGCTGGCTCGTTCCTATAAGTAAAGCATGAAAAGATGATAGAAGTCAAGGATAGTTAATGTAGAGGTCAGACCTCTGCAGAGGTCAGACCTATGCAAAAAAAGCGGGTGGCAATTGCCGCCCGCTTGGATAAATTATTCTGTATTTGTATTTATGGAGGGTATGACGGCCCTCCGTTATTCCGCCTCCTGATTTGGTGGATTGGGGTTGTGCCGGATCTTCATATTGGCGAGTACCAATGCCAGGGTATTCAGTCGAGTGACCGACGAACACTTGCCTTGGCAACGCACTGATTGTCCTACAGCATTGGATCCGACTTGCCACCGTATGCACGGTGGAGTTGTTTTGATCGAGGGTGTTATAGCAGTTTTTGCCACTATTTTCCTTTTGTTTGCTTAGTTTATCCGAGCTCGTTCCCTCAGCACATTTATCCGAAAGAACAGCAGACTATATGTTACCACGTATGCTGGATCTGTCAAAGTCGACCTAAATCTCTTACCGATTTGAGATCGAAGCTATTTGTTGGGGAAAATCTTGAGACTTTCTTTATCAATTCTTTATCAAAATTTTATCAGGATTTTATCTGTCATTTGATATTGTGTCTGCATGAATAATGAATCAAATATAAATATTAATAAACAGGGGCAAAATGCAGTACTTGATTTTCCTCAAAATCCGCAAACAGCAGTAGAAGCGATCGATAAGGTTTTGGCCTTTGCTGCGTACATGAGGACCTCGGATATTCATTGTGATCCTAGGAAAGATGACATGATCGTGAGGTTTCGTGTAGATGGTCGAATAGGCGAAGTTGGTACGATCAATATACGCTTACATGAGGAAGTTATAGCTAGACTGAAGATCCTTTCAGGAGCTAGGACCGATATTCATGCAATGCCACAGGATGGAAGATGGAGGACGAACATAAATGGTGAAGAGTATAATCTTCGTATATCGTTTATGCCTACATATCATGGAGAGAATGCTGTGATTAGGTTGTTGCCATCAAAGACGAATGTAGATACATCTTTTGCAAAATTGGGATTCACTCCAGATCATGTGCGGCTGATAGACAAAGCGATGAAGAATACTCATGGACTCATCCTAGTCACTGGTCCTACCGGTTCTGGTAAGACTACAACGCTTCATACATGTCTGTCATTGAAAGTGCGTGAGCCATTATCTATCGTGACATTAGAGGATCCAGTTGAATATGAGATTCCTGGAGTGCGTCAAGTTCACATAAGGCATAGTCATGGTGTGACATTCGGAAGTGGTCTGCGCTCAGCTCTTCGTCAAGATCCTGACGTCATCATGGTTGGTGAGATTCGTGACAATGAAACGGCGAAAGTTGCGGTTCATACAGCATTAACTGGTCACTTGGTTCTTTCGACACTGCATACCAATTCAGCTCTAGAAGCAGTAACGAGACTTGTCGATATGGGTGTAGATCATTATTTATTGGCGTCGACTCTCCGTCTCATAGTCGCGCAACGTCTTGTCCGTACGATGTGTCATGAATGTTTTGCGGAGGGTTGTGATAGGTGCAAATTTTCTGGATACTTCGGTCGATCAGTTATAGCTGAAGTCTGTGAGATTGACTCTGTAATGCGCGATCTCATATCTGCGAAAACTTCTTCATCTTCTCTGCAAAATGTTGCTAGGTTCAATGGGTTTTGCCCGATTATAGAGGATGGAATGGAGAAAGTAGAATGGGGTATCACAACTAGAGAAGAAGTAGTGGGCGTATTAAATATATGATGAAAAGACACGTAAAATGGAAAGTGCGTGATGTGTGTATTTTATTGGAAAGAATAGAACTATACTTATCATCTGGTTTGGCTATTGATATGGCACTTCGACTTTGTGTGGATGGGGTAAGTACGAAGCACAAGCCATCTGTGAGAAATCTGATAGCTCATATAGAGTCAGGGGCTCTATTTTCTTCTGGCTTGGTCTACATGACCAGGTTGTCAGGCACTCTCGCCAGTATCATCGCTAATGGTGAGAAAACTGGTAATCTTTCATCCTCCATAGCCATGGTCCGTGATATTCTGGAAAAGCAAGAAGAACTAATGAAGAAATGCTTTGGAGCGATGGTCTACCCTGGAGTTATCGGGATATTTTCAATCGTTTTTGTTATCGCACTTATGCGCGGTGTGATGCCACAGATCGTTCCTATGTTGAAAGGATTGCATACAGAACTTCCATTGATAAGTAGGATTATGATATTTTGTTCAGATGTAGTATTGCGTTACGGTCTATATATCGCCCTAATTATTATAATATTTGCGTTTGTATCTATTTGGCTTTACAGAAGTTCGACTCTGTTTAGAAGGCTCGTCCAATCCTCTGTATCTAAAACACCACTGATTGGCGTAGTAGTTCGAAATTATAATGTAGTAATATTCCTACGTTCATTTGGGTCACTCATAGACGGAGGGCAATCTATAGCGAAAGCCTTCAGTGATGCTGTGAATTCTATCGGTTATGTGCCTATACGTCGACTACTCGAACCAAAGATACCTATCGTCTCTAGAGGGTCACCATTGAATATAGCCTTGTCGATCCTACCAACTCCTCAGTATATCGTCGCTCTTACAGCAGCAGGGGAATCATCTGGAACATTGGGGCTCTCTATACTTCGAGCAGCGAATATTCTCGACAGGGAGATCGAGCATTCCTTGAAAAAGCTAACGGCCCTCATAGAACCGATAATGATGATCGCTATGGGAGTTGTTGTCGGAGCGATAGCATTATCAATCTTGATGCCAATATATGATCTATCAAAGACATTACAGCATTAGAGGAGTGATACTCGTTGATATTTTACTCGCATTATCAGTGTGTCTGATTTTTGTTATATCATTGTCTGAATCGTCGGCATATTCCAGGGATATATTTTTCAAAGCTAGAGAGCGAACTCTATTACTCGATCATTATGATGAAATTGTGAATTCTAGCTCTACGTTTCAGAGTACGACTACCGATGGCCTCATAGCAGAGGTCGGTAAGATTCCTTATGGTAATCACCTTGATGAGATAGATACTTTCATAAGTACTATCCCTAGTTCGAGTACTAGTTCTGGCTTAAGTCTGCCTATGATCAAGTTTACTTCTATCTCTGCACGTTCACCATTGATTGATCCGGTATCAGATCAGCCAGTCTGTGCTGTCGATTTTGGTGATAGTACAGTTGTGGGGTCATATGAGTGGTACAAACATAGAGATGAATACTCCACTCGTAGTATCGCTAGTTCTTCAGAAATTATCATAAATATTGTTACCTATACGCTGCCAATAAATCCATCGATACCATTGACTGATGTTCAGGTTAGGAATGATGTCGTATATGTATCTGCCGACTCAAATGTCTCACTTGATCCAGATATATTCATCTTTAGAATTCGACAAAACGCCGGGGTAGACCTGCTTTCATATTTGAATACTGGTCCAGGTCTATCTTCATTGTCTGTGGCAGGTAAGTATATATATGGCGCGGCACCTTCTACGGTAGGCCAATTACACGTCATGATGCAGAGCCCCAGTCATGGATTGTCACTGGTCAAGAGATTCCAATTACCATTACCTTATGCAACTGCAACACCAGCACTCGGTAGTACAGTATCATTCGCGAATGACCTCATATATATAGGTACAGAAAAATGGCTTGGTGATGAATTGTTGTCGATAGATGTTCATGATCCAGAGTCACCGAGAGAGGTAGCTGGCTACGAGATCGGTAGCAAGGTCAATGATATATACATACTAGATAATATCGCTTACGTATCTACTGCGAATGAAAAACAGTTACAGATCTTCAATACTTCCAATATGGGAATGTTCGAATCATTATCATCTTTCAGTCCAAGTGGTTGGCAGAGGCAAGAAGGGAAGATCACCACACTATTCGAAAATGCTCTGTCTTTTGGTCGTACATCTGGTGGTTACAATACAGTGACTGAGCATGAATTGCTTCAATTCGCAGCGAGTACGTCCGGCACCACCATTGGTTCGTATACATTACCCAGTTATCAGTCGCTAGATATGCCTGGTGGGGTATATGGAATCTTGAGAGATAGGCAGAGCATCTATGTGATCACGAGACAGATCGGCAGCGAGTTTCAGATATATAGTAATGAATTGAATGCTAGTACTTCTATGAAATATTCACTACCTTCATCTCCGCAAGCGATGACATGTTATCTAGACAAAATATATGTGTTGTCTCATACGAAACCGGAATTATATGAAATTTCAATTAATAGAAAAATTCCATGACGATAAATCAGAAGTCAGGCGGCGTCACATTGATCGAGGTGATGTTGTATATTTCATTGCTGTCTCTGCTCATGAGTGGTTTTCTCATATTTGCATCGGAAACAAATTATCAAAATATCAAGTTAAGTCGAGAAATTTACGATGCATATCATTAGTCAAAATCGTGGTTTTATCGCTATGATCTCTACAATGATCGTTGCTAGCGGTCTACTTGTATTTTCGTTGTCGACGCTAACATCTGCAGTCATGTATTTGGATATGGTTAATAGAAGAGAAATACGGACACAGGTCGAACTCAACCTGTCATCCTGTATGAATATAGCAGATCTTATGATCGGCGCTGACTATTTCTTGTCCGGTACGATGACTATCAGTGAACTTGGTTGTACACTACATTTCTCAAACGATTTTGCAGGGCATGTATCGGTCGGTGCTATAGCGGAATTGCTGGGTGTCATAGTAAAAGTTAATGAATAGTTGCGTATATATTTCTTTATCAAAATTTTATCAAATCTTGATTGAAAATTTATCAGGATTTTATCCCGCTTATTGTAAGATCATGATGTTCGTTATGTTTCGTTAGTAGTTCGACTAGTAGTGTTCCGTTTTTATTAAAATAATAGTAATAATATATGCACAAAAACAAAGGTTTTACTCTGATCGAAATTCTAGTGGTTATCGGTATCATAGCGATTCTAGCAACTATAGTATTGGTAGCGGTGAATCCTGCTCGACAGTTCAAATTGGCTAGAGATTCTCAGCGCACGAGTAATGTGAATGCGATACTGAATGCCGTGCATCAAAACATGGCTGAGCATCGAGGTGTCTTTGTCTGCGATGGTGTGGTGAAAGCAATACCAAATGTATGGACTGAGGTTAAGGGTAGCGGAGATCATGCGGATGCTGGAGATCTGGCATATTGTCTGGTACCGAATTACATATCTTCATTGCCATTTGATCCGTCGATAACAACAGCAGGTTTCGTAAGTGTTGACGACTACGATACTGGGTATTGGATCTATCTAGACGGCAACGGTCGTATTACAGCTAGTTCAACAGGGGAATTGACGCCAAGTATTTATGCGACTAGGTGATGTGATATGGGAGAAACATGATCGGAGTAAGCAAAGAAAAAACACCCTCAGTTAAGAGAGTGTTTTTTCTAGTAAAAGCGTGATTTATACGCGTGTTACATTCTTTGCACTTGGGCCCTTTTGGCCATCTACTACCTCGAAATTCACTGTATCGCCCTCTTTGAGGTCGTTAAATGATACTCCTGATAGGTCGTTTGAGTGGAAAAAGAGGTCTTTTGTTTCTCCCTCGCGAGAGATAAAACCGAACCCTTTTGGCATCAAAGTCTTGATTGTTCCTGTCATTTGATTGATTTAATTGATCTAATATAAAGAAATTCGACTAGTTCCTTGTAAAACAAGCATAGCATACTATGTGGAAATGTCCTAATTTTCTGCGAATTTCATTTTATTTAAATAATTTTCTTGCGGTTGTTAATCGGTAATATTCCACTATTTTGTTTATTTAGCAACATCCGTAGTGTTATCTTTCGGCTTTGTATTCTTTTCAATCTGCTCTAGCAAGTCTGTAATTCTATTTATCTTCCAGTACCATGTAACAAGCTCTCTGATAATCATGAAAAAGATGAATGCAAAAAATAAATAAAGTAATATGCTTGCCCCTGAAAACGATGGAAAAAATGATGATATGTTCATATTATTTTTGTTAGTCTATCAATTCTAATAAAAGAAATCAATGTACATGTTCATTTTATGGGGTACAGATCACTGGTGACCCACATTATACAGGATTGGAAACAGGTTGTTGAAAACATCAGGGCATGGCATGATATAATCCACACCAATGGATAAACCAAAGGAATCAAATATCGCCTTCATAGACGGCCAAAATCTCCATCTTGGTACTATTCAAGATGGTTGGAAAGTTGATCTGAAGAAACTCAGGGTATATCTCAAGGATAAATACCATATAGCTGAAGCTTACTATTTTCTAGGGTATGTATCCGAAGCAGAACAGGATTTGTATAACAATCTGCAAAAATCTGGTTTTATTGTCTTATTCAAGGAACATAATCCTGTGCTCAAAAGTACGAAGAAAGGTAATGTTGATACCGATATCGTCTTTGAAATAATGAAAAATCTAATTGAAAATAAAGATTTCGATAAAGTAGTTATCGTATCTGGAGACGGAGATTATAAAAAGGTGGTGGACTATTTGATCAAGAAAGGTCGGTTCATGAAGATACTTTTCCCAAATAGAGATTTTGCTTCATCTCTGTACAAACATTTCGGAGCTGAATTTTTTGACTATTTATACAACATCAAAACCTACATAGAATGGCACAAAAAAGAAAAGGGCTCCTAAGGCACTAACACCTTTCGGATCCCTCTTCGTGTGGATACAATAAGAGTATTACATATTTACCAGCATTTTGCAAGCGAAAAAATCTCATTGACGACAAGATCAAGAAGCACCTGAGCTTAATGTACGAGAAATATGACAAAGAATTCAAGATGGATGCAGCCCTAGAATACTGCTTCGACTTCGTGAGAAATACAGCCAGCACATGGGTAAAGCTCGCCAAGAAGCCGGAAGATCGCCTATGTTTCCAAAAAATGGTTATATCCGAAAATGTGCAGTTTTCTGGAAATAAATTTGGAAACGCGAAACTAACGCCAATCTACAACCTATATCAGCAATTCTTGCTCGATAAATCCCAATTGGTGACCCTACCGGGAGTCGAACCCGGCTTACTTGCTTGAAAAGCAAATGTCCTAACCGATAGACGATAGGGCCATGATTAATAAGTTGTCTTTGTACTAACTACACCATACTACTATCTTTTTGAGTTTTTGGCAAAAAATGTTATTGTTGTTAATGTTCACTATTGGAGAGGTGACAGAGTGGTCGAATGTACCGCTTTCGAAAAGCGGCAAGGGCGTAAGCTCTTCGGGAGTTCGAATCTCCCCCTCTCCGCATCAAATCGGAATTCAAATTTCCGCAAAAAATATGGTCGGCACGAAGTGCCGTCTGTTCCGAATTCCCCCCAAAAAATCCTAATTCTGCAAGGATTCGCCACGCTCCGCGTGGCTCAAAAAGTACGGTTCGATCCTTAATTTGAAAGTTCGAACCGACTTTTTTGAATTCCCGAAAAATCTTTTCGGGAATTCCCTCGTTTGCCAATTCCATATTGTTTATACTGGATTTTATGAATCTATCAGCAAGTTCGAACCGATTATGAGATTTTTTCTCAAAAGCTGATAATTTCTCTTTGAGAAGCTGTTTTTGGCACATCAACTTGTTTTTGGAATCACGATATTCGTCTAACGAAAGTGCGTTTTCAAGATATGCGTTCATCAGCTTCTCAATTTTGGAATCTAAAAGAGAAATTTCATTTTTTGTTTTTTGAGAAAAAATCTCACTCGATTGGACTTCCAATTGCCGATCTTTCTCATTTTCGGCAATCATCCAATTTGCCCAATCGAGTGGCAAAGAAACTTTTTGTAATTCCGTTCTGATTTGAGAAGTGATGATTTTTTCACGAACATATTTTTGCAAACAAGGATTTTTCCGTTTGGTACAGCGGAGATAGTTATGACCCTTTTGTGTTTCGGTAGTAATGAAACAACCACATTCTCCGCAACGGAAAAATCCTCTGTAAATATATTCTTTCAGTCCTTTACCTTTCGGCTTGGATTTTCTCATCATCACTTCTTGAACGGAATCAAAAAGTTTCTTTGTGATAATAGGTTCGTGCTTTCCCTCAAAAATCTCTCCGTTATACCTCATTAGCCCCGTATAGATAGGATTTTTGAGGATTTGCTGATAATTCGACACCGCAAGTTCCTTTCCACTTTTTCGTTTCAATCCAAGTTCATTAAACTTGTCGCGAAGTTGTCGCAAAGTGAAAGACCCAGACGAATATGCCTCAAATGTCTTTTTAATCAATTTTGCGTTTTCAATATCTGGAACAATACCTTTGCCTTTTACATTCACATATCCAAGCGGAGACATTTGAGGCCATATTCCGTCTTTCACTTTGTTGCGATGACCTCGTTTTATATTTTCGCTCAAATTATCCACATAATACTTGGATTGCGAAAAAGCGATTGAAAGCATGAACTTGCCTTGCGGTGTCGGATCAAACCAAAAAGTTGGAAATTTCATTTCTGAAATTACACCAGTATCAACGAGGTAGATTATTTTTCCTCCATCTACCGAGTTTCTCGCAAGTCTATCGGGGTGCCACGCCAAAATACCAGAGGCCTCGCCATTTTCCATTCTCAACATCATCTCGTTAAACACAGGCCGACCTGGTATTTTGGCGGTCTGTTTCTCGACAAAGACATCAACCACTTCCAGCTGTTCTTTCAACGCTAAATCTTTCAATTCCGCTAGTTGGTCGGAAATACTGCGGACTTGTCTGTCTTTGTCGTCCGTAGACTTGCGAGTATAAATGAAAAACTTTTTGGTTTGATTATTCATAATT
>JBAXUB010000007.1:0-57505 GCA_037129895.1 Candidatus Tayloriibacteriota bacterium | reverse complement strand
ACAAAAGAAACCAATGAATTGTGAAATCTGTGTCCACTTTATGGGGTACAGATCAACTCTCGGGCTGCCGGGAATCGAACCCGGACCGCATCCACCCCATGGATGTATACTACCACTATACTACAGCCCGTCGCATTCCCTATCGTGGGACGTCATTAGCATAAGTCATTATTGAAGAAAGCTCAAATTGTGTGACTGAAGATTTATATTGTAGTATGATTCATTTATTATGGTAAATACTGAAGTTAGGAAAGCTGCCATTGCATTACGAAAGCGGGGTAAATCATACTCTGATATTTGCAATGCTCTAAATGTATCAGTTCCAAAGTCAACTATGGCATCCTGGTTTGCCGGGATCGTACTGTCAAAAAGGGCTGCGAATATATTAATGAAAAATGCCGCAATTAACCTTGCAGCCGCACAGAAAAGCGGACTTCAATCTATTGCCGAAAAACGCAATGCATATTTGGACAAATTGAAAAAGGAAAATATTCATCTATGTTCCTTAATAGTGGATGTGAATGTGGCAAAGATTGCTTTGGCAATGCTATATTTGGCCGAAGGCTCAAAACGTGGCGGTTTTTTAACCTTTGCAAACTCGGATGTGGCGATTATTAAACTGTTTTTGCAATTACTGAGAACGTGTTATAAACTCTATCTGGAGAAATTTCGCTGTACTGTCCAATGTAGAGCAGATCAGGTTGTACCAGAATTGGAAAAATATTGGTCTTTGATTACAAATATTCCACTGAGTCAGTTCTGTAAGGCACAAATTGACAGCAGGACTATAGGCAAATCAACAAGAAAAGAACACTATAAAGGTGTTTGCAGAATAACGTATTATTCAGCTGATATATTTAATGAACTTGCAATAATTTCAAAATTGATAAATTCGGGCCATTAGCTCACTTGGTAGAGCGCTTCCGTGGCACGGAAGAGGCAACTGGTTCGAATCCGGTATGGTCCACTTGTTTATAGGTCGTTTTACGTTGTAACACTTCAATTAGACTAATACCCTTAAAATTGATACTCTTGTACCTATCGGGGTGTAGTATAGTGGTAGTATACACGCTTCGGGAGTGTGAGGTCCGGGTTCGATTCCCGGCACCCCGACAATTGAGTAGCGATTCTCGCTAGGGCCTATAGTAAAGTAGTATTACGCGGCATTCGCATTGCCGAAGCCCGAGTGCAATTCTCGGTAGGTCCACAGAACAGTCACCTGTGTATAACCGCGACGTTGACTTAATAGATATCTGCTATAATAAATGCAGTTCCTTATTATCAATTATTAATTAATATAAAAATACAATGAAAGTAGCACATGTTATAGCGTTCATATTGGTCATCGTAGGAGGCTTGAATTGGTTATTGGTAGCATTCAATTTCAATCTAGTTGATGCGATCTTTGGTGCAGGAAGTGTCTTGGCTAAGATAGTATATATCTTGGTTGGTCTTTCAGCATTACTTCTCGTAGTCACACACAAGAAGGCTTGCAGGAATTGTGCAGCTGCACCAGTAGCAACAGTATAGTTTAGTTATTGTGTCTCAATTATTGAAGAAGTCACCCTTAAACAAGGTGATTTTTTCGTATTGTAGTCGTATTGAATTTTGTTCAATATTAGTGTATTCTAGTCAGGCAGTACATTGCATCGATATTACGGGCCCGTAGCTCATCTGGCTAGAGCGCCGCTTTTGCAAAGCGGAGGCAAGCGGTTCAAGTCCGCTCGGGTCCACCAAAAGAATTTCTAGGACTGATATTGACTCGCTTACGTTCTCATGTAAGCATTGGTGTAGATGAAAAGATATGTATTCGTACGTTTGTTCGATGCTGGCAATCAGCCAATAGATCGATACGTCGGTCCGTTCGCTGATCTGTCTCTGGCGCTGGAATTCGGCTCAGTTGCAGAGCGTAGAATGTTAGAATTGGAGACCTTGTCTGATGCTCAAGTGATAACAACAAAGTTTTTGCCGAGTGGTTGTTATGCGATCAATAGTGACCAGTTCGGAGCGTTCTTTACGCTGATGAAGGAACTATTCAAAAAGTGATTGGCACTGTCTCTATAGATATTATTCACACATGTCGCGGACTCGCTCTCAAAGTGAGTCCTTTTTATTAAATATAGATTGCATGATCAATTATCTCTACTAAGTTCGATCACATGTGATACGAATTCCGGCATATCACTACCAACTGCCACTAGGGCTTTCGGTAGCAGTGAGTTTTCGGTTAGACCAGGCAAGGTGTTGACTTCGAGTACGTATATTCCCCTCTTTGGATGAATGATGAAGTCGGATCTTGAATAGTGTTTGAGTCCGAGGGCCTTATGAACCTTTTTGGAAGTGGTTTCGATCGCATGCTTGAATTTGTCTGCGAATGTTGCTGGCACTATCTCCATTGATTGACCATCATATTTTGATTTGTAGTCAAAGAATTGACTAGAATGTCGTATCTCTATCGGTGGAAGTGCGTACAGTTCTTGGTCGCGGAATGATTCGATGACGGCACAAGTTGCCTCGATACCAGGGATAAACTCCTCGATCATTACGACCGGACTATGCTTTGCAGCTTCGAGAAGTGCCTTCGCTATATCATCGTAAGATCTCACAACAGTAACCCCTATAGATGAACCACTTGAACATGGTTTGACGATAGCAGGTAACAATAATGTCTGGAAAAGCTCCTTTACTATTGTCTCAGTATTTTGAGGTATATAATCACTAGATAATTCCATGTGCATTGGAGTCTTGACACCGTTATCTCTGAATGCTTTCTTAGAAAGAATCTTGTTCATACCGATCGCAGAGGCCAATGACCCAGATCCGGTAAAAGTCTTGCCATGGTGTTCAAGGAATGATTGAACCTTGCCATCTTCCCCGTAGGATCCATGTAAAGCATTGAATACAATATCTACAGAGTTCACGATTTCTTCCGGCTTAGTCTGTATGCCGTCTATATGCCAAACACCAGACCGATCGATGAATATATCTCTCGCCTGGTATCTATTTTCGTGGTGATTCCGAAGTGCGCTCAAGACCGTAGCGCCAGAGTTTATCGACACCTCATATTCAGTACTAGGTCCACCACGTAATACTCCTACACGAGTGCGATGATTCATGACATTATTGTATCACAGGTTTAAATACTTTTGATCTAACATTCCTATGATGTTTGATAGTGTAACGGTGTGCTTCAGTGTTGATCTTGATGATCTCTCGTCTGTATCTATCTATCGTTACTCCGTCACCCAGCAGGTTCTCGGCTTTATGTGCCGCGTTTTTGGTGACTGCTACAACAGGAATATCGAGACGTCGTGACTTTAGTACACTTTCAGCTACATTCTTCTGTATGTGATTACCGTCAACAATGATGAGATCTGGATAAGTCCATTCCGTGTGATTGAAACGGCGAAGCAAGATCTCCGCTAGAGATGAAGCATCATTATTCACTTGTCTGCTCAGATTGAATTTCCTATATTCAGATGACATATTTTTCCCATTTATCATAACGACCATAGCGCCTACAACATTGGTACCGGAGAGATGGGCAACATCATAAGCTTCAATACGAAACGATCCGACTGAGTGACTAGTATCACCATTGTCCTCATTCTTTATGAGGGCCATGTCATCTATATGATCGAGAGCGTAGAGTAGTTTCTTTGACCTTTGGGCGTCCTCAAAATGCATGGTATTTGCCTGACGAATCATATCTTTCATAACCTTGTTTCGTATGGTCTTCTTCTTGCCCTGAAAAAATAGAATCAAATATTTGATCGTCTTGTGGTATTGCTTGTTTGCCTCATCCAGCGTCTGTTCACCTATCGATGGAGATCGACCTATCGATCTATAGAATCGATCATGCCTCGGGTCGAGGGATTTCTCATCTTTGAATGGAAATAGTTTTCTCAAGATCTGTAATGCATCCTTGATAACTCCACCGTATGGATATGGACCAAATAGCTTATCGATCTTGTATGGTAATGTTCCTGCCTTTATCGATTGATCGATATCCCTTGATCTCGACAGAAATACTCTCGGCCACAATTCATCTGTGATCACAACGTATTCTGAACTTTTATCGTCCTTTTCATCGACATTGTATTTCGGCTGATATTTCTTGATCAAACTACTTTCCAAGATGATTGCCTCCAATACCGAGTCAGTCTCTTCGAATGAAAGCGACTTGGACCTTGTCACCATATCGATGATCCTGGGACCGCGAGTTTTGATAAGATCGATCGAAAAATAGCTTTTCACTCTATCCTTGAGCGATGTGGCACGGCCAATATATATAGGTTTCTCCTTGTAATCCCGGAATATATATACACCTGGTTCTCGGGGTAAATTCAGTTTGTTCACATATTGACGGATCATGAAGTTAAGAGTATGGTATTTGAAGAAATGACGCAAGTGCGCCATAGACTGAAGCCCACACCTAGGGTTTGAAAATATATGAAGTACTCACGCTCTATACAATCGAGAAAATCCATGCCATGTATTGGCCAAGCGATCGGTTTAGATTCGTACAAAGCTCCACCGAGAAAGCGGTTCGTTTCGAACCCTCTATCTGTTTTTACATTCTTCATGATTTTGGTCATCATCGTCCTTGCGACTATATTTCTGGCTTACGTTACTCATAGTCATGGTCCACTGATCACTGAGCCATTCGATTTCTTAACCAATTGATGGAGGAATATTATGATCAACATTCGTAATCGGATTTACGAGATAGTTCTATCTAGATTGAGAGGGGGTTCACCATGAATAGGAAACCAACTGTCGATGACCTGTCGAGAGGTTTCAAGGTTTCATTGACAATATTCATGGTAGCGATCATCATAAGCGCACTAATTTCGATACTCATCGGTTATGTACGTGCACATTGATGAAATCATGTATAACATTCGTATATGGCCGTCTCCTAAAGGCGGTCTTTTTTTAAAATATTTTTCAAATATTTACCTGTATAACTTTTTCCATTTCTGGCAATATCCTCCGGAGTCCCTGTTGCAACGATATTTCCCCCACGCTCGCCTCCTTCTGGTCCGACGTCTATCACATAGTCAGCATTCTTTATCAGATCCAGATTGTGTTCGATGACGACGACAGTGTTTCCTTTTTCTACTAAACTTTGAAGAATTTCTATAAGTTTCGCAACATCTTGGTAATGCAAACCGACAGTTGGTTCATCGAGCAAGTATATAGTCTTCTGCATATGTGCTCGGTATAGTTCAGATGAGATTTTCACACGTTGCGCTTCGCCACCTGATAGAGTTGTAGCTGATTGGCCCAATTTGACGTATCCCAAACCTACTTCGTTCAAAGTGGCTAGTCTATCTTCAACCGCAGGAATGTCCTTGAAAAATGATAGAGCTTCTTCTATTGTTAGTTCCAAAACTTCATGAATATTCTTGCCGCGGTATTTGATATCCAGAGTTTCCTTCATGAATCTCTTGCCATTACAGACATCACAAACTACATACACAGTTGGTAGAAAGTGCATTTCAACCGCTATCTCACCATTTCCCTCACAATTCTCACAACGCCCACCAGGTCTATTGAATGAAAACCTACCCGCTCCCCAACCTCTCGCTCGTGCTTCTGGTTCGCTCGCGAATAGATCTCGTATGTGCGTCCATGACCCAGTATATGTCGCTGGGTTAGATCTAGGAGTCCTACCGATCGGGCTTTGATCGATCAATATGACTCGACCTACATATTCAGAACCGGTAAAGCTCTTGCAGTTGATTGTTTCATTGGATCTGTGCCTCGTCTCATATCGAGATGCGAGATTGCGGTAGAGTATCTCATACATGAGAGATGACTTTCCTGATCCAGATACTCCGGTTATGACATTTAGACATCCAAGTGGTATATCAACATTCATATTTTTTATGTTAAAAACGTTTCCGTCACGAACCATGATCTTACCCTTTGGCTGTCTGCGCGTCTTTGGTTGTGGTATTACACTTTCACCTCTCAAATATGACAGAGTAAGCGAGTTTGAAGTATTCTTTTTGGCAGTCAGTAATTCGTCTAGATATCCTGATACAACGACTTTACCACCATGAACTCCTGCACCAGGACCTATATCGATGATGTAGTCTGACGCGTACATCGTATCTTCGTCATGTTCTACTACAACTATCGTATTGCCCAGATCGCGCAAGCGTATGAGCGTATTTATCAGTCTATCGTTATCGCGTTGATGTAAACCGATCGTTGGTTCATCGAGTACATAGAGTGCACCGACGAGTCCAGAACCCAGCTGAGAAGCCAATCTGATGCGTTGTGCTTCGCCTCCTGATAAGGTGTGAGCCCTTCTATCGAGTGTCAGGTATTCTATTCCTACATTGACCATGAATGAGAGTCTCGCGCGGATCTCCTTGAGGACAACCTTTGCTATATCCTTTTCTGTCTCGGTCAATTGAATATCAGTAAAATATGGCACCGCCTTTTCTATAGACATAGTTACGACATCGACTATGTTGATGTCGCTGATCTTTACGTTGAGAGCTTCATCTCTGAGACGGGCACCTTTACATGCCTTGCATGGTGCATCACTGAATATACTCTCTGTTCCTAGACCGTTACATGTAGCACACGCTCCGTATGGCGAGTTGAAAGAAAATAGTCTAGGTTCTATCTCCGGGTACGAGAATCCGTCGTACGGACACATGAACCTAACTGACATTAGAACTTCCTCATCGCCTGGATACTCAACCCGTATCAGACCCTCTGCTTCGTTGGTAGCTCGCTCGAGGCTCTCTGAAAGACGCTCCTTGGCGTTATCGCCTGCTTTTGTCTCGGCCTCAGTCCCCTTCTTTCCGGTCTTGAATTCACTTATGAATATCTCATCGATCAATACGTCGATATCATGCTTCTTGTTTTTGTCTAGTACAATTTGATCTCTCAAGCGATATATCTTCCCGTCTATTCGCACTTTTTCATAACCCTTACCTAACATGTCATAGAGCATCTGATAGTACTCACCCTTTCTACCGACTACGACAGGTGCATATATGCGCAATTTCGCATCGGTAATGTCTATACCAAACACGTTTTTTGCTTTGGTTGTCTTTGCTGATACAGTCCGTAGTACTGTATCCATGATCTCTTCTTTTGAAACTCGATGAATGAGGCGTCCACATACTAGACAATGAGGTTTTCCAACTCTAGCGAATAGTATGCGCAAATAATCGTATATTTCGGTTATAGTCGCAACAGTTGATCTGGGATTATTTGAGCGCGATTTCTGGTCAATCGAAATAGCGGGTGAAAGTCCGGTGATCTCATCTACGTCTGGTTTTTGCATTTTGTGCAAGAATTGTCTAGCGTATGCAGATAGCGACTCGACGTAACGTCTTTGTCCTTCTGCGAATATCGTATCGAACGCTAATGATGACTTACCTGACCCAGATAGGCCAGTTATAGCTATCATCGCATTGCGCGGCATTTCTACAGTTATGTTTTTCAGATTATGTGTACGTGCACCTTTAACAACGATCTTGTTTTCACCAATGATCTGTTTTCGCGCAGGTTTGTTAATTTTTGGGGATGACATGAGTGGGCGAAGAATATCACAAAAAATGGCTTCCCGCAAGGACGCCACATGAACCAACACCAACGCTTAACGATCGTTGCTATGAACAGTATTGTTGGATTTCTTTTACGATCTGATCAAGTGAAGTATTGGCTTTGACTAGAAAAATTCTTGCTCCTAGCAACTTCGCTCTATCTCGGTCACTCTGTTTGTCTAGGTTTGTGAGTATCATGACAGGTACCGCCTTGTATATCGGGTTCGATTCGATCTTCTGTAGTATGTCTAGGCCGTTCATTCCAGGCAATAGTAAGTCCAATATTATGATATTCGGTCTCTCAGTCGATAATGTTCTCAATGCTTCTTCACCATTGACAACATGCAGAAGCTCAAATCCTGACGCTATCAATTTTTTACCGAGAATATTTGATATCAATTTGTCATCTTCAACCCACAGTATTTTCTTCTTATTACCATTGATAGTGCCTGAAGCTGACTCGGTAGTCTTTGAACCAACGGTGGTTTTCGAAGTAGTATCTCCGAGAAATGTCTTTACTCTATTGACTATACTTGACGCATCTTCCTTGAACTGCATGACGAATTCGGCCACACTATCTTGTGGAATCTTGTTCATATTGATCGGAAGACCCTGAGTCGACAAAAGAAAAACTGGAATTTTGCGAAGTAGCGGCTCTGCCATCTTTTGCTTCAACAGAGCATAACTATCGTATCCTGGCAGGATAACGTTCATGAGTACGAGTCTAGGTAGAACATTGTATAATAGTTTCAATGCTTCAACGCCGTTCTTGACCAAGATGGCTTCATAACCTTCATGATTGAGTCTATCCGCTATCTGCTGGCCAAATATGACATTACCTTCTACTACTAGGATCTTATCTTTCTTTGATGCTTTAGATTGCTCTACGGTCATGTTCTAAGTATATCACAACAGATTGTGACCGTCTCGATATTTCATGCTTTCACCAAACTTCTCCTTTAGCTTGAATATCTCGTCTCGTATGAGTGCCGCCGTTTCAAAATCAAGCATTTTTACAGCCTCCTCCATAGCGGCTTCCTTCTGCTTCATTAGTTGTTTGGGGTTCACACGAGCCAGCTCATCATCGATCACCATCAGTTCATTCACTGCCTTGTCATGTTCAGTACGCAATTGGTCAGTTATATCGTGGATCTTCTTTATTATAGTTTGAGGTGTGATCCCATGCTCGGTATTATACGCAACCTGGATAGCGCGACGACGGTCTGTTTCTCTCAGTGCCCTCTCAATGGAACCTGTTATGTTGTCAGCATAGAGTATAACTTTTCCAGCCGCATTGCGCGCGGCACGGCCAATAGTCTGTATCAGTGCTGTTTCCGACCGTAGAAATCCTTCCTTGTCTGCATCTAGAATACCTATAAGTGATACTTCCGGCAGATCGAGCCCCTCGCGTAGGAGATTGACTCCGACCAAAATATCATACTTCCCTTTTCTGAAATCGGTAAGAATCGTTATACGTTCTATTGTTTTTACGTCACTGTGGAGATAGGCTGATTTTATGTTTTTTTCCTTCAGAAATTCAGTTAGGTCTTCAGCCATCTTCTTTGTTAATGTAGTTGCGAGCACACGGTCGCCTTTCTTTATGGTTTTCTCAGCCTCATCTATGAAGTCGAATATTTGACCTCTATAAGTATGTGACAGCATCGGTTGTTGCTCTTTGATAGGTCGTATTTCAACCTGAGGATCTATGAGACCAGTCGGACGAATGACCTGCTCCACCACTTGTTCACTGTTAGCGTTTTCATACTTACCCGGAGTTGCTGATGTGTAGATCATAGGCCCGATCCTCTCTAGGAATTCGTCAAACCTGAGTGGTCTGTTATCTTTTGCTGATGGTAATCGGAATCCATGCTCAACTAGTGTGTCTTTACGAGATGCGTCGCCGGCGTACATTCCATTCAATTGTGGAATCGTGACGTGAGATTCATCAACAACTGTGAGAAATTCAGCTTTACCATCCTTTGTATGAGGAAAATATGACAAGAGTGAATCAGGTGGGTCACCGGGCATCTTTCCAGAGAAATGTCTAGAATAGTTCTCAATACCATTCGTATAGCCGATCTCACGGATCATTGCTAGATCGTATTTGACTCGTCTCTTCAGACGTTCTGACTCCAATACTTTTCCTGCCCTATCTAAAACTTTGAGTCTGCCTTCAAGCTCTGCCTTTATCGTTTTCAATGCGTTTTTGCTCTGTTCATCACTCGAGATAAAATGTTTAGCTGGAAAGACGAATATGTCAGTGTGGGTACCGCGGACCGAGCGTGACACCGGATCCAACTCAGTTATATGTGATATGGATGAAGAATCATATTCGATACGAAATATTGTCTTTTCATTCACTGGCATAATCTCGATAGTATTACCTACTGCTCTAAAATTGCCCGATTTTAGATCGGCATTTGTCCTTACGAAATGTATATTGATCAGTTTACGAATCAGTTCTGCCCTTGATATCTCCATTCCAACACTCAATTTCATATTGACCTTCACATACTCCTCAGGGCTTCCCAAACCATATATACAAGATACTGATGCAACGATGATCACATCCTTACGAGTCAATAGAGCTTGAGTAGATGCGTGACGGAGTCTCTCGATCTCCTCGTTGATCATAGCCTCCTTTTCTATATACGTATCACTAGATGGAATATACGCTTCGGGTTGGTAGTAATCGTAATATGATACGAAGTAGTGAACAGCATTATTGGGAAAAAACTCACGATATTCCTGGGCTAGTTGTGCGGCCAGTGTTTTGTTGTGTGCTATAACCAATGTTGGTTTACCGATCTTGGCGATAACATTTGCCATGGTAAAGGTCTTGCCTGAGCCGGTAACACCGAGCAATGTCTGCTTATCATAGCCACTATTTAGGCCGTCTACGAGTGCCTTGATAGCTCTTGGCTGATCGCCGGCTGGTGCATAGGGTGTTGCTAGTTGGAATACCTGTTTTGACATATGATCGATTATATGACAAAAATGCGACTTCAACAAGTAAAATTGCAGAAATAGAAATAGAAAAGGCCCGCGAGTATGAATCACGGGCGCTTTGAGCTGGGATCAACAGTTGGTACTGAAGTCCTTTTGGCTAACGCATCAGTCAGCGTCGCCAAGTTGCACCATGGTAAGGTGCGATGTGATTTTGACGGGCTGACGACTGAAGCCTCCTTCACAATCATCGATGAAGACGATGTCACCCGGATTTGGGTGCATCACAACACTTTCGCCGAACGAATCACAATACAGTTTGTGATTTTCGATAGGCATTTCAACAGTTCCAGTTTGTTTCATACATATTACTTTCTATTTTATCTATCACTGACTATTTACCTAACTACCTCACCACAATAGGTGGAGAGGAAATTTTGAAAGAGCAAAAGAACTATAAAAATGGACTCCTTCTGTTTGGAGCCCGTTTCTGTAATTAATCCTCCCAATTCATTACACAGACCGACTCCAAACTCTCATCATAGTTGTGATGAGATTCTTGACGGAGACGGATGTAATATTATATGAACGCATTTGTGGATATAAGTATAGCTCTGCCCATTAATAATGCAAGTGTTGTAAACAGTAGTTATACACAGGTATGGAGACATCGCATATTCGTAATATTGAGTAGAAAAAGAAGAGCTCGCAGACCGATTGGGGCCTGCGAGACTCATGTTGTTGTAGACTATACCTAGTATGACATGCGCTCAATCAGATGAGGCAAGCGATGCTGGTACGTCGACGGTTTTGTGTGTTTTCCTCGGCGGAGGAGACCACCAAAAGGAACGAATCCCTTTGATTGTATCCGCGGCCGGTCCGCTACAGACGATAGTCCACTCGTCTTGACCTTCTTACGACCTTTTCTTAAAAGATCTTGAAAGTTCATTCGATATAAAGCATAACACCAACGCGTTATTTTCTCAACATCACTCTGTGAGCCGCATCGTAGATATCATTCTCGCCGATTCTATAATGCTCGACCAATTCCTCTGGAGTTCCAGATTGCCCAAACTGATCCCTTATGCCGATGTATTCGATGTGAGTCGGAAAATTGTGCGACAAAAACTCTGCTATCACTGATCCCAAACCTCCAGATATCTGATGATCCTCGACTGTTACTAGAGATCTGGAGTCGTGTGCGATCGATAGGACGGCGTGTTCATCTAGAGGTTTGATAGTTGAGACATTCAATACTTTTACCCTCTTCAGCTCTCTATCGAGTTTTCGAGCAACCATCAATGCCCTGTATACAGAGGGACCGGTCGCGATGATACCTACGTCAAATTTGTGTTTGGGACCATTCATTTCGAGAGATGACTTCCTTGTATTGTGAATATTTGAAGTAATATCAGATTCGTACACGACCTGGGCTTTGCCTATATCAAATGGTGTAGACTCTGTGGATATGATAGGAGTCTTGTCACGAGCAAGGCGAATATATGTAGGATCAGCGGTCTTTGCAGCTGCGATCGTCGCTTTGTAGGCTTCTAGAGCATCACACGGTGAAATAACAACCATTCGAGGAAGAACTCTCATCAGTGCAATATCTTCCAATGCTTGATGACTACCTCCATCAGGACCAACCGTTACACCAGCATGTGATCCAATGATTTTAACTGGCAAATTGTTATAGCAAACTGTCGTCCTTATCTGTTCCCAATTTCTCCCAGGACTGAATACTGCGTATGAACCGATAAATGGGATCTTGCCTGCTCTAGCCATACCACTTGCGATAGTTACGAGGTTCTGCTCTGCAACACCCACTTCTATGAATCGATTTGGAAATTTGGCTTTGAATTTATCCAATTGCAATGATTCCGTAAGGTCTGCACATAGAGCAACCACGTTCTTGTCTATCTCACCAGCTCTAACTATGCCGAGTCCAAAGCCTTGCCGAACTGAACCAAGCTCGACATTCTTGTCAAAAATTTTTGGATTGAGTTTTGAATCGTGTTTAAGCATATTTCGATTAATTATTCTACGTTTCTAGCAGTCTTGATCTCGGCTGCTGTCATCGGTGGCTTTCCGTGCCATTCGAACTTCTTTTCAAATGATGGTATACCCTTCGATGGTATCGTATGTGCGATGATGACAGATGGTCTACCAAACACAGATCTGGCTTCAGTGACTGCCCTGTCGATCTCTCTAAAGTCATGTCCGTTGATCTCTTGGACATGCCAATTGAATGATCGCCATTTATCGACTAGAGGATTCAAGGGCATAATCTCCTCGGTATAGCCATCTATCTGGATATTGTTACGATCTATGATGACTGTGAGATTCTGTATCTTCTCTCTGGCAGCTAACATAATAGCCTCCCAGGAATTGCCTTCGTCCAATTCTCCATCACTCATCAAGCAGTAAAATTCACGGCCAGATGATTTTCCGCTATCAATACGATCTGCTAGAGCCATACCTATGGTTTGTGATAGTCCAGAGCCAAGTGGTCCAGATGATGTCTCTAACATCGGCAAAAAATCACGATGAGGATGTCCTTGCAGTCGTGAATCGAATTTTCTCAGAGTTTTTAACTCGGCGACTGGGAAATAACCGGAATGAGCCATTGAAGCATAAAGTACTGGACAAATATGGCCGTTCGACAATACTAATCTATCTCGATATTTCCATTTTGGATTCTTTGGATCGTGTTTCAGGCCGTAAAAATATAGGTATGTAAATATATCAGCCATTCCTAGCGCACCAGCAAGGTGACCTGATTTTGCCTCGATCAACATATCTACTACAGAGCGGCGTATAGCTGTCGCTTTCTTCTCGAGTAAATGTATTTTATCTTGTGTCAAGGACATATATATTATGTAAAGCTTCACATTTGAGCAACTCAAAATTGATGCACTAATTATAACACACAATTATCCTACAAATGATTGAACTTCTGCACTGTATCCAATGGATTATCTGATTCGAATATTGCAGAACCAACGATCAGTCTGTTTGCTCCTGCATCGATGAGACTCGCGGCATTATCTAGATTGACGCCACCATCTACGGATATGAGAAGTTCCGGGTATCTCTGCTTTACTGCCTTGATTTTCTCTATTACCGCAACATTGAATGACTGGCCTTGGTAGCCGATCCTATCAATAGCCATGAGTTGTACTGTCGAGAACTTGCCAATGTATTGTTCTAGTACGTCTATAGGTGTATCCATACCGAGCGCAATGCCGACTTCAGCTTTGCCGTCTAGCCTTGCTAGAGCCTCGGTAATATCGCCTTTTGATTCGGCGTGAATGATGATCCTAGTAGCTCCGACTTCTACCCATTGTAGAACTATCTCCTCTGGTCTATTGACCATGAGATCAAACTCGTAGTCGAGCTTCTCCCAACCCGGTAAGCCGTCTTCTTGGGCGGCTAGTTTTTCGAAACTATCGTCATGCTTTCTATACGGCCATGATGGTGAAGGGGTGAATTGGCCGTCACAAATATCGACTTGTATCGTCTTTGTAAATCCCAATACCATCTCGATCTTGTCTGTAAGGTCCAGAAAGTCTACTGGTAATATTGCAGGTATGATCTCTGGGCGGCTTTGCTGTTTCATTATGCGTTCATTGTAGCAGATAATCTGATCTACTCAATATTGTCCATCTGTTTGATCCTCCTCTCATGTCTCTCGTCTCCACTGAATGCAGTTGCAAGCCAGGAATCTATAGCTCTCTTTGCTTCTTCTTCTGTGACCAGCCCGGCTCCTATAGATAAGATATTGGCGTCATTATGTTCACGAGACAGTTTGGTGACGGCATCAGCGCCTGTATTTTCCCCATCAATTTTCGACAGATTTCCATACCAGACTGCAGCTCTAACTCCTGGGAATCTATTGGCTACCATCGCTTCACCTTGTCCAGTTTTACCGAATATGATGGCTTTTGTCTCACCTTTTATATCTGCAGCAACCTTCATTGCAGCGGCTATCATGTAAGTCGGATAGTCGTCACCAGGCACTAGTTCATGTGCACCAACGTCGAGTACCGCCAAGCCTTTTGACGTTAGGTGCTTTTTTATTATTTCTTTCAATGCGAAGCCTGCGTGATCTGATGCAAGGATGATGTTCATGTTGATAGGTATTAGAGCTAATTATAGTACAACTAGGATATTTTACCAATTGCTGCAAATCATCTCACAACAAGGCTCTCACGGCATATGTAGTATTCACTCCCAGTAAAAAGCATCAAAAAAGTTGACGAATTTTACTGGGGGGTAAAGGTGTATAGGTATGCCTTATTTCAATGCGACACCATCCTAAATAATGAATACCAGACCAAGTGCGATCGTCAAAATTCCAGTAATAACAATCGTACCGTTTTTCATCATTACGTTATCCTTTTTTCTTGCAATAGCATAAATTCCACCAATGAATGTCACTAATCCATAAAAAGTGATTAATGCACCCATAGCTCTCAACATTCCAATCTTGTATGACCCAAAGACCAGTACAGCAAACGCAATAATCACAATTCCAAGGACCACTAATGCAGATTTTCCTTTGATTTTTGTTTGAGGATCCATTTGCTTAATTGATTAGACTAACCTCCCCACTTTTATAACATGCTCGACCAGCGTATACGTATACCCCATTTCATTATCATACCAACCTATGTTTATTGGTGTCTTGGTATCCAATCTGGGAACCAGACTATTATAACCATACCACTGACAAGGAATAGGACCCAGAAGATTGTTAATGCCCAGTATGCCGGTGGATTTGACTTTTGAGTTGGTGTTCTAGGATCTTGCATTGGGCCAAATCCGAGACCTATAAACAACTTTCCTCTATAAGCAGTATATAGAACACCTACAAATAAGAGGAATGCTACACTGAAGTCAAAGATTCTTTCGCCAATACTGATTTCCATTTTAGTTAAGTTAGATTAACCTCCCCGCCTTAATCACATGCTCCACCAATGTATACGTATACCCCATTTCATTATCATACCAAGCCATAACTTTGACCAAGTTACCACCGACAACTCGAGTAAAAGCGAGGTCGGCGATCGAGGCATGCCTATTACCTATGATGTCATGCGAAACTAGATCTTCCTCAGTAGTAGTAAAGATATTCCTCCACCTGTCCTCGGCAGCAGCTTTCTTCAATAGTTTGTTGACTTCCTCGACAGAAGTTTCTCTCTTGGAAATGAATGTAATGTCGACGATAGATCCAGTAACTACAGGTACACGAATAGATATTCCGTCAAATAGACCTTTCAAATGAGGCATCACCTGTGTAACAGCTATAGCTGCACCAGTTGATGACGGAACGATATTCTGTGCAGCAGCACGACCTTCACGAAGATCTTTCTTTGAAGGACCGTCGACTAAAGCCTGTGATGCAGTATATGCGTGAACAGTATTGAGTAGAGCCTTCTCAATACCTATAGTTTCATCCAAGATGGCAATAAGTGGAGATCCAGCATTGGTTGTACACGATGCATTCGATGATATACGACAACCCTCCAGTTTGGCCTCGTTCATAGACATGAGTACGGTTTCACCTTTTACTTTCGAATCAGGAGCGTCTTTGACAGGTGCCGTTACGACTACTCTCTTTGCACCAGCATCAATATGAGCTTGAGCCTTATCACTAGAGGTAAACAGCCCGGTAGCTTCAACAACAATGTCGATGTCGAGTTTCTTCCAAGGCAATTGTGTAGGATCTTTTTCACTGATAAACAGAACTTCAGCACCGTCAACGACCAAAGAGTTGGTCTTTTCATTGATAGCAACATCGAATTGACTGACACCGTAGGCCGTATCGTACTTCAGTAAGTATGCAAAATTCTTGATGTCACCTAGATCATTGATAGCAACAATCTCTATCTCCTGTCTTTCTCTGGCGACTTTCAGGAATGCCCTACCGATCCTACCAAAACCATTGATTGCAACACGAATTTTTTTCATATGCTATATATTATTAAATTAATTCAAATTGAATAAATCGAACACAACATTTATCTCGATTATTGTAGCATGATTATTTAGTTATACACAGCCAAAAGCCTTGCACAAGATGTGTCCAGTGGTAGACTTCAAACCAGAAAGGTGAGGTGTTCTCATCTAGTTAGAAAACGTTAACAATTATGACTAGAGTACATCGCGGTGCAGCTAGCGAAGCGTTGGTTGAGCAGGCTATTCAAACCATCAGCAGAAAGAAGAGTGATGACCTGCCGCCGATACGTAGTTATATTCACGCCGATCCCAATTCAAACCTGGATCGTCGTGGCATTGACTTCCTCGTCCGACTCGAGAACGGGATGGATATCCCGCTCCAAGTCAAAAGTTCGGCACGTGGAAAAAGGAAGTTCGAAAAGTCGCACCGTTTTGGCATTTTCATTCCGGTCGTCATCGTGACGGCCGAAGAACACATCAGCCGCGTTATCAGTAGGGTGATCAAGTGTATCAAACTCATCATCAATCTGGCCAAGCATCAGAAAGACAAGGTCATCTATACCGCGCGCTGCAAATCGATGAGGCGTTTCAAAACCACAGATCGCTGCATTCGTCACTTCGCGGCTAGTATGTGCCATTAATTTGACCAGTTGATCTTTAGACACACAAAGGCGGTCCAAACTACGGGCCGCCTTTCTATTTTATTTGATATGCCAATATATCCCAAAATATCAAATATTAATCTACATATTCCGCATACCACTTACACAATTTCTTTATAAGCCCCGGTCCTTCATAGATCATTCCAGTAATGAGTTGTATGAGATCTGCACCAGCGTCGAACTTCTCCCTGGCGTCCTCGGGCGACATAACACCACCAACGCCCATTATGGTGAATCTACGGCCATATTTTTGGCGAGTCTTACGTATTAGCTCTGTTGAAAGTGCTTTAGTCGGCTTTCCTGACAAGCCACCATGGAAATCAGCTGGGGCTTCATCTCTATACTCTAGTGAATCATAATCCTTGTTCAAATTACCTATAACAACACCATGTAATTTGTATCTATCAATGATGCTCAATAACGAGTCGAACTGATCCCAAGGGATATTGATCGGCATCTTTACATAAATAGGCTTATCACAAGGTACTTTCGATAGATCAGCCAGTAGTTTTTCCAGTAATGGAGCGGTTATGAATGCTTCCCCACCATACGCATTCGGGCATGAGATGTTGATCGTATAGTAGTCGCCTACCTTTTCTTCATTCAAAAGTCTGAAGGAATATGCATAATCCTCAATCGCACCATCAACAGTTGCCGCATCATTACAATTGGTCTTGGCGATAGAGACGCCAACAATGAATTTGTCAGAACTATTATCGCCTTTCTTCTTCAATTTGTCGATAATTTTGAGGACACCGTCATTTCTCAAGCCTTTGTTGACGATTATACTCCTCGATCGAGGCAATCTCTTGAGTCTAGGTTTTGGATTACCGTCGCAGGGTTTCGCGGTTACAGATCCGGCCTCTTCGCCACCAAGTCCTATGTGTGGCAAAATGTTAAACAAGTTAGCATTGTAGTCGAAACCTGCAGAAAGCAAGAAAGGTGTGCGATATGTTATACCATCGACAGTCTTTGAAATATCTTTTCCGTGATATCCATACACCACATCGATCAATTTCCTTCCAAGGTAACACCTGCCTAGCCATTTACCTGTCCATATGAAGAAATCATGGACAACTTCTGGGTCAAATCTGAATAATATGGGCTTTAAAAAGTATTTATACATAATCTAGACTTTAAATATATCATACAATCCTGTATAATGTTTAGCGATACTTTTACAGGCCTATTAAATATATATTGTACAAATTATGAAAAAACGATCCAAGAAGAACTTTTACATTTATTCAATAATCGCACTTATATGTATAGTGATCATCATTGTACTAGTATTTTCCAAATCTAGTACAAAGTTGCGGACATTGATCATACACCCTTCCGAATTCGTGAGTACTGTCTCTGTTTCTGGGAAAGTCGTCGCAAAACAGTATGCCAATCTAGGTTTCGATCAAAGTGGTAGAGTAAACGCGATCCATGTGAAGGTTGGCGACTCAGTCAAATCAGGAACCGTGATAGCTTCGATAGACAATGGCGATATCAAGTCAAATATATACCAAAAGCAGGCCAATCTGGAGAAAGAAGTTGCCAACCTCGCGTCGCTCAAAGTCGGAACAAGGCCTGAGGAGGTTGCTGTATCTCAACAGAAATATGATGACACTATTTCAGCCCTTAGTGTCGCCATGAAGAGTGCGTATCTACAGACCGAGTACGCTACCAAAAACAAAGCTGATTCACTATTCACCAATGGCGACTCCGTAAATCCTACACTTAATATTCAAGCCCAGAGTGATACTGAAAAAAGATCGCTAGAATCTGATCGATTGGTACTTCGAGATAATCTCATCAATTGGAAATCGACACTTGCAAATATGGGAACATCGACTGCTTCTATCAATAATGCAAGACTTGTAACATATAATAGCCTGACAGCTGCAAAAAGTTTTTTTGATCGATTAGGTTCTACGGTTGCCAATCTTACACCAGGAAGTTCAGGATTGACTCAAGTTGTTATCGATGAGTACAAATTGACTGTAAATGCAGGAGCACAGAGCGTTTCGAGTGCTGCATCAACTGAGCAAACAGCAGAGTCCAACTGGAGTTCAGCTAAGGAATCATTGACACTGGTATCTTCTGGTACAACAAAAGAAAAGATTGACGCGCAATTGGCTAGTGTACGAGCTGCGCAGGCTGATCTCGATAGTACTCGCGCACAACTATCCAAGACTACTATAGTCGCCCCTTTTGATGGCATCATAACCAAGATGGATGCGAAAGTTGGTGAGATCGCCTCACCTCAGGTTTCTGAAATTTCACTCATGTCTGTTGGAGCATTCGAGATCGATAGCTATGTGCCAGAGATCAATATAGCTGCCATTTCTCTCAATAATCATGCTGATATCACTCTCGATGCGTATGGTGATGAAGTAAAATTCGGTGCTTCGATACAAGCGATAGATCCTGCAGAGACTGTGAGAGATGGAGTCTCAACTTATAAGACGAAGCTCCAATTCGATGATGTCGATGATCGTATAAAGTCTGGCATGACTGCCAACGTCATTATAACAACGGCGAAGAAATCTGATGTTGTTGTGGTACCTCAGGGAATTATTACTACCAAAGACGGCAAGAAGTATGTACAGTTAAATGAAAACGGAAAAGCTGTACCACATGAGGTTACAACTGGTGGTATTTCATCATTTGGTCAAATAGAGATAATATCAGGGCTACAGGATAATGATATTATAATCCTGAATCAACCCAACTAATATATGTTTTCTATATTAAATACCAGAATCGGATTATTTCTGGCAGTAAGACAAATCAAAAGGTCTAGTATATGGACTACATCACTCATCATCTTTGTGATGATACTGACTTTTTTGAACCTCGTAGTTGTATCGGGAATATTGGTAGGACTTATCCAGGGTGCTGTTGACTCGATCCGCGAGCACTATACTAGCGATATCATAATCTCAACACTGAACAATAAGACGTACATAGAGAATAGCCCTAATGTATTGAATATTTTGAAGTCATTGCCACAGGTTGAAAATGTTAGCTCTAGATACTTGAAAGGAGGTACGATAGAAGCCAACTACAAGACGAGAACTAATACAAATGACAAACCGAATATAGCCGCCACGAACATTGTTGGTATCGACCCTATTGCTGAAGACAAGATCACCGGCTTATCAAAATTTATGATTGAGGGCTCATACTTGGAACCTGGTGATTATGATAAGATCCTGCTCGGTGCATACCTAAACAAGAAGTATTTGCCGATAGATAATCCAGGTTTTACGGCACTAAACGACGTGGGCCCTGGAACTAAGGTGCGTCTGAATATCAATGGTATACAACGCGAAGTGACTATTAAGGGAATAATCAAAGCCAAGGTTGATGAAGTTAGCATGAGAGCATTCATGGTGGATAGTCAATTTCGCAGCCTGATAGGTCGAAATGACTACAACGTCTCCGAGATCGTTGCCCAGTTGAAACCAGGGTCTGATCCCAATCTGGTACGAGACACACTGATCCAGAGTGGTGTCGGTCATTTTGCGAAAGTTCAGACGTTTGCAGATGCGGAACCAAAGTTCATCAAGGACATGATCGACACCTTCGCGCTTCTAGGAAATTTGTTGAGCTCTATAGGCTTGGTTGTAGCATCAATAACAATATTTATCGTTATATTTATTAACGCCATTACTAGACGTAAATTCATCGGGATATTGAAAGGTATAGGCATATCAGGTGAAGCGATAGAAATGTCATACATCTTCCAATCGATATTTTACGCAATAACCGGATCAGTTGTTGGTGTTGCTCTCGTCTATCTGGTTTTAGAACCACTGATACGTGCATACCCCATCGACTTTCCTTTCAGTGATGGAATATTAGTGGCGCCATTGACTGGGACACTACTTCGTATGGCGTTACTCATAGTCGCAACGATAGTAGCTGGCTACATACCAGCGCGAATGATTGTCAGAAAGAATACTCTGGATTCAATACTAGGTCGTAAATAGCCCGATAACAGATTGATGGTATAATTATTCTGAAAAATATTCAATAACACATATGATAGAAACACGTAATCTCAAAAAATCATTTCAAAACGGAACTTCCGTAACTGAAGTATTGAAAGGCATCGACCTCAAGGTCAAGGAAGGAGAATTTATAGCTATAATGGGCCGATCTGGAGCCGGCAAGAGTACTCTCTTGTATCAGATGAGTTTGCTCGATGAACCAACGAGTGGTGAGATCGTTATTGACGGACATATTGCGCATAATATGAGTAATGATGAAAAGACTTTATTCAGATTGTCGGAGCTTGGCTACGTATTCCAGGATTATGCCCTGATTCCTGAACTAAACGCACTCGAGAACGTTGCATTGCCACTACTTATGAAGGGTTTACCGAAAGCAAAAGCCTATAAACAAGCCGCGGACGCACTCGACAGGGTGAAAATGAGTCCACACCTGGAACAATTACCTAGTCAGCTATCTGGTGGTGAGCAACAGAGAGTTAGTATCTCGAGGTCTATCGCTCACAATCCAAAGATTCTCTTTGCAGATGAACCAACGGCTAACCTAGACAATGAATCATCGAGAATCATTATGGATATATTCCTAAAACTACACAAAGAAGGACAGACGATCATCATGGTAACGCATGAGGAAGAATATGGCCGCAATGCGGAAAAAGTCGTGAAGATCGATGATGGTAAAATCATTTCGATTACGGCCCACAAATAATATAATATAAAAGCCATGATTAAACCGGAAAAAAAGGTAGTCATATTTTCCTTCAATGGCACTCTAGTACCGAACGGCGGTGTTCTAGATGCAGAGATGGCCGAGTTATTGACGAAACTGCTAGTGGAACGAAAAGTCGTGATCATATCAGGGTGTGGATTTCCGAAGATCGAGACGCAGTTTCTCAACTCATTCCGTACGAATGCGAATATACTCACGAACCTGTTAATCCTACCTTCTTCAGCTTCGAAAATGCTGACCTGGAAAGGTGCATGGACTGAAGTTTACACCGAACATATAGCAGCAAAGAGTAAAGAAGAAATATTTGTTTCCCTGAATACTGCTTTGCGTAAGCTCGGTTGGTCAATGCCGGAGAAAACTTTCGGATCGGTTATACAAGATCGAGGCACACAGATTACTTTTTCTGGTCTGGGAGAGAACGCACCAACGGAACTCAAGGAAAAGTGGGACAGGGAGCGTATATTCAGGAGCAAGATCGTAGAGGAACTGAAAAGTAAGCTACCAAATTATGACGTGAGAATCGGTGGCCTAACATCGGTAGACATAACCAAGAGAGGCGTCAATAAAGGCTACGGTATACGCAAGGTTGAAGAATATTTGAAGGTCGGACCGGAGTCACTAATATTTATCGGTGATGCGATATTTTCAGGCGGAAATGATTTCCCTGTTAAAGCCTCTGGTATCGATTGTATACAAGTTCATAGTCCAGATGAGACAAAACAACTACTATCTACTGCGTTTTGATCATCCTCGTCACAGTATCGAGTATCTTTCTTGTATCTATTGCTCGCGTATTATAATTTGACCCCAAGACAATGATGGCCACTGGGTTGCCACCAACATTCATGATGGTGAGCATCGTATCACCAGCTTCTGGAGTTCGGCCAGTCTTGCCACCAATAAAATTGACATCGTTTACGAACGGGTGTGTACTAACGAATGTATGTGAATCATGTTCGGTTGTTGTAGATACTTCATACATATAAGTGCGAGTCAGAGCCAATATATCAGGTCTAAATTTGTAGAGGTATTTTGCCAGTGCCAATAGATCGAAAGCACTAGCAGCATTATGTGAACTGACGCCAGATGGGTCCGCGAAATATGCCGAGCTCATGCCGATTTCCCAGGCATAACTGCTCATAAGTTCGAGAAACTTTGAGCGCTTGGTAGTTGATGACGATAGGGCTTCAGCCGCTATATTTGATGAGTCCAAGAGCAATGGATACAGTATTTCGTCCAGTGTGTATGTCTCACCCTCTCTGATACCACTTCCATCTGGCGGAACGTCTGCAGCAAATTTTGATATCGTAATACTAGTCGATGCGGCCAATATATCTGTCGCAGCGAAAGCTGTAACCAATTTGGACATCGAGGCAACGGGTAGAACCTCTGACGAATTTCTCTCTACATAGATCTCGCCTGTTTCTACATTAGCCGCTATATATGCCAGAGCAGAGATACCGTCTTTGTTAATCATTACTTGTGGCTGAACCACCTTGGAAGCTTCAGTGGGCGCGGAAATATCATTTCCGGTATATATACCTGAAGAATTATCTCTATCGGCATTGCCTTGATCAACTAGACTCGTATTTGAATCGACAGCTATAGTTGGCTTGGTCAATGATTCATTGGAGATACGCGACGCCGCCGTAATACCCAATATCGTTACACATAGAACAATGAGCAGTAGCATGTTTCTCTGAATGTAATGCATTTGCCATATTTTACCATGTCTGGCTTGGAAAATCTCACAAATAATGCGATACTATCGGCATGAATTCATGGAGGGATATCCTAACCTTGGCCATACTATTCGTCTCACTGTATTACGAGATATTTCTACTCGTAACGTACATTGAGCGCAGGAAGAAGATTCACGGTGTATTCTCGGTGAAGACTAGAACTGGAGATGATCTGCCCCGTGTGACCGTCATTGTTCCCTGCTTCAATGAAGAACATACAGTTAGTAAAACTTTAGACTCATTGCTAGCACTGGAATATCCACAGACAAAATTGAAAATCGTTGTGGTTAATGATGGCTCTACTGACAATACCTTGAAGGTCTTGGAATCATATCGTAACTACCCTCATATCGAAATATTGAATAAGGAAAATGGAGGAAAACACACGGCATTAAATCTTGCCCTACAACAGTCCAATACAGAGTTTGTTGGATGTTTGGATGCAGATTCTTATGCACGTCCTGATTCATTGGCTCGGATCATAATGAAGTTCGACAGACCAGAAGTCATGGCTGTAGTTCCATCTCTACAAGTATTCGAACCAAAGACATTGATACAGAAGATTCAGAAAGTTGAATATGTTATAGGGGCATTCATGAGGGCCATCCTAGCTGAGATGAATGCTCTATATGTGACACCTGGACCATTTTCAATATTCAGAAGGGAGGTATTTGAAATCGTCGGCTATTATAGGAAAGCTCACAATACAGAGGATATGGAAATGGCAATGCGTATGCAGGTCAATGGAATGCATATAGCTAGTGCTCATGATGCTGTTGTCTATACTTCATCACCTAGAGGCGTCAAGACTTTATACAAGCAAAGGGTTAGGTGGACTTCTGGATTTCTCAACAATGCGCGGGACTACAAGCATATGTTATTCAATCTCAAATACGGGAATATTGGCATGTTCGTTATGCCATTCATGATAGTGTCATCAATATGTGTTCTATTCGTTATAACTTCGATAGGCTATGATCTCATAACGATGGTCCAAGCTTGGTATCTGAGATACTCCTCGATAGGACTCAATATGTTCGAATGGTCATGGCCATCATTCAATTGGTTCTATATACAGACTACCCCGCTTCTATTCTGTGGAATTGCGGCTATGTCTATAGTTCTGATTTTCATAATTCTCGGCTCTCGGATATCTACGGACAACAAGCCTAAAGTACTTGAGATTGTTCCCTATGTATGTTTATATTCATTTATAGCTCCATTATGGGTTATCAAATCCCTATATAACGTCGCCCTACAAAAGAAGATGTCTTGGAGATAACATATGCATATATTCGATTGGAAAAGATACATAATTACGTTCATATTTACTGCTGCTATAGTTGTAACGGCACTACTCATAAGTTCCTGGATCAACAGCCAACGAGTTGATGAACTACGCAATATTCAGGACTCTATATCAGTTAACCTTCTTTCATCTGATGTACAGTTCAATCTATTGAGAGATGCTTCATGCAGTGATCTATTCAATTCATCAATTGGTCAGGAACTTGGCAGTTTGTCAGATAAACTCTCTTACATGGAATCTATAGGAAGAGGTAACGATACAGATGTTGTAACTCTAAAGAAATACTACTCACTTCTCGAGATTCGAGACTACCTGCTCAGTAATTCTGCAGCATCGAAGTGCCCATCTAGGCCTGTTACGATCCTGTATTTCTACAAAGCGAATTGTCCTGATTGTGATAGACAAGGTCAAATACTGACCTATCTGAGACAACACAATCCTGATGTATTGCGAGTATATTCATTCGATCATGATCTTGACGTGTCAGCGGTAAGAACATTGGCGAATATTCACAAAATCGCTGAACCATTTCCGAATATTGTTATCGGCGGAAAGACGTTGAGCGGATTACAATCTATAGAAAGTATCGAGAAAATATTGCCGATCCTGACGGCAACCAGTACCGCAACTTCCTCGAAAATTATTCGTAACCAGTAACTGACTATGAGACTTTTTGGAGCCACCTCCCAGACTTGAACTGGGGACCTTCGCTTTACAAAAGCGTTGCTCTACCAACTGAGCTAAGGTGGCGTGAAATTTTCAAGACAGCTAACGTGGCGCATAAATCAATGCAAAAGTTCCATGAAATACTAGCAATAATTTTCTCTAAAGTAAACAGTGTACCCAATTATCTATCAGAGATCCTTCTCAAATAGAATGACGCTCCATGATCCTTTACATCTCCTCTGCCCCTGACTGCGTCTATCAATTTCTTACCATGAGGATTGGAGATGAACAGGTGTTTCAGATCTACATAAACCTTGCGAATATGGAATAGGATATGGTAAGCGATCCATTGAGCTAGTGCAATGAATGTTTTCTTATTTACATATGATATCGCCTTACGAACAGACGTAAAGATATGCTGAAATATATGATCCGTTCCTCTTCCCAACCTATTTACTATCGTTGCTTTGCCCGTTTTCACCTCATGACGCTTCAAAAGCGGCATGATGATGATGCCGATGAGTGATATGTAAAATATTGATATTATTACGTACATTCTTTTGTTTAGCTCTCAAGGATCTTGAATCTCTTGTATCTCCCTACCGCCATCTTCTCTCCGAACTTCTGTACTGCTGCATCTACTAATTGCTGTATCGTCATCTCGCTATTCTTTATAAATGGTTGATCCATCAGCACCATTTCTGCAAAGTACGCGTTCAACTTTCCGTCCAATATGGTTTTCTTTACTGCTTCTGGCTTGCCTTTGACCTCGTTTTCGAATACTTCCTTGGCAGCGCGCTTGTCTTCTTCTGTTATATCTTCTTTCTTCAAAAACTTCGGGTTTGTCGCGGTTATGTGCATCGCAATATTTCTAGCCAAAGCTATAAATTCCTCATTTCCTGAGACAAAGTCGCTTTCGCAGTTCAATTCGACTATCGTACCTACGTTACCATTGGCATGAATGTATGCTTGTACTGTACCTGCTTTGAACGTCCTATCCCCTTTTTTGGCCGAAATTTCGCCACTTTTCTTCCTTAATATAACGAGCGCCTTCTCCATATCACCACCAGCTTCTTCCAATGCTTTTTTGCATTGCATTATAGATATACCTGTTTGATCGCGAAGTTCCTTGATCAATTCTGTTGTTATAACTGGAGTTGTTGGTTTACTATTTGATGGCATGGTTGTTTTTGACTGAATATCTATCTGTTTCCTTGTTAATGTTTGCTTCTTTGGGTCTGATTGGGCAACGCCTTTACTCAGATCTTCTAGCTCGGAAATCCGTTTCTTTCTATATCGCAGGAGGAATGGACTTAACATGGACGATCATTTAATTGTATAAACTAAGCTTGTACTTGTACTTTTTTTCCACTCTGATAAGCAGTAGAAATCTCACTTAGGAAGTACTGTATACTTGCCTTTGATGTGTCATTACCGACTACTGGATACTTGACCTCACTAATATTGCAGTCAGAACCACAAAGGGCTATAACTGGTATTTCGAAATCCAAAGCTTCCTTGAGGGCGATCTTCTCACGTCGAGGATCTATGATAAATAGTGCATCAGGTGCTTTCTTTAGAGATACTATACCGAAGAACATCTTTTCCAAAGATGCGATCTCCTTGTCTATGAGCATACGCTCACGCTTGGTGTATTTTGCAAGTTCTCCCTTCTCCTTGTCAGAAACTAGCTTCTCATAGCGTTCTATACGCTTCCTTACCTGTCCAAAATTGGTTATGGTGCCTCCAATCCAACGACCGTCGACATAAGGCATATTGAGTGACTGGGCCGTGTTCTTGACGCTCTGAGATGCCTCTTTCTTGCCACCTACGAATAGAACAACCTTGCCTTCCTTGGCTAATGTATTGATAAAAGTCTTTGTTTTTGTAAGTAAACCTTCAGTCTTTTCCAAATCGAATATGTCGGTACTGTTCTTTGTACCGAAAATGAATGGAGCAACTGTTGGGTGTCTACGTGAGCGGCCAAGTCCAAAATGGGCTCCGGCTGCAAACATCGAATCGATGGTCTTTTTTGTATCCATATGTACCATATAGGCTATCAAAATATAGGCTTGAAGTCAAATACGACGGTGTACGGCGTCTCTTTAACCTACACAATACATTTAAATCTCTCGTAATACGGAGTTTATAACCTTCAAACGGATTGTATTGTCACTCGGGTATGTTTGAGCAGTACCTACAGCTGGTGTGTAACCCTTACAACTTAGACCAAGTTCATATGTACCGATCGATAGACTGGTTCCTGTCAGTGTGACAGTCTTTGTCTGAGGAGAAATATATAAAGTTGTCCACATATTCATCGCAGCGCCTGACGGACCCGATTTCTTAATACCAGTACAGGATTCAATAACGCTCGTATCAAAGTCTGTCTTTATAGTTACATCTGTACCCTGATTAACAGTGAGAGGTGGCTTGGCTTGTATGGCGGTCAATAACGGTGCTCCATTTTGGCCTGTAAACTGAGAATCAAACCATAAAATGGCGTCAGCTGTTCCATCACCGACTGTTACGTCGACTGAACTTTTACACGTAGTATTTGCGGCTAGTGGATTGAGACATGTCATTGTAAACCTTGTAACTCCGGTGGATGTTGTATTTAATACTATATTCCCACTTCCCAGTGATCCTGTAGGTACATTAGAATCCTTAGCTGGTACATTATCAATTGAGCAACTTGTCGCATTGGTCGACGTCCATGACAGTTTAGTATTACCGGTTGTAAATAAGAATTGCGGATTAGCCGACAAATTACATGATATATTTAGTGGAACATATGCCGGTAAACTTGCACAGGTTACAGATGCACTGCGCTGCTGAGGTTCTGACGAATCAACTACGTGGAATGTTGGACCTGTACTGTTTGGACTATAATTTACCGCAAGATATTTATACGACGCGGATGATGAATTTTGTGTCATAGCTCGTACTGGTAGTATGGACACACCCCAATCATAATTAGGTTTTGAAACTCCTACAATATTTGCTGTAAATGTAACATTCTCTCCATTAGGACTGACAGTCTCTATACTCGGCGTACATGTTAGTGTTATAGGACCCGTCGCTGTTACTGTTGCCGTACTGGTCGCACTTTTACCACCTGGACCAGTGCAACTGATTGAATACGTATAATTTTTTTCTATCGTAAGTGGACCGGTATTATAATTAATTGTACTAGTAGCTCTCTGTGGTACCGTCCAATCACCAGCAGTAACACATGCTGTAGCATTTGTTGAAGTCCAACTAAGTTCTGAGTCACTATTCGTTCCGACTTGCGTCGGTGAAGCAGTAAGTGTAACAGTCGGAGCCGGGTTACAATTCGCTACAACTTTTGAAGTAACAGACACTATATTAGAAACTGCACCGTGTTCATCAATAACCTTGATATTTGTAATTTTGTCGCCAATAGACGAATAATCTTTAGATATATTACCACCGAAAGCATTTCCATTATCAGTATTTACATACCCGTCACTATCACCATATTGTACCCACAAAGCCATTAGATCAGACTCAGGGTCTCGAACAGAAATAAATATTTGTACAGGGTGACTCCCTGTGATGTCGTAGCAGTCTCCTATAGACTGCACATTATTGAATACAGGGGCAGTATTTGGGTGAACAACCGTATTTGCCGGGACACGATCATATTTAGCCGAGACCAGTCACTTGATTGAACGAGCCGTTGGAACCAGTGCCTGTGACTGGATAACCATAGCTCCCACCGAGGTTAGTACCCAGAGCAACAATTCCTAACCCTGTTCGTAGAGCTGCGAGCTCAGAGATAACCGCTGGACGATAACCGAGACTGTTCAGGTTACTTATCACTTGGTCAGCTGTCATCGTAGGACTATCATTGAACTTGAATACCGTTACAGAAACAATCTTTGTTCCTGAACCAGTATAGATTGAGGTGTAATGGTTTTGCTGTGCTTCTGCCGCAAAAGAACTATAATTCACACTTACATTGTACGATACAGACGATGTTGCAAGTGGCGGTAACGGAGCTGCTTTTGGTGTCAAAACGCTCGTAAAGTGACTAGACCATTCAGGAAAGTTTGATACATAGTCCGAATCTAGACATCTCGCAAGTCTCGATGCTGGGAATTGCTGGCTAGCCTTGCCTGCAGATTGAGTTTTTGATTGTGCGAGATACGTTCTATATGAACTTGCTGTCCAAGTAACATAGAGTGTTGAATCATCAGTCAAGAAATCTGCATTAATGCCTCGCTCTCTCAAAACTTGTTGCCACAATCTAGCCCCATCGTCAGTTATGGGAAATCTACACAATGTGATAAGCGCACCAGGTTGATCAGTCGTATACGCTGTCCACGACAAATTCGTTGCATGCTGCCACACACTATCATCCCTAGTAACAAGGCCTGAATATACTTCAGGGTTAGACGATGCGGATGCGCTGTTAGACGAACTATTCGCATCTGTTTCTTGACCAGATACTGATGCTGTACTACTAGTAGTGCCTACTAAATTTGTCGCTCTCACCGCATTTGTTGACATACTGCTATTCATAGTTCTATCATTGATTAAAATTGCATTGTTATACCACGTTCCTGGTACATAATTGGTATTACTAGTCATTGCCTGCATTTTTATCGTTCCGTAACTATTTTCATCATTTGGTGTACAAACATATCCTATAGGACAACTCGCTTTTGTTTTTACGCAAATAAACCTTTTTGGACAAATACCAGTCGACGTAGTCGTTTCTGCTCGGACCAATGCCGATAATGACAAACTAATGAAAAATATTGCAAGTGATATTGATACTGCACGTAAAACTGTTCTTTTGCTCATATGATTTTTTTATTACTGATTATTATAAATAACATTTAATCGCCCGTCACAGTTCATTCAATACAGTATTTGTAATATTCAACTTGACTGAGCTAGATGCAATCGTCCCCACATCATCAATACACGAAATTCTGAATATATATGTTCCCAATTCAGTATTTGAATCAGTCGCGAGGGTCTTACTATAAGAAGTTGAGGTAGACGTCATACCTGACCATTCATTAGCAGACGGAGTTAAACTTTTTGAGATACTGTTTGAACAGCTTCGAAAATCGGGCCCGATGTTTGTCTGCAACTTGAACGACTCGCCAAGTCTCACGGAAAGAAATTTATTTGAAGACGTGTAATATGTATTTCCCAATGTCGCATCCGTCAGATCAGTCACCGATAATGTAGTCGCGTTTGATCTAGATATTAATAGTTTAACTTTTCCAGAGTTGGCTGGTCTAGTTATAATTACAATCTGACTGTTTGAACTACAGCTTGTCGGTATAGTATTTGAATTGGTACATTGTAATGAATATGTAGTATTTTGACTTGGATTATCAGATAGATTGCCACTCGATGTCGCTACCGAGACAGTGTTTAGGAGGCAACTCGATGCATTACTCGTAGACTTCCACGAAATATATACCGTTCCATTTACTGGGATCGACTGTGGACTAACCGTCAATGAACCACATGAGAGCGTATTATTTAGTGCCGTAGTTACACTGCCACACTGTATTCTCATTGAGACAAGGTCAGACTTTCTAGTTAGAATCAATTCTGGTCCAGGCGATACTATAGCTTTATTAGTTGTATTCTGTGGATATACAAGCGATAGATTATTTGGCTGATTAGAAAGTGTTGAATTATTCCATTGATAGACATATTTTGACGTATCCGTATTGGCAGTTTCAGTGAATCTTACACTACCCCCGTCGCTAGATAGCGCACCACTAGGCGGATTAAGGCTGCAAGTAGCATTCAAAAGGTTACAATTCGCTAAAACGTTTGAAGTAACAGTTAATACTGACGACACACTTCCATTTGTATCTTCTGCTTTGATACTTATTTGTTTAGTTCCTGGTGAAGCATAATTCTTAGAATACGTAACTGGCTGACCAGAATCATAAAACATTCCCGTCGATGTCCATCCGCCGCCATCACCGTAATCTATGCTGTATTTTACACGATTACTCTCAGGATCAGTTGCAGAAATTATAAAAGTAATTGGACTGCTTCCTGTCGAGTCCGCACAGGAACTAGTTACACTAGCAGTTGGTATACTTGGTGCTTGATTTGCAGGTGTAGGGGGTACAGCAGTCAATGTAAAATTGAAAGTATGGCCGTCTATTACTATATGATTTACTCCATCTGTTATAGCTTGGTTCTGTATTTCACAGATATCAAACTCACTAGCAATATATGGATGAGCCTTAGTCGCACCTATTGTAGCAGTAAAATCTATCTTACCGGCATCTGTAACCATCCACTCATTTGTGCCTACGGAAGTCTCTCTTGCGCTCGTACCGCTAGTATTAAAGCTCGGTATAGTTATAGTAACTGGATAGTAGAAACGATATTTTCTGCCAGGATGGTTGGGGTAGGTGGTCTTAAATACGTAATCATTTTCATTACACCCCGTATTATCATAGGGTTTTTGATAATCACGCAAAACCCAATATACGTATGGTGTATCAGCTGCGGAACCCGAACCATTCCAAGATACGTTGTTTGCCAGACTGCCTGAAGCACCTATATTCCAACTCTCAATTTTAATAAATTCACCGACCTTGACTATAGCATCACTTCCAATCTTCTCGTACATCCCAAGGTAAGAAGACTTCTTATAAATATTTATCCCATAATATGTATTAACAGTAAGATACATTTGACTATATCCACTAGCACCTCCAAAAAAACCTGTATTCATGGTTGCAGAATTAGTGCCGCTGGATCTCATGAAATTAGAAAGATACGAAATATCACCTACACCTGGATTGGGTAAAAATATATTTTGTTTAACTTCTTCTGCCTCTACAAAATACGGTATATTGACATATGCACTACCAAAAAGTATTCCACCAAGTAACAGCATAGTTAGTGTGGGATGATTGTGTTGGATCTTCTTGTGTCTGGTAGTAATGATCGTCATTGTCAATATGATAAATAATGCCATTATTATAAATGATACCAACAAATTATGTCCTATATAGTTCAAGATTAAAGTAGATGAACTACTACACTTTGTTGGATCGATAATACTGCAATCATAAATAAGCACAACTTTATCAATAACGACATCATCCTTGTCGTATAGCATTACTTGTATATCGAAATTACCCAAAGGTTCTTTTACACCTGAAAGAACATTCTCTAACCCCATTACAGCACTAGAAATTTTTCCCCGATATTCTCCTTGATATAGGGTATCGCCATACTCATTACTCAATTCTATACCCATATGGTAACCGTCAATCTCCGTGGTTTGCCCTGTATTATGTACACAAGAAAATATTGTCGTATTTACATCTATTGGATATTTACTGACACCCACTGAATTGATCCTGGGTACATCAGCTCCATTTCTAGCAACTCTAACGTTGAGAATTGATTTTGTATCCTTATACCGCGCTTCGATTGTCAGATAATATACTGAAGTCGAATTGTCCTCAATTTTATAGAATACATCCAAATCACTATTTGCCTTGATAGTTCGAATCTCTTCTGAACTTGAGACAAGGTTTTCAGGCCGAATACCGTCCCATTTATACAATTTGTAAGTGATAATAGCCGACTCATCATTGGAGGAACGGTTGGATATTAATGCTTTAACGTCAATAGGTTTATATCGATCTACCTGCGGAATGAATGCGGCAAAGTTAAATTTCGCATCATTCACATAAACCTTGTCTTTATCGAAATTCAATATACCTTTCCGCTCTCCGTATACGCCAAAACTCATCATACTTGCCGAAACATCTTCAGTAAATGATAGACCGCTATGATTGAATCGCTGACTGGAAATAACATACGTCTTCAATGTGTAGTCACCGCTTAGAGCGTATGCAGGTATTGACCAAGTAAAATGGACCGATCTTTTATCCAAAGCTTTTAGATTGAAACCGTCCATAACAATGAATTGATCTACCTGATCATCTTGACTATTTACCGTATTTCTCTTGAATATCTTTGCGTAGATCATCACATCGAGAATCGGATAATCATTTGTATTAATTATGTTTCCACTAAAATCCAGCTTCGTACCGGCCGAAAATCGCTCGCTTGGTGAAGATATAAAACTAACCTCTACACCACCAAATTTGTAATGATCAAAACAGCTTGTAACTTCTAACTGTTCAACATCATTTGATTGGGCTCTAACAGCATTTGCTTGCGAAATATATAGCGATAATGCAAGTAGTGGAATTATAATGATCGATTTGCTAATAATTTTCATCGTTTTTTGATTTTAATTCCCACATTAATAATTTAATTTTCCTTTAGTATAGACTTTGTCACTATGAGACGGATCGTGTTGCTCGTATAAGTTTCTACAGTACTCTCTTCAGAAGGTATACCGTCACAAGTCATGCTTAACTTATATGTACCAACAGATAGATTTGAAGGAAGAATCTTTAAAGTGTTATTCGGCAAAGAGGTATTAGTCCATCCATTATTCGAAGGACCAGATATCGTAACACCTTTACATGATGCAATAAGATTCTCATTCCAACTATTTCCAATTTTAACTGTGGTACCCTCTTGAACAGATAACGTTTTTTTAGAAGCCTGAACATTATCAGGTGCTTCAGAAACATTCGGAAACTGAGAATCAAACCAGACTACCGCATTCGGGATACCATCACCAGTAACCATTCTAAGAGTAATAGAGTCAGTACAAATTGGTGGGGTTGCTCTAGTGTTCGTACAACTTAACGTGTAGGTATTTGTTTCAGTAACATTAACATTATATTCATCCTTACCACCACTCAGATCTTTCCAGTCCATAGGGTCCACTATACAACTTAGAGCATTAGTTGAAGACCAAGTCACTGGCATATTATAACCTGGAGAGGCCACCACATTATTATCTTTACCGTCTATCTTCAGGTCACACTTCATCAATGTAGTTTCTAAACGTATCGGTGCACAAGCTACGTTACCTATTCTTTGCGGATTGGATGAGTCTTTGACACTGAATGTCGGTGGTGAAGTCGTACCATTTTGATAGAATATCGTCGTATTTGTGGCGTTATATACCGACGATGAAGTCATGTTATTCCAATAATAGGGTCCAGTACCTGGATCACTAGCAGAAATTGCACCTCTAAATATAGTCTCTAGGCCTTGCGGAGGTACTGACGTATTATTTGCACTACACGTGAGGGCTAACGGTACAACATTGGCTGCCGACACCGTCACCGTACTCGTAGCACTCTTACCACCTGTACCCGTACAGCTCATACTGTATGAATATGTCTTTGCAACGGACAAAATGCCAGTGCTCAATTTACCTCCGGTCAACTTTGCACTGGTTGTACTCGTCTGTGGCGAAGGCCAATCTCCAGAGGTTACACAGGCTGTCGCATTAACTGATGACCAAGACAGACTCGAAGACGCACTGGTCACTATAGAGATAGGGTCAGCTACAAGTGTCACTACTGGTGCACATTTTGCGACTATGGTTGTTGTAGTTGAATATATTGTAGAATTGGCACCATTTACATCATATACTTTGAAGTTAATCGTCTTTACCCCCGTAGTTGTGTAACTCTTTGAATAGATAACGGACGAGCCAGAATTCATCATACTGCCATAGGGCTGATAATATGATGGATATCCCTTGTCTTCATATAATTGAACCTGATCAGAATCGGGGTCAGTCATAACAAATGACAGCTTATACGGCATGTTACCCGTAATATCAGAGCAACTAGAAGCTGAAGTAACGACTGGCACTGATGGATTGTGGTTCGGAGTAAGTGGAACCCAATTATATCCTGCTTGGACACTCTTATCAGTATTCATCAAAACAGAACAACTACCTGTTCCGCTACATGCACCTGCCCATCCAGTGAACTGAGTATACCCTCTGGTCAGGTTGGGTACACTAGCACCTCCGCAACTCACTTGACTCATTTGCCCATCAGCGGATGAAACCTCCACATACGCAGATGATGTGTCAGTACGAAGACTCCTGAATTGCGTATAACTCGGCACATATGACACATAGTATGAGACCGGCGAACCATTAGTGATGACATTTTTCAGATATATCACATAAGGTGTTGTACCGCCTGATATTGAACCACTGTATGTAGCCATATAGTACGAACCTGGATTCGATATTGTACATGTTAGATTGTTGGTATTCAGTGTGGTCGATCTTGCTATAGCATTAGTTACGCTTACCGTAGAATTGACTGCTACTGGCACCGTACACAGAGAAGGACCAATACATGATGATTCTGATGCATTGGCTAGATTTACCTTACCCTGACTTGCTCCAGTACCAGTAAATGAAATATCCAATTGTTTAGGCTCAATGACTGTTATCGTCTTTGAATATGAATATTCATTACCCCACGCTGTAGAATTCGTCTCTAATGCCCTGAAAGTAACTGTGACTGTGTACGTGCCAGAATATATTGGTAACCAATCTACATGATTGTAACAATAATCTGATAACGATGAGGAATCACATACAGACGTATAATTTCTCAATATCTGGCTTACGCCGTTTCTGGTCACGGTCACTTTTGACTGTACGGAATCATAGGCTCCACCATTATTCGCACATCTTAGAAACATCTTTGTCTTGTAATCGGTTATTCTTACACCCGCGCCTTTAATGAATGTTGTCTTCGCTTCACTATTAAAGTCCGTCACTTCAAAATCACCGAAAAATGTCATATATACTGAACCTCCGTCGCTCGTAAACAATACCGTAAATAAATACGCTCTGACATCTCTAACAGACAAGAATGAAACCAGGAAGAGTATTACCACCGATACGAATATCGAGTCTATAAATTTCCTTCTCCTCTTTATAATAGCGACGACAACGGCTAAGATTGCTAATACAACGATGAGTACAGCAAGAGCTATGACATATTGTAGCCAATTTGTCATCAATGGGAATATAACCGCAGGAGTCTTGTAGGAAACCGCAGCAATACTGTCATTATTATTCGAGTCTTTTACTTCAACCTTGGTCTCATAGCCATTACAATCTGTAGTAATTGGTACATCGAGTTCTATATTCTGGTCAGCGGTCTTCGATGGTGAAAATGTGACAGGGTCAGCACAAGGTGTTCCACTCTTCAATATAGATAGTTTGCCCATGAATGAGCCACTCGCATCTGTTGAAGATGCTCTCGCACCTGGAAATGAATCAGCTCTAGGTGACCAAAGTATCTTTGCCTTTGCTATGTCTCCAGATAAATATGACAATTTATCCATCTGGACTAGACTAGCTGTACCACTCTCACCTCGTACAACATAGTGTAATGAAACTTCACCTATAGAAATACCACCACTATTCAACGACAGTATAGATGTATAAGCTTGTGGCTTATTTGGAACAGGGATCAATATCTTGACGGTTGATGTCGCTTTATCTATGAATGTTTCGGATAATTTGGACTCCTCAACCAATTTTCCAGATATTGAACGCTCATAAGTCTTGATCTTAGGTACGAGTGTGTACGGATTCTTCAATATATTGATAACACTGCAGTTTATATACAATTGTTCCGTTGGATCTATATCAACTCCTTGAGTAAGGTTATATTTCGTCGAATCCGCCACAGATAGATAGCATGAACTACTATCTAGGTACGCCGTATTCAAAGTGGGTTTTATCTCTATTCCCTTACGTATACGAACACCAAGTGGAACTCCACTTGAAGATTTTGCTTGCAACAAAAGAGTAATATTTCCAAATATATATTCTGGGACTATCTCATTTATACCCTGAGAAACAGATGCACCTTTTGCCAAGAAAATATTTTTATTATAGACAAAGTCCTTTCTAATCCCATTGTCAGAGATTATCGATAGTGAGTAGTTTACATCTGGGATCGACTCTTGATCATTAACCAGATCAAAGAATACCAATACTTGTCTCGTCACATTATCGTATGAATACTTTAGATTCTCTATAGACAGAGAAGCCACCGTCGTAGGCTCGACATTACTCTGTGGCGCAGTTGCCCGCGAAGAGGTTGTAGGTGCCGTCGTCTGACCAAATACCATGATCGGCACAGCTATACATAGGGGTATAATGAAGTAAAATATTTTTCTCATTTTAATGCTTAGCTACATGCACAATTAACATCCTAGTCTTCATTTATTAGAGACTTGATGACATATAACTTTATTGAATTTGCACTGAAACTCGTATCAGTAACTGTGGAGGATGTTCCGTCAGCTGAGGTTACCGTTCTATCTGTGCCACAACTCAATTTGAGGTTGTACGTACCAACTGGAAGGTTTCGTAACGTAGACGAACCGAACAATTGATCAGTTGTAGTATCCTTGGTCGTACCACGACTAAGTGGCCCAGTCCATCCAGAAGTGGTCATATCTGGTCCAGATAATTCATAACCGTTACACCTAGTCACTGTATCTGGCCAACTAAACTTGATAGGCACATCCTCACCAAATACAACCGTCAATGGTGTCTGATTATTCATATGACCCAATACATCTGGATCAGCGATCAACGGTGTTGATCTGTTACCAAACCATAGGTATATATTTGGCGAAGCAGTTGGTGCTTCTCCGCCAGCATTTATCGACACAGTAACTGGAGCACTACAAGAATTTAATATAGCAGTATTTGAACATGACAAAGTAAAAGTATTATGACCAGAATATGGGTGCACAGTAGTACTACCATTCAAGTACGGTGTGGTCCCAGAACTCCCGGTACCTGTAGGTGGAACGCAAATTGTTGCATTACTGGAATTCCATGTAAGAGTCGTAGTACCACCAGTGTTTACCGAAGTCGGACTAGCTGTCATGCTACAGGAAATAACTGGGTCTGCCACTGGCACTTGGGGACATCCCGAAGCTAATGGATTCGCAATGCAGTTAACTGGAACCACAGTAACTGTTGCTGTGCTGACAGGACTCGTACCAGCTGGACCAGTACATACAATATTATATGTATAAGTTTTCACTGTACTCAGTACGCCGGTACTAACGCCGCCAAATGGACTCGCGGGACTTGTCTGTTGCAATAGCCAATCTCCTGAGGTGGTACACGATGTCGCGTTCTCTGATTCCCATGTAAGTGCTGATACACCACGAACCGTTATAGACGCTGGAGTTGCCCTCAATGACACCGTAGGTTGCCCACAAACGGCAGGTGACGTGACATTCGTTGTTACTGCTGGTGACAATCCTGACGGTGACGGATAGCGAACTTTGACACTATATTGATAAGGGGCTCCATCTAATAATCCCGTGCTGCTGAAACTCGCTCTAGTGGTTGATACTGGTTGGTTTATGTATACGATCTTAGTAGAACCACTTCCTGTGCGAGTAACAACATACTGTGTTGCGCCAGACATTATGTCCCACGATAGATTGATCGTCTTTGATCCGCAACTACCTATCGATGAAGCTAGGCCAGTAACAGGTAGAAGTGACGCTGGCGGTGTTGGTGGGGCAGCTGGGGCAGCACCTGGTTCTGGACTTATCGTGATCGTTTTTGTAAACGGCATGTCCTTCGATGAACCTGCTTGATTATCAACAATCTTAAATGTCACAGTGATCGTATAGGTTCCCACAGAATTTGCCGAAAAAGTAGCGTCATTTATGCAATATTTTCCTTCTACACCATCACACTTTCGATATGATGTAGACAACAGTTTTTGACCAGTCGGTCCTGTAACTGTTACTTTCGAAACTACAGCAACATAAGCACCATTGCCACATCTCATAAACACCTTATTTTTGTAATCATGAACCGTGAAACTATCCCCAACTTTGAAACCAGAAGTTGCAGAATCACTTGACCTATAAACTTCAAAATCACCCAACAATGTCATAACCCATACATACCCATCGAAAGCAAACCACGATGTCAGAGTATACGCCCTAGCCACTTGCACGATCCCGGTTGATGCCAAAAGAAAGAAAGCAATGAGTAAAACCTTTGAATCCAAATGTTTCTTCTTCAATCGTATGAGAACAACTATCAGAATGATCGCTATTAACAGAGACCCAATAGCTATAATATACTGAAGCCAGTCGATTCTACCGAAATTCGGATCAACAGGTGTATTGAATGACGTATCGACAATAACATTCCCTCTATCCGCATCCTTGACCTCTATTCTCGTACTGAAACCATTGCAGTCAATCTTCATCGGAACACTCAAGTTTATACCTTCTTCAGTCTCCTTTGAAGGAGTAAACGACACTGGATCACCACAAGAACTACCGTTTGAGGTCATATAAACAGTTCCAGACAAAGATCCTGTTACCGCTGTACTAGAGGCTCTCGCTCCCGGGAAATAGTCAGCCCTTGGTGACCATAATATTTTCAATTGCGCTATATCACCTTTCACATAAGATGTTTTATCTGTTTGAGCCATATTCATCGTACCGCTTTCGCCCCTCACCACATAATGAAATTCAATATCACCTATAGATTTATCAGATTTATCTCCATTGAGCACAGAGATTATAGAGCTATAAGCTTGAGGTTTTGTAGGAATCTTTACTGGAATTTTGATCGTCGAGTCGCCCTTTTTCAGAGTGATAGTAGGTAGTGTAGAATCGTCCACGAGAGGACCCGAGATAGATCGTTCATACGTCCGCATACTAGGCAATGTGAGCAAAAATGGTGTCTGTATATTTCCTATGATTCCACAATTCAAAAAAAGTTGTTCAGTAGGATCCACATCAACACCTTGTATCAGATTGTACTTGGTATTTCCAGATACAGTGAGATAACATGAACTGCTATCCACATGGATACTGTCTACGATTTTACTGACCATAATTCCGTCACGCATACGAACGCCGAGAGGTATACCACTCGAATTACTAACCTGTACTAATATATTTACGTTTCCAAAAATATAATCCGGTATAGTTTCATCTATACTCTCACTTATCTTGCTATTTGATGCTATAAACAGATTCCTGTTATATACAAATGACTTCTCTGCACCATTATCAGATGATACTAACAATGAATAACCGACATTATTCAATGATTGATCTTCATTCGATAAATCGAAACTGACCTGAATCTTACGATCAACGTCATTATATGAATATTTCAGATTATCTATAGAGAGTGATGCTATCATCACTGGGTCACTACTTTGACCAGTGGAATCTGTCGTCCCTGGTGTAACCAATGTCGCAGCAAATGTCGTCATCGGAATTATCGCGAGAGTTACAATCGAAACCAATAATAGACAATGAAATATTTTTTTCATATATAATGATATTTTAATAATTAATAGACGAGTTGGTAGACAACATACTGTACATTCTATCACACGCCAAATACATAGACTGTTGATAACTGCACGTGTCTCCCCTCACGGGGTAATTCCCGTAGTGCGCCGAGAATGGTAGACTACCTCCTGTGCTTCGATACGTTGGCTACCATTCCTGCCATTATGAGTGCCATTATGAGTGCTGTACCACCATGAGATACGAAAAGTAGTGGTATACCCGACAATGGTAGTAATCCCATCATTGCTGCCATATTCATGAATGATTCGATCACTATGAGAACTGCTATACCGATCGCAAGTAAACCACCAAAGATGTCTGGCGCTCTATTCGCTACACGAAACGAACTAGCCGCAAACATTAAATACAAGATAAGCAAAATGATACTCCCTATGAATCCGAATTCCTCAGCTGCGACAGCGAAGATCGAGTCATCTGTCGGTTGTGGCAAATATCCAAATTTCTGAACACTTTGTCCGAAACCTCTTCCTGATATTTGTCCAGAACCTATAGCGATCAATGATTGATTTATCTGATAACTCGACCCTTGGGTATCTTTGCTTATATTGAGATATGTCTTGACGCGCTGTAATGCATAAGGACGGAAAATGACAACACAAACCACCAGTAATATCAACAAAACCCCGCCTATAGCCATATGACGCATCTTTACACCAGCAATAAGTAACATTATGAAGCCTGTAACTGAGATAATGACTAGTGTGTCTGTGTCTGATTGAGCTAACAACAAAGCACTCAAGATTCCCACCAATAAAATGTAAGGCATCAAACCAAATCTGATTGTTGATAGTTTATCTTTGGCAAAATGGGCCCAAGCAGCGATGTAAATAATAAATGCGATCTTCAATAATTCTGAAGGCTGGAAAGAGAGTGTCCCTATCATGAGCCATCTCGAGGCACCATTATAATGTAGGGTGAGCTGAGGAATGAATAGTAGCAAATTGACACCGATTGCGCCGAGTAATATGAACAGAGCGTACTTCTTTAGTTGAATATATGGAATCTTTGAAAAAATGAAGAAAAATGTGATACCAATACACAGACTTACCGCCTGTTTTGCAGCAACTACACCAAAGTTCGCGCCACTTTGCGCCAATAGACCTAGTGACGCTGATAAAAATACCGTAAAGCCAGCAATCGTTAGTACTACAGCAGAAATCAAAAAAAATCGATCGATTTTTTGGCGACTATGCGACATTTGGTTCTTCAGGAGTCAGTTCCGACACCTGCGGTTGTTGTTCTTTTGATCGATCAGACTTGAATGCCTCTATCTCCGCACGAATATTCGCATATTCAGGAAGATCCTCGATCTTTGAAACCCCAAGAAGTGATAATAGATCCAATGTCGTCTTATATAGAAAACTACGAGCATCTTTCGGATTGTCGACTCGCTCTATAAGACCTCTCACTAACAAATTTCGGACTACGAATTGCGAATTTACACCACGTATATAGTCAATCTCAGCTCGCGTGATCGGCCCTTGATATAGAATGATCGATAACGTTTCCAGTCCAGCTTTACCTAGATCGCGATTGAGTTCATCTTTTGTGAGTTTTTCTATAAGTGATGACAACTCCTTGGAAGTTCCCAGCATTATCTCATCTGCAGTTCGAACTAATGTGAGACCACGATCTTTGAGGATCGTTTCCAGTTCCAGAATGCCTACATTTAACACTTGTCCATCAACAGATAACATCTCGGCCAATTTCTTTATCTGCACAGGTTCTGCCTTCCAGAACAAAATTGCCTCTATCTGTTGCGAAATCTTTCTTCCATTATCTTCAATTGATGATTCTGAAGTTGGATTTATGGCTAGATCTGTCGGATTCATATTTCAATTATAATCGAAAATACACTTAATGGGAAATATTCATCAAAGTCAAAACGTACTGTGAGATTGAATATCAATACCTCGGCACGCCCACATCCTTCGTCTCCATCTGGATATCGCCGAATGCGGACTCTTGGGAGACGTGCATGATACCCTCCTTGACTAGCTCGAGCATGGCGAGGAAACTCACGATAACATTAACTCGATTTTCCCGGTGCTCTTTTGTAAATTCTTTGAAACTAATTCGCAAATGACTCGTTATACGTGTAGTTAGCGTATCTACCATTTCCTCGAGACTGACGACCTTCTGGACCAGATGTTTTGGCAAACTTTCCTTTTTTGGCAAACGTTTGACTATATCCCCGATAGTTTGCAGTGCTTTTTCGATAGAAAATTCTGCTGCCGGTGTAAATACAGGAGTTACTAGACGTGACTGAGATTGAGTAAATATTATTTCCTCACCAAACAGTTTGGCGACATGACGACTAGCTTCCTTGATCTTCTTGAATATTTTCAATCTAGTTTCTAGATCCTTGATATCCCCTTGTTCTTCGGATGTAAGACTAAGCGACGGCAATAGTGACTTAGATTTTATGAGAAGTAATGTCGAAGCGATCAATATGAAATGTGCTGATTCCCCCATCGGCATATTTTCAAACTGTTTTATGTGATTTATAAAGTCATCAGTGACTTTGGCCAATGATATATCACTTATGAATAACTTGCGCTTTTCTATGAGATCCAATAGCAGATCTAGTGGACCCTCAAATGATTGAGTTTTTATTGTAAACGACATGATTCAAGAGTTATAGTACTCCAATCTGTTTCTTCACTTCCTCCAACTTTGCGCTGGCAACTTTCGTAGCGACCAATGCTCCATCTCTTAGAACTGACAAGACTTTATCAGTATCCTTGGCTAACTCAGCACGTCTTTCGCGCATCGGCTTTATGAACGCATCTATATCTTCGATGAGCGCCTCCTTCAAAATCTTGTATTTACCCTTGTTTGCTTCATATACTGAATTCAATTCAGCCTCAGACTTAAATAGTTTGTGTATTGCAAATACATTAGCTGGTATTCCTCCAGCTTCTGGACCATTGGAATCAGTGACTATGGACATCACTGCCTTCGTTATCTCCTCTCTGGTAGCGAATAGTGGGATCGTATTCCCATAACTCTTGGACATCTTACGACCATCAACTCCTGGAACAGTAGCGACGTCTTTCATAATGAGGGCCTCAGGTAATTTGAATGTTTCTGACTTAAATATATTGTTGAACTTGAGTGCAATATCTCTAGCGTATTCAACATGTTGTTTCTGATCCTGACCGACAGGGACTACGTCAGCGTCATATAGTAGAATGTCAGCGGCCATAAGTACTGGATAATTGAAAGTACCAACATTGATCTCTTTGTTCTTCGCTTCAGCATCCTTATAAGCATGAGCGCGCATAAGGTATGGCATCGTCACTATAGCGTCAAATATGCATGATAACTCAGTATGTGCCGAAACATCTGATTGTTTAAAAAGCGTAGCTTTCGCCGGATCCAAACCGATTGCCATATAATCAATAGCTAGATCTAATATATTCTGTCTCATTTCGGCAGCATTTTGTATCAGATTCAACGCATGATAATCAGCGATAAAGAAGAAACAATTATAATCACCAGAATTTAACAAATCGACAAACTGTTTCATCGCACCAAAATAATTTCCAATATGTGGACGGCCTGTAGGCTTAACGCCTGAAAGTAAGATTTTAGTCATGCTGTAATAATAGCAGGTATTGCAACTTTTTTACACTCAGTCTATATACCTTCACCCTTCAACATATCAATCAATTTCAAAGCCTCTTTTGAGAGTTTCTTTGGCATAATGACATGAGTTACTATCAAGATATCACCTCTTCGTCCATTGGTTCCAAAAATCGCACCTTGTGTCTCATAAGGCACACCTTTACCTTTTACACGTAATATTTCACCATGAGAAGTTCCAGCAGGAATCTTAAGATCTATCTTTCCTTCAAGAGTTTCCAACTCGATAAGACCACCAGTTAATGCAAGTGAAAGTTTTATCGGCAATTCCATAATGAGATTGAGACCTTCCTTTTTGAATGTTTGATGCTCCTTGACCCACACTCTCACGATGAGATCGCCCTTACCACCTTGACCATCCTCACCTTTTCCTCCTACACGAAGCCCTTGACCATTCTCTATACCAGCCGGAATCTTCACAGATAATCTTTCACTATTAACTGTAATCTCCTTTTCAATACCAAATATTGAATCCTTGAATGATAGCTCAACATCTACAGTAATATTGGCGCCTTTCCTAGGTCGTCGCTTTCCACCACCACCGAAAAAATCTCCGAATATGTCTCCGAGATCAAACTCTACACCTCCTTGTGAAAAATTAAATCCACCACTATTCTGAAAACCTGAAAAATCAAAACCACTAAACCCTTGTGCACCATTGAACCCGCTGTAGCCACCTTGGCCGGCTTGGCCACTAAACCCGGCCCCTCCAGGACCAGCTGAACCGAACATATCATACTGTTTGCGTTTACTCTCATCAGACAATACTGAATACGCTTCACTTGCTTCCTTGAATTTTGCAGAAGAAGTGGGATCATTCTTGTTTTTATCAGGATGATGCTCGTGCGCGAGTTTTCTGAACGATTTTTTGATCTCGTCCTGAGATGCTCCTTTATTTACATTTAATATTTTGTAGTAGTCTTTCATATATATCAATATTATTTTATCCGCCGACCACCCTTCATTGGCATGGTCGGCTTTTTTGTAGGCGATGTAGGAGGGTAGCCCTCCTACATAAACCTACTTCTTCTCCTTGAACTCTGCATCCTTCACATTGCCGTCTGCACCAGTCTCTGGACCTTTGCCACCATTTGGATTCTGGCCGCCTGAATTACCTCCAGCTCCACCTTTTTTGTCGTTCATAATGTCCTCAAGTGGGTTCTTGCCAGCGGCGCCAGCCTCCTTATTCATATATTGTCCAATCTTCTGAATCTCTGTAGACAAAGCCTCAGTTGCCTTCTTGATAGCTGCAACATCAGCCCCGTCCTTTACAAGCTTCAAATCCGCCACCTTATCTTCAATGCCTTTTCTCAGATCAGCAGGAACTTTCTCTCCAGCCTCCTTCAATGCCTTTTCTGAAGTGTATATCAATTGTTCAGAAATATTCTTGGCCTCAACAGCTTCATGTTTGGTCTTGTCCTCAGCCTCATGCTTTGCTGCCTCAGCCTTCATTTTTTCCACTTCTTCTTTGGACAAACCAGATGAAGCAGTGATCTTTATCGAATTGGCCTTGCCGCTAGCTTTGTCCTTCGCTGTCACATTCAATATACCGTTCGCGTCAACGTCGAATGTTACCTCAACCTGAGGCATACCACGAGGTGACGGAGGAATACCGTCTAGAATAAATCTACCTAGTGATTTGTTATCTGCTGACATAGCGCGTTCACCTTGAGAGATATGTATCTCTACTGAAGTCTGATTGTCAGCTGCAGTCGAGAAGATCTGAGATCGTTGGGTAGGAACAGTCGTATTCTTTTCTATAAGCTTTGTTGCGACTCCTCCGAGCGTTTCGATTCCTAAAGATAGTGGTATAACATCCAAGAGTAATACATCTCGAACTTCACCACCCAATATTCCGCCTTGAATAGCGGCGCCCACCGCAACCACCTCGTCGGGATTCACTCCCATATGAGGATCTTTTCCGAAGAACAGTTTGACTGCATTTTGGAGAGCCGGCATGCGTGTTTGGCCACCGACTAGAACAACTTCATTGATCTCACCAACCTTGAATGGTGAAGCTTCTATAGCACGCTTGGTTATCATCATCGCGCGATCTAGGAACTCCTTTGTCATCTCTTCTAACATCGCACGAGTCATAGTTACCAATAGATGTTTTGGCCCATCAGATCCTGATGTTACGAAAGGAATATTGATCTCAGTTTGCATAGCAGTAGAGAGTTCAATTTTTGCCTTTTCAGCTGCCTCATCGAGTCTCTGTAGGGCGAGAGCATCATTCTTGAGATCGATACCATTTTCCTTCTTGAACGTATCTGCTAGCCAGTTTACAATCTTGGCATCAATGTCACGACCTCCGAGGTGTGAGTCACCGTCGGTAGACTTAACTTCGATAGTGTCACCACCGACATCAAGTACTGATATGTCGAAAGTACCGCCTCCAAAATCGAAGACAGCGATCTTTTCATCTTTCTTTTTGTTGAAGCCGTAAGCTAGTGCAGCTGCAGTAGGCTCGTTTATGATCCTTTTAACATCTAATCCTGCGATCTTGCCAGCATCACGTGTTGCCGCGCGCTGAGAGTCGTTGAAATACGCAGGAACTGTGATCACTGCCTCTGTGATTTTTTCGCCAAGACGTGTCTCAGCGTCATTCTTTAGCTTTTGAAGTATCATAGCTGAGACTTCCTCTGGTCGAAGCCACTTGCCTGACAAGTTCACCTCTATACCGCCTGTTGCAGACTTCCTGACGTCGAATGACACATTCTTTATATCATTCTGAACTTCTGGATCATCAAAGTTGTGACCCATGAAGCGTTTGACTTGGAATATCGTATTCTTTGGATTCGTGACCGCCTGGCGTTTTGCTAGGAGTCCAACGAGCCTCTCGCCTGTTTTTGATTGGGCGACAATCGAAGGTGTTGTACGCGCACCTTCAGCGTTTTCTAGAACTCTCGGTGTTCCAGCTTCCATGACAGCAACTGCCGAGAAAGTCGTTCCGAGGTCTATTCCGATGATTTTTGACATGATAATATAATGTTAACTAATGATTAATAAGTGGCAAGAGATGGGTATGACATGGGTACGACATACTCCGCGCCAGTTATACCACATATGATATAACGCTTACGGAGCATTCACCTCCTCTGACAGAAATTTGCGGCCACAACAAATAGGCCAGAAAAAACGAGGAGGACTTATTTACTAGCAGGCGCCCTCGTAGGTTGGCAATTTATAAGAAAATCAACGGAGAAATATGGTGAAACGACTGGCGCAAATGAAAATACATAAGCTGTCTCTGGCTTCTTTACAGGGAAACATACCGGCAGCATGAATATCTGACCATTTGAATAAGGGCTAGCCTCACTCGATGCTGAATGTGATGTTGAAACCGGTTCAGCACTCACTAGTTGCCCTTTCATTTCCCCATTTACAAAAGAAACTAGAAATGTAAAGCGGTATAGACGGCCGTTCCTGTCACTGAAAACACGACTCATAAACTGCGGTACCGTCGCATTGGAGATAGGTGCTAGAGATAGGTTATTCTTTACTGACATGTCAGTCATACGATTATATTATAGAAAATGTTGCAGTTGTGCAAGGGTCACAATAACTTATAGAATTTTATCAGGATTTTATCAGCACCTTGATACTATTGATCTGCGAATGATGAATTCATTCGGTGGGCATAGCATAGTGCAGCTGACCGCTGAAACCGGACAAGCTGGGGGCGCAAGTCGCCTTATGTCCACAATTATGACAATGTCGTATTCACAACTGTCACCTCATAAGGTTAACTGTACACACTATTGACTACAGACCGCGAGTGGTAGTAGAATTGGTTTGTCGGAATATTTCGACTGGTGGACATAAAATCCGGTTTCAACACAACACTCCTTAGGGAGTTTTTGTGTTTATATCCTATTCTCCAGACCTAATACTTTACTTAAACTCTCCGACTTTGACCTTCGCCGGCTTCAATACTTTACCGTTGTAGAAATAGCCTTTTTGGATGACAGAAAGCACCGTATGATCCTGTTTCTTGTCACTAACCAGTTCATACGCCATCGCCTCATGTTTTGCATGATCGAACTTCTCACCTACAGGATTAATCTCAGTCAAACCATTATCAGTCAGTGTCTTCTTTAGTTGAGCGAAGATCGACTCGACACCAACCCTCCAATTCTTGTCAGCTTTTTCCCAGGATTCCTTGTGACTCATGGCGAGGTCCCAATGTTCGAGAACTGGTATAAGATCGAAGATCAACTGCTCATTGGCGAACTTCATGAAGTCCTTGCGGTCCGCTTCATCTCGCTTGCGTGCGTTTATGAACTCAGCCTTGTCTTTCTGCCAGCCCGTCAAATACTCGAGCTTAGTGGCTTCAGTAACCTTGAGCTTTTCTCGTAACTTCTTTATAATCTCTGCGGCATTCTCCTCTGCGACTACAGAATCGTCGAGATCGTCATTCATTGTTTGTTTTTCATTTTTCATAATATATATTTCGAATTATACACTACTCTCTCATTCTGATCACTTTCTTCATGATACCGATCAATATGAACAATACAACGCATATTGTCAAACCGATATGTGTAGTCATATTATTCATCGAAACAGGCCCATACAATGAATCATAGATCAGTCCAGCGATTATGAGCTCGACATACATCTTGTGATTCCATGCAGCGATAACCGCTACTATGAGTGCAGCATACCACCAACCCTGTACTAGACAGGCTAGTATAGCCACATCGAATATTATCCTTCTCAAAAATTTGAATATCATATATTGATAGTATTATACATCTATTTCTACAGCTATAACTAGTCTCGTCACACATACTCAAGCCCGAGTTGCGACCTACTTCTTCTCCACATAGACCCATTTTAGTTGATAAATATTGATCGGCGCTGAAAACAATACTGTCTCAAATGTTGCTGACGGGTCGGCTATTATTGATCCAACTATTCCATATAGATTGCCTCTCATACTAGGTATCGATACATGATCACCTTGAGAAACGTCAGCAGATCTAGGCAGCTCAACACTATATTGACCACCACCTCTCCCTATCGCCGTCGCTGCAATATTGGATTTTCCAATAAATACATTATAGGACTGACCTGGTGATGAAAATAGAAGTACTTTCGATGTGTGTGCAGAAATATCAACAATCTTGCCTATTGGTACGTTATGCGCTGCATAGACGATATCGCCATCTGACAGACCCATATCAGCACCAATATCTATGACTAATTCATCATATACAGCTATAGGAGGTCTCTGTAATACTGCGGCTAATATATTCTTCGTACTAGATGCGCGCCCCAAGAGAGACTTGAGCTCTTCATTTTCATCAACTAGGAGTGCTGTAGACTTGAGTTCTACATCTCTGATTTCTAGTTTTCTCAATAATTCCTGATTGTCATTCAATAACTGTTCATTCGAGCGAAGTTGACCGTTGTTGATAGAAAACTCAATTCTCCAAAAAGGTCTAGCGATCGCAGTAAAGAATCCAGAAGTAACATTCGGCATAAATATTCTGAAGGCGATAATTATAACTATCAAAATGAATACGATATAGCCTGATTTTCTATAACTTCTCCCACGATTGTCATTATGATTTTGAATATATGTCATCATCACTTTCTATTAGAACTGATCGATATTTCTCCAAGTCTTCCAATACGATACCGGCACCCCGAGCTATCGCCGTCAGAGGTTCTTCAGCTATGGCCACTGGCAATTTGAGTGTTTGTGACAACAACTCATCCAATCCCCTTATGAGTGCTCCACCGCCCACCAAGTGAACACCACGTTTCATAACATCAGACAAGATTTCAGGCGGTGTCGTCTCCAATACTTCCTTGGCTGAATTGACTAGTATCTCTATCGACTGAGCCATCGCTTCTCGTATGTCAGAGTCGGTGATGATGACCTCTCTAGGCAGTCCAGTTATCAAATCTCTACCTCGTATTGTAGTCTCGATAGGTTCACCCGGCAATACCGTTCCAACGGCCAATTTCACCTGTTCCGCAGTCGTTTCACCGATCAATATCTTGAACTCATTACGTATATAAGAAATGATATCATTGTTCAACTTATCACCAGCAATTTTCAGATTCTTCGATCTCACAATACCACCTAGTGATATCACAGCGATATCAGTAGTTCCTCCACCAATGTCGATAACCATACTCCCAACTGGTTCATGTACTGGTAGTCTGATACCGATCGCTCCAGCCATAGGTTGTTCGATGATGAATACTTCTCTAGCGCCAGCATTCTTTGTCGCATCTCGCACAGCGCGTACCTCGACGTTCGTAACACCTGATGGAACCCCTACGACGACTCGTGGACCCAAGTATTTTTTTGGCAAAAACTCTCCCGCTCTCCTCATTAGATATGCGAGCATTTCTTCTGTAACTTCAAAGTCTGATATAACTCCATCAACCAATGGCCTTATAGCAACTATATGTCCAGGGGTCCTGCCTAACATCTCTTTTGCAGCGATACCGACCGCAACAACCTGACCGGTCTTCTGGTTAACCGCAACGACCGAGGGTTCATTGACGACGATACCTTTTCCACGAACGTATACCAGAGTATTTGCTGTACCCAGGTCTATACCGATCTCGTTAGAAAATCTATCGAATAACTTCTTTTTGTATTCACTGAACATGAGTCTACCTTAACACACTATCGAATTTGTTTACAAGAAAATCAGAGAGACGATATTTTCTTCATGGTGACGGTTCCAGTTTTACGATCTTTTACCTCCACTGAGTCAGATGCCAAAGTCTTTTCACTTATAACATACCTCCATGGAATACCGATCAAATCTGCATCACCAAACTTCTCTCCAGCGCTGCAATCTCGATCATCGTAGAGGACTTCTACACCCTTTGATGTCAAAGACCTATAGAGTAGGTCAGCTGCATCTTTGACTTTCGAGTCTGCACTATTCAATACAATGAGATGAACACCGAACGGTGCCACTGATTCAGGCCATACCAAACCTTTTTCATCAGACCAGACTTCAGCGATCGTTCCCATCACTCTGCTAGGTCCGATACCATAGCAACCCATGATGACTGGCTTTGACTCACCTTTCTCATCTTTGTAATTTAGTCCTAATGCTGAAGAAAATTTTGTCCCGAGATTAAATATATTCCCAACCTCGATCGCCTTGCGCTCCTTCAGATCTTCTCTCTTCAATCCTAAATCCTTGAGAACTTCATCATTCAAAACTTCTTTGTTCACCGCCAATTTCTTTGCCTCATCAACATAGATGACATCTTCGCCAGCTTCGCACAATGTCTGAAATTCATGCGAGTATTTTGAGAAAGTACCACCCAGAGCAAACGTGACATAAGTATCACCACCTATACCCAATCTATCGTATATGATCTTGTACGCCATCTTTGCGGCCTCGTAATATTCTTCATGCGTTTTCTCATCGATATTGAATGAGTATAGATCCTTCATTAGGAATTCACGTCCTCTCAATATTCCCGACTTTGCTCTGGTTTCATTCCTGAATTTGTTCTGAAACTGGAAAACTGCTCGAGGAAGATCTTTGTATGACCTTATATGATCTTTCAGAATACTTGTTATAGGTTCTTCGTGTGTGAATCCGAGACCTAGTTCAGTATCATTCTGAAGTTTTGTCTTGAACCAAATATCTACTTTCTTTACGTCCCACCTATCCGTCATCTCCCACTTCGCCCTATCTTGCAGAGCTGTCATATATACTTCTTCACCACCAATCTTCAACATTTCTTCACGAATAATACCGACAATCTTATTCAACACACGTAGCCCTAGAGGCAGAAAATCATATGCCCCGGCCATTTCCTTGTGAATATAACCTGCACGAATGAGTAATTGCGCATTTTTCGATACCTCGTCCTTTGGTGCTTCACGTCTGGTTTTTGTGAATAGATGTGATTGTTTCATTGAATATATATTAGCATAACCAATATTAAAGTCAGCGCGGCATTATAGAAGTCCTACGATATCCCTATAAGTGACGACAACCATGAGTATCATGAGCAATACGAAGCCTATTGTATTCACGACATTGAAAAACTTTGCAGAAATCCTGCGACGTATCACACCTTCAATACCCACGAACAGAGTTCTACCACCATCTAACGCTGGAAATGGTACAAGGTTTATAACTCCTAGATTGACAGAGATAATAGCGACGACGATCAATAGGTATGAAATATTCAGTTTAAAAGCATTACCTATGATGACGGCTATCCCGATCGGACCTGTAACATCAGAGAATGATGATGCTCCATGGAATAATCCACCGATGAATCCAACTAAACCGACGATAGTGCCCCAAATGATATTTACTGTAGAAATACAACTGTATTTGATAGCCGCGAAGAATGGCATATGAATGTACGCTATCTCATCCATAGATACACCGATGGCGTATTTATTTTCGATGAGTCCCTTGACTGGTGTGATGTTAACATTCTTGGCCAGACCGTCTTTCATATACATAATAGATATCTCTTTACCTCCACTACCATTAACTGCGTTCTGAAGATCAGAAGCAGATGCGATATGTACCGCTTGACCATTACTCTCAACTGTAGAGACAACATCCCCTATACCCATACCAGCCTTGATCGCTGGTGAATCAGGAGTGGAATCCAAAATGATGACTCTATGATCACTCATATACTGCTTATAATCAGCGAAGGCGCTGACTGGCACATTACCCCCTATAACCATGATTCCAAAATATATCAACCATGCAAATAGAAAATTGAATAATACTCCAGCAACCAAAACACTAGCTTGTCTCCATCGATTCTTGTGTACAAAGCTTCTATCTTTGTCTGGACCATCAGTCGAATCTTGATCAGGATTTTCCCCGTGAATCTTCACAAATCCGCCGAATGGAATGAGATTCAATCCGTATTCAGTGTCACCTCTCTTCCATTTCAAAATCCTAGGTCCAAAACCAATCTTGAAAGCATCTACCCTGATGCCATTCCATCTCGCGAACAGAAAATGTCCCAACTCATGTACGAATATGAGAACTGCAAGTACTATTAGAAATATTATAACTGTCATATTATTGGCCCATTACTTCTTTCTCTTTCTTTTCATACATCACGTCGAGTTTCTTGACCAATTCATCGATCAATTTCTGTGCGTCGTTCTTCAGTCTGAAAATGTCATCTTTACCATATCCACCAGCCTTTTCCTTGGCCGTTAGATCCTTGATGACTACATCACGATGTTGTCTGATCTGTTTCTTTGCATCTTCTACCTTGTCCTTGGCAAGCTTTGCGAAGCTGACGCGTCTATCAGCGGTAAGCTCTGGAAAATTGACTCTTAGACCCTGATCATCAACAACAACCGAAAGGCCAAGATTGGCCAAAGTTATAGCCTTTTCTATCTCCTTTGTCTGTGATTTGTCCCAAGGCGCTATACGCAATGTCCTTGCACCTTCGATAACAACACTAGCTACTTCCTTGAGGCTCATAGGCGCACCGTATACTTCGACTTTTACCCCATCCAATATACTAGGCGAAGCTTGCCCAGTTCTAATCTGCTGAAGTTCTTTCTTGAGCCACTCTTCTACACCGGCTAATTGCTTTTTTAATGGGTTGAAGTCATACATGGTAGTTACTATTAGCTTATATGAGACCAGTATAGCATAACTCATATTTTCCATATATGAGCTGACTCATGACCGAGATCTATATACTGACCGCTACGTACTCGAGCAACATCTTGAGAGATGGTGATCTATCATTCATGTATTTTCGTGCAAGTTCTATCGTCTCTATACTCTGCTTACCGATCTTTATACCTTTTTCACGATACACCGAGACTTGAAGAGAGTTCAATATGTCCAATAAATGTTGCTTCGGAAGCTTATCTTTCGAAACCTTGTCCATGAGATCTTTCACCATTTCCAATCTGTAAGCTCTATTCAACTTCATAAACTTTGCAGCATCATGATTTGCGGCACTATCTACCACATCCCTATTCTCTACTCCGCCTCTAGTGACACCTTTGTCTGGAGTGATGACATGCAATCTCGACTTAACCGTAGGAAGTAATAGATGAATAGAAGGTACGATCAGAAAGAAGTGTGCATATTCAGCTGGTTCCTCGAGCAATTTTAGAAAAGAATTCTGCGCTTCTAGCGTGATATTATCCATCTGCAAGACAAATATCTTCTTGCCAAGCTCTGTCACAGGTCTCATGAGATGCGCTGACTTGATCTCTCTAGCATCATCTATCGAAAAATTTGTATACTTATTGAAAATGAAATCTTGATTGCCTGCCGATTTGACCTGAAATCTCGTAGTCAGGAGATTGATGAGTTCATCAACTATCGCATCACTACCTACGAGTGTATACGCATGATGGGATAGATTCTGTATTTGTTCGGACAGAGACATACCGCAATTGTATAGCTAATTACAGATTTAGCAATTACCTTTTCGTAATGATGGTCTTCTTGTAACTATCGAGGTGATCCAGAACTGTCCCAGTTCCCTTGGCGACACATAATAATGGTTCATCAGCCAGTTTTGCCTTTACACCTGTTCTACGAAAAACCAATTCTGGCAAATTACGCAACATAGAAGATCCACCGGTCATGATGATCCCTTGATCGATGATATCAGCTGCCAATTCCGGAGGAGTCTCCTGTAGTACATCCTTCATCGCCTTTATCATATCTCGAAGTGGTGCGGCCAGGGCTTTGACTATCTCATTCGTCTTGATCTCTGTTGAACGTGGCAGGCCCGAGATAAAATCTCGACCCTTGACCATCATACCAAGCTCTTGATCCAGTGGTATTGCAGAACCTATAGTTATCTTGATGATCTCGGCCATGTGATCACCTATAGCCAGATTGAATGTCTTCTTTACATAGTCTGCGATAGACGCATCGAGCTTATTGCCTGCCACCTTGACTGAAGTCGATGATACGATACCACCAAGTGAGATCACAGCAACATCAGTTGTTCCTCCACCAATATCGACAACCATATGACCTTTGGCCTCCTGAATAGGTATTCCGGCGCCAATAGCCGCCAATATAGGTTCCTTCACGACGTAAGCATTCTTTGCGCCAGCTCTTATAGCCGCTTCGATAACTGCACGCCTCTCAGTCGAAGTTATACTTGCCGGCACGGATACCATCACATCAGGTTTGAAGAAACTAAACTTTCCGAGAGCACGATCGATGAAATACCGAAGCATAGCTTCTGTTACCCTATAGTCAGCGATCACCCCGTCCTTCATCGGTCTATATGCAATGATCCCGTCCGGAGTTCGTCCTATCATTTCCTTTGCATCATTTCCAACAGCCAAAACTTTTCTATCAACTTCTGAGATCGCAACTACTGATGGCTCATTCAAGACGATACCTTTGTTTGGAACGAATACGAGAGTATTGGCAGTTCCGAGGTCGATACCCAATCTAGGTGAAAATATATTGAATATATTCATATCTGGACTATATCACAATCTATCTTGATTGCACGCGCTTTATATCTGCTCCGAGCGCTGTGAGCCTCTCTTCGAGCTTCTCATAGCCGCGATCGATCAATTGGATGTTATTCACGGTGAAGGTGCCTTTGGCTACGAGCGCAGCCATGACGATCGCGAAGCCAGCTCGAATATCGTGAGCATTCAGGACCTTTCCTTCAGGCAGATTCTGTAATGGTGCTGGACCATTGATTGAGATCGTGTGAGGATCAACTATGTTGATATTCGCACCCATCTCCAACAAATCAAACACATATTTGAATCTACCCTCGAAAATATTTTCCACGACCATTCCGCTACCAGTCACCTGAGTCAACATGACCACGATCTGAGCTTGGAGATCAGTCGGAAACCCAGGGTATTCTCTCGTCTCTATATTGAAAGTTTTGAAATCTGAATTTGGGACGGTATTGTTTTCGATCAGTATACTATCCTGATCGTACGTAATCGGAACTCCTGATGTTTTCAATAGATCGATGAGTGAGATCATATGATCAGGTCTGCAATTCCTTATCTCGATCCTCTCCGCACACAATGCACCGAGCAATAGATAACTTCCGGCTTCGATACGATCTGGTATAGCGATATAAGGAACCGTCGGTTTCAATAGTACACCTTTCGTGCCGATCACCGTTATCGTATCAGTACCTACTCCAGCAATATTTGCACCACACTGATTGAGCCATTCGGCAACATTTACAATCTCTGGTTCTTTGGCACAATTGTTGAGTACGACCTTACCATTTCCTAGTACCGCTGCCATCATCAATGTTTCTGTTCCACCGACTGTCCTTTTCTCAAAATCCACGATTGAATCACCGATGCCGTTTATAGACTTGATTCTGTATATACAATCATTCTCCTCGACCGTGGCACCCATAGTCTTATAGCCTTTGATGAACTGATCGATCGGTCTAGCACCGATAACACAACCGCCAGGTGAAGAAAATGTCGCACTACCGAATCTCGACAATAGCGGACCAGTTAGGACGACAGACGAACGCATGGTTGAAGCGAGCTTCAGATCTATATCCGTAGAATTGATCGTACTAGGATTCAATAATATTGAAGATGGTTTGACAATCTCCACGTCTGCACCGATCTTCTTCAATAGTTCAACCATCGTGAATACATCAGCATTGAGAGGAATGTTACGAAGTTCTACCTTATCAGAAAAGAGTATCGATGCAGCCATAGCCTTTAGGGCTGCATTCTTTGCGCCATTTATGACGATCGAACCCTTTAGGTTCTTCACTCCACTTTGTCCTTGTATGACGAATGATTCTTTATTCATTGATTTTAGCCCTGTTACTAGCCCTCTATCCGTTCAATATTCAGCACTGACAAAATGAGTATAACAAAAAAACCGCCAGACCTCCACTTGGTGAATAACCCCACCCATTTCTGCACTCTGCTGGTAATTTAGATACATAATACTC
>JBAXUB010000006.1:0-67754 GCA_037129895.1 Candidatus Tayloriibacteriota bacterium | reverse complement strand
CTACAGATGCTCTAACTCAAGGATCAGTTAACAAGTATTATTCAACGAATCTCTTTGCAGCATCATTGTCAGGTACTACCACCTCAGCTCTAGCAGAAGGTACTAACCTCTACTATACAGATGTACGCTCCAGAAACGCCCTGTCTACCACAGCTACAGGTCTACAGTATGCTACATCTACTGGAGTACTCTCACTCAATCCTAGCTATATCATCCCTCTATCTGCATCTACCACAGACTGGAACAACAAGGTATCTAGTCAGTGGACGACGAATGGTACTAGTGTTTACTACAATGGAGGGAATGTGGGGATTGGGACTTCTACTCCTCCGTATAAATTAACTGTCATTGGAGACCTATACGCTACTAATATAGTCGGTGCTACTTTTACAGGTAGTGCTACAAGCACCTCTCAGTTTATTGGTTCATTGATAGTTTCAGGGGCTGGTACGTCTGCCATGCCTGGATATGGTGGAAACGACTCTTATACTAAACTCTTAATGCCTGCAGAAGGATCTGGAAACACGTTTATTGATACGTCATCGAGTGGACGTACTTTAACTCCTAGTGGAGACGTGACACAGAGCACAACTCAGTATTATTTTGGAAGTAAGGCAGCATACTTTGATGGAACGGGAGATTATCTGAGCGCCGCCAACAGTTTAGATTTTCAATTTGGATCAGGAGACTTCACAATTGATTTCTGGGCATACCCAACAGCAACCAATGAAGATGGAGACGTGATCAGTAAATCTGCTGCTTCTTCTCTTGGACCATTCAGAATTACAATAAAGAGTGGTAAGTGGGAGTTCTTAGCAAGTTCAAATGGAGTTTCATGGGATATCGGTAATAGGATTAGAATGGGAGATGTAACTCTCAATACTTGGCAACATATGGCAGTTACAAGAAGTGGTAATGACTTTTATACATATAAGAACGGAGTCGAAATATACCACTGGACTAGCGTTGAGTCACTAATGAATAATACGAATGATGTGACGATTGGAAAACTTAATTATTCAACACCATTTTACTATCAAGGATATGTTGATGAGCTTCGTGTTTCTAAGGGTATTGCAAGGTGGACAGCGCCCTTTTCGCCATTAGGCTATCCGTATGATACAGGTGGAGCTTCTACTACAGTACCGAATGGACTAGGGGTAAATGTAGCGTCAATCTTAAATAGTCTTGATGTAGGTGGTTCAGCTGCTATCGGATCAAGTTATGCTGGTACATATACTGCACCATCAAATGGTTTAATTGTTCAAGGATCAGTTGGCATCGGTTCCTCATCTCCTAGTTCCAAGCTCACCGTAGTAGGAGACGGCTACTTCTCAGGCAACCTAACAGCTGCAAACATTACAGCCACAGGAACGCTATCAGTCACAGGCACCACAACCACTGGCGGTCTCTCTGTAGGTTCACTCTCAGGTCTCCTCTTCGGCACCAACGGTGCAGTCTCCGCACTTTCCACCTCATCCCTCGCCATCAACACAGACAATCTCATACAAGGAGTTATCAATAGATTCTACTCAACTTCACTATTCGCTACAGACTTAGCTGGCACCACCACCTCAGCTCTAGCAGAAGGTACTAACCTCTACTATACAGACGTACGTTCCAGAAACGCCCTGTCTACTACAGCTACAGGTCTACAGTATGCTACATCTACTGGAGTACTCTCACTCAATCCTAGCTATATCATCCCTCTATCTGCATCTACCACAGACTGGAACAACAAAGTATCTAGTCAGTGGACGACGAATAGTTCCAGTGTTTACTACAATGGAGGGAATGTGGGAATTGGGACGACGAGTCCGGGTGTACCTTTGGATATTGGTTGGAACTCTATTGGAAACTCTTGGGCAAGGGTTATGAGGAATAATAATACGCACGATGCCGCCTTTCTAATACAAAGTGCTACGGCTGTAACTGCCTCTACTCCGCAATGGGGTTTTGGGATGCCTAATGGTACAGATAATTTTGGTATTTATACTTGGGATGGGGCTTCAACTATTACGAGGCGACTGACAGTTGATACGAGCGGCAACGTCGGTATCGGCTCCACAACCCCATCATCCAAGCTCACCGTAGTAGGAGACGGCTACTTCTCAGGCAACCTAACAGCTGCAAACATTACAGCCACAGGAACGCTATCAGTTACCGGTCAATCTTCACTAGGTAATGCTTCTACAACAAACCTATCAGTTTCTGGACAGACATATTTGGCTGGAAGTACTGCAATAGGGACTAATAGTTTTATATCTGGAAAAACACTGAGCATTCTTGGACCAATGCAAATAAACGATGCAACTGGTGACTACATAGAGTTTCTACCTAGTAGTGGTGGTGTACCGAGAATAAATTTTTATAACTCAGGAGTAGTAAATGCAGCTTTATATGCTGATGCAATCGGATTAAAAACGCCTGACAGTTTTGTGGTAGGGAACAATCTAACTGTCGGAGGAGCTCTTTCTACAGCAGCTCTTGGTGCAGGGCTTGGTGCTGGTGGAGGCGCAACTGGATCATTGACACTTAGGCCAGCGATAAACACCTCTGGATTTATTACTTTTATTGAAAATCAAGTGGCTGCGCATGCCGCCCTTGGAGTTCAAAGTGGTGGTAATTTACGTTATTACACTTCTCCAAATGACTTCACTTCTCTTAGTGGGACTTTACGCTTTTCTATTCTCAAATCTAATGGAAATGTCGGAATTGGCCCATACGCTACACCAGCAGCTAAATTGTCAGTTAATGGTTCTGGTACAACAACAGGGGCTACTTTTCAGACAACAGACAGTGATGGTGTAGCAAAGTTTACTATTCTAGATAGCGGCAACGTCGGTATTGGGACGACAAGTCCCCTAGCTAGGCTTACAGTCTCAGGTTCTGGCATCACAACAGGAAAGGCCTTTCAAGTTACAGATAGCACTTATGCAGCAAAGTTTACTATTCTAGATAGCGGACTTACTGGTGTTGGTACTACTACATCAGCTGCATTGATTGCTGTAGATAATCAAACGCCGTCCTATAGTAATAGCGGTGGAACAGGTGATAGAAGAACCTATGTTGGTACATCAGAGGGTGGTGGAACATGGCACTTCTACACATTGAATAGTATTATAGATGGAGTTCTTGCAAACAACAATACAAACGCAATTCAACTTGCAGGTGGAACGACTTTAAACGGTTCTCAATTTGTAACATTTGATTTTGGGTCACCAAAAATTGTAACTGCTGCAAAGAATACATTTAACTTTGGAGAATCAGAGGGTATCTGGCAATGGCAAGGTTCAAATGATAATTCAACATGGACTAATATTGGTGGGACATCTCAACTATCTTCAGGGGTAGGTGGAACAGGTGAGTATATTATGATAACTCTCAGTACGAACTCTATTGGGTATCGCTATTATAAACTTGTGAGTGTCTCTGGAACACTTGATGCAAACGGACGAAGATGGGAAGAAATCGAGTTCAAGATATCAAACGGAAATGACGCACTATCAGTAACGGGGAACACATCTATCGTCGGTAGTCTATCAGCTACGGGTAATGCTGGGTTTGGTTCCATTACACTAAACTCCCTAGTTCCACTACAGACGACGATGAGTATAACGGGTGCTATTGGGCAATCGGCTAATCTACTAAGTATCAATACAGCAAGTACAAGTCTTGGTGACGCAATGGTCGTGACGGCTGCTAAGTTAACGGGAATACAACAGAACGCCCCTATAGCTCGTCTCCATATCGGAAGCAGTACAGCCACAACGACATATACGAATATATATAGTACTGGAAATAGAACTAGTATCATATCTATGTCTGAAACTGGTAGTTCATGGCATCAGTACACAATACCCACTCTTGTAGATGGTAGTACAAATTCAACGGGTATCACTCTAACTGGAGGTGTGGTATTGGACGGTTCACAATCTATCACTTTTGATTTTGGCTCAAAGAAAATAATAGATTCAGCAAAAACATACTGGAGTTTTACATGTCCCGAAGGATTATGGCAATGGCAAGGAAGTAATGATAACTCAAATTGGACGAACATAGGAACTACAACACAATTAAACGATGGAAGTTGTACGAATGGTGGTACGTATATAATAACAACCCTTAGTCAGAACACTACAGCATATAGGTACTATAAAGTAATGGGTATGTCAGGAACATTGGATGCTGGTTATAGATATTGGTTTGAAACAGAATTCCAAATCTCTGACACATATTATACTGATATGTTCGTCAATGACGCAGCTAGTATAGGTACAGATCTTGCTCTCAACGCTCAACTAATGTTGGGTACACGCTTTGCTGCAAGATCAATCCTAAGTCTAAATGGTATATTGTCCCAGACAGCCAATTATTTGAACGTAACATCCAACGGTGGCGTCGCTGGAGATGTATTCAATATTTCTGCATCTGGTAATGCTTCACTCGGTACTTCTACAGCTTTTGCTAGACTCTCAATACAACAAGCCCCCGGATCAACTCTGCCACTATTCAGTATCGCTTCAACAACTTCGGCGGGATTTGCGACTTCTTCGGTGTTTACGGTATTGGCGAATGGCAACGTCGGGATTGGTACAATGAATCCTACTGAAAAACTTTATGTTAAAGGAAATTTAAGATTAGAACCTACGATTGGTACAACAGCAGGACTCGGATCCTATTTTAGTTTTAAGAGGGAGTCAGATAACTGGGAGCCATCTAGAATAGAGCAATTGTATTCTGGTGCTGGTTATAGTGGAATATTGACTTTTTTAACTAATACAGGCGCTAGTGCTTCTACTACTCTAACAGAAAAAATGAGAATTACGAGTTCTGGTAACGTTGGTATCGGCACCACAACTCCGAGCGCCAAACTTGATATATATGGAACGGCAGGATCAGCAAATGCTTTTACTGTTTCCTCCTCCTCGAACGCTAGAATGTTCACAATAGCTGCAAATGGGAATGTGGGGATTGGGACGGAGAATCCCGGAACTATTCTAAATATTGCATCTAACAGCGGTGCGGCTTTGGGATACGGTGATGGGTTAAAAATCAATTTTGCAGATGGAACTGCCAGTGACAGACCGACAGTAGGCTTTTATCGTGCTCGAGGAACAGTCGCTTCACCTACCAATATTTCAACTAATGATGTTTTGGGTTCTTTTTCTTTCTTTGGTTATCCATCGGGAAGTTATTTACCACTCGGTACAATTCGAAGTGTCTACGATGGAACAGGTGGGCAATTTGAGATTTACGGTGGTCAAGCTGCCGGAGGCGAGCCATTGAGGATGGTTCTGCAGAGCGGTGGAAACGTCGGATTGGGCGGTACCATTTCAAGCGCATCAACATTGGCGGGAGCTAGTTTAGTAATAAACGCTGGCAACGTCGGGATAGGGTCAACGTCTCCGTCAGCTAAACTTTCAGTAACGGGTACAGGTATCGCTACAGGTCGAGCATTTCAGATTGCAGACTCTACAAATGCACCTAAAGTCACAGTGTTAGATAACGGAAATGTGGGGATTGGGACGGAGAATCCTATCTCTATCTTGGATATCTACAACTCAATGTATGCTGGAGTAAGAATCCATGCATATACTCCACTGACTGGTGGAGCCGCTGATAGTGCAGTGTCGTCTATATTTTCCGGATCGACAACCAACACGACTTTATCATCGGCATGGAAAGCAGTTACTCTCGATATTCAACAGGATAATCCAACAAACGGTAACTTTGGCGCATATGAATTTAGATCTGCTGGGGGTAATATTTCATCAGCAATTACTGGTGTATTCGTTGATCATACCAATGGTGCTCCTAAAGGTGCTCTTTCATTCTCCGTAACTAACGGTTCTGCTACTCAAAATAGTGCTTTATACATCAAAGAAAATGGCTCCATTGGTATAGGAACAACTCTTCCTGGATACAATCTCGATGTCAGAGGGACAATGTCTGCACTTAACTCTATTGGCATGCGCTATATATACGGTGGAGTATTTGGTACGAGCAATGAGTGTGGAACAGATGGTGGTCACTGGATGAAGATCGGTACATTTGTCAACAACGGGGCTTGGATTGGGTCCACACTGGATGTGGACCTATATGCCGCTAGTAGTTTGGGTATTCCAACCAGACAACATATCAACGTGCAGGGGCGTAACACTGCAAGTGGTATCGAATCGATGATTGTTGGTCTAGATACATACAATGGTAGTAGTGGAATAAGGTTCGTGGACAATGTTGTAGTCGTCAATACAAGCGGATCAGGTGTAACGAATCAAACATTTTCTGTCTGGGTTCGGTTCGCAACGAGCTGGATCTGCGGTATATCATCTGAAATTCGCCATACAGGTACTTGGACTTCGGGTCCAGCTACAACTCTTCAGCCTAGCAGTGCAACCATTACGGACGCCGGCACACAATATACAATCAATGAATATAACTTTGCTTCTAATCTATCCGTATCTGGCAACGTCGGCATAGGCACGATATCTCCAACCGCCAAACTTCACGTCAGTGGCACCATGCGAAATGATACGTTCACTACTGGTACCCTCGTCTCGGATGCATCAGGTAACATCACAGTCTCATCAGATGAGAGGTTGAAGAATATTCAGGGTAATTTCAATCGAGGTCTTTCAGATGTTTTGACATTGAATCCTATCTTATATAAATGGAAAGATGTGACGGGATACGACACGTTGACGACTTATGCTGGCTTCTCCGCACAAAATGTTCAAGCGAGTATCCCAGAGGCCGTCGGTGTGGACTCATCTGGCATGCTGACATTGTCAGACCGGCCGATCTTGGCGGCATTGGTTAACTCTGTAAAGGAGTTGTCTGCAATGAACGTTGTTAAGGATATATTTAGTACTTCTACTATGGAGGAAATCACCGCTGCATCCGCTTCAAAAACTGCCAGCTCCACTGTGACGGCCATCGTAACGTCTCCGACATTCATCAGTCAACTCGTATCAGCTATTGAGAAGGCTATCGAGTCAACGGGTAATTGGATATTGAACAAGATTACTGCCAAACAAGCTGACGTTGAATTGGTAAATTCAAAAACCATTTGTCTCGGATCAACATGTATAGACGAGGAAGCCTTGAAGAAGATGATGGTAGCAAATTCAGTTAGTCCGGTCATTCCACAAACTGTTATTGAACCGACCTCATCTACAACACCGACAACTACAGGGTCTACGACGGCGACATCAACACCAGAGATTATAGCTTCTTCCACTGTCCAAGTTACACTACCAGAAATAGTACCTCACGCCACCTCGACACCTATTTCAATCGAATCCGCTACAACTACTCCTATAATAGAACCGCCACTTCAGGCTGAACCACCAGCCACATCGACTGCATCAACTGAACCACCAGTAATATCGCCGGCAGAAACACCATCAGAATCAACGCCTGTTACTGCACCGCCAGCTGTAGAGCCACCAGCTACACCAGTTCCACCACCCGCAACTGAAGAACCAGCGCCTGTAATATGACTATGAGTAAATATGCAAAAACGACATTATTACGATTTTCTTTGCTGACAGTAGCACTGGTTTTGCCGATTTTGATAGTAAACGCTACTGACCCTGGCTCAGCGAGCTACAAAGTTATCGACTCTTCATTTAACAGCGTGAGGGAGATGACATCAGCTAGTTTTGGCTTGACTGGCAGTATGTCACAGATAGCTATCGGTTCTTCGACTGCGACAACATTCATGTTGAACTCTGGATTCCTATATTTTCCTAAAGTCACAACACCGGTCGTCACCGCATCAGCAGGAGACGCGAAAGTCGATCTTAGTTGGACAGCTTCAGAAGGATTCCTCGGATTCAATATTGGTGGATACCTCGTCGGTCAATCCAATACTTCTGGCGGACCATATACATTCACTTCTGTAGGTAATGTTACCAGTGCTACGAGAAGCTCACTTACAAACAGTCAGCCATATTTTTTTATAATTCAAGCTCAAGATGCATTCGGTATGGTGGTGGCTTCTTCGACTGAAGTATCTGCAACACCAGTAGCTACTACACCAGTAACACCACCGGTAGTACCACCGACACCTCCAACAGGCGGTGGCAGTAGCGGAGGAGGAGGTGGAGCCGGAAGTCCTAGTCCTGCAGCAAGTACAAAGATTTCTTTGAAAGGTCTGGCTTACCCTGGAGCCAAGATCGTGATACTGAAAGATGCCTCGATAGGAAAGCAGGTCATAGCTGATAGTAACGGTGATTTTGCGGCTGAATTCCCAGTATCCTCTGGAATTTACTCATTCGGAATATATGCCCTGGACAAGGACAACTACAAATCACCGACTTTTGGTTTTACAGTTAACGCAATCGCTGGTCAATCTGTCACAACATCGGACATCATCGTTGCACCGACTATCACCTCTGACAAATCCGTCGTCAAGATTGGTAACACGATCAAGTTCTTTGGATATTCATACCCGATATCTTCAGTAAATATCATGATCAATTCAGAAAAGGAAATCCTCGATCAAACAATAGCAGATAAATATGGCCGTTGGATATATACATTGAATTCTTCATTACTAGAAAAAGGTGAACATACGACGAAGTCACAGACTATAGCCAACAAGAATATTGCTTCGGCATTTTCATCATTACTTGGTTTTCAAGTCGGCGACAAAGATGTCCTGAATACTGCACCGAAAGCTACGGCTTGTAGTGCACATGCCGACATCAATAATGATGGCAAAGTGAATATTACTGACTTTTCAATCCTGATGTACTTCTGGGGTAACACTAAACCAACAAATCCCTGTGCAGACCTGAATGGTGACGGTCGAGTCAACCTCCAAGATTTTTCTATAATGATGTACTGGTGGACTGGAACTAGGTAATAGTTCATTCATCGACAATACTTATGATAAATATTAACGAAATAGTGGACATATGGCACAGAGAGAATCATTTGCAGAGATTTGTTTTGGTCGCCGTATTTTCTGTATCTTATATTCTATTCAATCTACCATCGACAACGTCAGCACAGACTGTAACGATGAAAACGGCGCAATCAAAGTACAACGTTGGTGACAGTTTCATAGTTTCTCTAAACCTAGACGCAAAAGGTAAACAGATCAATTCGATGGGCGGATCTATCCTCATACCAACGCAAGCATTTGAGGTATCGAATATTGAAATAGGGGGTTCGTTCATATCGCTTTGGATCGATCGGCCTAGTCTAGAGAACATTCACAGATCATCTACATCGTCTGAGATCAGATTCTCTGGCGGACTTCCTGGGGGATATTCTGGTTCTAGTGGGAATATTCTTTCATTTGTCTTGACCGCCCTCAAGCATGGCGATCAATCACTCAGTGTGGACAATTTCAATGCATATATTAATGATGGAAGAGGAACAGCATTATCCAATGTCACAATTACCAAACTCAGATTGTCAGTCGGTAATGATGATAGAGCCACCAAAATCGTCTATAAACCGAGTGACGATACTACTTCGCCAGAACCATTCGACATATCACTTGGTAGTGATCCGACTGTGACTGACAACGACTACTTCGTATCGTTCTTTGCAGTAGACAAAGGATCTGGTGTCACGAGATATGAGATCGAGGAACGTCCGTGGATTATTTCCATTCTTGGTGTCAGTAAACTCTGGACACAAGCCCAAAGCCCGCAAATTCTCTATTATCAGAAATGGATAAGTACGATCGAGGTTAGAGCCTTCGATGCATCAGGTAATGTGAGGGAAGAATCAATAATTAAGCCATTTAATATTGGAGTGTCAGCATATTTGCTTCTGATCATAGTCGTTATTCTATTCATCATCATTTTTCCACGAGTCATAAGGTGGTATAATCAGACCAGCATAAAAAGCATCCAATGAAAAAGAACTATTTTCTATTCCCGATAGTTACTGCAATATCTATTTTCGCATTCCCATGTTTTACGAATGCCGCGATACTATATATGGTGCCAGAGAGTGAGTCAGTACGAGCTGGCCAAACATTCACAGTTACGATCGACCTAGACTCAGAGAGCATGGCGGTCAATGCCGCTTCTCTAGATATGAAGTACGACACGAGTCTATTATCTATTCAAAGTGTTGGATATTCTCAATCAATATTTTCCATCTGGGCTGAGGAGCCGAAGTATTCGAACTCATCAGGTAACCTGCACCTTTCTGGAGGACGACCTTCACCAGGTTGGAACGGTGCTAACGGAGCTATCGTGAGTGTCACATTCAGAGCCAAGAAACCAGGTCAGACGATGGTCACCCTGCAAAATGGTTCAGTTCTTGCAAATGATGGACTAGGTACTGATGTGTTATCTGTATCAAAGGCTTTATCAGTAAATATCGGAGAAGCGGCATCAGTGCCAGTAGAGGAAATCGTACCCGCGACGGACGCCCTGGCTACAACTACGAAACTAGCCTCATCGGCAAACCTGATTCCTACAGCACCTATATTGTCGAATATTCCGGATACATTGAATGAAGGTGACACGTTATCATTTACTGGTAATAGTATGCCGAATGTATCGATGCAAGTTTATATTCAAAAAGGTAAATACAATCCAGACATTACACAGATAACTGTTAATCCTGATGGAAGTTTCGCTTACACATTCAAATATTCTGTACGCTCCGGTTATTACAAGATATGGGCAATCAATATCTTGCCTAACGGTACTATGGGTCCGTCATCACAGATATCATATGTAGAAGTAGTCAATGGATCGACTCTGAATATTGGCGGAACGTCTATATCATTGAAGGTAATAGTTCTACTACTGACGATTTTATCGATCCTACTAATCATCGCTCTATTCATCATCTTGTCTATGTACCTACGTTTACGACACAAGAAGTTCAAAGAAGTGAAAGAGGCCAAAGAGACATTACATAAGGGCTTTGATACTTTGAAGACCGGTTTGAATAGCTACGTGAAATATCTGATAAAGTCAGGATCAATATCTGGTGCAAAGAAGCGAGAAGAGGGTACAAAGAAAGATCTCGATGCAGAGCTCACGTCTATCGAGAAGAAGATCGAGAAGGGAATCAATGATATAAAGAAGATCTGATCTGTAGAGGTCAGACCTCTACATCTACAAAATAGCCAGCCTACGAGAGACTGGCTAAGGGCGACAGGGGATGATGAAGTGATACGGAATAGACTGATGTCGGTGAGCGACCTCATTCGTCTCTCGCTGCTTTTCTCATGAGATCACAAACAAATGTCTTTAGTCCTGGCTCCGCCAAATCGACGACTTTTACAACGACGTAGTAGCCAAATGCTGTCAGAAGGACACACGATGTGATCTCCCTAACCACATCATAGAACATCGTGAACGCAAACAATGTGATGGAAAGACCGAGACCAACCAACCTCCATGTCTCCATTCTCGATTCACCTAGTGTCGACAATTCATGGACTAGAGCTACGACAAGGATGGATACACCTACGACCAGAAACAGAATAAACAGTATATTCATAATTCAATAACTAAATGACCAATTTATTACACTGTATCACTATATACATCGATTGTCATTGAATATTTTCGGAAGCTATATATCGATAAGTCATCATTTTCATACTTGCTAAATTGCTATTCAGGAGTAGTATTTGCTTAAACTGACCTTTAACAAAAAGGATACTAAATGAAAAATAGCAAAAATATCGTATTCATGGCTTTGATTAGCCTCGTATTCAATGTTTCTGTGACTGCCGCCACATCGCGGCCGACACTGAAAATTAACAATGACCGGTACGATCACCAGATCCAGATCAACGGCCAGACTAACGTGTATTACAGATTCGAATCATCGCAGGACTTCCTGAACTGGTCTCCTGTACGATCGTATTTCTACCACACGAACAATGCCAATGCCCATCAATACTGGAATGAAGGAACAGACGGCAACATGGAATACATTCGAGCTGCCATGTACCCGACCAATTGGGTCACCATGAACAACTCTATCCCAGACAACTGTCCTGAACATGACAATCTAAATATTGTCTTCAGGACAAATGCGGCACATATATACATCACCTCGACACATCCAACTGATTACGTTGTGAACAACAATGTTTGCAATGAAAACTGGACTGGTTGTCCGAATTTCGCACCGATCTTGGATGTCTATCAAGGCCCATTCTTGAAACAAAATGTTTATGATGTTGGTACGATCTACGTCATCATAACTAGACTAGAAGAGTTTTGGAGACCGCTAGGCATGACCTTCAAGAAAGACGGCATCACGATTCAGACGAATATCACATTCATCGAATTTGGGGGTAACATACCAGGCACGACGAAATTCCCGATCTACGGTGTCATATATACTGACGGCTACTTGCGATGGATTCCATTTCCGCCAGTTAACTTTGAGAGTATATGTTTTGGTAATTCGGTTCTCATCGGTCCTGCTGAAATCGAGAATCGTCCTCACGCCGACATATCCATAGCAGACTTTCGAACGGCTACCAAAACACTGAATATCACTTACCGAGATGGTGGTACGGCTATACTAGACCCGAACACGATTTCTCGTACTAGTGCCACGGCCAAGATCACCGTTGGCTATTCAACAGCCAAATCCACGTGCACACTTCGTAGTATGTACGTTGCAGACGGCAACAGTGATTGTGACCAAGTCGTTTGGACGGATAATAGCAATGTCATCCGTACCAATTCAGTCATGCCGTTCTACTCAACAAGTGGAAAGAGTTGGCTATTCAAGAGACATGAACGTTCTCTCCAACGTGAGTCTGCACCCAATACGAGAATCACATTCGATTAGTACTATCAGTATCTGAACAAAACACAAAAGCGTGATGCCCGTGCATTGCGCTTTTTTTATTGACTGCTATTACTAGAGCAGTTGTGGATATGGACAACTACCGAATTCTGTGCTAAACTATGTCCTGAACTTGGATCAGTGTACAACTTTGACAATACGCAAAGCAAAACAAATAGAAAGACTGAATAATGAATGAAGCAATGAAAAGCACTTCGATTGAAGAGCAGTTGGTGATCTACCAAACTATTATCGAATCATCCATGGATGGTTTCTGGCTACTAGATATGCATGGGCATATACTTCTAGTTAATGAGGCCTACTGCAAGATGTCTGGTTTCAGTGAGCAGGAGTTGTTATCTATGATGATTTGCGATGTTGAGGCTGCACTAACTGCTGACGAAATCTTCGCTCAAATCAAGAAGATTACGGAACTGGGCATGGAACGATTCAAATCAAAACACCGTCGTAAAGATGGAAGGATTATTGATGTAGAGATAAGCATTCAGTTTAGACATATCAACAATTTCAGACGATATATCTGTTTCATACGCGATATCACTGAAAATCTAGAAGTAGTGAAGGAACTACATCAATCACATAAGCAGGTCAGGATATTGCGTGAGCTTCTTCCGATCTGCGCAGGTTGCAAGAAGATTCGAGATGAGCAAGACCGCTGGCACCAAATCGAAGTGTACATCAAAAATCACTCGAATTTCGAGTTTAGTCACGGCATGTGCCCTGAGTGCATCAAAAAATGGTACCCAGAAGAAGATGCGGAATAGTAGATTTTTCCAAACGCTTCCAACTAAGACTTGGAGGCGCTTTTTTATTATTTGTACAAATATGCTAATGTACTGTTATGGAGTTTCCAAACGAAAAATCTAGTGTGAAGAAGCAAGTTAATATCGCCTATATTGACGCAACAAACAATGTGCAGCACAAAACAACAGACATTGTAGGAGTTTGTCATCCGTCTTGGCGCGGCATAAAATCGGCGACATACGCACTAACACCTGTAGTTTTTGAAGTAGCTGAAATTTCTTCATTTTTCGAAGCAGAAAGAATAGCAGATGAAATAATGAAAGATAAACCACAAAAAGTTATTTTAAATGGCTACCCAAATGGTTATGATATTCTGGCCGAAGCTCTCAAAACTAAATTTCCGGAGACTAGAGTGTTCTTTTTATCGCACACTTCGTTTACTTGGTATAACGGCCGTCCAGATGAAGTCTCTTGGTTAGAAAAAATGTTCAAAGCATACGAACGAGGTTTCATAGAAAAGATGGGTTTCATAAAACCTGATGTTGCAGTGTATTTTAAGGAAAAAGGAATTAGCACCTTCCATGTTATGAACCGTATACCAAAGTTTGAGTCATTCAAGCACAACTTAAACCTCAATATGCCTAATTTAGGTGTCTGGGGATCAAATATGTGGCATCGTAATTTACTAAACCAAACAATCGCCGGTTTAATGCTAAATAGGGCAACTGTTCATGTCAATGAATTACCCAAATATTTCTTTCTAGATGAATCCAGAATAAAAAGATATAATATTTTACCCCATGAGGAATATGCAAAGATTATGCAATCCATGGACATAAATTTGTATGTAAGCTTCACAGATTGTTTCCCAGTGACTGTGGTCGAAAGCTTGTGTTACGGTATTCCGTGTTTAACGAGTGATACTTCACTAGTTTATACTTGGAGCGAATATTTAAAAAATAATCTTATTATTAGTAAGATCGACAGCCCCATTGCGATTAGAGATAAAGTAAAATTCGTCTTTGATAACTATGATAAAATTCAAACCGAAATTTCCAACTATTTACCTCTATTGGAAGAAAGAATTGAAAAAACAATAGCAGAATTTATAGCTTAATATACACAAGTGTTTAAATCTTGTTCTGGGAAAGTTTTGCGAACAGATCAATATAAGCATCAATAACCCGTGTATGATCATGACGGTAGGTCAGATATCTTTTAAGAGCTTGTGGCATTTTCTTATCTTTGATTTTTGATATCTTTTTGACCACCTCGCTAGCATTACTCCAATCAATCACCCAGTCTTTAGCTCCATTTGATAAGAAATCACCAACATATCCCACATTGTCAGAAATGGCAATTGGTGTGTTTGAAGAAGTAGCTTCTAAAACAACAGTGGGGGAGACATCAAAAACGGACGGCTGAATCAACAGATCCATTCCGCGACAGAAATCTGATATCTCTACTCGATTGAGCTGTGGTATGATAGAAATATATTTTTCGTATTCCATTTTTCTTGGGTCGCTATTTGGAATATTTGAAACTACATAGATCTGCCAAGGTAATTCCAACCTTTTAATTTCTTTAGCCAGAGCAAGGATAGCGGAGTGGTTTTTTATTTCATCCCATCTAGCAATCACACCAATGTGGTATTTTTTCGAATCGAGTTTGGAAGAAATTGATTGAAAATCTGGGTTTTGTTGTTGTCCAAAAGAAAGAAAATCGAATGGAAGAGGAATGATGTACGAATGTTCATTCTTGCGTTTTTCCACATTTTTACAGTAATATTTTTTACTCCAATCATTAAGAAAAATCTCAGCATTTGTTAGTCTAGTTGAATCTTTCTCCATTTCCTCTATGATCTTTTTACCAGCAAGACTAAAGAAATGTTTGTGAATATCCAGTTCTTTGGTTAATATGCCAGCATGTTGAACAACTACGGGAATAATAGCCTGTTGTGCAGCCTTAAGCAATATCCAGTTATAAACACCGAACCCATTTAAAAACACTATATCCGGTTTTTCTTCCTTCATAAAATCAGCAAGTCGATCAATGGTACTCTTGAGAACCTTATCTGGATTAGTTTTAGCATTAGCTTGTGTTATGCTTTTGAGTTGATCCTTGGGAAGGTACACCTGATAATAAGTTCGTTTAAAAAATGCATGGACCATCTTCATCCTAGGTGAAGACATTTCACTTTTTTTGAACATCACACCAATCCAACTGTTTTGTGGACAAAAGGATGTGCTATTATAAAAAAGCTTTGCAAAATTTGCCGGACCACCCTGAGATACTACTTCAGAATTGGGCAGGTTAGTTGGAAAGCCGTTAGACAATATTTTCATGCATTTAATTATAACACATGTCCAGAATTTTGCAAATTTTATTCTACTCGTCAATGGATATTTGATTTTTAGTAACAATTAAGCCACAATTAACTCATGTCCCTATCCATCGGTATCGTCGGACTCCCAAACGTTGGCAAATCAACGCTATTCAATGCGCTAACAAAGAAATCAGTGCCAGCCGAAAACTATCCTTTCTGCACCATCGATCCGTCAGTCGGAGTTGTTGCTGTTCCAGATGATAGGCTCGCCAAGCTTTCAGAGTTCTCGTTGTCTGCAAAAACTGTGCCTGCCGCAGTCCAATTCACTGATATTGCTGGACTTGTGAAGGGCGCCTCAGAAGGTGAGGGTCTCGGCAATCAATTCCTTTCACATATCCGCGAAACTGATGCTATAGCCGAAGTAGTACGAATATTCGAAGATGACAATGTCATCCACGTAGACGGAAAAATCGACCCATTGAAGGACATCGAGGTTATCAACCTAGAATTGGTACTAGCTGATCTTCAGACAGTATCGAAGCGCAAGACTTCACTAGGTAAGGATTTCAAATCAGGCAAGAAGGAAGCGATCATTGAACATGGGTTGATCGAGAAGCTAGTTCAGACATTGGAAGCTGGGAAGATGGCGTCAACCGTCGAAGCAGATGAGTACGAGATGCCATATTTGAAACTACTTTGCCTCATAACTGCCAAGCCCTTTCTATATGTTTTGAACAAAAAAACTGGCGCCAAGAATATGGACGAGGTACGCGATGAGAGGTGGACGAAATTGATAGAATTTTTCAAACAAACAAAAGCTGAGCACATCATCGTTGACGCAGGTATAGAACAGGAACTCAAGGACTTGAGTGACCTAGAAAAGATGGAAATGCGCGAGATGATGATAGAGAGTTCAGTAACTAGAGAAAAGTTACCAGCACATGATGACGGGGTTAATGGACTTATAATCAAGGGGTACAACATACTTGGACTCATAACTTACTTCACAACTGGTACTGACGAGACTCGTGCATGGACGATAAGGAAAGGCTGGACCGCACCAGAGGCGGGCACTGCTATCCACACTGATTTCAAAGATAAATTCGTACGTGCCGAGATCATCGAATGGGACAAACTGCTAGGCGCAGGTTCATACGCCGCATCTCGCGAAAAGGGACTTCTCCGTACAGAGGGTAGGGAATATGTGGTCAAGGATGGAGATGTTATAGAGTTTAAGATATAGATCTAAACAAGATAATTATCCGACCTATTCAACTATTATTCTCAATATTTTTTTGATATACTTCAATGCAAATGCTTACACAACGTCGGCGACGCAAACGTTTTTACAGTATAAGAAAAGTCCTGAAGACTGACGAGTTAAATTTCCTCGGAAAATGTGTGTACTTGGCGTATTTTATCGTAGGTAGAAGGGGTATTGCACTCTTACTTCTATTATCTATTGTAGGATCTAGTATATATTTTGACTATCAAACTTCTCTAGCTGCCACATATACATGGTCACAAGCAACATGGTCCGGCGGACTAGATGGTGGAACATACCCCAATCATACATCCAATCAATCAAACTGGACTAAATATTCTGCAAAAGATGCAGCAACACTAGCCGTTAATGCTGGAGCAGATTTACAGATAGCTTCATCAACAACGACAAATATTATGACCGACGATGGGACGACTTCAACTGGTTTTAATCTTACCGGTAAAGTTTTCTCATCTACAGAGACTACTGGAACAGCTGCAGCTACGAGTATTCAACTTACGAGTAGTATCTCTAATGTTGGCACATGGACAACTCTTACAAGTTCACCGGTAAATATTTCGATGGGTTCATCTCTGCATAAATATAATAACGAGTTATACGTGCTTTCGGGCGGAAACGGAACTACATTCTATAAATTTACCATCGCAGATAATACATGGACGGCTTTGGCAACAATACCAACGACTAATTTTTTGGGCTCAAGATCCTTTATAGACATAACTACTGGTAAAATTTATCTGAGAGCCGGTGCTTCTTTGCTCGTTTACACAATATCATCGAATACATGGACTTGGTTGGCAGATGCAGTAAATTCTCTTCAGTCTAATCCTACGGATGTATTACTGCATGTAGACGGAGAAGATTATATTTATGAGTCAAATGACCAGATGTACAAATATCAAATATCAACTAATGTTTGGACCCTGCTAACACCGCCGACAGACGGCTGGATTAAGGCTTACGGAAATGGAATTAGAGGTCCTGGTGAAAATTATATTTACAGACCAACAATAGGTAATCTGGCTAGGTATTCGATATCTGGAAATTCCTGGAGTAATATGTCTCCAGTCAGTTTGGGTAAAAGTGGGAGGATGATAAGGAATGGGACTGATGACACGATATATATGCTACTTGGTGGCGATACTCAATCTTTGAAGAAATATTCTATTGCGTCCAATACATGGACACCACTCACTAATGTTCCTGAGATATTTCCGGCACCAGGAGGCAATGATATGTATGGGTCAATCATGTTTCGTGATGGTTCAGCTGATGAAATTTATGCATCACCTGGTAATTCCAGTACAGGTTTCTATAGGTATTCGATAACGGGCAATTCGTGGACAACACTGACAAGTCTACCTACTGGCTTGGGCGCTGGTAGTCAGATAGAAGTTGTCAGTGACAGTAACGGAACTAGATTGTATATCCTTCAGGGTGATACATCTCCCGGATTTGGTGGAAAAGCGTTCTATAGATTTAATGCCACATCCAGAGTCTACGCCTCTTCCGGCACATACACTTCAGGCGTCATAGACGCAGGTAAGAGTGTAGCCAACTGGGGCACATTATCCTGGACGAAGACTGGTGCTCAGACAGTAAGCATAAAAGCTAGATCTTCCAATAGCTCATCAATGGCAGGTGCAACGGCATACGCAAGTTGTTCCAACATCACAAGTGGTGCGGCACTAAGCACTGGCAGCTGCGTCACTAATGGTCATAGATATGTACAATACCAAGCTACACTTTCGACCTCAGATACAGCAGTAACACCAACACTTAATGATGTCACGATCACATATTCCACATACGCTACGTCGACAACACTCACATCATCTTCATATAACACATCAAGCTCAGCAAATCTCTTGTCTGGCATATCATGGTCACAAGCTACAACATCAAGCTCGAGTATTAAATTTCAGATCAGGACTGCACCAGACAATGCTGGTGTACCAGGCACGTGGTCAAACTTTATTGGTCCAACCGGTGCAACCACGACATATTACACAAACCTTAACGGAACTGAAGCTGCACCAGCAGCTCAGACAGATGGCGTGAACGACCAATGGGTTCAATACAAAGCATACCTAATATCAGATGGAGCATCCACTCCAACATTGAATAGTGCCACATTAACATATGTGGTAAACGCATCTCCAGGCTTTGATCCTAACTACCCGACTACTGGAGCTGGCGGCGTTGGTGCTGTGCAGAATAGTGATGGAACGATCACCATCAACTATTCCATACGTGATCCAGATACTGATACTGGGACAACGATGCCTGGCTATTTGAGACCATCTTTCTACTATTCTCTCGATGGAGGTTCATCATATACCTTGATTTCGACGACTTCGACTATGCAAGCAAGTAGTTACAGTGACAAGGCTGTATCAACTACTACATATAGAACATTTACAGCCACTTCAACGATCATTAACCAATTGACGGGTCAATATGCAGCCAATGCAAAGATAAAGGTAATTGTGGATGATAGAGAGGCGGCAAATAATACAGCATCATCTACATCTGCTGCTTTTGTCTTGGACACAAAAACTCCAAGTCTAGGTGCTTTGCCTATTAGTATCGATGCTTCTCAATCACCAGCACTCATAACTCTATCAGCCACAGACGATACCGCATTAGTGATGAAGGTAGGGAAGACAGCAGATCTTTCTGACGTACCTAACTACTACGCATACGCCAATTCCACAACGACATCCTCGGTCATTTCTGGTGACACTATATACGCAGTATTCAAAGATGCTAAAAACAATTCATCATCAATCGTCTCTGTCACTCCGCCAATACCAACTGCGAGTAATTTCTTCCAAGACATATCTAACCCTAACACACTAGAATGGCGTGAATTCTATGCCTGGGCTGTTTCTCCTGTACCACCTCAAGGTTTCAGGAGATATAACGTATATCGTTCTGTAAACGGTGGAGGTTTTAGCTTACTTACAACGATAACCAATAGAATGCTGAACTACATTGTAGATAGCGGACTATCTGAGAGCTCTACATATTCATATAAAGTGTCAATAGAAGATAACGATGGGAACATATCACTATTTTCGCCAGCATCGACAGCCGATCGTCCAGATGGTACAGGTGGTAGTGATATAGCATTACCATCATTGAGCACAGTAACTATAGGTACGACAACAACATCTGGTGCCTATATATCCTGGATCACAAACAAGTATGCAAACTCGATCATTTATTATGTTGCTTCGACTACATATCCTGGGACTGATAAAAGTGCATATTCGGCATCAGTTGGAGTTCCATCGATGCTCACCTCTCATACAGTGATTCTAGATCGATTGATACCAGATACCCAGTACTATTTCCTAGTCGAGTCACAAGACGCATCGAACAATTCCGGCCAATCATCTTCTGCCTCATATACATTTAGAACCGAAATAGGTCCGAGAATATCTAATGTAACAACAGCAGAAATCTTTGACACTGAAGCAGCTATCACTTGGAACACATCGACAAATGCCGACTCATCTGTATGGTATTCGTCTTCAACAGACATGTCTAATTCTGTGGAGATTATCGGTTCTGGTTCCAGATCGACCAATCATCGAATCAAATTGACAAACTTAGTGAAAGGTACAAGATACTATTACTATGTAAAATCCGTTGACGCAGACGGTAATGTGGCAACCGACATGAACGTAGTGAACGGTACGATTAACTATTATACACTCAATACTTCTGAAGATACTTCAAAACCGATAATCAGTGGTGTAGAGACGGCACTTATAAGTGATAGCGATGCGACGATCACCTGGACTACAGATAAACAATCCAATTCTCAGGTTGAATGGGGAATAATGAAAGATCCTACTGCCTCGACCTCAAAGACTACCGGATTAAGCACCGACCACTACGTTACACTTTCAAATCTGCAAAAGAATACCCAATATTTCTACAGAGTACTGTCAGAAGACAAGTCAGGCAATGTTGGGATTGGTGATAATACAGGAGAGATGTATACATTTACAACGAATGGAATACTTTTTGATAACGTGGCAACTAGTTCAATAACAACAACGGGTGCTACGATCACATGGAATACCAATACTGTTTCTGATTCAACAGTCTTCTACGAAGCAGTTACATCATATCCTGGTACAAATAAGACGAACTATACGAAATCTGTTGGCGTCTCCAACATGACAACCTCCCACTCTGTCGTCCTCTCCAACCTCACACCAGGTACACAGTACTACTTCCTAGTCACATCAGAAGACTCCCAAGCGCAAATCAATCAACAGGCAGCTGAAACATATACATTCATCACAAACCCAGGACCGAGTATATCCCAAATATTAACATCCGACACTCAAGACACTGAAGCTACCGTAACATGGCACACTAACTTAGCATCAGATTCATCAGTATACTATTCAACAAATAGTAACTTAACTAGTCCAGAGGTCGTCACTTCAGTAGCCACAACTACCAGTCACAGTATTACTCTAACTGGTCTAGTCAAAGGAACTAACTACTATTACTACGTAAAATCAATAGATGAAGAAGGCAATGTTGCTACAGACAAGAATGTAGTAGACGGAGTGATCAATTACTATGTAGTAAACACTACTCGAGACATCGTCCCTCCAGTCATCAGTGATGTAAAAACACCAATCATCGGTGAAAGCAGTGCTACGATCACCTGGACTACAGATGAACAATCCAATTCTCAGGTTGAATGGGGAATAGCGAAGGATCTAGGAATACGAGAAAACGAGCCGGATATGTTCAAGACTCAACACTCAATGTCTATCACTGGACTTGTTTCTAGTACGACATACTACTTCGTAGTCCGTTCGAGAGATCGTTCAGAAAACATAGCAATCGATGATAGGGCGGGCGAGAAATATTCATTCACTACACTTGCTCCAACCGTTGTATATGTTACAAAAACTGAATATGTAGGTGGAGGAGGAGGGGGGGCATTGGATAATAGAGATTTGACTGTACCTGTCATTTCTAATGTTGTTGTCGACTCTATTGGAGGTAATTCCGCAACGATTTCATTCAAATCTTCCAAGATAGCTACAGGAAAAGTAAAGTACGGCAAGACAACATCATATGGATCAGAAACAAAACGCACTGGTGTCTACGGCCTCACCCATCAGATCTCTCTAAACAACCTCACCCCTCTTACAACATATCATTTCAAGGCTTATGTGACTGATATTTATGACAACGTAGGCGAAGGGGTGGATACTACATTCACAACGTTGGCCAATGGTGTTGTGTCTCAGGACATACCTATAGATGTTGATACCTCGAGTATGACGGCAGAGGAGACTAGTGCATACAATAAGGCTTTGAGTGCATCTGCCTCGATCATCAAGGCAATGCTATTTGGACTGATCAAGAACTCAAATCTATCAAATATTTCTGAATCCCAACTAGCGTCCTCATTGTCAGCACTTGCTTCAAAAGCAGTTGCTTCTCCTGTTATTTCCGGTACCGACATACAAGTAGAGTCCTCAGCCAACACAGCTACGATACGCTGGGTCACAGACAAGGCTTCAAATAGTTTAGTGGGATATTCCAAAGCCTCTGATTACAAGAATGATAGTTCATACTCGATCAGTGCAGGATTCCCGGATGAAAAGACTTCTGATCACGAGGTCATACTACAAAACCTAGCACCATCCACAACGTATCATTACCAAGTAAGATCACAGAGCTTGGTCGGAACAGCCTCACTATCTAGTGATCGAACATTTACTACGACTTCATTGGTACCAGATATTTCAAATATCAAATTTGAAAAGATACTAGAAAGTGAAGCGACACTAACATGGAAGACAGACCTGCCAACAAAGAGTCAGATCGAAATCAAAGATAATTCAACCGGAAAAATCACCAAAGTAGATGATCCAAGCTTTGTCAAAGAGCACACATATACAGCAAATAATCTAAACTACTCAACGGGATACACCTTTACAGTGAATGCCATAGATAATGATGGTAATACATCGAATCCATCTATAATTCCTTTCAGTACGACAGTGTCAACAGAGGCACCCAAGATATCAAACGTGCGAATTACATCATCTATCATCCCAGATCGAATAGAGACAACACAGTCTATAATCTCATGGAAGTCAGACAAACCAGCTACATCTAGGGTGCTGTTCGCTCAGGGTACATCGGATAATCTAGACCAATCAACTCCTACTGAGACAAACTTGGTTCGAGATCATATCATCGTTACAACACTTTTAAAACCAGGCACTATATACAAGATCGTCGTTGAATCAGGTGATGCTGCAGGCAATGCTACCAAATCAGAACCATATACTGTATTGACTCAAAAACCAAAAGGATCCGTTGTTGACCTTATCTTCAAAAACCTTGATACGACTTTCGGTTTCATGAAAGGAGAATAGGATTGGCGTTGGCATAATTAGATATTGAGAGAATTACATAAATATTAATACTTTAATAATGTTATAATGCCACAAATGAAGCCGATAATTCAATTGAAAAATGTCACCGTTCGATATGATGTCGGCAAGACCAATGAGTTCACGGCTATAAAGGATATCAACCTTGAGATATACGAAGGTGAGTATATAGTTTTTTTCGGACCATCGGGATGCGGAAAATCAACATTATTGTACACTATTGCTGGTTTGGAAAGTCCCACACTAGGGGAAGTGGTAGTGGGTGGTAACAATCTCAAAGTCATAAAACCAAATGATCTCATAAATTTCTATCGAGACACTATAGGTATGGTTTTCCAGGCTTTCTATCTCGTGCCGCATCTATCAGCCAAGGATAATATGATGCTATCAAAAATGTTTTCCGGAGTCCCAGTCGATGAAAGGGAAAAGAGAGCCAAATTATTGATGGATAAATTTGGAATTACCCCTTATGCAGACAATAAGCCATCAATGATGTCTGGGGGTCAGCAACAGAGAACTGCTATAGCCAGAGCACTCATGAATGATCCAGAAATCATACTTGCAGACGAGCCCGTCGGAAACCTTGATTCGAAGAATTCATTTATCGTGTTGGAATTATTGGCACAGATAAACAGAGAAGACAAGAAGACTGTTATCCAGGTTACACATAATGCCAACGATACACATTATGCTGATCGAGTCTTTTATCTGAAGGATGGTGTTTTGGAAAGGGTTGTAGTTAACACCAACAAAGGACGCACTCTTACTGGTAAAGATGGTGAGCAGTCTGAATTTGATAAATTAGCGGCCAATAATCCAGATCTTTCTAGGTTGAGAATTCATGCTAAATTGCTTATGCGAACATTGCTCATGCCTTATGACATAGATACTGAACAGAAGATAGAAATATCTATTGAGGATTATATTTCCAAGAAGATTACAAAACAGGAATTAGTAAAGATATTGGATGATGAAAAAATTGGCGCAGGACTATATTCACAAAAGGCAAAGAGAATTGCTAACACGATATTTGAAGCATCCGATGAGATAGAAAAGGTAGAGAAGATAGTTACTACTGAGCGTGCTCATGAGACGAAACAAGTAAACGATGAAGTTTCCATAATACGAAAACATCTATTGGATCAGTATCGTGGCAAGGTCTCATTGTCTCAGGTTAGAAAACTGGATAAGTTCATAGGTAAGAGAATTAGGGCAGATATATCTGATAAAGAACTGTTGAAATTGTTGGACGAATCAGAAAAGCTAGGTGGAGTGGGCCTCAACAGATTAACAGCGAGACGATTTAGCAGAGAGATTGAATTGGTTATTTCCAAATAATATTATGAAGCTCACTGATTTAATATACTTAACACTTCAAAATCTGAAGAATCGGAAATCTCGTTTTTTCTTTACTATTTTGGGTGTAGCTATAGCTATAGCGGTCGTACTATCATTGGTATCATTTGGTTATGGACTGCAAGCGAGTTTGCTAAAAAGTATAACGACTGAGGATGCTCTACTGTCACTAGATATATTGCCGTCGGATCCGAACATTATTGTTTTTGATAGTTATGCGATAAAGAAGATTCTTACAATAAATGGGGTAGACAAGGTTAGCCCTCAAGCAAATTTCACTGGTAAAGCTAGCCACAATAACGTATTCGCTGAAGCTTCTATCAATGTGATCAATTCAGACTTCTTTGCACTTGATGGTAAATCTCCTATGAGTGGTAAATTCTTTGAAGACAATACCACGAAGAAGATCGTTGTCAGTTCACTAGTATCGCAATTGTTCAATATAAAGAATGATGAAATGGTCGGCAAGAAATTGAACTTCTCATTCCTAGTACCGAAAGAGAAAGGCTCAAGTATAATGGAGGAAATATCGATTGGGGATGATTTTGAGATTATAGGTGTAGTCGAAGGCTCAGGTAATACGGCTGAAGTGTATTTGAATACAAAGGATTTTCCCTCGATAATCATCGATAGGTACAATCTAGCGAAAGTTAAGGTTCTGAGCTCGAGTGATATTCCGATTGTTCGTGAAGCACTCATCAATGCCGGATATCTAGTCTCATCATTGTCAGATACAGTTGATCAAGCAAATAAGATTTTCGGCGCTATACAGATCACTTTGGGTATATTTGGAGTCTTTGCCCTTATCGTTGCCGCGATCGGACTTATCAATACCATGACTATTTCGCTATTGGAGAGAACAAATGAGATTGGTATTATGAGAGCTATCGGTGCATCCCCAAAGGATATCCGATGGATCTTTTTGACGGAATCTACCATGATAGGTTTCATGGGTGGCCTGTCTGGAATATTGCTCGGTTTTGTGGCCAGTGAATCATTGAACTGGGGTTTCAATCTATTATCTCAGTCATTTGGCGGATCCTACAATAGGTTGTTTTCTTATCCAATCTGGTTTATTTTCTTTATTATCATGATCTCTACCGTCGTCGGACTTATCGGTGGAGTATGGCCGGCACGAAGAGCTGAAAAAATGAATCCTTTAGAGGCCTTGAGGTACAAGTAATCTGTAAAAGTTAGCAGATCAAATCGTTCAATTTACCCCCTGTACTTTACGCCGGAAAGTAGTACTATTACTCCTAGCAGCACACTTGCTATTGGCACGGACTCGTGGTATAATACACGCGTAAGCCAGTTGAAAATTTACAAGGAAAGGTTAAAACTATGCATAGATACAGATTGACGGGCAGTAGAGCCACTCGCAGATCGCCGCACTTTGACTGGCTGACACTATGTCAGCATCGTCAAGACCGCTGCGCTCTAGACAGTGACCAGACTCCAAGCCCTAGGAGTACCCACCCAGATGGGACGTATTACATGCTGATATCAGCTGTGATATTCGTTGTTCTTATTTTGGGGGCAGTCTACCAGTGCATGACGCACTAGTAGAGCACAAAACGACCTTCGACACACCAGCACCCGATCTTCATAGGTCGGGTGCTTTTTGTATACTTTCCGATTTTGCGCTATCATTCTAGCTATGAAATCCAAAGCCAACAAGCAGGTCCCAAAAGCATATGACCATTTAATTATAGAAAAGAAATGGCAAAAAAAGTGGGCAAAGTCCAAGATTTATAGATCGAAAGAAGACGCCGAGAAAAGCAAATATTACGTTCTAGACATGTTCCCATATCCATCGGGTGAAGGACTACATGTTGGCCACCCAAAAGGGTACATCGCAACTGATGTCGTTTCCAGAATGAAACGCATGCAGGGTCACTCGGTGTTACACCCGATGGGCTTTGATGCATTCGGATTGCCGGCCGAGAATTATGCCATCAAGACCCGAACCAATCCTCTGATAGCAGTACAGAGAAATGTAAAACGTTTCAAGGAACAGCTAGAGATCATAGGACTCGACTATGATTGGACACGTGAGATCAATACTACCGATCCTGCATACTATAGGTGGACACAATGGATTTTCTTGCAATTATTTAAGAAAGGCTTGGCATTCGAGTCCAATGAACCAGTCAATTGGTGTCCAACAGACAAGACAGTTCTCGCAAACGAAGATGTCGAGGATGGTAGGTGTGAGAGATGTGGAACACCAGTCGAGAAGAGACCCTTGCGCCAATGGGTACTCAAGATCACGGACTATGCAGATAGACTATTGAATGACTTGGACGCCAAGAAATCTGATGGGACAAACTTACTCGACTGGCCAGAATCTATAAAGGAATCGCAAAGAAATTGGATAGGGAAGAGTGAAGGAGCTATCATCGATTTTCCATTTGCATCAACAACCACGGAGAATATTAGCGCCAATTACATCATTCTCCACGGCTTCGAAGGCAGTGCAGAGAGTAACTTCATCCCATGGCTCAAATCAGAGCTAGAAAAGAAGGGCCACAAAGTCACTGCACCAGAGTTGCCAAATGCCTTTAACCCAACAGAGGATGAACAGGTAGACTTCGTCTTGAAAAACTGTCATTTCGATGAAAATACTGTTTTGATTGGCCACAGCTTGGGAGCAGTAGTAGCTATGAAAGTACTGATGAAACTTAATGAACCGATATCTGGACTAGTGATAGTTGCTGCAGCGAGCGATCCCAGTTTCTTTGGTGAATCAGCTAAGCCTCGACCGTTCCATGAAACTTTTAAGTGGGACTTTGACCTTGATTTGATAAAGAAACAAGCAAATGGGAATATTGCAGTCCTATCTGACACACAAGAAGAGTTCAGAGCAAAATATTTGAATCACCTATCAACACAGCTTGATGCACGACTGATCGAAGTCCGAGCAAAGGAAGAACATTTCTGTGCATTAGAAGAACCCGAAATATTGGCCGCACTACATCCATCAGTCAAGGTATTCACAACGCGTCCTGATACGATATTTGGCGTGACATATATGGTACTTGCTCCTGAACATCCATATGTTAAAAGTTTATTGCCGAAAATTTCGAATAGGAACGAAGTCGTCGAATACATCGAGAAAGCAAAACTTGAAACGGAGATGGAACGAACTGATGCAAAGAGGGAAAAGACGGGAGTTGAATTGAAAGGCATACGAGTTGTGAACCCGGCCAACAATGAATCTGTACCAGTCTGGATAGCTGACTATGTATTGGCTGACTATGGAACAGGTGCGGTCATGGCGGTCCCTGCACACGATGAGAGGGATGCTGATTTTGCTAAAAAATATGATCTGCCTATTCGTGAGATCAAGCTTGAAGACAAAGATGAGATGATCAGAAAGTTTGGATCAAAGACGATCAAATACAAGCTTCGCGACTGGGTATTTTCTAGACAGAGATATTGGGGCGAACCGATGCCACTTATTCACTGCGCGAACTGTGGAGTAGTTCCTGTACCAGAGAAAGACCTGCCGGTAAAATTGCCAAAGGTAGTATCGTATGAACCAACAGGTACTGGTGAGTCACCACTAGCAGCTATAGGAAAATGGGTCAATGTAAAGTGCCCGAAATGCAAAGGTAAATCTCGCCGCGAGACGAACACTATGCCTCAATGGGCGGGATCATCTTGGTACTACCTGCGCTATATGGACCCAAAGAACAAGAAAGCTCTAGTTGATTCGAAAAAGGAAAAGTACTGGGCACCAGTTGATCTATATATTGGCGGAGCTGAACATGCAACTCGTCACCTTATCTACGCACGATTCTGGCATAAATTCCTCTATGACATAGGTGTAACCTCTACAATAGAACCATTTTCTAGACTGCAAAGCGTTGGGCTAATCATGGGTGAAGATGGTCGCAAGATGTCAAAACGTTTTGGTAATGTCGTTAACCCTGACGAAGTTGTTGCTAGATTCGGCGCTGATACTCTCCGTGTTTATGAGATGTTCATGGGTCCGTTTGACCAACAGATCGCCTGGAGCACTGACAGTATGGTCGGTGCGAGAAGGTTTGTTGAAAAGGTTTGGAGATTGAGTGAGAAAGTGCTTTCGTCCGCGGTTGATGACATAAATATTATCAAAATCATTCACAAGACTATCAAGAAAGTGACAGACGATATCAATGGTTTAAAATTCAATACCGCGATAAGCTCACTCATGATAGCAGTCAACGAATTAGACAGGGCGGAATCAATATCGAAGGAACAATTTCAGTTATTGTTACAGATCCTCGCTCCATTCATGCCTCACGTTGCGGATGAATTGTGGTCGAGCCTAGGCAACAAGAAATCGATCCATATATCTAGCTGGCCAGAATTTGATCCGAAATTGATAGAGGATAATGAAGTGAATATCATAGTTCAGATAAACGGAAAGATGCGTGGTTCATTCATGGCGGCAAAAGACACTAGCAAGGAATTACTAGAGGAAACAGCCAAGAAGGTCCCAGAGGTCATGAAGTGGCTAACAGGTAAGGCGATCCAAAAGATAGTAGTAGTACCGAACAGATTGGTCAGTATAGTAGTTGGTCAGTAAATCAGTTATAATTACATCAATGAAAATCCTATTTACAGGCGGAGGAACGGGCGGACACTTTTATCCAATTATCGCTGTTGCTGAGGCGGTGCGTGAGCAATGCAAAGAACGCAAGATCATTATGCCATCTCTGTATTATATGGCACCAAGCAAATACAATGCTCGATCTTTATTCGACAATGAAATGGAGTTTATACCAGTACCCGCCGGTAAAGTACGACGATATTTCTCACTACTTAACATAACCGACGCATTCAAGACTCTAACAGGTTGTGTCATGGCGATATTCAAGATGTATTCACTGTATCCTGATGTCATATTCGGTAAAGGTGGGTACGCGAGTTTCCCAGCATTGTTCGCGGCAAAACTACTCAATATTCCAGTTATTATACATGAGTCCGATAGCAAACCTGGAAAGGTCAATATTTGGGCCAGCAAATTCGCGAAGAAAATCGCTATCTCATATCCTGGTGCGGCTGAATACTTCACCAAGCACAAGGATCGAGTCGCATTGACTGGCAATCCGATCCGAAGAGAAGTCTTAGTCCCTCTCACGAATGGAGCTCATGAATTCCTAGGACTCGAGCAGGACACACCGACCATACTAGTTCTCGGTGGCTCTCAAGGATCACAGAATATCAATGATGCAATCATACAGACATTGCCAGAATTATTGAACAGATATCAGATCATTCACCAAACTGGCAAGAACAATCTAGATGAGATCAACGCCACATCAAAGGTGATCCTAAAGGATCATCCATTCTCGTATCGATATCATACATTCGATTATATGAACGAGCTCGCCATGCGTATGTCGGCTGGTGTAGCGACGATGATCATATCTAGAGCTGGATCTACAATATTTGAGATCGCTGCTTGGGGAATACCTTCTATCATCATCCCATTACCAAACAGTGTGAGTCATGATCAGACAGCCAATGCCTTTGCTTACGCAGAAAGTGGTGCTGCTTCGGTCATTGAGGAAAACAATCTCACTCCACACATACTAGTAGAGGAAGTCGACAGAATCTGTAAATCACCAAAGATCATCGAGACAATGAAAGAACGTGCAAAAACATTTTCTAGGGTTGATAGCGCAACTGTCATTGCTGATGCGATCATGGACTTGGCACTCACTCACGAGAAATAGCATCACTTATTGACTAAAATTAGAACACACCTGCACTTGCATTTGTGGGTGAAATGTGTGATATAATTGACTTATAAAAACAAGTCGACCTTAGCAACGTTAATATTAATAAATATTCACATGGAACCACAAACATCAGGAGTCAAAACATGGCAGTGGGTTGTTACTATCATCGTTATCATCGCTCTCATAGTCTTGGGTATCTTGGTATTCGGAGGCAAGAAGAGTAACGCTCCAGTTATTACAGATGACACTACGAGTCAGATCCCGACAACTGCTCTCAACAGGATAGTTATGTCAGATCAATTCCCAGGAAACGTCGTTTATCTATCTTCTGTACAAGTACAGAATTCTTCATGGGTTGTTATCCAATCTGATAATGGTGGACAACCAGGTGCTATCATGGGTTCAGCTCATTACGATGCTGGTATAAATCCTGGTGGCAAGATCACATTGTCTACACCAACACTAGATGGAGGTACTTACTACGCAGTTATCTACACAGATGACGGCAGTGGCAAGTTCAATGCAGTCAAGGATGTTCCTCTCAAGGATTCTGTTGGCAACATCATTATGCACATCTTCCACGCTACTACAGCAGCGAGCGCAGGACTCAAGGGATAATCTAACGCATGAATGACAAACCTGTTGTAACACGCTTCGCGCCTTCACCAACTGGACTATTCCATGCTGGTAGTTATCGTGCTGCGCTATTCGCATATATATTTGCCAGACAGAACAAAGGCAAGTTTATATTGCGTATAGAAGACACCGACAAGGAGAGATCACGCAAGGAATACGAAGACAATATTATCGATAGTTTGAAGTGGCTCGGACTCGAGTATGATGAATTTTACAGACAATCTGAACGAACAGAGATTTATAGAAAATATCTGAAACAGTTGGTAGACACCGGCCATGCATATTTGTCCAAGGAAACACCCGGGATCGCAGCGGTGGTGGGCAAAGATGGAGAAATTCGAGACGAACAAGTATCCAGACGATCAGAAGTTATACGATTCAAGAATCCGAACAAAAAGGTGGCATTCGATGACCTGATTCGTGGAAGAGTTGAATTTGACACAACCGAACTCGGTGACTTTGTCATAGCAAAGAGTATGGAGGAGCCAATATTCCATCTAGTGAATGTTGTAGACGACTATGAAATGGGAATGACACATATTATCCGTGGCGAAGATCATATCTCCAATACACCGAGGCAAATCCTCATATATGAGGCGATCGGCGCACCAGTTCCGATGTTCGCACATATTCCTCTATTACTCTCTTCTGAACGCGCCAAGCTGTCAAAGAGACATGGTGCAGTGCCTATAAGCTCTTACAGAGAAAAAGGTTATCTACCAGGTGCCATCATCAATTTCATGGCACTTCTAGGCTGGCATCCAGTCGACGATAGGGAAGTCTTATCACTACCAGAGATCATCGAGCAATTCTCTTTGGAGAGAGTCCAAAAGAGTGGAGCGATCTTCAATGATGAAAAACTGAAATGGTTCAATAAGCAATACATTTCAAAATCATCTGATACGGATTTCGTAGAACATGCAAAAGTCTTTGTACCAGAATGGCTCTCAACTAGTAGTACAACATTCAAAAAGATGCTTCCGCTATTGAAGGAAAAGATCAGTGCATTTTCTGAAATCACTGACCTTCTGGGTCAAGGTGGCGAACTTCATTTCGTACATGACTATGAGAGTGTGCCCGCCGATAAACTTCTTTGGAAAAAGAATCCTGATAGGGAAGTGGCACGAAAGCATCTGCAGGAATGTCGCGATATGATAAGTAAGATTGAAGACAATGACCAGTTATCGGCTGAGTCAATAAAGACCTCTATCTGGCCGTATGCTGAAGCCAATGGTAAAGGAGATGTATTATGGCCATTACGCATGTCACTCTCAGGTCAGGACCGATCTCCAGATCCATTCAATTGTATATATATTCTAGGAATTACTGAAAGCTTAAAGAGGATTGATTCTGCTATACAATCACTAAGTTGATAGATACACAACATTATGAAGATATCATCTGATAATGTTTTCGATCGATCTATTAAATCTGTAATTATTATTTTAATAATATTTTCTGCATATACAATATGTAGTACACCTTTTTCTAATATAGCTTACGGACAAACTGCAGCAGAACTTCAAGCCAAGATAGAGCAGAGAAATCAAGACATCAAGAATCTCGAGAACGAGATCAAGGGCTACCAGACACAGATCAATGATCTCAGTTCTCAAGCTTCATCTCTGTCTTCGACTATCAAATCGCTACAACTAACACAAAAGAAGCTAGAGGCAAATATTGCCCTCACTCAAGATAAGATAGCGGCAAAGACATTCGAGATACAACAACTAGGATCCAAAATATCAACGAAACAAAATAATATCAGTGACGATCAGAGGATCGTAGCCCAGTCATTCAAACAACTTGATCAGATGGGTGATACTGACGTGACTGAGATCGTGTTTGGTAGCAATTCGATCTCTGATGCACTGAATACACTAGAGGAACTCAGTCTCATCCAGAAGAATGTCTTTGACAGGATATCTTCACTGACCAAAGATAAGGACCAACTAGAGGTCAACAGGTCTGCAAGTGAAAAGGCAAAGGCTGACCTATTATCATTGAACAAGGAGCTTGCAGACCAACGTAAAGTGGTATTGTCGACCGTCAGCGAACAAAATGCTCTATTGAAACAGACCAACCAATCGGAGGCTGAATATCAGAAATTAGTGAAACAGAGAAGTGCACAGAAGGCCGCTTTCGAGAAAGAGCTGTTTGCTTACGAGTCAGCCCTGCGCATATCGATCGACTTTAGTAAATTGCCAGCCAAAGGTAGTGGCGTTCTATCCTGGCCGCTCGATAATATCTATATAACACAATTGTTCGGAATAACTTCTGACTCACAGAGACTATACGCTTCTGGAAGTCACGGCGGCGTCGATCTACGAGCTAGTATCGGTACTCCAGTAATGTCATCACTAGGAGGGACTGTTGTTGATCTCGAGAAGACCAACGCGAGGAAAGGTTGCCAATATGGGTATTGGGTACTCCTACGTCATCCAAATGGACTATCAACACTTTATGGCCACCTATCATTGGTCAATGTAAATGTCGGCCAAACTATCTCTACAGGAGAGATTATCGGTTACTCTGGTAATACGGGCTTCTCTGAGGGTCCACACCTGCATTTTGGAGTATACGCGACGACCGGTATCAAAGTGGTCTTATCGCAAGCCCTCAACGCTTCTACGAACTGCAAGAATATCAAAACCGTTGCAGCAGACCCGAAAGCCTATCTTGACCCTATGATATATCTTCCTCCTAGATAAGAAACTGGTAAATCAACAAACGGGCCCGCTCTCGTAGGCTGTGTATAACTTCGAGGCGCAAATCGTCCAAAAAGGATAAAATACATGCATGATTCCTTTCATAAATACAAACAGCGGTTCTATTATTCGCACAGCATTATTTATAATTATTATCTTACTCGTACTCGGATATTTTGGATTCAATCTTCGTAGCATTGTTAACTCACCAACTTTCCAAGACAATTGGATGTTCGTCAGGGGAGTGGTAGTTGATACTTGGAACACATACTTGAATAAACCATTCGATTATTTGCTAAACAAGATATTCATACCGTTGATTTGGGACCCAGCGATAAGTGGACTGTTAAGGATGAAGAATGATGGCAGTCCAGTTATATTACAATCACAAACTCCGCAGATGCCAGTGCCGTCGAATTGATAGAAGGTAACTGACCGACTGACTATCCACTCAATGAAAATTTTAACCAGGCAGGGAATACCTGCCTTGTTTCATTATATAGTAATTGTCGGAAAGATATATTGTGCGACATTGCTTCCTTAGGAGCGCTGGCACGCGCGAGTTAGGAATCAAGGAGTACCCTGTTTTCAAGGGGCCGACATGGTATCAAATAGAATGCAGTGCCAATTTAGCGCAACTAATAATTCCTTCCCCGTTACATAGGACATTATCTAATAAAATACCCCCACGCTTGAAGCTTAGGGGTTGTGAACTACCGGCGAAACAATGACATTCAGTAATCGTTTGCAATACTATCAGCAATGATCTTGTCGAGCTCAATTACAAGCTTCTCGTAGGCGCTCTTGTAGGTCAATTTTGCCAACTCGGCGAATTCTGCGGAGGTAATCCCGAGGTCTCTGGCTTCCTTGTCAACTTCCCGCTTGATGTCCGGATGGTTGATCGGAAGACCGTTTCTTTCTAATTGAGCCTGGAGAATCTTCAATGCGATCTCGCCGAGTTTCTCTTTGGTAAGTGCCATAGCACTCCTTTCTTTAATGAACTAACATGCCTAATCGTCAGGCAAACCGGTTGATTACTAGTATTTCAACAACATAATTAGTATAATACTTTAGGCTACCTTGTCAAGTAGTGTAGAGGTCTGACCTCTGCATACCCCCAACAAAAAAGAGTCCCACATTTCTGTAAGACTCCTTTTTGTTTATATAGGTTATTAATTACTTCTTTGCAACTTGACTAGCTAACCAACACTTCGAAGATGATACCCAAGGTTGAGAACCTTGTTCATTGTAAAGATGTTTGGCATAAGCTACGTTACCTTCTAGAGTATGTAGGTCGAGCCCTAGTTTGGCTGCAGTCTTGTCGTGATACAACTCATTGATCTGCATCACACCAACGTCTGCATTATTGACTCGTCCTCGAATGAGATTACCGTCTTTATCAAATTGATGAAAATTTGACTCGCAACGAGCAATATCCACCAATATGGGTGTGTCGGCAAACTCCTTTCGAAGATAGGCTTCCATAGTCTTTACACTAGTTGTTGAAGAGCTGTCAGCAGTTGTTATCACTGCAATATTCTGATCTGGCATGACAATCACTTTTGAATTGTCTCCCTGACCATTACCATATAGCGATGACATCAAGAACACTACTCCTGTTGTAAGTTCAATCATGTTTTTAATAAAAAAGAACCTAGGTAAGCATGCGCTAACTTTGGTTCCTCTTTGTGAGGATAGTATAGCACCCCTAGGCCAATAAGTCAATACCCCCTACCCTATTATATGGCTCAACAGAGCCATGCTATGCACCAAAAATACCTATATTTTAAGCCGTATATTGAGTATTGCATATATTCAGAGCCTGTGTTAAGCTGTATTTCACCAATTAGGTCCTCATCTCCTAACGGATTTGAGATCTTATATTTAATATTATAATTTACCAATATGGCACATAAGAAAGCAGCAGGTACAACCAAAAACGGTCGCGATTCAAACCCACAATATCTGGGTGTTAAGATCAATCATAACCAGAGCATCACTGTTGGCCAGATCATCGTACGTCAGCGTGGTACGACAGTATTACCTGGCAAGAACGTAGGTATGGGTAAAGATCATACTCTATTTGCTCTAAAGGACGGCAAAGTCATATTCGGTACTATGAGAAAGACTAGCTTCAATAGCCACATCGACAGGAAAAAGACAGCAAGTGTTATATAAGTATATTTTCTAAACTATCAGATAGTTACAAAAAGGAACCCATCTGGGCTCCTTTTTTTGTGCTTCTATTCGATCTGTGCTATTTGTTCTCTACTAAAACCTTGAATTTGGCTTCTTTACCTCCACCCTTCACTACGACATCATGTTCACCGACTTCCTTCAATGGATGTTCAAGTTGTATGAATAATGGATCTACTTGTAGCTGCGTCTGCTTCTCGATCTCCTTTGCGACTTCTTCTCTATGAATACCAGCAAACAGGTGTCCCTTGTCATTGGCCTTCCCTACTATCGTGATAGTAACACCATCTAGACCTTTGATATTCTTTACCAATAATTCCTCATGAATGGCCTTCTCACCCTCTACCTGTTTCTTCATGACGTCGATACGCTTTATCGCATCTGGAGTTGCAGTGATAACCAAGCCCTGTGGTATGAGCAAGTTTAGTGCATGACCACTAGAGACATCCTTGATATCGAACCTCTTGCCTAGCTTTGGAACATCTTTGAGTAGGATTACTTTCATGTTTTTATATTTGAATAATGCGGTATTAAACTTATGCGATGCTAATATACGAATGCATATTAATGATACGAATAGATCACTACCCCCACTCTACTGTATTGCCTGCAACAATTCAACTGCTTTGTTCATCTGACTGTCAGTCTTTGAGGCCACATCCTTGTCAGTGATAACAACTTCATAATCAGGGTCTAGACCGTCATGTGACAGGTTATGCCCCTTTGGAGTGAGCCAGCGAGCTATCGTGACCTTGAGAGAGGTATCAGATGTCAGTGATACGAGTTCCTGTACACTACCCTTTCCAAAGGTCTTGGTACCGACCAATTTGGCGATACCATTTTCTTTCAAAGCTCCCGCCAATATCTCTGACGCTGATGCTGAGCCGTTATCAACGAGTATCATCATATTGAGATTCTTGTTGAATATATTGTAGCCCTTACTCCTATATACTTTCGGTGTGTCCTTACCGCCAAAGTCTTCTGTGACAACAGTCTCTCCTGCTGGAAGGAACCATGAAGCCATATCCCAAGCGGCATCTAGATATCCACCCGGATTACCCCGAAGATCTAAGATGAGTTTGTGATCACCTGAGGCAACAAACTGGCGAAGCGCATTGCGGAACAGATTTGGTGAATCAGCCGTGAAGCTATATAGCTTGATCACGAATATACCACCCGGTTTTGTTTCTGTGTCCAATGTGGGAATATTGATGATGTCACGAATAATCGTCTTTTCTATAGTCTTTGCACCTCCTACTGGGAAAAATGTGATCTTGACCTCAGTATCCTTCGGGCCACGAATGAGTTTAACCGCTGCATCTACACTCATCTCTGCTGTTGATTTGTCGCCAATTTTCAATATGAGGTCCCCCGACTTCACACCAGCCTTATATGCTGGACTGTCTTTGATAGGTGAGACAACCTGTAATTGCTTTTCCCTGATCCCGATCTCCATGCCAACTCCTTGGAAATTACCTGAAATGTCCTCCTGAAAGGCTTTCGATTGTTCAGGTGGGAAAAATACCGTATATGGATCACCATATGACGATGCGAGACCTTGTATAGCTCCATAAATCTTGCTATCAACAGTTGAACTGGCTGACGTCACGAACTTGTTATCCAATATTTGCCAAGCTTTCCAAAACTTTTGAAATTTTTCACTCGTAACTATTGACTGGTCGACCAGATCTGAACGATCGATCGAAGAAGCATTGCGACCACCTATAAATATGCCGATAAATAGAACTAGTACTATAACTGGTACGCCGACTAGGGCGTAAGTTAGTTTTTTATTTTCTGTATTCATGTGCGGCTATTATCGCACAATGTGACCATGTGTTCAACTTTAGTGCTTACAGCCGTGCATAGGTCTGACCTCTACAGCCGATGTTGCCATGCAGAGGTCTGACCTCTACAAAACAAACATTGAACACGAGACGGATCCGATATATAATTGAACCATGACTTATACACATACTTATCGCGGTGTCGTTTGGATAGACTTAGAAAAGCCAACAGATGATGAAGTTTCATCACTAGTCAAGAGATACGGACTACACCCATTGGTGGGAGAAGAACTCAAGATGACCTCTAGTCTAGCGAAGGTCGAGTTCTATGATGAATATTTCCTCGCGGTATTTACTCTACCTATCCGTGAACGAAAAGGTAATGTAACCGAAATCGTAGAGCGGGAAATCGACTTTGTTGTTGGAAAGAACTTTCTCATCACTTCTAGAACAGATACTATAGAGCAATTGGAGTACTTCGGAAAGATATTCGAAGCAAACACAATTCTCAATAAAGATGAGAAGATAGAACATGCTGGATATCTTTTCTATTATATGATCAAGAAGATCTATACGGGCATGATCGAAGACCTAGAAAATATCAAAGACTCCATAACTTCTGCAGAAAAAAGCATATTCAAAGGTAATGAGAGGGATATGGTAGAGGTATTGTCTAGTCTGAGCCGCGAACTTATCGATTTCAAACAAACCGCTAGAATGCACCGAGACATTTGGGAGGATATGGTTGAGTTTTCAGATAAGAGTATATTTGGGGGTGATTTCTCTTCCTATATTCGCGATATTCGTGATCAGTTCAATATAATTCATGAATTTACCGGGAATGCTCGAGAATTACTGGCCGACTTGCGTGAGACGAACGATTCGCTATTGAATACGAAGCAGAACGACATCATGAAGCTGTTGACGATCATTACATTCATCTGTTACCCTGCTACAATAATCGCATCGATATTCACTATTCCAGCCCTAGGCGTTCCTATAATCGGCAGCCCATATGGTTGGACAATACTCATGGTTATCACGATACTAGTTACTGCAGGATTCATACTATTATTCAAGAAGAAGAAATGGATGTAAAAGGGCGGGTCTACGAATTCAACAATATGGCAAAAGAAATCAAGGTATACAACACGCTATCAAAGAATATGGAGATATTCAAACCAGTCAAAACTGGCGAGGTTTTCATGTACAATTGCGGTCCAACTGTCTATGATTTTGCACATATCGGCAATCTGAGATCATATGTTTTTGCTGATACGTTGAGACGAACTCTGGAATTCAATAACTACAAAGTCCATCAAGTCATCAATATAACAGACGTGGGTCATTTGGTAAGTGAAGGTGATGATGGTGAAGACAAGATGACGAAAGCCTTGAAGCGGGAAAAACTTCCGCTAACATTGGAGTCTATGAATGTAATTGCCGAAAAATATTTTCAGGCTTTTGTGAATGACTTCAAAGCTCTGAATATCGAATTACCAGAGAATTTTCCAAAGGCTAGTGAACATATCCAAGAAGATATTGAAATTATCCAGAAGCTCGAAGAAAAGGGCTTTATGTACAAAACTAGTGACGGACTATATTTCGATACGGCCAGATTCCCTTCCTATGGAAAACTCGGTCAATCTGTGACAGGTGATACGTCAGCCCAAGAACAAAAAGATGTATCTCGCATAGGTTTGAATACTGAAAAGAAAAGTCAACGTGATTTTTGTTTATGGAAATTTGATACGAAGCTCGGCTGGGATAGTCCGTGGGGCAAGGGTTTTCCGGGTTGGCATATAGAATGTTCGGCAATGTCAAGGAAATACTTGGGTCAGCCATTCGACATTCATACAGGCGGTATTGATCATATACCAGTTCACCATAACAATGAGATCGCTCAGTCAGAAGCCGCATACGACAAGCCACTGGCCAATTACTGGATGCACAATGAATTCATCACTTTGAATAATAGCAAGATGGCAAAATCTGCCGGCGGATTCATAACATTGAGTGGTCTCAAAGACGAATCCATCTCCCCTATTGGTTATAGATACTGGCTCCTTACAGCGCATTATAGATCCCCTGCGAATTTCAGTTTTGAGGCTGTTCGTGGGGCTCAAAACGCCCTTATAAGACTCATGGCTACAGTTAGTCAGTATAGCGGTCAAAATAGCATTGGTACCCCGATATCCGCCTATATTGAGCGTTTTAGAGCACATGTAAATGATGACCTAGACACCCCAAAAGCCATTGCGCTAGCGTGGGACCTAACCAAGGACTCCGAACAAAAGGATACGGACAAATTGGCGACATTACTGGAATTCGATCGCGTTCTCGGACTAGGACTGAGAGATGTACCAAAGACTACTGAATCAGAAAATTCATCATCATTACCAGTCGAAATCGTCGCTCTCGTAGATGCTCGTGAAGATGCTCGCAAGGAGAAAGATTGGAAAAAATCAGATGCTCTGCGTGCAGAGATCGAAGCTCGTGGATATATAGTCAAGGATACTGAAAAAGGAGTTAATGTGTTGAAGAAATAGTTAATATTTTATTTTTTACCTATTCCAAATCTAAATCTTCCCCCTCTTCTTCTTTCAATAAATCTCTCACTTCAGTAACAGCATCTTCTATATCAGCCATTCGTGAATACAATCTCGATTCTGCAGAATCGATCCTTTCTTCGAGTCTCTCAAAGCTTCTAGCTATGGAAACAGCTATGTCGTCAGCGTTTTTATAAACAATACTCTCGACAATTTCTATATCTCGTTTTTCTAAAGCCATAATATTTGAATAATTACTAATAATGGTGTCACTCTACCAAAATGAGATAAATTTCTGATAAAGTTTAGATAAAATCTCGATAAAGAACTGATAAAATCAAAATAAAGTTTTGATAAAGTTTTTCATCCGAGACAAATTTAGATATACACATGTTTTCCACTATCTCGTGTTTGAATCGGCGTTTGCAAACTATATATAAATGATACAATGAGACCACTTACAACTGGAATATTATGAACACGACATCACCATACTTCAAGACAAGAGATCTGAAAGTCCCACCACACAGTCTCGAAGCCGAAAAGGCACTGCTCGGATCCATCATGATCCGCGGTGAGGCTATGCATGATGTCGCAGATATAGTGAATGAGCAATCCTTCTATTCAAATATTCACAGGATGGTATGGGCGACACTATTCGAACTACATACGAAGGGCAACCCGATCGACGTCCTATCAGTTTCAGCAAGACTCAAAGAAAAAGAGCAACTCGAACAGATCGGCGGTATGACATTCCTGACCGAACTTATCAATTGTGTTCCAACTTCGACCAACGTCAATCATTATGCCGACATGGTTGGCAAAAAGCACATTATGCGAGAGCTATTACGAGCTGCAGAAAACATCAGTAACCTAGGCTATGATGAAGAAGCTGATTTACACGACATTCTAGACAAAGCTGACAAGGCACTGTATGCAGTCACGAATAAGACAGGCTCACACAAGTTTATCGCCCTCAAAGACACATTGCATGAGGCATGGGAAAGGTTGGAACATCTACACAATACGAAGGACCAACTACGCGGTGTGCATACAGGTTTCGTGGATCTAGATAACAAGCTTTCAGGAATGCAGAAGTCCGACCTTATCATACTCGCCGCTAGACCATCTATGGGAAAGACCTCACTCGCACTAGATATTGCTCGCAAAGCCGCCGTTAATTTCAAGGTGCCAGTCGCTATATTCTCACTCGAAATGAGCTCTCAACAACTCGTTGATCGTATGCTCGCAGCCGAGTCTCAGGTCGACTCATGGAAGATCCGTACAGGTCACAATCTATCAGTTACTGATGATTTCAAGGCGATCGGAGATGCAATATCTAGACTATCTGACGCGCCTATCTATATAGATGATCAACCTGGAAATAATATCCTGAAGATGCGTGCTGTCGCTAGACGCCTCAAGAACGAAAAGGGCCTGGGACTCATAGTTGTGGATTACCTACAGCTTATGTTACCGACAAATACAAAAAACAATGACAACCTCGTTCAGCAAGTTACTGAGATTTCAAGATCATTGAAGAACTTGGCTCGCGAACTCGAAGTGCCAGTTCTCGCCCTCTCACAGCTATCTCGTGCTGTCGAACAGAGAGGTGGAAAACCGAGACTTTCTGACCTACGTGACTCTGGTTCGATCGAGCAGGATGCTGACGTGGTCATGTTCATACACCGTGAAGCAGATCAGGATGTTGGAGGTCGCAAAGAAGAAGCTGAGATCATGATAGAAAAACACAGAAATGGTCCAACTGGTACAGTCAAACTATTCTTTGATAGCAAGAAAACGACTTTCTTGTCTGTAGACAAAGCAGACTTCGGTGATTTTGATAAAGTATAGACATGGATAATCTGAATAAACTCATAGAAATATTCTCGCACTTCCCTGGCATCGGTCCTAGACAAGCTAGGAGATTCGCATACTACCTTCTCAGTAAACCCCAATCATTTATCAAGGACTTTTCTAGGCTGATAGAAGAAGTAAAGAAATCTACTACTCAATGCGGACAATGTCAGCGACTATTCATGGATACATATGGTAATCAGACGACTCGATCAGATTCACATATATGTTCGATATGTGGAGATACAACACGTGATCATTCAACCCTCATGATAGTCGCGAGGGATTCAGACTTTGAGTCGATCGAGAGGTCCGGTGCTTACAGAGGATTATATTTCATCCTCGGAGGTACAGTACCTGTATTGGATAAAGAGCCAGAGAAACGTATACGTCTGAAAATATTGTTGGAAAATATTACCGAAATGAAATCTACACCTACTGAAATAATTCTATCAATGAATACTACTCCTGACGGCGAACATACGACCAATATCGTACGCGAAGCATTGATGAAAATCACAAAGGATGAACTAATACCGACAAAACTCACTGTACTTGGTAGAGGCCTATCTACTGGCGCTGAACTCGAATACGTAGATGGCGATACGATAAAAAGCGCCTTAAAGAATCGCGCTTAATAGACTATTATTTGAGTGATTCTATGAGGACTTTCACAAAAGGCTGTCTGTGTCCGTTTTTCTTGAAATATCGGGACTTTTGCTTGTAGTGAACGACGGTTATCTTCGCAGCACGGCCAATCTCTACGACTTTCGCTGTGACACTCGCCTTTGCGATGTATGGCGTGCCGATAGTTGTGTCTTTGCCGTTATCAACCAATAAAACCTTGTCAAAAGTAACTACATCACCCTCTTTTTGGGTGTCTAAAAGCTTCTCAATAGCGATAGTATCGCCCTTTGAAACGGTATATTGTTTACCTCCTGTCTCTATAATGGCAAATTCCATAGTGGAAAGTAGTATACACCAGAGGGCCCAGAAACGCAACTAAAAGGAAGCCTATATGACCTCTATTTCATCTGGCCTTTCCAACTCCTGGATCTTGAGACCTGGAGCCTCACCTGTTATACGTAACACGTCCTTATCCACCTTCTTGAACTCTTTGGCTGAGCTATTGTAATGATTGACGACAGTAGAGAGAGACGCACCGAGCTTGTTATGATATTCATCATATTTTCGGAGATGAGTTCCGAGTTCTCCAACCCTCTTTATGATATCTTTTGCAGTTTCCTCGATCTGTAAAGCTTTCAAACCCTGTAATACAGTCTGAAGATAAGCCAGAAACGATGTCGGTGACACTATGATGACCTTGTACTTACTAGCAGCCCGTTGTATCAGATTATCAGTCTCTTCTACTGATGATCCGATCTTGTTTACCAATAGATCATAATATATAGCCTCATGTGGAATGAACATGAATGCAAAATCCATAGTTTTTTCATTTGGACGAATGTATTTTGATGTCTCCTGTATGCGCAGTTTGAGATCATTGACAAAGGCTTTCTCCAATTTGTCCTTTTCGGCTGGATTCTTTTCTTCGGCTAGTTTATTGTAATTTTCCAATGAGAATTTCGAATCGATCGGTATGACCTTATCCTTTACAAATACTGCTGCATCGACGATTTCCCCATTCTTGAATGCATATTGCATCTGGTATTGACCTGGTGCCAATACATTCTTGAGTAATGATTCGAGATAGTATTCGCCCAAGATGCCTCTATGTTTCGGATTCTTCAAAATGTCCTGCAAATTTTGTAGTTGATCAGCGAAGGAAACAACCTGCCTGTTCGTCTCGTCTAGTTTAGTGAGGCCTTGTGTGACTTCACGTATCAATTTGGAAGATTCGGATAATTGTGAACGCATCGATTCCTGCATATTCTTGGATGATTGGTCAATCTTTGAATCTACCGTTTTCGTCAGATCTCCGACTTTGCGGTCAACTGTACGCGACAATTCATTGACTTGCTCCAATATGAGACGAAGTCCAGTATCTTCTTTGGCAACATCCTTTGTGCCCTTCTTTGCAAGTAATAGACCCATCACGATGATTGCAACGATTGCTATGACTATGAGTGTGATAAGTAATATTTCCATGACTACAGTTTACAGGTTCGAGGTGACTGACACAAGACTGTCTACACATAACCTTACACGCTCTTGTAACAAATATTGAATGATTGTAGACTGTATCTATGACAATACATGAAACTATCAAAAACCAAATAAAAGAAGCACTGCGTGCAAAAGATGCTATCAGACTCGAGACTTTGCGAGGATTGAATGCCTTGGCTCTAAATGAGCTCCTATCAGGAAGCTTGCAAGTTGACTTTTTGCCAGATGAAAAAATGCTTCTCCTTATCAAACGAAGCGTTAAACAAAGAAAAGACTCGATCGAACAATTCACCAAAGGTGGCCGCATAGATCTAGTATCCAAGGAGCAAACGGAACTCGCTATTCTAGAATCATTCATGCCAGCAATGATGACCTACGAACAGATCAAGATCGTTGTTCATCAACGTATCGATGCTCTGAAATCACAAGGTACATTCGATCCGAAAGCCGGAGGCAAGATCACCGGTATGATCATGAAAGAGCTCTCTGGTAAGGCTGATGGTAATGATGTAAAAAGAGCTGTTGAGGAATTGATCAAAGATACAAAATAACACTGCAGTTGACAACACTGGTGTTACATGTAATCATTCCCTCAGAACCTTTAACAAAAGGAATTGTATCATTATGTTGTACAAACAAGCAGAGTTGTTCGAGAACATGGAAGAAATTGAGTCCAAACGACCTAGGAAGTGGCGGGGGCTCATACTGAAAGAGAGTGTAAATCTTCCTTCGAACACAACCCACTCTACTGGGCAAACGCCAACCGTTGCTCACTTCAATCCAGTGTATACTGGGAATAGGGTTGCATATAGCCTCCCGCCTGAGCGCGACTAAAACAAGCCTTAGCAGCGGGCAGTCAGAAAAAAGAGCGACCGATAGGCCGCTCTTTTCTATATTAGTACCTCTCGAGCTGGCTATGAGGCAGTTTACTCTTCATTGATGATCGACTTTGTAACAATGAGTTTGATAGTATTTGCACTGTAACTAGCTACAGGTTGAGAATCATTACTACTACAACTCAATCTCAGAATATGTGTCCCGATATGTGCATCAGTCAATGCAAGGGTGACTTCGCCATATTGATTATGACTTATAGGGTCGCTCGAGACAGAATTCAGTGAGAATGATGGCGTGCTCCAATTCGTCGGCATAGACGGGCCTGAAGCCTGATCTCCACTACATCCAGCTATACTAGAATCCCAATCATACTTGATGTTAACACTATTACCTGATGAGATAGTCACAGGGAGCTGACTAGCCATGGAAGCATCACTAGGCCTAGTCCTAGAACCAAACCATAGATGAGACCCACCAGTAACAAAACTCGCACCACCGAATGTCGCAGTTACATTTATAACATCACTGGCTCTAGCTGTACCACCCACATTACAAGGTGATGTTCCTGAACATCCACCTGACCAACTGCTAAATGAACTCCCAATATTTGATGTAGCAGTAAGATTGATCGAGGACCCAACAGGGATAACCATCGGGGTACAATTACCTTCCGTATTACAGCTAAAATTACCATTTGAGACAGAGCCTGAACCCACTATAGTAACGTGCACTGTATAAGTATTGACCACCGAAATAACTGGTGGATCACAAGTCTTTGTACCAGTTTTCCCACTGCTATCAGTAACAGTGAACGTAGGTGGTGTCGCACCAGTCAGATAATTCGTAACGGTTGAGGTTTCTGAACTACCTGTCGAGCCAGTAACTACACTCGTTGCACTCCAATGATATGGACCAGTCCCTTCAGTAGTATTCGCTGTAAATATCACTGTCCCACCAGAAGTGACTGAATCTGGTGATGCGGTACATGTGAGAGCGAGCGCTGCAGGCTGTGACACGATGCACCCAGGACATATCAAACCTGCAAAACTGAGCCATCCAACATTCACATCTCCCCAAGCGAAACCACTGAATGCACCTGCCGGTGACATCTTCACCCCATATAAACCTCCATTCTTGGCAGTACCCGAAAGTGAAATACAACCATCAGCACCAGATGCTGTAGAGCCTGATAGAACTTTGGCCCATCCAGTAACCATACCACTCGACAGATCAACCTTTCCTTGACTACCACAAGCAGCAGTTACGTCCGCAGCATCAAAAGACACCCAACCAACATTTGAAGACCACGCTTTCCCATTGAATGTCCCATACGTCGATCCAGTTGGTACGTCTACTTTCACTCCGTAAGCAACACTACTGCGCCCTGTCCCACCATCAGTACCTATATCATTAGAATCAAAACTGAACCAGCCTACCGTAGATGAATACGGCCCATTACCAGCCGACCAACCAGATAGAGAAGTTGTCCCAGCAATTGCAATTCCCATAATACTCAAAGTGAATATCGTTACGACTGAGAGAATCAAATATTTTTTCATGAAAAAATTGTTAAAGGATTATTACTCCTCAATTTTACAGTATTATCAAGTCTTTAGCGACGAATTCTGTGGATAAGGATCATCTAAACCGGCCACTTCAGAATCATGAGTAATGACCCCTTCTGATCAGGCATTTCTGACCATATTTCCTCAGTCAAGAATGGCATAAATGGATGCAACGCACGCAGTAGCTGTGATAGAGAATCAAATAAGAATTGCTTTCTAGATGCGATATCTTCCACCGTCCCTGATAGAAATATTTTCTTGCTATCTTCTATTATCTTATCTGCAAATTCATGCCATATATAGTGATACAACTTTTCCGCCGCCAGATAATATCGATAGTTACTCATATCCGTCGTAATATCAGCCAGCAATGCATTTTGTATTTTCATTAGCTCACTATCTGCAGCTGACATCTTACTCGATTTGCCGCCACTATTTACAACATCAGGATCAAACTTTGCACCATCCGTAGAAGATAGAACGAACCTAGCTATATTCCATACTTTATTGGCAAAATTCTTATAGGCTTTGATCTTGTCCTCACCTATCTTGCTGTCAGACCCTGGACCAACACCGACTATGAGTGACATACGCACTGCATCGGCTCCATATTTGGCGATCATATCTAGAGGGTCGACATTGTTTCCTAGTGATTTACTGATCTTCCTGCCCTTGGCATCCCTCACGAGGCCATGTAGATATACTGTCTTGAATGGAACCTCGTTCAAGAGATATGTACTCATGAGTATCATTCTCGCAACCCAGAAAAATATAATGTCTGAGCCAGTTTCGAGGACGTTCGTTGGGTGATACAACTTCATATCTTCAGTCTTTTCTGGCCAACCGAGTGTTGAAAACGTCCAGAGTCCAGATGAGAACCACGTGTCTAGTGTATCTTCGTCTTGTTTCCATCCATCACCTGTTGGCGGATTGATACCGCAATGAATATTTTCATTCCGAGAGGAATCGTTGTTATTACTAGAAGAATTATTTTTACTATCTCCATCCTTGTACCAGACTGGAACTCTATGTCCATACCATATCTGTCTAGAGATACACCAATCGCGGAGATTACCAATCCAATTGAAATATATCTTTTCGAATCTATCTGGCAATATCTTTATGTCACCTGATCGTACCGCTTCCGTCATCAAAGTCTTCAATGTAACTTTCTCACCAAAATGTTCAAATTCCTTGTTTACTGCGACGAACCACTGCAATTTTGGCAACGGTTCTATCACTCCACCAGTTCTCTGAGCAAGTGAGATATTATGTTCTATATCCTCTTCTTTTTCTAGGAGATCATTTTCACGTAACCAGGCAACAACAGCTTCCCTGGCTTCAGCTACTTTCTTGTCTTTTATACCTTCCTTACCGACTGTCATCTTGGCATACTCATTGATCACTTGCTTCAAAGGTAACTCATGCCTCTGTGCCATCTCCCAGTCGATCTGACTATGTGCAGGTGTCACACCGAGCGCACCTGTACCGAATTCCGGTTCGACAGATATATCTGCTATAACTTTGAGAGAGATCTCCTGACCCGCGAATACTGTCTTGAATTCCTTGCCGACGTATTGTGAATACCTCTTATCTTCTGGATGAACTGCTATCGCGGTATCGCCAAGTTTAGTCTCTGGTCGTGTAGTAGAAATACTTATAGGAATATCCTTTGAATACTTGAATGTATAAAGCTTGGTCTTCCTCGTTTCATACTCGATCTCATCGTCTGAAATAGTAGTCTGTCCTTTCGGATCCCAATTGACAACGCGATATCCTCTATATATGAGACCATCGTCATACATCTTCTTGAAGGCAGTTTTCACGGCTAGATTACGCTTTTCATCCAATGTGAAGGCTTCCCTAGACCAATCTATGGAACAAGCCATCTTGCGCATCTGTCGCACGATCGTATCATGACTCTGTTTCGCATATGCATCAATTCTCCGCAACAATTCCTCACGACCTAGATCATGCCTCGACTTGCCTTCTTTCTTCATAATGTCTTTTTCAACTACCGACTGTGTTGCGATCGCTGCATGATCAGTTCCAGGCAACCACAATGTTCTCCTGCCACTCATACGTGCATAACGAACCATGATATCTTCTATGGCGAGCATGAGTGCTGAACCCATATGTAACATCCCGGTAACATTCGGAGGCGGTAAAACTATAGAAAAAGGTTCGCCTTTCTTGTTACGCTCTGGGAGATTGTCAGGATTGAAATAGCCACTTTTTTCCCATATAGCATAAATACGGTCTTCGGTCGTAGCTGGATCATATGGTTTCAGGAATTTATCTGAAACATTGTCTGGGAGTTTCATCGGACCTCGGTCTACACCATTCACTGCTTTGTTTTCCATGGATCAAATACTAGCAAGAAATCAAGATATTTTCTACTAGAGGCACTACGCGACTGCGAGTGAGTGTTCCAGTTTTCGCAACCTTGGGGCATGATCTTTGTAGACCGTCCTATCTGTAGTCATCAAATGACTCTCTAATTCATGTACATCATCCTTGGTGGCCATATCACGCTTGATGCATTTGATATCACTCTTCACTTCGTATAACTCTCCATGGATATCAACTATGTCTTTCTTCATAACGACGATATCAGCTTTTATAAGACTGATCTCTTTATGTACAATCCTAAATTCACTATGCACTTCGTCGAACCCGATCTTTATCATTACCGCCAATTCATCAATTGTAACTGTCGGTAATACTACTTTATTATTCATAATTATTAAATATATTAGATTATTAAGTTTGCAGGTTAGAATAATTTTAACAAAATATTATTTTCACACAAGTTCCGCATGACAAATATTTGTTTCGTAATATAGAAATACAAAAAAATGCACCAAGCGATGCACTTTTTTACCAAAATTACTCAACCAACTAGCGATGTCCACCGTAACCGCCACCATATCCACCTCCATAATTTCCATAGTTATAATTTCCGTAGTAATTATTCCCATAACCGTTACCAGAATAATAATTTTGATAACTAGGATATTGGTAACTTACATATGGTAGAGACACGTAAGGTTGATAGTACGAGTTACTATAACCGTAGGAATAATCGCAGCAATTATTATTGTAGCTTCCATAATTGTAATTGTTATAACCTCCTCCGTAATTTCCACAACCATTATTACACCCAGAATTGTAGCCTGAACTATAGTTATTATAGTTGTTGTAATTGTTATAATTATTGTAGTTATTATAATTATTACTATTCGCATTATTGAATATATGAGCTATACCAGTATTCTCATCATACCAACCATAGCCGTAATATTGAGCATGAGCGCTATTGATAGGGACAAACATAACTACAGCCATAAATAGGGCTGAAATAGCTATCGATGTATATTTAATTGTATTGAAATTCTTCATATCTTGTATAGTACAATGAATACTGCAAAAGTGCAACACCTGAAACAATGGTCCTGAAAGCAATGCGCAACTAAACACTTATTGCACCGAAATTATTCTTTTATGAACCTGACCTCATGCGACAGTAGTGTCCCCTCTTTCAAATCTCTATTCAATATAGCTGGCAAAATATCTACACCATCGTCACTACTAACCCAACGTAGATCACCTATTTCACTCGCGTGAGAGGCCCTACTTCTATCTATACCGATATAATCCCTGGCGTTCTCGATCTCAAAGAAAAATTCGACCGATTGAGTACCTTCGATTATGAATGTATTTACATATAGCAACCTTCCCACCTCTCCTTTTATACCGAGTTCTTCCTGCAATTCACGACTCACACATTCATCTACATCTTCTCCCCATTCCAGATGTCCACCAGGTAATGCAAAAAATGGGCTGTCTGGTGCATGTTTGACTACCAACAATTTTCCATCTACGACGATGACTGCGCGGCAGCGGATAGCAATCGATTTATTCATTACTGAGTTATGACAACATCTGCACTTGCACGAAGAGTAGCTATAAATTTATTGATGAGGGCCTGCTCCTTATCTCCAGTGAGCTGTTGCTTGATCTGAGCACTCAAGTCCTTCATGGCCGGAACGGACTTGTTGCCGCTAGCTTTTTGTGAAGCACTATATTCAGCATAGAATTTCGCTATCTCAGCATCGGTAACCGTTGTTGATTTGGTATCAATGTTAGAGAGTAGGAATTTCCTAGTTAATATCTGTTTTTCAATATTAATTCTGAGTTGTGCATCTGTGAGATTATTCTTTGTCAGTGCCGCCTTGAAACCTTCAACTCCGCCAGATTGGGTAACTAGTGCTTGATACTCTGTCTCTACTTCAGCAGGTGTGACTGCCATCTTGGAAGCAGTGAGGGCTTGAGTTAACAGCTCGTTACCTATGAGGCCATCCAAAACCTGAGTACGAACCTTTGCTAGATCATCTGAACTAGTCGCTTGAATACCTTGTGCTTGATAAGATGCGATCGTACTTGTAAAAGCTGAATCATATATTGCTTTTGTAATAGCTACACCATTGACTGTCGCTACGTTCGCGGTCGTTCCCGATGTAAATAATGTAGAAGTAGCTGTTTTATCCCCCATAGATAATCCCTTGATATTTGATCCGAAAATTAAATATCCGCCGACAGCTAGCACTGCCACTATCAGAATTATGAGCAAAGTAACCACCAAACTAGATTTCTTTTGTTCTTGCATATGAATTATTTATTTAATATATTAAAATGCTTGCCTCTGTTAAAGATTGAGCGTGGTTCCTAATTATAGGTGACTGTGAATTATTTTGCAATGAATGTACTGGAAAATTGAGAAAGTTTATAATCTGCAAAAAGTTATTTGTCTTTCTTCTTTATATTTCCTTTTCTCTTTTTGCTAATTTCCAACATCTTCTTTACCTCCCTATCAAAATCAGAAACATAGTTCATATCCTGCTCAACACGATATTTCTCATATTCCTTGAAAGCCAAAGCTTCTGCTACTTCATGGCTGATCTTTCCTGAGTCAGATAAAATTTGTTTTTCATTAAATTTCAGAAATTTATCGAGCTTATTAACCCAATCTTTCATATACATAGCTTTACCTTGCGTAGCCTGCATTTCCGCATAGTCCAGATACATAGTTACAATTCGATTCAGATTATCGAGCTCTCTCTCCAATAAATAGTTCTTGGCAATTATCACATCAGTCTCTCTGATACCACCTTCTGGAGCATTCTTCCATGTGGTCAGGCCCATATTTGGTTTGTCGCTTTTTACTCTAGAATATATTATCTCAGCCGCTGTCTGACCTGTGATAGCAAAATGAAGTTTGTTTTGTACAGTAGCAAAAAATATCTTGGTAATCTCCTCATCTCTATCATAATCAGCGCTACACTGTGCATAGATATCAGTTATTTTCTGGTACATTCGTCTCTCACTTGAACGAATATTACGAATCCTGGCCAACTGTTCCTCGAAATAGTCTTTACCAAAAATACTACGTGGATCTTTGAGCCGTTCATCATTCATTGTAAATCCTTTGATTATGTACTCCTTCAGCCTTTCAGTGGCCCAAATACGGAATTGAGTGGCATGAGCACTATTAACACGATAACCCACAGAAAGTATGGCATCTAGGTTATAAAAATCCAATTCACGACTAATATTACGACCCCCTTCATCTCGAACTACTCTAATTTTTCGAGTAGTTGAATCCTTATCCAATTCCTTTGAGACGAATATTTCTTTCAAATGATAAGTAATAGTATTTGACTCAACATCAAAAAGTTCCGCTATCATTGCCTGTGTTAGCCATATATTTTCATCACGCAAAAAGATTTCAACCTTCACCTTTCCATTCGGAGTAGTGTAGAGCAAAAACTCTGTAAAATTGATATTCGGGATTAATTGTTTAATTTTTTTCATCTAAATATATAAATATTGTATCATAAAATTATCAAGGTACTGTATTCAAGTATTTTCTTCTCTTTATTTGTTTCTATATACCTATAATGTCTGATAATGTTCAAACTAGAGAATAAAATTGAACACTAAATTTGCTTGTTTTATGCCTTTGCTTGGTTTGGGTATTCCTCTTTGAGGCCTTCAAGGTAATTCTTCAATTTTTCCATAAATACATCCTGTTCTTTTTTTGACACTTCCTTTTGTTTCCTCAACTTAAGAGCTAAGTGAATGATATGGTTTTCATCTTCAATCGAGTTAGCAAGTTTCTGCCAAGAATAATCTGGAACAATACCCTTTGCTCGCTGTTCACGTTCGGTAAGCCACATAACTGACTTTACAATTTCATTGAACTTGAAAGTCCCTTTCTCAAAGCCTGGTAGAAAGCTCTCTTCAAAAGCTGACATAAGAGCAGTTAAGTCTTTAATATCTGTACGAGTAAATAACGGTCCTTCTGGTTTTTGACCATACAAAAGTGGAAGTTGATCCAAATGCTTCACGAAAGTACTGATAGTCGTTGGATTTTTAGTTCTATTTACGGACCATTTTCCTGTTTGCAATTCTTCTAGTGTGTAAGCGACGATTTGAAATGGTGGCTCTGTAGTATCTCCAAATTTTTCAGTTAGCTCATATACAGCAGGTAGATACTCATCGCTTTTCAAAACGACAACAACATCAACATCACTATCTGGCTGTAGCTCATCTTGAACGTAACTTCCTTTTACGTAAATAGATACTATCTCTTCGTTTGGGATAGATTTGAGAATAGTCTCTTTTGCCGTTGATAGAGAAATATCCGCTTTTTCCTTGAGTTCTTGTTGATTTGGTTTTTCTATATTTTCCATATCAGACATTATAGCACTCAACAAGAGAAATCAACGGACGTGTCCACTTTATGGGGTCCATTTCATTGTGACTCTACGGGGAGTCGAACCCCGATTCCAGCCTTGAGAAGGCCGTGTCCTAACCATTAGACGATAGAGCCGTGAACGAACACTATAACCCGAATATTACGCTTTATCAAGCCACTCCTTCTCCTGCCTCACCAATGTCTTTTCTGCACTACTCCCATCTCTGAGTAATGCCTTCACAACCCTCTCCATACGAACAGACTGAGAACCCTTGACCAAGATGATGTCCCCACTACCAACCACAGGTAAACCTCGACTGACGAGATCAGCTGCGGAATCATAAGAGAACACCTTCCTACTGTCCATACCGGATCTGATAGCTTCGTCAGCTGTAGCACGCGATCTCTGACCAACTGTTATCAAGATATTCGCGACAGTTACAACTTCCCTACCGATACCCTTGTGCTCATCAGCAGAAAACTTACCGAGCTCCATCATATCGCCGAGTATCGCTATCTTCACACCACTCGATTCAATAGTTTTCAATGACCTGAGAGCTGACACTGTCGCATCAGGTGATGAATTGTATGTATCATCGATGATAGTAGAACCATCCCGTCCTGCCAATAGATTCATACGCCCACGAGGTGCGCTATATGAACCGAGATTCTTGACGATCTTCTCTATACTCATACCTTTCGCCAAACCAACAGCTGCAGCAGCCAATATGGGATACTGATATGTATTACCTATAACACCATTCATAACGATCGAACTTTTCGAACCTTTCATCTCAATATCGAACTTGATTCCTATGGGATATTTTGTTTCTCCATTCATACCATATTCGATCATCAAATTGCTACCATTCACCATCGATGCTTTCGTACCATAACTGATCACATTCACATTCCTAGCACTTACTCGATCCTTTATCCCGATCACATTGTCATCATCAGCGAATAATACGAGTGACCCACCATCTCTCACCGCTTCTGCCAAGGATGCCTTTTCTTCAAATACCTGTTCTGGTGAACTGAAAAATTCCACATGCACTGGAGTTTTACTAACTTTAGTGATGACGGAAACATCAGGCTTCAACCATTTAGCTACACTACTTATATCACCGGGATGATCAGCGCCTATCTCTAGGATCAAACAATCAGGATAATCTCTTTTCTTGAATATCAAACTGAGACCTTCATTTACATTGTTCAACCAACCACCGATACTTTTCCAAGCGTTTGGCACTCCGATGATAGTGAGTGGCAATCCGATCTCACTATTCATACTCTTCTCACTTTTCCTCACATATCGACTCTGATCCTTTAGTACTGAATATATCGCATCTTTTGTAGATGTCTTACCAACACTACCAGTTACAGCAACGATAAAAGGCTTATATTTCTTGACTATAAGCTTGGACTCGGCGATCAATATTTTTACCAAAATTTTCTTTAATAGATTCATTTCCTCTATTTATACTATTTACACCCATACCTACGCCACTTATCTATCCGGCGTAACGTTATAGTAGTCTATCAGAAACTTCGTAATCTGGCTAAATGGCTCAGTTAAAGTATCCGAAGCGTACTGTGCACCCTTTGGATATACTTGATACAAAAATATTAAATATTTTGGACTATACGCTGGAAAATATCCGAAAAATGAGTGCAGATACTTGTCTGGATAATATCCACCATTTTGATGATCCGCTATCTGTGCCGTACCAGTCTTCGCTGCAACACTATAATTCGTAAAATATATGTCTGGGTGTGCTTTACCGATAGTTTCATCAACGACTTTGATGAGCATGCCTGTTACATCATCTACACTTTGCTTCTTCAATATTGGACCAACCTTCTTGATCTCGATCGTCTTTGTCGTACCATCACTCATATCGATTTCTTTCACCAAGTGTGGAGTCACTAGATATCCACCATTTGCCAATATCGAAAGTCCGCGAACCATCTCGACCGGTGACACAGCGATACCTTGTCCATATGCCGCTGTCGCGATCTCAATGTCTCGACCACTCTTCAGATTACTGATGATACCTGTCGCTTCATTTGGTTGATCGATACCAGTCTTCTGGCCGAAACCAAAATCGCTGAAATACTTGAACATTGTTCCTGCTCCGAGCTTGTGCTCGACATTCATGGCGATAGTTGCTGCACCTACATTCAGAGATTGACTGAGTATCTGTTGCATCGGTATGACTCCACGTGCCTTACCATCATAGTTTGAAATCTTCTTTGTATTCAGTGTGAGTGTCCCAGTATCATCATATGTAGAATCAGGAGTCTCTACACCACTATCCAATGCCATAGCCATGGTAAGCGGCTTTAGGATCGATCCCATTTCATAGACATGTTCAACCAATGGGTTGGAGAACACATTCACATCCTTTACAGTTGAAGTATCATTTGGATTGAATGACGGCAGAGATGCCATAGCTATGATTTCCCCGGTCTTCGGATCAATAACGATCCCGCCGATCTCATCTGGATTCCATTTGCCACTTGTTTGTTTCAATATTTGTTCCAAATATTTCTGTGTCGTCGGCTCAATAGTTGTCACAATATCTCCATATTCACTCGAAGCGCCGAAGACCACATCTTTGACACCGGAAAACAGTTGTGCAAATACATTCACAGCAGAGCCGATACCAACCCGAGCCAAAGTAGTCTGATATGTACTCTCTAGACCATATCTACCCTGAACCAGACCTGATGAATTCTCTCCGATGAGTCCGAGCTCGTGAGCAGCTGTATCATTACCTGGATACGTACGCCAAGTCTCCTTCGCAACCCCAACACCAGAGAGAGATAGTGACCTAACCGCTGCTGCAGTACCCTCATCAACCTTGTGCGCCAATTCATAATACAGATCACTCTTGTTACTCGATTTATTGATAAACTCAATTTTGTCCAATTCAATATACTGCGACAAAGCATCGTATGTCTGCATGGCATCTTTGATCTGTGAAGGATTTACGTATATCAAATATCCACTACCGATCGATGCGGCAGCGGCTTTTGTACCATTCTTTGATTGAAAATATATCGAACCTCTATCAAATAGAGTGGAACTCGGTCTAACATATTGTTTATCAGCCTTTGCAGCATAACTAGGTCCTTTGACGACTTGTATTGAATATAGGGATACAGCTATAACTAAAGCGGCAACCAATATACCACCGTATATAATCCTCGCCCGAATTCTCTGATTATAATTCATGTCCGCCAGTTGCTACGGATCCTAGTGAAACATTGCGAGAGATATAGTCGCTGACCTTTCCGGCCACGAATCCATGATCAGCTAGAGTATCTGGAGTTATCTCACTAGAGAGTTGCAAGTATTTCGCGTCTAGATTCTCAACATTGCTTTCGAGTGATGCTGTCTGGTTCTGAACCTTCTGAAGAGCAACTGTACTAGATATGACTCTGAATACATTGAATACATAGATAGCGATCATGAGGAAACAGCCGCCGATCAATACATACGTCATCTGCGTCCTGTAGTTATTCGTAACTTTGATCGTATCTACTATTGCTTTTGTCATTGTATTGTAATGTATTAAATATTAATTATGATAATTTGACTAAACTTTCTCTATAACTCTCAACTTTGCACTTCGTGATCTCGGATTTTCTGCTCTCTCTTGATCACTAGCTACTATCGGTTTCTTTGTAATAATATTCGCACCATCTTTTCCCTTCTCTTTATAAAAATCTTTGACAATCCTATCTTCTAAACTATGAAATGAAATGATTGCCATCCTACCCCCCACATTCAATGCTTTGTACCCCATATCCAAACCGATCTTCAAAGCATTCAACTCGTCATTTACCGCTATTCGTAACGCCTGGAATGTCTTTGTTGCTGGATTTGTCTTTCCTCTTCTATAGAACGCCGGTACAGACATCTTGATGATATCGACTAATTCAAATGTGGTCTCAATCTGCTTCTTGGTTCTGTAATTGATGATAGATCGGGCGATGCGGCGTGCAAATCTCTCTTCCCCATAACCGTATATCACGTTTGCTATGTCCTCCTCTGTCCAATTATTCACGATACTTTTCGCTGTAAAGAGATGCTTATCAGAGCTCGACATCGTCATCTGGAGTGGCTCATCTCTCTGAAAAGAGAAACCTTTACCGGATGTCTCCAATTCATCTGATGAGAAACCGAGATCGAGCAAGATCATATCTACCCCCTTGATATCATGTTTCTCCAAAACTTTGCCCATATTTCTGAAATTTTCGCATTCGAGTATCAACTTACTTTCCGTATTCAAATGACTTTTCAATACTCTCTGCGCTCTCTCTATGGCTCTAGGATCTTGATCGAGTCCTAGTATATTCACCTTACCCGCTAGGGCTTTCGCTATAGCGACAGCATGCCCTGCACCACCCAACGTACCGTCTAGGTAGTAAGGAGAGGAACTAGGAGCTCGGAGGGCGGAAGAAGGAGAAATCAAAGGACTAGAAGAGTTAGAAAGACTCTTCGTGAGCAACTCGACAACTTCTTGTAAAAGAACCGACTCATGAACACTGACGTCACCTTTCTCTGTATCGTTCGACATCTTATTTAACGCCCGCAGAACCTAGTTTTTCTGCCAAATGTAGAGCGTTACCTTCGACCTCTTTGCGATATGTATCCCAAGCTGACTCATCCCATAGTTCAGCACGATCACCGACACCTATGAAGACAACTCGGTTATTCTCGAGCTTTCCTCGCTCGCGAATATACTCTGGCAACAACATACGACCTACTGCATCAACCTCGACCTCAACCGCTCCTCCAAGGAGGTAACGATTGAAGCCGCGATTGTCCGCCTGCAGCATCGAAGCGTCTCCGGCCGACAGTCTTCCTGAAATCTTTTCCCATTCTTTCATCGTAAAGATAAAGAGACAGGAATCGAGTCCAGGAGTGATAACCACCGTCTTCCCCATTTCCTTTCGGAACTTTGCAGGAAGCGATATGCGGTTCTTGTCGTCTATAGTATGTCGGAATTCGCCGATGATCATATGCACGCGAGAGAAATGAATTTATGGCTTTTCTTCAAAATATTTAAATTATGAGAAAATAACCTTTTTCCACTTCTTCCCACTTGATGGTCATTATACCCCACTTCACTAAGTCGATACAAATAAAAACAGTGGATAACTCGGGGATATTAGATGTAGAGGTGTAGAGGTCAGACCTCTACACTCTGCAGAGCTGAAATTTGAGACAATATTTATCAAAATTTTATCTTTTCTTAATCATTTCTTTATCGCTTATCAAGTATGATAGCGATATGCAAATACAAAATGACGAAATATACCACCACGTATACAATCGTGGGGCTCATAAAGCAAATATTTTTCTTGATAACTCAGATTATATTCGAATGGTTAAACTGCTATACATAGCCAATAATGATGAGCCATTCATTTTATCCAGACTTTCAGAAAATGTATTCGCCATCGATCGCAAAAAGATATTAGTTGACATCGTTGCTTATTGCCTCATGCCCAATCATATTCATATTGCGCTCAAAAAACGCACCCCAGGTAAGTCTCGTCCTAGAGATAATATGACTATATTTATACACAAATTGATGACAGGATATTCGTCATATTATAATAAAAAATATTCGCATTCGGGCACTATATGGCAGGGCGCATACAAAGAAAAGCCTGTTTACGATGGAACGTACATAGAATCTCTGATCAATTACATTCATTTGAATCCGTGCGATCTAATTGATCCGCTTAAAAACACCCTTGAGGCACGCGTCGATTTCGCCATGAACTATGAGTATTCCAGCCTGAGAGATTTCAATGGTGTTATAAGACCCCAATCAGTGATATTAACAGATGTAAAGGGTGTAGAGGTCAGACCTCTACATAAACCTGCACACTGCATAGGTCAGACCTCTACAGCCATCTGCGGTTAGCTAGCCCTTCTTTTCTTTCATCAAAGGAAACATTGTCACTTCCCTCATAGGTTTATTTGCAAGTACAGCGAAAAGTCGTTCTCCGAAACCATATCCACATGTTGGTGGCATTCCGTGTTCTAGCATCTCTACGAATTCCCAATCAGACATCATCGCCTCAGTATCACCACCTTCTAATAGTTTCTGCTGAGCCTCGAATCTCTCGCGTTGATCTATAGGGTCATTGAGCTCGGAATATCCACGACCGATCTCGGAGCCGGCTATGATCGGCTGGAACATCTGCACAGTCTGCATAGGTCTGACCTCTGCAGGAGCAGAAGCAGAATCAGAACCGACAACAGACTTTGCAAGTGGTGCAACGAGAACTGGATGGTTCACTAAGAATGCTGGACCAGCGATATTCTTCCTGCAATATTTCCATAACGTATCAACCAGTCTCTCTCTATTAGTTCCGTCATATTTCACTTTTAAGCTGTCCAACTTGCTCTTTATATCAGCATCACTAGCTTTTGCTATATCGATCTCTGTTTGTTTCAAAATCTCTCCAGCATAGTCAATCTTTTTCCACTCATCTGCTAGGTCGAATGTATGTTCCTTGTAAGTAAATTTGGTCGTACCGAAAACTTCCTCTGCAATCCTCCTGTACATTTTCATTACCAGTTCCATACCATCATTGTAATCAGCATATGACCAGTAAAACTCGAGGTTTGTAAATTCCTGAAGATGTTCTGGGCTCGATCCTTCATTCCTATATACACGACCAATCTCAAAAGTTTTCGGAAAACCGGCAGCCATAAGTCTCTTCTGCCACAATTCGCCTACAGAAATACGTAGATATACATCTAGATCATAGTCATTGTGATGAGTCTTGAATGGGGTCGCTTCTGCACCACCTGTCGTCGTTTCCAATGTTGGTGTTTCCACTTCTAGGAAACCTTCCTCTTTCATGATCGCTCGTACAACTTCCCAAAATCGTGCTTTTTTGTAGAAAATATCGCGAGTTTCTGGATCCATGATGAAATCGAGATATCTCTTGCGAAATTTCTCGTCAGGATCAGTTAATCCATGCCACTTTTCTGGTAAAGGTAACAAAGACTTGGCAGCCATCACCCATGAATTGACCATGATGCTTTGCTCTCCCCTATTCGTCTTGAAAAATGTTCCAGTCACACTCAGGATATCTCCAATATCTACTGTTTGTGAGAATAGATCGAATGAAGCCGCATCCAATACGTCTTTCTTTATAACTGACTGAAATGTAGACTTACCATCATCTAGTACTACGAATAAGATCGCACCTTGTCCCCTGATCGCCATTATACGACCACACAGTGATACTGGTTTTGCGCTCTTTTCATATTCTTCAAAATTCTTGCGGGCATTAGCCAAACAAAAAGTTCTAGGCACTTTCGCTGGATAAGGATTTATTCCAGCTTTCTGTAATAAAACCAATTTATCTAATCTGATTTTACGGAGCTCTTCTAGTGATGCCATTTTATTTTATGATAACAACTGTGTATTCTACAGTACCCTTTGGGGTTGAAACTTTCACCTTGTCACCTTTCTTGTGACCCAATAGAGCCGATCCCATCGGTGAAATATTGGAAATCTTGCCATGAGTCATGTCAGCTTCTTCTGAACCGACTATCGTGTAGATATACGTCTTGTTATCTGAATCCTTCTGTAGACGAAATGTCGATCCGATAGCGATCACATCTTTCCCACCAGCCTCTATCATCACAGCGTTCTTGAGTAACACCTCCAACCTACGAATACGATCCTCGGCTTCTGCCTGTTCTTCACGAGCTTGATGATATTCTGCGTTTTCAGAAAGATCTCCCAACTTCTTGGAATATTCTAGATGTTCGGCGATCTCCTTACGACGTTCAGTCTTTAGATGATCTAGCTCCTTTTCCAGTTCTGCACGCTTCTCGTTTGTTAAATATTGTACTTCTGTTGACATGATATAAAAATAAGCACTTATTAGTAAGAGATTACGCTATAGATCATAACAGAAAAGATGAGCAAACTCAATAGTCTTTGAAATACTCAGGTGTATTTCCTTGCATCCAATCCAACTGTTGACGCATAGCGGCCGCAGCACCGATCAAGTTATGCACAGACCCCTTCTCTAGTGTTACAACGAAAGCATATTTTGGATTGTCATAAGGCCAGAAACCTGTGATCCAAGAGTTGACCTTATCCTTGGAAACTCCGAGCTCAGCAGTACCTGACTTACCTGCGATTTTCACATACGGAACATTCAGAGCAACACTAGTGCCAACTTGAGTACTTAGACGCATACCTTCATGAACAACGTCAAAATATTTCTTTGGGATATTGACGACTGACTCAATATGCGGTTTTTCTCCCTTTACAATAGTAGGTGTCAATACATTTCCATAATTAGCCATAGCTCCAACAGCCCTAACGATCTGCATAAGTGTAACTTGGAAACCGTACTGGCCGATCACGGTATGATATGTATCTCCAATATACCAATCCTCTTTGAAAGTCAGTTTCTTCCATTCAGGTGTCGGTATTGTACCAGCCTTATCCAATAATACTGATGACGACCCATCCAGAGTAGTAGTACCGAATCCAAACAAACGCAAATACTTATCGATAGCATCTATACCCATTCCCTTCTGATCTTTATATCCGCCACCTATGGTATAGAAATACACATCTGAAGACATGGCGATAGCGTGTCGCATATCGACCGGACCCAAGTTCTTCCAATCACGGAATACCGTTGATTTTGTCGAATCGTAGGGGTTAGGTATGGATATAGACCCAGTAGTGACTATGACTGTACTTGGGTCGATAATACCCTCATTCTGTGCTCCTAAGGCCATATAGGGCTTCACGATCGATCCTGGTGTATATAGACCATCAACTGCTCTATCTAGAAAGAGCAGACGCGGGTCGTTCAATGTGGCTCTAACGGCTTTCTGATCAGTCTTATCAGACATAACCTGGGAACTATATTCTGGATAACTTGTCATGGCCAATACTTCACCGGTATTTACATCCATGATGACACCCGCTCCACCAGCGAATCCTACCCTCTCCGCAATGTCTTTGATATTTCCATATAGTGCAGATTGGACTCTACTGTCGATCGAAAGTGTCATAGACTTTCCTTGTGATGGAGAATGTACAATATTTTCTGACACCGTATTTCCTCTCGCATCAACTTCTACGAGTCTGGAACCCGCAACACCTTTCAATTCACTATCAAAATATTTTTCTGCCCCAGCAATTCCTTCGAAATCCTCTCGGTAATAGAATCCATTATTATCCTTTGATGGATACTGAACATAACCGAGAGTATGAGACAATCCTGATGAAGTTGCATATTCTCTAGTAGAAACTAGACTCTGGATCTCACTCATGATCGACTTTGAACTAGAGCCCGAAATACTATTTACTAATGCCGATTCATCAGAAGGTGCATTCCAAGCTAGTTCAACACCATTCCTATCGAATATGACTCCTCTACCAGCAAATATTGGGATGGGACGAAGCATATTCTTCTCACTTCGATAGACATATTCATCACCATGGACGATCTGCATATTGATCGCCTTCACGATGAAGATCGAAGCCACTACGATAAAGAATACCCCCAAGCTATATACAGAGAATCTCGATATCGGTTTCTCGATCCTTCCTTCAAATTGTGAGGTATCAAAGTCAGGAATATTGCTACTATCGAGCATGATCTCATCTGGATTGATCTCACGACCTCTCCTCACCTTACGCTTACCTCGGAGTTCGGGGTTCTGTGACCAGAGATTTTTCCAGAAATTAGACATTGTCATCATTATACACAAAAAGAGAGACCATGCGTCTCTCTTTTTGTTTGGAATAAATTTTGTGTAATTAACGCTTTGACCACTGTGGAGATTTGCGTGCTTTCTTCAAACCGAACTTCCTGCGCTCCTTTGCACGAGCATCTCGTTTCAGGAATCCAAGTTTCTTCAAACGGCCTCTTATCTCTACATCATATACAAGTAATGCTCTAGAAATACCATGTCGTAGTGCTTCTGACTGAGCTGATATACCTCCACCAGAAACCTTGGCAGTTATATGGAACTTTTCTGCAGCCTTGCCGTGAGTGATCGCATCTGTAACTGTCTGTTGCATCTCCTTTGTTGGGAAATATGCTTCGAGAGATTTGCCATTGACTTCATAGCCTGCTTTTGGACCAGCGAATAGTCGAACACGAGCGACAGCTGTTTTGCGTCTTCCTACTGCTTCAAAGTATTTGGTTGTTGATTTTGTCGATGTCATTATTCGTTATTCTTTGATTGTTAAATTCTGCATCCTCTTGTCGCGAAGTTTGTTATTTGGCAACATGCGGTAAACTGCTCTTCGGAAAACTTCTCCCATACCTCTCCTAGCGATGAGTGATGACAGAGTTTCTGAATTCAAACCTCCACGATGGCCAGTATATGTAACATAGACATCCTTGATCTTCTTTTCTGCAGAAATATCGGCCAATTTTACATTGGAAATTTCTACCTTTGTCTCTGAGACTTTATTTTTTGCGAAAGTAGGTGAATTCTTGCCCATGAGAACAGAGGCCGCTTCTGAGCAGACTCTTCCCAACTTTTTGCCTTGTGCATCTATATTGTAATTCATATTCGTATAATTAGTATTCATTCGTATATTGGTATCATTTAAACAAACTCAACTATCGCCATAGGAGCACCGTCTAGTATCCTATTTGGAAGCTTGACGATCCTCGTATAACCACCTGGGCGGGTCTTGTATTTTGGTGCCAATACATCGAACAGCTTCTTTGTCTCAGTTGGTCCTTGGATCCTTGAGTTCACTATACGCCTAGAAGCGACAGTACCAGATTTTGCTGAAGTTATCAATTTCTCGACGAATGGTCGCACTTCTTTGGCCTTGGCCAATGTTGTACGAATCTTGTCATCACGTATGAGATTGCGCGCCAAAGACCTCATCAAAGCATGCCTTTGTGTCTTTTCTCTTCCGAATTTCCTTGTATTTGAATGGTGTCTCATGGGATTAATTGAATGATTGAAAAATTAAAAGATTGAATGATTATTGCTTCAACGTTATACCATGCTGAGCCAATAATTTCTTTATCTCTTGCATGCCCTTTGCACCGAGTCCATCAACATCCATGATATCTGACTCTTTCTTGCGTGCTAGACCTCCCAATGTGCGGATATTGGCGTTCGTCAAAGCCTTGGCTGTTCTAGCTGAAAATCCTAGTGAATCAATACGTGTCTTCAAGAGTTCCGTATCAACATCCTTCAGACTATCAACATGTCCTTCGTCTTTGCCTGCCTCATCCTTGCCAGTAACTACTTCTTTCTTGACTTCAACAACTTCTTCTTCTTTGAAACCTACAACTGCTTTTAGTTGTGTGATCATGAGAGCGATAGACTTCTCAAGAGCTTCGTGAGGAGTGATAGTACCATCTGTCTCAATAGAGAGACGTAGTCTATTGAAGTCTGTACGATCTCCAACGCGCATATTCTCAACTTCATAATTGGCCTTTCGAATAGGTGTGAAAGCAGCATCGAGTGTGATAGCACCTATCTCAACACGATCTTTCTGAATAACCTGCTTGGAAACATATCCGAGACCCTTCTCTACAACCATCTCGATAGAGATCTCAGCTGACTTGTCTGTGAGAGAAGCTATATGTAGATCAGGATTCAAGACTTCTGCTTGACCAGGGACTTCTATGTCCTTTGCTGTAACATCCTTGATGCCTTTGACCTTGAGGTTCAATGCCTGAGGCTCATCTGTATCGATACGAATGCGTATCTTCTTCAATGCTAGCAATATTGTAACGACGTCCTCCTTTACTCCGTCAATCGTTGAAAATTCATGCTCAACACCTGCAATCTTGACCTTTGTTATGGCTGCGCCAGGCAAAGAAGACAAAATAATGCGGCGAAGTGAATTGCCCAATGTGTGACCATATCCAGGATATAGGCCATCTATCTCGTAAATGCCACTTTGAGCATCTTCACGAATCACTCTTGGTTTTGATGGTAGAACGACGTCGTATGTCATGTTTTTTTATTAGAAATAAATTAAGATATAATTATACACTAAATCTACTAAAAGTCTAGCGTGTGTAGAACTCCAGCACTTGACGGACATCAAACAGGAGTTCAGTCATATCTGTAACAGGTGCACCTTCGACGGTGATCTCATGCTTTTCCATATCGACTTTCAACCATGATGGAAGCTTTATTGTCTTTAGATCTTCATCGAGTTTAGCGAAAATGACTTTGTTCTTGCTACCTTCTCTGATCGCTATCTTGTCTCCAGGTCTAACTTGTAGAGATGGAATAGTGATCTTCTTGCCATTGACTGTGATGTGTCCATGAGAAACCATCTGTCTAGCAGCTGATCGTGTAGGAGCGAAACCAGCTCTCACCATGAGGTTATCGATGCGACCCTCGAGTAGCTGCACCAAGTTTCGTCCATTGTCTCCAGAAGCCTGCAATGCTTTCTTGACGTAGTTTGTAAATTGCTTACCGCCTACACCGTAACTGAAACGAGCTTTCTGCTTCTCCAACATCTGGCGACCATACTCACTCTTTGCACCACGACGTCGTACTGTCTTTACTTTGCGTTGTGCACGCATAGCATATTTCTGCGTCTGTGTCTTGCGGAAGACAGGCGCTCCTAGATATCTTGCTTTTTTGTATCGTGGTCCGATTTTCATGGTGTTTGATAGAAAATGTAAAAATTAATATAAAGTAAAAAACCGCGCTTATACTCGGCGTGGTTTCTTTGGTTGTGGGCCATTGAAAGGTATTGGAGTCTCATCCTTGATAGATGTGATAACAAGTCCTTTGCTGATGAAACCTCGAATAGCTGACTCGCGACCAGAGCCAACACCTTTGACGACTACATCGATCTCTTTCAATCCTATGTTTACTGCCTTCAAGGCCAATGTCTCACCAACCTTTGCTGCTGCAAATGGTGTTCCCTTCTTTGCACCACGGAAGCCTGCCCCACCACTCGATCCCCACATGAGAGCATTACCTGACTTGTCTGTGAGCATCAACTTTGTGTTGTTATATGTAGATTGGACATGCAAAATACCAGACTCCACTCGTTTCTTTGAAGATACGGCAGGAGCCTTCGACTTTCCATCGGCTGATTCTGACTTTTCGGTTGTGACAATTCTTTTTTTTCCCATGGTATTTTATGTTTTTTCTTCTTTACGACGTCCAGATCCCATAGTCTTTCTCACATTTCCTCGAACCGTGCGTGAGTTAGTCTTTGTTCTCTGACCACGAGCGGGTAAATGTCTGGCATGTCGACTTCCTCTGTATGCTTTGATGTCTTTCAGTCTTTTGATATTTCCGGCTACTTCACGTTTGAGATCACCTTCGATCTTGTAACTCTCTACTAGTTTACGAACTGCATTCTCTTGTTCAACGTTCAAATCCTTTGGTTTCAAGCCTGGATCTACTTTTGCCTGTTTCAAAACCTTGAGTGCGCGTGAGCGACCAACACCGTATATCGCTGTGAGAGCGATTTCAAGTCTTTTATTATCGGGTAATGTTATTCCTAGGATTCTCATTGGTATTGTATATTATTTAAATTATCCTTGACGCTGTTTGTGTCTCGGATTGGACTTACAAACTACATAAACATATGCCCCTCGGCGAACGACGGTACACTTGGGACATATTTTTTTTACTGCTGCTTTGACTCTCATGATATTAAAAACGTCTAGTTATTCGCGCTCTTCCTCCGTATGGATCTAATTCTAGTTCTACCTTATCACCGATAAGGACACGGATGCGATTCATCCGCATTTTACCAGCCAAGTAGGCCAAAATAATTTCTTTTGTACCATCTAACTCAACCCTGAACAGCGTATTTGGCAAAGCTTCTACAACTCGGCCAAGTGCTTGATTTTTAGGTTTAGACGAAGTATCCATTGCGTAAAAAGGACGCCTGAAGATAGTAGCAGAAAACAGGTATAAAAGTCAAATGCCTGAATAACCCCACCCATTTCTGCACTCTGCTGGTAATTTAGATACATAATACTCG
>JBAXUB010000005.1:0-68562 GCA_037129895.1 Candidatus Tayloriibacteriota bacterium | reverse complement strand
GTAGCGAGAATCGAACTCGCGTCTCAACCTTGGGAAGGTCGCATTCTACCACTAAACCATACCCGCAATAATTTTTACAAACCAAACTTCTGCAACAACTGAGCGAACCAACCAACAGCGGCAGTAGGAGCTACTGTCGACGATGCGCTACTAGTCGACAACACATCATCACCTATGATGACAGCGACAGACTCACCAGACCTGACACCCTTGTATTTGGTCCGAATTTCGGCCTCAACACCCTCATCTGTAGAAAGACGACTAACTTGATCACTCAAGTCCGCTTGCCTCTCCTGTAACCTTATGAGCTCACTGCGTGCCTGATCAAGCTTCACATCACTCACTTGTGCTTTTCCATATATACTGAAGGCTGCACGAGCGAGCACGATGAATACGATCAATACGCCAAAAAATAGTATTGATGAGGAAAACCATTTTCTCTTGTTATGACGTTTGCCGTTTTTCATACTACACAGTATACTAGATTTATCATGTTATTTCATGAAAAAACAAAAAAGGTCTTTAATGTGGGAATGATCATCGTCAGCATCTTGGTCATCATAAGTATGATCCTTCTATATTTCCCTATTTGGAACTACTAAAATCCTAAACTATCATTAACTATGATAGCACTGACTTTCCTCTCAAAGCCAGCTTTTTCTTTATTAATATTGAATACTATTTCCCATGAACCTGCTATCAGGGGCATATCCATGAGGCTAAACTATATACTGACCAGCTGAATAGCGACATACAATATCCCAGCACCTAGAATAGTCATGAAAGTCGTCATGAATTTCGGATGAGCGTGGTGACTCTCTGGAATGAGATCGCTTGCACTTATATAAATAAAGAAACCAGAAAATAGAGCTAGAACTATTGAAAGTGACTGCGCAGGTAGACTGAAGAAGAATGTCGAGCAAACTCCTAGAACTGGTGCCAGAGCATCGACGAATAGCCACTTATAAGCTTTACTTCGTTCACCGTTATTCTTCAATATCATACCAACAGTGTTGATACCATCAGAGAAATCATGAACGAGAACCGCTACTGCGACTATCAATCCAACTGAAACAGATATTTGGAATGAGAGACCGATAGCCAGACCATCTAGGAAACTGTGAACAGATAACGTACCCGCTCCCAATATGCCGCGTTTACTCTCATCGTGTTCATGACTATCATGATCATCAGTTTCAATAATATGTGTATGGAAAAATATCAATCTATCCAATACGAGATATATGAGGAAGCCTACCGCAGCGACTGATGTTATGACCGATACGTCAAAGTAGTCCCGTCCGAGATCGATCGCCTCTGGTAATAGATCGAACAATGCAACCGCGATGACTGCACCAGCACTAAAACCGAGTACTAGATGGAGTTTGTCTTTCATTCGTAGTGCCACGAGACCACCTAGCATTGTGGCCAGGAATGTTGCAGCGGCTATTATGAGTATCGTTACCATGAATATTTATCGTAATTATATATAATCAGTGACATCTTTCCAAGAACCGATCCTAGTAACTAATGGCATAGTATCACCCTTATTCCAAGGAACCTCCAATAGAAGGACTGGTATACCGGCGCCAGCAACTTCATTGGCATACTTCAGTGCATCTTCTATCATGAGCCCCGCGCTGACCTCCCGGCAAACTTCGGACTTGAGCTTCTTTGGACCAGTACCACCGAATTGATTTGTGAAGTGCACACCAGTAAAGACGTTCGGAAAATGTTTCTCGAGCCAAGAGATCGTCTGTGGCCTCACTTCATCCCTTCTGGATGTGATCAGGTGTAACTCATGATCCATGGCCAGTCGCTTTACTGCATCTATTGATCCAGGTACTGGCTCTGCATTTCCGTGATAGTCAGAAATATAAAATTCATTCACACGCTTTACGCACTCTTCTGGACTAACACCCCAGATCTTGTCCATGTCATATATCACAACATCTTCAAACTTCTTATTCGTCCCATACTTTTCATTATGAAAAATGCAATACTGGCGGTTGAAGCCGTATATTACATCATCAAAATCTATTCCTATCTTCTTCATATTGCCCGAGAATTCTACTATAGATGTGGACGTGGGGCAAACGGTTTACAAACAGAAAAAAATCAAAAGCGACACCGAGATGCCGCTTTTGAGTCAAACAGTTGGAATAGATATACTCACTATCGTGAAGATTCAATATTCATCATTGGCATGTTACTTGTTTCCGATGACCAACCGAGTTTTGTTGGATTCAACATTCCAAAGATCATAGCAATATGAGCAACGATTAGGAAAATGGCAACAAAGGTTGTGTGATTATGTTATCATTTAATAATATGACTATCTCAGCAGCAGCAGCAACAGACTACATCGGTAAAATCGTCACAGTTGATATCGATCGACCTTTACACTCAAAGCATCCGAAACATAACTTTGTCTATGAACTGAACTATGGTTTTGTCCCAAACACAATGGCTCCAGATGGAGAAGAATTGGATGTATATGTTATTGGTCCAAATCTTCCTCTCAAGACATTCAAAGGTATCTGCATCGCTGTCATTCATAGAACAAACGATGATGACGATAAACTCGTCGTCATCCCAGAAAATGTCAAGCTTACCGACGATGAGATCCGTTCCGCGACTAACTTTCAAGAGCAATTTTTCAAGTCAGAGATAATTAGAGCAAGCTGAGCGCCCTTTCCATAATTTATTTATTCTAATTACTTATGTCTACTCACCCAAATGCGCTTGGTCGTTCCATGTCGAGAGTATCCAGAAACGACCGAAACGCTCCTCGCTGTCGTATTTGAAAACTGATAAACCGGTATTCCCGATCTCCATGGTCGACATAAACCGCCTGCACTCGCGCCCGTCTAGCTCCGGCCCGATGACGACGAGAGCGGCGATGACTTTTAGAAATATTCCGTGTGTCACCGCCAATATCGTTTCTTCCGGCCTCAAAGCCAGATATTCCAGCGCCTTCTGCGCCCTTATTTTCAAATCCTCGAAATTCTCTTCGTCGGAATGTCTGAAGCCTGGTATGTGGAAGTTGTCCCATACAGATCGCCATATTTTTTGCTGGTCCGGCGACTCTATGACCTGTCCGAAAACAGCAGATGGTTTGCGACGCTCAGCAAGTAAATCCGACGATTCAGTTGCTAGTCCTAGAGATGAGGCGACTATCCGTCCGGTCTCCATTGATCTTTCGAGTGAGCTAGTTATAACCGCCTTCACGGAGAGTCCAGCGCATCTCTTTGCCAAAAACTCCGCTTGCTTCCGTCCGTTATCGCTCAGTGGAGAATGATCCATGTTGCCCTTCTCGCTTATATTCCCCTCACTCTCGCCGTGGCGTATCAAATAAATGGTTTTCTTCATATTTTTATTCAAAAGACCAACCTCCTCCTTTGCTTCCCTCACCATAGCATCGGCGACAGACTCACCTTCATCAACATGTCCAGCTGGCACACTGTAGTTGCCATCTTGGTATCCAGTATTGTAGCGACGTAATAACAAAACTTTGTTGTCTTTAATCAGGACTAAGTATGAGGCGCAAATTATGCTATAACGTTTTTTCATAAGGGTATTATAGCAAATGTCTAATACATATCCCACCAAAATTCACTCACAAAAAAGGAGAGTTCGAAAACTCTCCCTGTGTTAAGTTGCTATTTCTTCGGAAATGCCGTTAGAATATTAGCACTTTAACAACCAATAGGTACGTTCTGGATACTTAGCATCGTTAACACTCAGTTCAGTAAATGCTAGTTTCTTATAGACACACCTTGCGGCGTAGGCCTTGACGTGAGTTCGCAGAACAACCGCTCTTAATCCAAACTCTCTTGCCACATTTAGAAGAGCCGCAGTAAGAGGTGGAGATATCTTTTGACCACGATATCTCAAAGCAACTCCGAGTTCACCAATGTAGAAGACCCGAGGATATTCCACAAATAATGGGTCCATCATACTGTTACCAGCAACAACTCGAAGTTCTTCTCGGTTGACTGAATATCCAAGAGTAAACCCTGCGATCATTCCATCTTGAACTGCGAGAAAAGCCGCTGAGCCTGGTTTAAGCATCAAACCTTTGAAATCTTTGATGACCTCTTGAGGTTGCCAAAAATCTTCATTCCAGGGTGGTTCTTTCCATATTTCACAATAACACTCGGCCCATTCAAGTAACGTCTCTAAGGGGCAGGTATTCATATTGACACGAACTAACGATGTATCTTTCATAAGTATTTCTCAATTTGTTAATGAACTACGACAGGTACTGCCAACACACCATGTGCGGGCAGTAGACTATCGCCAACGGGAGTTGGGATAGTTTTTTATTCAGTGAGCCCGATGAAGTACCGCCTTCTCCTGTTTCAGTTCGCTTAAAAAGTTTTGTAGCGCCAAATAGAATACAAGACAAGAATCAATACTTATATTTTCATTATCGCCGTGTATGTCTCCACCGATCGGTTTTATCATTAGTACCGGAGCTTCGAGTCTAGCAAAGTGTCTTGCATCAGAGGCCCCATATGTTCCCCGAACCCTTATCTCCCTCCCCGTTGATTTCTCAAAACTACCGATAAATATTTTTACGATCTGATCCTTCACGTCTACAGATGTTGGACTACCGATTGAATGAACAGATATCCTGAGTGAGGGATCAATTTTTCTTGCAATCAACAACACTTCGTCTCGAATAGCTTCGAAGGTCGTCGTCTCTGGAAATCTGAAATCAAGTATCGCATAAGCTTCAGGACATACTTGATTTGCTGAGATACCACCTTGAAGCATGCCCAGATTGACGGTTGTTTTCCAAGATTCTTTTGCGTTATTTTTCTTATACCGCTTAAGAACAATACTACATAACTCTACCAATGGTTCTAAAGCATTTTTTCCATCCCAAATCCTCGATGAGTGTGCAGGAATACCTTTTGAATCAATGCGCAGCGCACAGACACCCTTAGTCTTGTTGATAAATACAAGGTCATCTCCGCCATCAGGAACGATAAGAATCTTTGGCTTCAAACCATATGTATTTACTAAATACTTCGCACCTTTGAATCCTCCCGTCTCTTCATCAGTTGTTACAACAAAGGCGAATGATATATCCGACTCATCTTCGATAATATCGTTCAAGAGACAGTAGCCCATCGGGATTGAAAACTTCATATCACTCACGCCACGGCCATATGCGATCCCTTTTTTCACTACCATTGAAAATTGCTCTGACTTGGCCGCTACAACGTCGACGTGTACCAAGAAACACAGATCGGGAGTTCTAGTATCTTCATTTGATGCTATAAGAGTCTCTACACCATCGTTATTTATCCTGCTTATGACTGCTTTCCTATTGATCTTCGACACGATGAAATCAAGTGCTTTTCCATTCTGAACACGATCAGAAGTAAGTGTCCTGAACGAAACAAGCCTTGATAAGTCCTCTTCAAATTGTTTCTTTGATAATTTTTTCATAATATTTGATTAGTTGATATAAACAAAAACACCCCTCAACTACGAAGGGTGTTTTTGTTTCTCAGTAAAATGTTTAATTAATTAGTTTGAGACATGCCAAGAACCCCTTCGTGTAAAAGGTAATTATGGTGCCAGTTATTTGACTGGATGAATGTCTTTTTCATTTGTAAGAATACTCTAACACGCAATTATGTGATTTACAACACGCACGCGACTTTGACGTTGACCCCTAAACCTTTGATGCACAAGGTTAGAGATACATACCACAACAAAACATTTCCCACCACAATATTGACTCAACTCGTCCCTTTGATACAATTCCCCTATTCAGACTGTAAGTTTTTCCGCTGACCTCAATCAAACACAATAATTTTTCACTCATCGGATCTGACGGTGAGTCTATTTACTAATAACATTATTAACTAATCAATAAATATATGGATAAAGCACTAGACACAATACAAAAGAACCTAGAATCGATCAAACGCACATCAAAAGATGAGTACCCTATGGAATTTTGGTCAGCTCGTGATCTCATGCCGATGCTTGGTTATTCAACATGGCGCCAATTTGCAGAAACTATTGAAAGAGCGAAGCACTCCTGTAGAACGAGCAACCAAACCACAGATGGACACTTTTTGACGGCGCCAACAAAAAGCTCTGGAGGTAGACCGAAGGAAGACATTTTCCTCACCAGATACGCCTGCTACCTGATCGCCCAAAACGGTGATCCGCGAAAACCTGAAATCGCTCTCTCACAAACATATTTCGCGACACAGACTCGCAAGCAAGAATTACTCGAGCAAAGAGATATGGAATCAAAACGCCTCGATGCGCGAGCAAAACTCCGAGAGACCGAGAACAAGATAGAGTCTACTGTATATGAGAGGGGTATAAAATATCCCGTTGAATTTGCGACATTCAAGAACAAACACATCGAGGCCTTGTATGGGGGCATCTCTGCAAGTCAGCTCAAAAAGATCAGAAAGATTCCTAGAGAAAGATCCCTGGCTGATTTTGATAGTCATGTAGAACTCAAAGCAAAGGATTTCGCACTAGCGATGACTGATCACAACATCAAAGAAAAAGATATTCGAGGTAAAGAGGCGATGAACTCCGAGGTTGTGAAGAATAGTAATGAAACACGTCAGGCTCTGTTAAATAGAGGCATCAAACCTGAACACATAAAACCCGAAGAGGATCTAAAGTTGGTAGAATCTCGAAGGAATAGAGAAACTAAGAGAGTTGCGGAGAAGAAGATTGTAAAGACCTTCCCCGTTGAGACAAAGAAGGTCCTAAAAGCAAAATAGTACTAGGTAAGAGTGTGGGGTGTTATACGAACGGAATTGTGCATTTCAAATTATTTGGATAATTTAATCATCTTTGTAAAATATACTATTATCCCAAAAAATAAAACGGCTACTATAATCTCATAAATCATATCGTACCGAGTAAAATACCGATCCAAAATAGACCCAAATAGTCCACCCAAAACGCCCATCATGATTCCAAAAAACATTATTGCTATTTGTTTTGAAGAAATTTGTGATTTTTTCATAATAATACCATTTACTTTTTTCTATCATTCTCTGATGCTATAAATAGACCCAAGACAATAATAGCAATAAAAATGATGATATCACCCGTACTAATTATATTAACAAAAGGCATCCCAAGTATTTTTGTCATATTATCTTATTGTGTTCCTCACTTGTTCGCCAGTTAATTTCAAAAGAAATAGAGTGTTTGTTCGTAATTTTCCACTTAGAAAACCTAAGAAATAGGAACTGGAATTTATTTTCTGAAATTTTACCTAATCCGAACCTATTCAATGTTAATTCTATGTCTATAACCATATATTTTATTATATCACAAGCTCAGAATCAATTACTGGCAATCTGGGGTGTTACCCGAACGGAATTAAGGACAGACAAATTCACAATTAGGTCCAGTGCGCCCAACATATGAACCATTTGGGCATTGTCTTGCATCCATGGTGCAAGCAACTGGTTCCTTCACGCCCGTACATCTCCATTTAATTTCAGCTTTTCTTGTTACTGCATCAACTACACAGGCAGGACTACATCCGGGTCTAGTAGCATTTAGATTGGCATCGTACCACCAAGTTTTAGAATTTTCGTTGTATATCCCCTGCGATAACGCTTCTCCACCTTTGACACAAGATTTTTCGGCAATAAGACGACCTTCAGCCTCTGTCAGAGTGTTAGCCGTCTCTCCTTCAAAATTCTGTGCTACTTCACCGAACTGCATTATCTTTGGATCAAGTAAAAGCCATAGGCTTTTCCCCTGCGATGGTTGTGTCGTAAAGCTTTCTCCCGGTTTCCTGTCCGCATAGTTTACAACAATTACATTTGGAGTATTTTTGTTTTGTGACATTTCTGTTGTTTGTGGAGCTATACGATCACCGAGAAGTAGACCATGCGAACCAATATACCCATTCACCTTGTTAAGTGCCGCCACAACATAATAAAATGTACCACTTCCACCAGTGTTCTGTGTCAAAATAAAAGCCGTATCCAATCTTCCATCGCCATCAAAGTCATGTGTTACTTCATTGCCGAAATATTGAGTAGTTATCTTTGATGCTGAGCCACTAGCAATCGAAATACTCGATAATCCATTCTTTAGAGCAATTAGTCGCCCATCAATCATATATGTAGCGTTTAAAGGAGAGAAACTTTCATCATTCACGACCGATATGCCCTCAGACCGAAGAATGTGGTTGACCAACTTCGGCACCCAAATTTTGTAAGTAGACAACGCAACTATTCCGATAATAATTAAAACTAGAAGAAAAATCCTAATTGTTTTCATCTTGCAATAATACCATAGACAAATTTGATTTGCTGGGTAACTTAGACGACGTTCGAACCTGGACTCGTAAAATGGAACGTGCGGCTAGACTAATATACTACCACTTTAGAAAGGAGTTTGGAGAGCATCGAAAGACCGGCACACAAAACTAATTATTGAGGTGTGAAGCTAGTATAGATGGCCGAACATTTTGAAACAGACGTCAAAGGTTGCCGTCGGCGGCAAGATACTATTGTGTATCAGCGTTTCTAGATGATATCATTACCACTGATGGAATCAGCAAAGGAACCAAATATTGCTTTCATAGATGGTCAAAACCTACACCTCGGCACAAAAGAGAGTGGCTGGGCTATTGATCATGCCCGTTTCAGAACCTATCTATTGGAAAAGTATGGAATAACCGAGGCGTATTATTTCCTCGGCTTCATCTCCGACGATGAACAAGACCTGTACAACAAGCTTCAGAAAGCTGGATTCGTGCTTTCATTCCGAGATCATTCATCAGCCCTCCGAGGTGCGAAGAAAGGAAATGTTGATTCCGATATTATCTTTGAGATGATGAAAAAGTTGGCGGATGGTGAACCTATTGGCAAGTTCTTCATCGTTTCAGGAGACGGTGATTATAAAAGAGTCGTCGACTATCTCATCAAAAAAGACAAATTCGGCAAGATGCTCTTCCCTAACAAACAGTTCGCCTCTTCTCTATACAAATCTCTGGGAAGCGAATTCTATGACTATCTAGAAAGTGCTGACGTCCGAGCAAAGATATCCTATCAGCGTAAATGAAAAGGGCCCCTTAGGTATTTCACCTTTCGGGTCCCTTTTCGTATTGATACATCAGTATTGTACTCCCGAAATGGCGTTTGTCAAGAGTCTGAATTCTTTCCAATCTGGCAAAGATTGACGTCTTTTATAGACTCGCCAATAGGAACATTCTTCTCACACAAAGCTCATTAACAACCACAGGCTTTGTTCATGGTGCACCATGAGTGGGTAACAGATACTCCGATGAAACATAAGGAAGAGAAGGTACCTATATACCCTCTCCCTCCTCATATCATTTGGCGCATGAATGACATGCAAGAGATGATCTTCCAGATGCTCTGTGCCATTCATGACATAGACAAGATTCTAGGAAGAATGAGAAAGGGGGAAATTCGAGGGTAAGTATCCGCAGCATGATGAACTCATTTATCTATGTCTTAGACCTAGGTTCGATCGTCCAAGACTCTCTGATTTGTAAAGTGGCTTAACAGAGGCATAAAAAAATCTTGCTGTCGTTTTTGAATGAAGTTCGAACGTTTTTCGCTGAAAATCCTCAAAATTAAGGAAGTCAGGCGGCACGGCAGGAGGGGTGTGGGGAGGAATGCCGTGCCGCCTTCCTACTGTTTTCTTTCTTTTTTTTCCGTCATGCCCTTGTGGAGCTCGGACGATGCGGAACTATTGTGTGGGGCAAAAGGTTTCCGCACCGTCCTCGCGGGGTTCAAAATATTTCAAAACGTATTTCATCAAATCATTCGAAGCGGTCCACTTCCGCTTCCATATAGTTTAGTGGCGCATTCGTCGTCAGTCCGTACGGCTAATCGCCGAACCGACTTCCTCCGAACACGAATAGATTTCAGTGAGAAGAAGCGAAAGTCGACCGCTTCTCGAGAACCTCTGTGGCTCAATTCCACCATTTGAGCCACAAGACTATTTTATCGTACAATTTGATATTTAGCATCGCGTGGTGAACCTAAGCGAGTCAGACGACCTTGTTCTACTAATTTTACTAAATATCTGGTTGCAGTTGCATCAGAGACATGCAAAAGTTTTTGTACATCATCATTTGTAATTATTCCTTTCTTTTGTGCTAGCTGAATGATTTTTTCTAACTTTCTTTGTTTGTTAAATTGTATTTTAGCTTGAGCTTTAATAAGCAAGCTCTTGATGAATCCACGTTCATCTTGTTGCGCCAGCGATTGCGTTTGTGGAGTAGCCGAGGTTAGTGGCGCTGGCGCGGTCACAGCTGGAGATTCTGATACTTGATTTTCATCCTTATTTGCTCCATTTTGATCTTCTACAGGAACAGAGGTAGAAGCGTCCTTAGGGGCTTCTGGGGCCACAGGGGGCATATCGGTAGGTATAGAATCGGCTTGCTGAATAGGTGCTTCATCTGTGACTGCTTCAGGGCTTTGTGGTGGCTCTTGTTGTGGATTTATATCTTGGTTTTGATCATCTGACATAAGAAATTTTTACATTTTTTCTCAATATAATTTATCAAACTTTCTATCATAGTTTAGAACATCCCTGTAAACCACCTCCACAGACTCTTTAACCAGTTGCATTTGGTGAGCTCAATGTTCTCGTGAACCCCAGCACCTTGAGTGACAGTGAATTCATCACCAGTGTAGTTATAATAGTCTGGAGCTGTAACGGAAAGTTGATAGATACCTTCGGGAACAAGGAAGGAGTAGTTACCTGTTATATCTGTTGTCTGTGGATTGATCTGTTTAAATTGATCAGCCGGCCAAATAATAAATTTTTCAGTTTTTGAGTCTTTCACATAAAGAGTCAATTTTGCGTTAGTAATACGAGTCTGTTCTTTTCCTGTCATATGATACACATACCCCTCTGGGTCAATCACAGCAGTGAGGTGAAGTTCACGGTAGCCGAGTTTCTTGTCCTTGTATTCCAAGATCGTCATGATGTCATATTCTCCAGTGACTTTAGGAGAATCAATGGTTGCAGTATATATACCGTCACTGTCTGGATCAGTGTATTTGAATGCAAGGAGGACGAATTTGTCTTCAGGAATAGTCTCTAATGCAGAGAGGACAGAAGCTAGGTTTGCTGTGTTCACACCTGATTTATCCTGCTTCTCAAGGTCTAGGAGAGCAGTCTTCCTATCAATCTTCTTAATAGTGAGGTAGCCTGTGACTTCCTTCACTGGTTTGTCTGCTTTGACAGCTAGATCTATGGGTTTACCTTGAGGGACATGAATAGTGGCTTGTGTATTGAATACTGGAGTAGTCTGGAGAGATACTTGGGTGGAAACATCGAAGCTAGGTAGGTTAGCTGGTTTGGCAAAGACAACTTCAGATGGTAAGATCTTCTTCTCTTCTTTAGAGAATAAGGCAAGAGAGAATCGTTTAAAGAGACGCGCGATTAAAGATGATCTGGAATCTTTTGCGATCTCTGGTTCTGATTGATTTGGGGTGATAGGATCAACAACCTTTTTGGTTACAGGTATATTGAGTGGTGGATTAACTTCTGTCTGTGGTTGAGTCTGTTGTGTTGTTGTACTTGCTCTGAAAGGCCACCACCAGACACGACTTCCTGATGAGGATCTGGAGGAACCATTACTGACAGACGAACAAGCTGATGTAGTAAACGTGGCGTCCGACGATGATGCCGTTCCAGTATTATTTGTTGCGAATGAACGAAAATGGTAAGTGGTATCGCAAATCAGGTTAGAAAGGTTGGTACTAAAAGAACCAGTGGAATATGAACCCGTTGTAGAAACAATAGTACCGTACGAATCAGTCGAACCCCATTCAAATCCTCGGGCTGAGGCATTAGCACCTCCAGTTGCATCTATTGAACCATTTAATGTTGCTGTATATGCTGAGATAAGTGATGCGGTAGACACGGAGACGGTCGGAGTAGGGATGTATTCGTACGCTCCTGCATCTGGTGCTACACCCTGAGGGATTGAGACTCCTACATAATCAACGTATGGAAAATTTATCTCACTCGAAACATCTGTTCCTATATTCTTGCACGGAGAATCTGATGAAATACGGTTTCCTTCAAGGTTAGGGTTTGAAAAGACAGAATGTAAATCATGACCAGTTCCACTTTGATATGATGCTAGACTATGATAACTGACAGAATTATATGTGTAAGAATAATTAGCGTTTGTATTGTAAAAACAATTGTAATCAGAGTCTACAACGCTACCGAAATTCATCAGAGCGTTATTTGTCGTATTATAAACTATGTTGTTATAGAATAATATTGATCCAGTTGATTCTCCTTGCCCACCTCCATTTCCTCCTATCATATATCCCCTAATAAGATTATGAAATATTTTTATCGGTAATACTCCTGTATTTACTGAGTTACCTCCAAGCCCCCCTATGTTTCCATATATCGTTAGATTCGTCCCATGGGGATAATACCCACTTTGAGCACTTTCAAAAATATTATATCGAAGTATTGAATCATTTTCATAATAAAAATCTATAGAACCAGAAAGAACTGTATTGTTTTCAATAATATTTCCTGTCCCTGTATGAAGTCCTACTGCTTGGTCGTCACCTGGAGAAACATTTATTCCACTAACTGTTTCTGACGCTCCGCTAATAATATTATTGCTTATTGTATTATTAGAACTATAGAAGGCTAAATAGACTGTAGAGTTTCCAGTAGTATCAAAACTACTATTCTCAATTGTTGAATTTGTCGTGTATTGAGTATAAATTACTGCACTATCTAATGTGTTAAGTGTATTTATATTTCGTGAAGTAATTGAATCGGATCCATAGGCATAAATGGCAATAAATGTCTCTCGTAAATCAAGATTTCCAATAACAATATTTTCGCTATCTTTCATAGAAATTGTCGTATAGCGAAACACTCTGATATTGCTTGGCAAACCACCATCTTGAGTACGTATCCATACAAGATCACTACGTCCGAAAGGTTTTACACCCCACTGTCCCGGGGAAAGAGTGTAGACATTTCCAGAAGTACCAGAAGTATAAGCTGTACTATTTTCAAATACGCTCGTTATATTACTCCCTGCTCCAATATTCGCTTCGTATACCCCTGAATAGCCATCGACTGCAGTCCATGTTAAATTTCTTCCATCTCCGTATATAATCGGTTTTGGATCCGAATTTGATCCATAAGCACCAATAGTGATCGGATCTGATCCTGTCCCTATTATACGATCCAGTCGAATTTGACCTTCCCAAGTATCACCCCTCTTCAATAAAATCTGATCTCCTGGAACAAATCCATAAGGAAGCGAAGCTATTTTATAGATCTTATCAATATTTTGCCATGGAGTAGATTCCGAAAGACCATCATTTTCATCATTACCTAAAGTTGAAGATATGTAGTATGTTTGAGGGGTACGCGTTTGACCATAGCTTAGATAAAGTGATTGTATTTCTGATTCCGTTAAACTACTACTGTAAATACGTACATCATCCATTGAACCCTTATAATGTATTGTCGTCCCCCTTCTGCCAATTTGCAAATTATCAAAGCTCGTATTAATGTTTCCAGTTGCTGTTGTTGACGCAATAAATAAACCATCGATATAAATAGACTGAATCGATCCATCATATTTTGCAACCAGATTGTGCCAGACTCCATCAAATAGATTTTTATCACTTGTCGTTTGTGTAAGCCAATTTTTTACTCCAGTTAAATAAAACAAAATAATACCATCGTCTCGTATATCAAGAAAATAACTATTTTTTTTCCCTACCACTGCAAGATAATTTGAATTACTTTTTCCTATAGGCTTGATCCAAGTAGATATAGTAATTGCTGATGTTGGACTCAAACCTTGACCGGTTCCAGCGTCAATATATTCAGTTCCGCCATTGAAATATAACCCTTGATTGTCAAAACCTGCTACTGTACTCGTCGAAGAATAGAAATTAGTTAGCGTACCCGTATTACCATTACCAGAACTATCAGCTGTGGTACTTGCTAACCAGTTGGTATTTGTAGTATCGAATGTCCAATGCCCACCGAGACCTGTAGCAGTCGCATCTGGAGTAACCGCATTAGAAAAGACTGAGGGAGTACTAGTACCGACTGCATTCACTGCATAAACTTGAAAAGTATATACGACTCCATTTGTAAGTCCTGTAACTGTAATAGGTGAACCTGTAGATGTAGCTGTGATGTTTCCCGGAGTAGATGAAGCTAAGTAATATAGGATGGATGAACCACCATCGGAGCCAGGTGTGAATGTGATTGTGGCTTGATTACGTAATGTACTAACAGCAGAGACGCTAGTTGGTATACTTGGTACACATGGTGATGTGGTGAAGTTGGCTGACGAAGCTGTGCTGGTTCCGTAAGAATTTACAGCATAAGCGCGAACATAGTATGTAGTATTACAAATTAGTGATGTGAGGTTGCTACTGAACTGACCAGTTCCAAAATCACCAGTTTCTGTAGTTGTAGCAATGACATTGGCAAAAGTAGAGTCTGTACCATATGCAAAACCACGATTTGATACGTTAGATCCACCGACAGATGTGATGGTAGAAGAAGCTACAGCAGATACTTGAGTGATTAGAGAAAAATTAGCCTCAAGAAGTGACGGCGGAGATACTGAAGCAGGAACACCTGATGTAAATGATAAAATACTTCCAAAACCTGTGGACGTAGCATTTGCAGAATATGCTCTGAAATAATATGTTGTATTTTCCGTCAGACCTGAAATATTTTGAGTGAAAACACCAGAACCAAATGGTCCACCTGCTTCAGTTGTTGTAGCTATGACTGTACTTAAAGTCGAATCTGTGCCGTATGCAAAACCACGACTAGTAGAAGAAGCTGCATTAGCCATATCTGTGGAGCCGTTGAGAGTAGCTGAAATATCGGTTATCGATGAGGCACCTGAAGTGGTAACAATTGGCGTAAATCCAGTATTATATAATTGAGCTACATCTGTTGCAGAAAGCGTGCGATTATAAATGCGGAAATCATCAAGCAGACCTAGCCACGATCCGGTTCCTGATGAATTTGCTCCAATATAAGTGTTACCATTTGAAACAATAGACATACCCGTAACGCAAACATTATGAAATTCACCGTCACCTGGGAAAGCGGTAGTTCTTTGACTATCCACATATACAGTACCTGAAGTCTTGGCAATCGTACTATTATTGGTATACAAGTATACAAACCCTGTTCCTCCATTAGCGGTAAAATTAATGAGTTGAGGATTTGCCTTACTTCCAGATCTTTTTACCCAAAAACAAACAGATCCTGTAATTGTACCTCCCGCAATAGTTCCCGCTAACACATAGTCATTATTTCCATCAAATGATAATGACTCATAAATATGTCCGCCTGTTGTACTCGTGGCTGAATAAAAATTTGTTAGTGTACCTGTATTGTTACTACCCGATATGTCTGCTGTTGTATTTCCCGCCCAATTAGTATCAGCCGAATCAAACGTCCAATGACCTATCAATCCCGTCGTAATATCTGCCCTTGCGACATTAACAAAAGAAAAAATACAAACTACAAAAAATATACTGGAAAGAATGGCAGCGTAGAATTTTTTAGAGGGAGTTAGTACTCTCTTAATTTCATGCAACCGCGATACAATATTTGAGGACCTGCGGTGTGTGTGTGTGTGTGTGTGTGTGTGTGTGTGTGTGATCAAGCTCATACATACAATAAATAATACCATGATTTATACTCAAAAGTCTTTATATGGGCTGTGTATAAACTAATCGTATCTCTAACAGTATTTCAATCCAAATCGTCCTCCAAATCCCCCGCGAGGACGTGCGGAAACAGCTCGCCCCACACAAGAGTTCCGCATCGTCCGAGCTCCACAAGGTGCATGACGGAAAAAAAAGAAAGAAAACAGTAGGAAGGCGGCACGGCATTCCTCCCCACACCCCTCCTGCCGTGCCGCCTGACTTCCTTAATTTTGAGGATTTTCAGCGAAAAACGTTCGAACTTCATTCAAAAACGACAGCAATTTCGCAAAAATCGCAGAATCGCCCGAAAAAGGCGAAAGAATCGCAGAATATGGAGGGCGGGGCGGAATTCCCCCCTGAAACCCCCCTTCCGCCCCGCCCGCATCTTTGCTCACGTTTTTGGGAATTTTCGTTACAAATGCAAAAGGAAAATGCGGAGAAAAAATGAGGGTGCGGTTGAGGACCAGATGGGTACTCACCTTCTTTTACTTTTTATTTTTAAACACAAACACACACCACAGTGACTCGAAGCGGCCCACTTCCGCTTCTACAGAGTCTCGTGGCACGCCATACGCACATACCAGAACGGCTCCCGCGCTTCCCACCGTTGCTAGGGCAATCGTGGGGCGCGTCCGCCATACAGATATGTGCGAGACGTGAAGAAACTACTGTGAGAAGAAGCGAAAGTCGACCGCTTCTCGATGAGAGCTTAGTTGTTAACTGTTTATGCACTGATTTATGTAAAAAATATTTCTTGCTTTCTGAAAAATTTGGTAAAATACAAACATGAGTGAGAAAAAATATTTTATATATACCAGAAAATCTACCGACACCGAGGATCGGCAAGTGAGATCTCTTGCCGACCAGCTCTCCGAGCTACGCGAGCTCGCCAAAAAGGAGCAATTGGAGGTTGTAGACATCTTCATCGAGAAACAAACTGCCAAAACTCCTGGTAGGCCTGTATTTGCGGAGATGTTGGAGCGTATAGAAGCCAGAGAAGCCTCTGGCATTTTGGCATGGCATCCTGATAGGCTCGCTCGTAACTCGGTGGATGGTGGCAAAATTATTTATATGGTGGACACCGGTGTTATCACCGACCTAAAATTTCCAACTTTCTGGTTTGATGCAACACCCCAAGGAAAATTTATGCTTTCCATTTCTTTTTCGCAGTCAAAATATTATGTGGACAATCTGTCTGAAAATGTAAAGCGTAGTTACAAACAAAAATTGAAGAATGGAATCTGGCCACAGAAAGCTCCAATCGGTTACCTCAATGACAAGAAAACTAAATTGATAGTTGTTGATCCCGAAAAAGCACCATTCATCAAGAAAGCTTTTGAAACTTACGCTACAGGAAATTATACTCTATCAGCCCTCCGTAAAAGTATGGGCGAGCTTGGATTGACTGGGCACAAGGGCAAGGAACTTTCTATTTCCAACTACCAGTATCTACTCAAAAATAATTTGTACCACGGACTCATACTTTTTCATGGTGAATTTTACGAAGGTAAGCATGAGCCAATCATCACCAAGAAAATTTTTGATATATGCCAGGAAGTTATGACCAAAAAAAGCAAACCCCAACATGACGGTGATCTCAAGCCGTATGTGTATCGCGGACTGTTCAAGTGCGCTGAATGTGGCTGTTGCCTTACGATTGAAACCCAGAAGGGTCATAACTATTTGAGGTGTACAAAGCACAAAGGCCCATGTTCACAAAAATACGTTCGTGAGGAAGCTATGACAACACTCATTCAGGAGGAGCTAAAAAAAGTATCACTTTCTGATGAAGTGGCAAACTGGCTAATTGCAGAGGTTGAGAAAGATCGAGCTAAGGACGATGACTCTTCGAAAAATCAGATTCAGAAAGTAAGTGATGAGGCACTAGCCATTAACGCTAAACTAGAAAAACTCATGACTGCATACCTTGGCAATGCCCTAACTCTTGAAGAATACCAGACAACCAAAAACAAACTTGTAACCGAAAAGCAGGTTTTGAAGGACAAAATTACTGCTTTCGGTAAAGTTTCTAACGATCGGTTCGAACCAGTGATTAACTTCCTAAAAGACTGCAAGGAAGCCTCTATTTTGGCAGAGAGTACAGATACTACGAAAATTCGATCATTCTTTGAAAAAGTCGGTTCGAACCCACTCGTCCTCAACCGCACCCTCATTTTTTCTCCGCATTTTCCTTTTGCTTTCGTCACGAAAATTCCCAAAAACGTGAGCAAAGATGCGGGCGGGGCGGAAGGGGGGTTTCAGGGGGGAATTCCGCCCCGCCCTCCATATTCTGCGATTCTTTCGCCTTTTTCGGGCGATTCTGCGATTTTTGCGAAATTGCTGCGGGACTTGGACTCGAACCAAGATAACATCCTCCAGAGGGATGTGGCCTACCATTAGCCGATCCCGCAATAAATTTTCAATACTTTCTAAACTCGATTAATTCTAGCAATTTCACAACTTCTTCTTTTCTAGATACTTGAACCTTATCCTTACTCAAATGAGGATGAAAACCAAGCTTCTCCAACAAAATTTTCACATTTGATAACATCGACATGTTTCTATTCGAAAAGAACAATTTATATGTAGATGTTGGCAGATGAACACTATATGATCCCTCAGCTTCGTATAAACCACGAAGATACCTAACTATAAAGGAAATATCGCCCAAAATCCAGTCCGGTACAACTATGTCCAATTTGCCCCGCGGACTATATGGGATCTGTATTCGTTCCTGCAAGAATTTTTGATATATTCTAATCCTAATACATTTCTTTCCACTGTGAATAGTTTCTGCAGGTTTCATATCAAATATACGCTCTACCAGACCACTATATCTCCTGACAATTCCTTCGTTTGTTGAATTAGAAAAGATCGACAATTCATCGGTACGTGGATATTTTCTCAAATGTCCATCTCCAAGAATAACACCGATAAGCTCTGCGAGATCTCCATCGCGCTTCAATATCGGGTATACGCTCCGCATTTTTCCTTGTTTTTTAGCCATCTCTCGCCAAGAAAATAAATTATCTACCGCTTTAGCCTTCATTTTTACTGAAGTCATCATAATTGACGGGTGCGTATATTTTGTAAGTCCTTTATTCCAACTTGTATTCATCAAAATATTGTATCATTACAAAAAAACGACAGAAATATTGACAATACAAAAATAAAAGCGCCACATGTATTAGAAGTGGCGCATTTTTGAAACCAACAAAACCCAGTCACACTCCAAAATTGGATTTGATGAAGACCACTATTGGTTCGAACAATCCAATCGAATAACCAGTCCAGATAACCGTCGCGAGTGCAGAACTTCCGCACAGCATACCGATCTCTGTTGTCGTATCCCCCTTTTTACCCTCTTTCCGAAGGCAGAGCAACGCAAGCGGCGGAATGAACTGCCACGAACAAAATGCGAACTCCAGTGCCCGAGCTATATTCCTATAACGATCTAGGAATCTGCCCCAGCGTGGAAAACGCATGCGAACCTTCTGGCTTTGCCACTCGATCTTCATCTTGATGCTAGCCAATCCGACAATATCTCTACCGATATAGTCATACATGAACCAACAAACCAGAGAAACCAAAAACTGCATGCAGAAGAGTGATGGAACCGCCCGAAGCGCTCCGATCTTACCGATCAAGAATGGAAAGAATAGATAGTAGAACGATCCACAAACCACTTTCTCCATAACGATCGTCGCCGCGAACCGTAACCACGCCAACATAGTCGAATAGATCTTTCTAATGTTTTTCCCTTTCTTCTAAGTATATTTGATTTTTTTGTACAAAGTTATGTTGATATTATATCATTTTCTTAGCACTTTGGCAATACACCATTCGATCGACTCGCAAAACCAGATCACTAGGATTACCTATTGCAATTCCCCTCTATTAAAGTTATAAAATACGTAGATTCGGACTAAAAATTCAACCAAAGGATCAATGTGAACATTGAAAAAGCATTACTCGTAATCGTAGTCTTGGCCGTATTCTATCTCTATCTGGGCAATCCCCGCTCATTACAGAACATGAACTGGAATCGCAAGAAACTACTCAAGTTTCTGGACGATAACCATATTCCGTACAGCTTGTGGAAACATCAAGGAGTAGACCAAAAGAAATCTGGTAATCTGAAGGCTGTCGATGGCCTACTCGACTCTCTCCAAAATGGCGAAATGTGGGTAGAAGAAAATTCCATGAAGAAACGTCCTGCTCTACATGTGAGTGTTGCCGTGATCACCGTGACTCACTATCACAATGGTCACAAGGAAACTCTGCATGAATTCCGCAGGACTGAAAAAAATGAAGAATACAAAAAGAGGCCATTTACAGGCAGCCTCGGCGGTAAGATCAAGCTGCGCACTGAAATGCCAGAAGATGCCGCTTTCAGACTACTCGAGAGTGTCCTAGGATTCAAAGATGCCAGAGAATTCAAGCTCAACAAGGGTGAAGTGGAAATAGTGAATACGGACACATCACTGTTCTATCTAGGATTCGTTGATGTGTACCATCGACACCATTTCACTGTTCACCTCGAAGCGAACAATCTCTTGTACAGACACAAATACATTTTCATTGAAAATGGCCACGAAACTCATTTCTGTTGGCAGAATGGGGATCCGAAAGTTGCCTGACATCTGTGAGTTCCGTCGCACATTCGAAACACCTCAGGGATATTCGTACTTCTCATACACGCAAAACGCTACTACAGCTGCACCGACCCTATGGTGCAGCTTCTTTATTGGGACTCATGACAACATCAAACAGAGGTCGTAACTGTCAATACTGTAACTGACTATCCTCTATGTTCATTGTTAATAGAAACCTCATCAATCACCCTCTTGGCGCCATTCACAGCCGCCTCAATGAAAGCGGTAAAGAGTGGATGTGGCGTAAGTGGTCTAGCCAAAAATTCCGGATGAAACTGAGTTCCCAGAAAGAATGGGTGGCCATTTCCCCCAGTTTCCCCTACCGAATATGGTAACTCAGCTATCTCCATCAAAGTGCCGTCAGGTGACTTTCCAGAAAATATCAAGCCGCCTTTCTCCAGTTGCTTCACATATCTTAGATTGACTTCATAACGATGACGATGCCGTTCTTCGATCAGAATATCTTTCATTTTCAATCTATCTTTTGGATTGTCTCCGGTCTTTGATCTGCTCTCTCTAGCTGCCAACTTATCTAGCCATTTCAAATATGCAGAATGGGCGATGGTGTGAGGAGAAAGCTTTGCTGGATAAAGCCCTAGCCTCATGCTGCCTCCATAATTACCGATGTCTATCTTCTTTTTCTGATCCGGCATGATGTCGATGATCGTATGCGGTGACTTTGGATCTATCTCCGCAGTATGTGAACCTTTCAATCCGAGTACATTTCTCGCATATTCTATCGTCATGAGCTGCATACCATAACATAATCCAAAGTATGGAATCTTCTTCTCACGCGCATATCTGATAACATTCAATTTACCTTCTATGCCCGTTGCACCAAATCCACCAGGAACGATGATGCCATCATATTTGTCCAAGACTGAAGCTGCACCATCCGGTAAATATGGAAAATCTGGATCATTCTGTTGCCTTGTAACTTTCTCAAAATCACCAGCATTAACTGCAGTTATGACCGCTTTGACACCAACTCTATTGGCTGAATACTTGATCGCTTCCAAAACTGACAGATACGAATCATTCAACATGAAATTTCCTGTTGCAAAATATTTTCCAACTATGGCGATATTCACTTTCTTACGCGTCCCGTCCTTGATACCACGTGCCATCTTCGCCCATTTATTGAAATCAATACCAGACTCCCCACCTTTTCTACCATGCACATCTATATTCAATGCTTTGAGTACGATCTCATCTATCTTACCTTGCTTGAAATTGACAGGAACATCATAAACACTCTCGATGTCTGGAGCTGAGATGACATTTTCAATAGGAATATTGCAGGCTGTCGCTATCTTTTCTTTACGACGTAAGTCCAAAGGATGATCAGCTCTAGCGATCACAATGTCCGTATTCACTCCATATGATGCTAGTTGCTGTACTGCGTGCTGAGTAGGGCGAGTCTTCATCTCACCTAACTTCGATGGAACAGGCAAATAACTAACCATAATAAAAATGACATCTGTAGGATGTCGCATTTTGAGAAATCTCGCCGCCTCTATGAACATAGTGTTTTGGTAGTCACCGACTGTACCACCGATCTCTATTATGGAAATGTCTGACTTATTGATCTTGGCAGAATGTTCGAACCTATGGACGATCTCATCGCGCAGATGAGGTATCGCTTCTACACATTTGCCCCCATAGCCGAGTGCTCTCTCTTTTTCGATCACATGCTTATATACCATCCCACTAGTTATATAGTCATTGGCGGTTAGATCTTTTCCGAGGAATCTCTCATAATTACCCATATCCTGATCCGTTTCCAGTCCAGAATTCAATACGAAAACCTCACCATGTTCGGTAGGATTCATAGTACCAGCATCAACATTGAGATATGGATCTACTTTGACCAGGTTGATCGAATAGCCCTTACTCGAAAGTAATGTCCCTATAGACGAAGTCGCTATACCTTTTCCTACCCCAGACATCACACCGCCAAGAACGAATATGTATTTGTGTGGCAATTTTGAAGATCGTTTCATCCGTCCATTCTATGAAAGACTGGCTGACTTGTCACCTTGACTTTTCCCAATTTTTGTGTAGGATTACGCACAGACAGTAAACAGACCAAAAAACAAATACTAGGAGAACATGACTATATTAACTAGAAAGATAAGCCTGTTAGAATTCCGAAAGGAATTGAAAAATGCCCATGTGCCATTCGAAAAATGGAAAACCCCGAAGACTGTAGAAGATCTACATCTCGAGGTTCAGACAGAGCTCAGCCAGGTCGCCATCGTACATAAGGACGGCGGCGGCTATGGTGCAGACAGGTACGTCAAGAATGTACTCATCGCCGTTTGCACAGTTGATGACGACGGCGAGATCGAGATGCTCTGTGAAAAGAAGCGCTCGATCGGCAACAGGAACGTACAGCCAAGACAAAACAGTATCTGTGGCAAGATGAGGGTTGGTGAGATCGACACCTTTGCCGCGGCCATACGCTGCATCAAGGACAAACTCGGCATTGAGTGCAACTTTACTCGAGTCTATCCTCGCCCAGACGAAGAGCCACTACAGGCGGCGGTTCGGGAAATTACAGAGGGGATCTGCCCTTTGGGTACCGGCGCTATAGTCGCGATCGATATGTATGAACCAGGCGAACCGACAACGGAGTCGTACCCCGGCCTCCAGACATTTCGGGAGATGCACACATTCATCTGTGTCATTCCCAAGGACTTGAGTCCGAGACAAGAAATCGTCCGGCATTCCCCAACCAAGAATGTCGTCCTCGACTGGATTAGAGTCGAAGAAGATACCGTCAGCCACCAGCTCGCTATGGGAGCTGCTTGATCTAGCAATCGCGCTGATTTCGCTCCTTCAGCCGCCAGCATTACACTGGCGGTTTTTTTATTTAAACCTTGAGATACCTCCTAGCTGCAACGTAACTAGATAGAGCGCCGAGCACCACACCAGCACCCATAATCAATATAAATATCTGACTGAAATTTGCCGAAAAATATTTTGACAACACATTTACCACTAATTCAAAATTCGCGGCTATCTCTACACCGGCGAACCGTAATATGACTACATCACTCCAATACGAGAACGCGGCCATCAATATGAGCGTTATGACGCCTGAGATGATGCCATACATCACACCAGAAACAACCAGAGGACCTCTCACATATATATTACTTGCACCAACTAGTTTCATAACTGAGATTTCATCTTTTGAAGTATATACAATGAGTCTGATCGTATTGAATACAACGATGATAGCGACTACTACCATGATGAACCCTGTGATCGATCCGGCTTTCTCTATCGCAGGTATGATCGTACCTAGTCTATCAATGATCAGTTTATTCTGTTCATAATTGACCTTCTCGATGAGCGGTGTGCCATCAGTCATTGTCAGATCCTTGTTCTGTAAGTACTGAGTGATACCTCCATATTGACCAGGATCTTTCGCTTTTACATTCAAGGTTGCTGGAAATGGATTGTCTCCGATCTCCTCGAGTCCTTGCATGATCAAAGTATTATCTTGCCACTTTGCTTTGAAATTGACCAAAACTTGATCGCTCGAGATAAATGTCGTGCTAGCAACCTCTGGCAAACGTTTGAGATCTGACTGCACCGCCAACATATCCTGCAGAGGAGCAGACAGAGCGAAATATACATTGATATCTACTTTATCCTTTACATCAGCTATGAGTGCCCTACCGAATGCGCCTAGAAAGATGATGCTACCAAATGAAAGTAATGCGAGTGTGAGAACTACTATCGCAGCAAAAGAAAGAAACCCATTTCTCCAGAAATTTACGAAGCCTGTTCTAGTAATTCTCTTGAATGTTGTGAATACCATATAAAGTTTATTATTATAGAATATATTTACCTGCCTTATCATCTCTTATCACCTTCCCTTTCTCCATCGTTATGACACGACCGCCAACCTTATCGACAACACCTTTGTTATGAGTGGTTAACAGAACAGTGGTACCAAGTTCATTGATTTTCTGTAAAATACGAATAATTTCATAAGTATTTGTAGGATCGAGGTTACCAGTAGGCTCATCAGCGATCACGATATCAGGTTGTGTAACGATCGCTCTCGCAATAGCCACACGCTGACGTTCACCACCGGACAGTTCTCTCGGAAAATTCCATATCTTGTGGCCGAGATCGACGAGTTCGAGAACGTGCGGAACATCAGCAGCTATCTCACTATCAGACCTGCCAGTTGCTTCCATAGCAAAAGCGATATTTTCATAGACGGTCTTGTTTGGTAGTAATCTATAATCTTGAAAAACTGTGCCGATCCTGCGTCGCAACTTACTCATCTCTCTCTTATTCAATTTGTGAATATTACTGGATTCTAGAAATACAGCTCCTTCTGTTGGCCAATCCTCTGCTATGAGCATCTTCATGAGAGTTGTCTTGCCCGCACCAGAGTGCCCCACGATCGTCACGAATTCCTTTGGTTCAACACCAAAACTGACTGAATCAAGCGCAACTGACTTGTCAGGATATATTTTCGTGACTTTGTCGTAGTAGATCATGTGTAACAGTATAGCGTACTAAGTGTGAATTATAAACTCTTCTCCGCTTCTATAAACTCCTGCAAGTCACCCTCTAGCACCTTATCAACTTGTGTCGTCTCATGATCATTCCGATGATCCTTGACCATCTTATACGGATGCATAACATATGAGCGGATCTGATTGCCCCACTCGATAGCAGTAGTCGAGGAGATCTGCATGCCCTTTTCTCTGGCAATCCTTTCGTCCTCCATTTTCTTCCACAACTTTCCACGTAATATATCCATAGCTTTCTCACGGTTCTGAGCTTGAGAACGTTCAGATGTCACATGTATTGAGATGCTAGTCGGTTTATGGACGAGACGTACCGCTGTTTCCCTTTTATTGACATTTTGCCCTCCTGGACCGCCAGACTTTGCGATACTGACCTCTAGATCGCTATCAGGAATATGTAGATCACCTGCCGAAGTCTTTTCGAATTCTGGTATAACCTCAACCATCGAAAATGACGTTTGTCGTTTCTGATTGGCATTGAATGGAGAGATGCGGACCAATCTATGAACTCCTGACTCATTTTTGAGAGTTCCATACGCACCCAAACTCCCTCCATCATCAGTTGTCACGCCGCCACTCTTCCCTGTAATTTCGACAGTTACGTTTCTATACCCGCCGTGATCATTTTCATTCGAATGTATGAGGGACCAACCCCAGCCTTTACCCTCAGCATAGCGCCTATACATCCGAAGTAGCATCGCAGAAAAGTCCTCCGCATCATCACCACCTGCACCAGAGAGGATCGAAAGTATTGCATTCCCTCTATCGTATTTACCGAGTCCGGCCAAACTATCCTTCAGATTTTGCAACTCCTTTATCTTGGCTTGCGCTTTCACTTTGTCAGACCAAAAATCGCCGGAAGCCATCAGGGCCTCAAGTTCGGCGATCTTTGATTCTATTTCTTGTTTATCTAATGCCATAATTACAGAATATCAGAAAATTCAGAAAAAGATACACTCGAGATTGATCACCTTACACTTTATACGGTAGATGATGTCTGTCGACCTATCTCAATAATCCCTGTTGCTTCAGATCTATCAAATATCTCTGATAATGACTAGCCCAAGGTGTACCCCAGAAATTTGATTTGTAATCGGCATCGAGACACTTTGCTATACCACCAACAGCTGGCATTTGGAAATTCTTGAGTAAAGCCTGGAATTGTGGATTTGACCAATCATTCGTGTTCGGAGTATAAAATTTTGAATCTTCTAATCCATCACTATTGATATATGGTTCATACCTCTTTGATCCATCCCAGTTATTTCCACTATGATTGTTCACCATATAGAACATCTGTGCCTGAAGCCAAGACAAACTAACTCCATCATTGACCAATAGTATCCTAGAATTATTCATATAGTCATCCTGAATGCCACTAGCTGCATTCGTCGCTGACAGTTGTTTTGCAACAGACAGACTAACAGCATTCTTACAGAAGTTCGAACTGAGATTATTGGCTAAACCGAAGGTCTTTACCCCGATCAGATTACTTTTACTTATCCACGGATTCTTGTAATTCGTCACACTATTGGCCTCGCCCATAACACATTTCCAATATTCAGTCAGTGTGCGGATGTTGTTATCAGTATCAACATTGCTCTTGCCTATACAATATGGATCATTCGTAGAAACTGAAGTGTTTTCGACTGTTACACTCGTGTCCATAGGCAGAGGAGTGATGAAATTATTCACACAACCATGAGTCTTGTCATACCAGAACTGATTGTCCTTACATTTTGGAATGATCGCTTTTCCGATTGCGGGGACGACATAATCCGCCCCGACAACCGCGTATATCTTATTTACATCTGTACTCAAATTCATACCAGCAAATGGGTTTGGTACACCATCATCAACTCCCAGACTACTCACAACCGGTATTGTTACAACCTGACTTGATGGAGTGGTCAGAATTGTTGATGAAGAATTCGCCGCAGCAGAAGTTGTGCCGTTCGTAACAGTTGTTCCAGTTGCATTCGTAATCGTCCTACTACTTCCTGAACCACTCAGATATGTCCTATAGAATGATCCCTGAACATATGTCGCGCCGACCACACCAGAAGTCGTAGTTTGTGGAGTACAGACATAACCTAGAGGACAGGCAACTGGAGTTTGAGTAGTGGCTGTACAATTGTAGCCTGCTGGACATGTCACTGAACCAAGAGAAGCACCAGTTGATCCGGAACTTGCACCAGAAGCAGTTCCACAACTCTCTGACTGAATAGCACCTCTAGTCAAAGGACCAACATAGCCTGTCGAGACGAAATTGTGAGCTGTCTGATAATTCTTCACTGCATTCAATGTCACATTTCCAAAATATCCAGTAGACTCAGTATTGAAATACCCAGTAACTGATAGATAATCTTGCAATTTCGTAACATTATCTCCCGATGATCCAAAGGCAATGTCTCCAGAAAATACTGTGCAAAGAGATTGAGATGATGCGCTAGACGGAGCATAATCTCCTTCTAGGGCAAATACTGGAGTCTGTATAGCAGCGGATACTATCATGGCTGTGGCAAACGTTGTGTAAAGAATTTTTTTCATGGATTCATAATTCATAATTAATAATTTTATAAAATTTTATTAATTATTACAATTTAACTGCTGCCACCTTGTCTCCGTTGTATATAAGGCCGGAGGAACCGACACAGTTACTACCAGGACATAGATTGCTCATAACCAGAGTTGCGTAGCCATTCGCTTCACCTATCAATTTCACACCATCAGCATCAGCACCGGCGATAGACTGGATCGCAAAAGCTTCAGTCTTTGTCGCCATCCTATAACCCATTGAAGCCAACTTGGCAGCAACAACTGAACCATTGATAGATACTCCTTGCTCATTCGGCACAATCTGTTGGATATTATCAACGTGGAAAATATATACGGTGGTATTTCCAGCACTATATGACTTTGAAGTCAGACTGAACGATCTCGGCGTGTTTACTCCAGCGATTTGAACACTAGACTGAGTCGCATCTGGTAATACTATTAACTGAGTCTTCGGTGTGTTCATCGTTATTATTGCCGACTTGTCATAACCAGCTGGCACATTGGAAATATAATTTGGATCTAGACACAGATCAAAGACATACATTTTATTTGCAGGATATGGAGACTGACTAGTTCCAGCAGCCGTAATAATAGAAAAGTATCTTGTATCGATCGACCCTTCTGTTCCGCCATATCTCATATGCAGTGTTGATGGGCTAATGATCGCGGCACGTGCTGACTGACTCAAACCTGCTATATCTGCAGCACGATTTGCTGCCTCAAAAGTCGTTTGATTCTTGCACACTCCAGTATTGATGATCTTTGCCCCTGTGTAGTAGCAACCCGCGTATTTACATGAAATAGCCAAATACTGAGAGGCCGGAACATTCATAACATTGGTTGTGGCATTAGCCAACGTCGTTCGTAATGTCGCATTGTTCGCAGTACGTGCTGCCTCATTGGCCTGATACTGCTCAGCTGTCATAGAACTGACAGGTGTCTCATATTGAGCCTGAGAAGAAACATTACCATAGTCAATATTCAGAGGTTCACTTCCATTGGAAGCTTTCCAAATATTTACTTGCTCCTGTGTAAGCCCGAAGTATTGACTTGTCCACGTTCCAGGAACATAAGTTGAAGCCGCAGCACTTGTCGTCTTATTTTTTACACAAACCGCACGTGCTGGACAGATCGCACCATCAGCCATGACGGTTTGAGCCTTCACTGAATCCACAGAAATCAAGACTGATAAAGCGACGATCGAAAGGACTGCAAAAATGTTATATTTTTTATTCATTTAATTAAATTTAATTTGATAATTATTAATGACGAAAGTTTATAGGAAAAATGCTCGGCCTATATCAACCACAACTTACTGAACCAAACCTTGTTTACGTAATCCTGCCATCGCCGAAAAGAACATATGCTGCCATGGTGTAAAATTCGACGTATAACCAGCATCTAGACACTTATATAGGAAATTCGATGATAACTGTAAGTGAGATAGCAGACTCTGAAATTCTGGGTCACTCCAATCATTGATATCAAATGTATTGATAGTGCTTGGCTGAGTGACGCTCACCTCACCATTCCAGAAATATATAGTGTGATCGATCGTTTGAGAACTCAAACGGCTCTGGAACCAATCAGGAGTAAAACTCTCCTTCGTAGCTGTTGGGTTCAAAATGAGCAACCTAGAATTATTCATGAAGTCATTCTGAATACCATTGGCAGTCAATAATGTTGCTAACGTCTTAGCGGTCGTCAATTTCACTGGATTCTGACATAGGTTTGTGACTTTAGTACCATCTAGGGACGCACTCACCTTCTTACCAGATACAGTCTTTTCACCATTCAGGTTTGTATATATAGTTGCAGGAGTAGCTACTGTAATAGTTGGGATAGCACTGGGATTGGCTGTACACTTCTTTGTATTGCTATCATAATACTGACTCGCTCCACATGTATAAGTCAGAGGTTTTCCCGCACCAGAGACCTTATATCCGCCACTTATAGCATAATATCCGAGAGTACCGATCGGATTCTGTGATATGTTTTGCAGAGAATTTACTGCACTCGATACTGCGGCAACATCATCAGAAACGAAATCACTTGGAGGAACGTCTGAAACAGCAACTGAGTTTATCGGCTGACATGAGTAACCTGATGGACAATCGATGGCTACCTTCTCACATATATAACCTTCTGGGCAGACTAACACGCCACTAGTAGCGACCGATCGAGATGGTACATTGTTGACTATGAATAGTCCGAAAATCCCAAGAGCTAAGACTGTAACTGCCAATAGTGGTGCGTGCTTCATAATAAAATAATTAAATTTAATAAAATGCCCAAATTGTCTAATACTCGTCAAATTATAACATAGATATCTGAATACAAGTGCACAGGTTGCACCAAAATGTCACATATGCTAGTATAAATACCAATGAAGTCCCTCCTCCCTTACATCCAGATCATTCTGTCCGTTGTTTTGGTCGCTATAATACTGCTCCAAAGAACTGGTGCTCAAGTAGGCGGTGCATTTGGAGGAAACGATAACTTCAGCTCAGCATTCCATACGAGACGCGGCATGGAGAAGATTCTATTCATTATAACCATTGTAGTCGCTATCCTGTTCGCTGTTTCAGCTCTACTTAACCTTATATAAACACCTTATAGAATCAAAGTACCAGTTTTGGCGTTGCGATTACTCGTATCATTGGTATGCATTCGTATATTAGCATCGCAATAATATCGATACTTAATTCCTAATATTTTATACTTTTATTATCGTGACCGAAACATCCCCAAAAGAGTTGGGCTTCAAGAAAAGCTCGAAAATCATAAGCTACATCAAACAATTCTCAGCTACCGAGAAGGCTGTTTATAGTATATTCATCTTGGCAGCACTCGTAACGACGATCATGATGACTGGGAGTATCAACTCATATTTCATGATCCAAGTTCCGGCTTATGGCGGTGAACTCCGCGAAGGTATGATCGGCCTTCCTAGAAATGTGAATCCTGTACTAGCTATCAATGATATAGATCGTGATATTGCCAGTTTGGTCTATTCAGGCCTCATGAAATGGAACGACGGTGAACTCACTACCGACCTAGCAAAATCATACAAGATCTCTGACGACGGACTAACATATACTTTCACACTCCGTGATGATGTTCGTTTCCAAGATGGTACTCTCATGACTACTGACGACATCGTCTTCACTATTCAGAAAATCCAAGATCCTACACTGAAAAGTCCTAGGAAATCTGACTGGTCGAATGTCACGGTCCAAGCAACTTCTCCGAAAGAGATACGTTTTATTTTGAAACAAGCCTATTCACCTTTTCTGACTAACACAACGCTTGGCATACTACCAAAACATATCTGGAATACGATAAATGACGACCAATTCATTTTCAGTCATTACAATATTGATCCTATAGGTTCTGGACCATACAAGGTTTCTGGTATCGACTATGATTCAACAGGTATACCAACCAATTTCACACTCTCAACATGGAGTGGCTATTATGGAAAAAAGCCCTATTTGAGTAATATTCTTTTTTCATTCTACGCAGACGAAGACAAAGCCCTGTCTGCTCTAGACAATGGCACTATCACTAGTTTGGCCACAGTCTCCGCAACAGAAGCTGTGAAATTGGCGTCAAATAAAGCACAACCATACACCGTACTCCAATCATCTCTACCTAGAATATTTGGTGTCTTCTTCAATCAGAACCAAGCCCCAGTCTTGGCTGACAAGATCGTGAGACAGGCTCTCGATATGTCTATAGATAGAAAAGCTATCGTGAATACAGTACTTTCTGGTTATGGAGTACCTATCGATAGTCCTCTACCTTCGAATATTGAGACAGACAATGGAAAAGTAACACCTGGTATCGATATTGCAGGTGCAAAATCATTACTAGAGAAAAATGGCTGGAAAATCGATGCTGCTTCTGGAATATATTCAAAGAAAAATTCAAAAGGTGCAGTCCAGAATATCTCATTCGATATATACACAGCTGACACAGCCGACTTGAAACAGGCGGCTCAGATGGTCAAAGATTCTTGGACGAAACTAGGTGCACAAGTCAATCTCCGAGTATTCAATGCGAGCGATCTATACCAGAACGTCATACGCACTAGAAAATATGACTCTCTACTATTCGGCGAGCTCATAGGCAAAGACCAAGACCTATACGCATTCTGGCACTCTTCTCAGATCAAAGCACCGGGACTGAACATCGCTCTATATACGAATAGCAAAGTAGACAAACTTCTAGAAGATATACGAACTACAAATGACGATGTGACACGCACGATGAAATATGCCCAATTTGAAGACAATATCTCAACTGACATCCCCGCGATATTCCTATATTCACCAAATTTCATATACGTAGTACCAAAAGAATTGAAAAACATAAAATTACAAGATATAACAATCCCCACTGATCGATGGAACTCCGTCAGTGATTGGTACATCCAGACAGCAAATATTTGGAGCGTATTCGCAAACAAGAATTAATACTATATACAAAGCACACATTAAATTTAATAAAAATAAAATAAACTCAATTACAATTAATCAAACAACGATAATATAATAACAATGAACAACGAACAACAACCAATAAAGAAACCTAACAACTTCCCTCCTTCGAGACCACGATTCAGTCCACGCGGTCCCGTAAGACCGAATCAAAATACAGGCGGTTATCAAGGTTCCAACAACCAGAATCGAAGTTTCAATAGGCCAGCGACGACTAGATCGTACACAACAGATACTAGGACTACGAAACCGGGCTTTACAAATGCTGCGCCTCATACACCAAGCACGACAGCTAACGGACATCGCATAGTACTAGGCAAGGGCGCACGCAAGCACCCAGAAGCAGTAACCCATATCGCCGGAGCACGTATGAATGTTATCCGCAAAGAATCTCGCCCAATGAAGCGAGGTGGCCCAGCGAGATCACTAACTTACCAGCAGAACGAGGACAAGATACCACCTATAGCTGCTGATACTATCCGTATCATACCACTCGGTGGTGTTGAAGAAGTTGGTCGCAACATGACCGCTATCGAATACGCCGGAGAGATCATCGTGATCGACCTCGGTTTCCAATTCAAAGATGAGAATACTCCAGGTATCGACTATATTCTACCAAATACGAAATACCTAGAAGAGAGGCTCGGTATGATCAAAGCCCTCATCATCACACACGGTCACTTGGATCACACAGGTGGTATTCCATATATCATGCCACGTATCGGTAATCCTCCAGTCTATACTAGACTACTCACCTCTATCTTGATCCAAAAGAGACAGGAAGAGTTCCCTCATGTACCAAAGATAGACATGAACCTAGTCGAGCAAAATTCAACAGTTACAATAGGTAAATTCAAGGTCAAATTCTTTTCAGTCACGCATACTATTCCAGATGCTATGGGAGTGATCATCGAAACTCCGTATGGATCGATAGTCCACACTGGAGACCTCAAGATGGATCATGAAAATGGGATACCTACAGAAGCTGAATCTGCAGAATATGAGCGTGCTTTCAAGAATGAAAAGGTACTCATGCTCATGGCAGACTCAACCAACGTAGAGACCCCAGGATTTTCTGTTCCTGAGAGACAAGTGCACAAAAACCTCGAGGAATATATCAAGAATTCCAAAGGACGTCTCATCATAGCGACATTCTCTTCCCTACTCGAGAGACTACTCAAAATGGTTGAGTTTGCAGAAAAATACAACAAGAAAGTTGTGATCGAAGGCCGCAGTTTGAAATCAAATATTGAAATCTGTTGGCACCTCGGTTTACTCAAAGCAAAGAAAGAGACGATCATATCTAGTGATGATATGGATAACTATCCACCTGACAGGATCGTCATATTGGCAACAGGAGCTCAGGGCGATGAATTCGCAGCTCTAATGCGTATGTCTAACAAGACTCATACAAAGATCAAGATCAATACTCGAGATACTGTTATTCTCTCATCATCTGTTATCCCAGGAAATGAACGCGCCGTTCAGAAATTGAAAGACAACCTGTCACGTCAGGGTGCCAAGATCATTCACTATAGAACTGCCGAAGTTCACTCCACTGGTCACGCATACCGTGATGAAACATTGTGGATACACAGACAGATCAAACCAAAATTCTTCATGCCACTACATGGTTATCACTACATGCTCCGAGTGCATGCTGACGTAGCAAAGGAAGCCAATGGTCTCAAAGAAGAAGATGTCGTCGTACCAGACAATAGTTCCATCATCGAGATCCAGAACGGTGGTACGAAGCTGGTAAAATTGAAAGAAAAAGCTCCATCAGGACTCGTCCTCGTAGATGGATTCTCTGTTGGTAATGTGCAGGATGTGGTTATACGCGACCGACAGGCACTAGCACAAGATGGAATATTCATCATCTTTGGTATCATGAATAGTCAAACTGGTAAGCTCAAGAAATCTCCAGATATCATCTCCCGTGGTTTCGTCTACCTTCGCGAATCTCAGGAATTGCTGCATGAAGTACGCCTACTCATTCGCGAAACCGTTGAGAAGACTTCTCGCGGCCAAAACCCTATCAATGTGGACTTCGTCAAAGACAGTGTCACCGATGCTGTCAGCAAATACCTGATGCAGAAGACCGCAAAGAGACCGATGGTTATACCGGTTATACTGACGATATAGTTAACAGTAAAACCACGAGAAATACGGATTCAGGGGCACGGATATTTTCTTGCTAGAAAATTCCTCGTGCTCGCGTCGACACGCTCGCAAGTCCCCTTCACCCGTATTTCTCGTGGTTTTACAGACACTAATACTTTATCTTTACAACAAATCTATCTTATTTCTCTGTATATTATCAACAAGTGTCATAACACTCTTACCATAAGTACAAGTACTTCCGCCCCCTCCATAATATCTGCAAGCTGCGCGGATCTCGGATGAATATGTACCAGCGCCAGCACCGAGATCTTTCACGAAGACAGCGAGGGCCATGACGGCATGTGCAGGATTCCATGGGTCCAATTCGGTTGACAAGCCTAGATTCGCAGAAGCTGTGCTCTTGATCAGTTCCCATGTCGAAGGAATGAATTGTGCAGGACCCATAGCACCACCATAGCCTCTACCAGAATAATACTTGGCACTGCCAATAGGACACGATACTGTTCTAGTCGTCCAATCAACCCCAAGGGCCGTTGTGATCGCTTTGAAAGGATCAGTATCACGAGGAGCCTTCATGACTTTTTCGAAAAATACACCAGAAGTCTTACCTTTTCCATCTCCAGTAGCGAGGTTTGTAACCAGACATTTTCCTACATTGAGTCCGAGGTCTGACTCTTTGGTCAATATTGCCAATATGAATGCCGGTCTCACACCAGTCTTTTTTGACGCTATAGTTGCATACTCCAAAGCCTGTTCAAATGTGATAGCTGCGGCATCACGTAATTGGAAGAGGGCTGCCCTGATCTGTGCTGCCTTGGCCTGTTTTTGGGCCAATAGAGATGAATAAGCCTTCTCATTACCCTTACTTATATTCAATAACTGGGTCTTCTGTGTCTGATCACCTTGAATGTTTTTCTTCTCCTGTTCTACAGCATATTTCGCATCCATGGCAGTATTCTGTCTAGTCGTGAGGGCTTCCTTTTCTTCTGTCGTTGATGCTTGGTCAGATTGTAATTGATCGAATGTGGAACTCAACCCTTGTCTCAGAGACTCGAAACTATCGAGGTTCTGAAAAAAACCAGTTACACTATTTTGAGATAATAATAATTCTGGCAACGAACTTGAATCGATCTCATTTGTCTTGACCAGTATCTGAGCTAATGTTTCTTTGCCTTTATTGATGTGTGCTTCTAGATCATTTATATGTTTCTGTTTCTGTGTGATGTCATTGCCTAGGGTCTGGATCAATAGATTCTTTGCCTTTATATTTGCCTGTGCAACCTTGATCTTGGCGTCTAGGACCGTGACAGCCTGTTTCAATGACGAACTTTGGGCTTGTGCATCGACGAGCTGTGCCTGCGCAGCTCTTGCCTCAGCCTCTGCAGCTGCGAGGTCTGCCTGACATTGTACTTTTTGGGCTGGTGTATCACATTGCAATGTCTGTGCATGAGATATTCTAATACCACTTACGAAATATGGCACTCCGAATACCGTGACCAACAACATCAAAGCACTTATTTTCATAAGTTTCATCTGATTATTATAACAGAAAAGCGCATCAACTGCGCCTTCTGTTTCCAAAAAATTTGTTGTAGGATTATTTCTTGTCTTCTTTCTTTGCGTCTTTCTTTGCATCAGCTGGCTTTGCATCTGCGGCACCGGCCTCACCTTCCTTGACCTCCTTGCCCTTGGCTTCGACTTCGATAGCTGACATGTCGATCGCTGCTGGCTTTTCCTCGACTTCTTCCTTGGCTTCTGATATCGAAGCGATAACTTCATCAGCACCGATCTTGAGTTCTACTCCAGAAGAAATATTCAAATCCTTGGCCTTTATAACATCTGTAAATTCAACAAGTTTGGAAATATCAACTTTGATCTCATGAGGAAGATCGCGAGGAGCAGCCTCAACTTCGACTTCACGTCGAACCTTGACCAGGATAGCACCCTTGTCTTTCACTGCTGGGGAAACACCCTCGTAAACTAGTTTAACTGAAACCTTCACTTTCTTGCCCTTTTCGATGACATAGAAGTCTGCATGCCTAGCATCACCTGAAAGTGGATGCACATCGATATCGTGTATCAATACCTCGTGTTCAGTATTACCTTCTTTAAGTATAATAACTGACGACTGACCTGCCTTCCTCCATGTTTTTGTAAAATCCTTTGCATTGATGATGATAGGTGTACTGGCTTCTTTTGGACCATAAAAAACCGCAGGAATAGAGCCGTTTTTGCGGATCGCTTCTGGGGTCACCTTCATATCGCGCTTTTCTACGTTTAGGGTTAACATGTGGGGTATATTACACTATTTTAGAAAAAGTGCAAATTTTTGAGGCCCGAGTTCAATGTTGAGTTCAGATCAATCTCGACAATTAATATTTAGTCAAATTATATATTACGACTTGATCGATTATCATAGACGCAGTACTATATTGAACCGCTGGATCGCCGATACTCACAACAGAGCCAGAAAAAGTAGGTGGTGATGTGGAAACTTTATCCAGTTTACCATTTATATATATACTTGTCTTATTAGTAGCACTAGTGTCCCACGACACGTAGACATGATTCCACTTATTCATAACAACCGGTGTATTACCGTCTATTGCAGGTGAGCTGATCTGAATAGCTCCAGTGCCAGACTTAATGATGATTTTTACACCATTAACCGACATAACAACACCTGAAGCGGACGGCTTTATCCAGAAAGAGACAGCTCCTTTTGTTGTACTAAAACTAAGTGTCGCATTACAATATGCCATATTCGAGCCTGCCAATTGAACACTCAATCCTTTACCAAATAATGCGCCAGCTTCAGTCATAATTTGCGGCGGAGTATTACAAGTAGTAAGATTGGCATTATTTCCAGATGTATCTTTAATACTTGAAACTTCACTACCCGTAATACCCAACTCATCAAAATTATACACAGCATACGCATCCGCGCCATACGCTCGATATGTATGAGTGTCAAATTTTTTTCCTGCGGCGATCGCTCCGTTTATTCGAGCATTAGAAACTGACACGATCACAACAGCCGCCAATATTCCTATGATAGCGATGACGACTAGTAACTCTATGAGAGTGAACCCTGATTGCTTTGTGGAACGGTTTGCTTTCATAATGATATATATGTTGATAAAATTTATTTTGATTCTGAACTATATTACGCGATACTATATTAGGTGACCTTACATTACGCGACACATAACCTCACTCTACATGAAATAATTGAGCATGATGATGACAACTGCTATATTCGCACACAAGACCATACCGAGTACGATATAGATCGATATTGGTAACTTCTGAATATTTTTCTTTGCATGATCAGTATGATTCTTTGACATGTTGATAGTGGCTAATATTATAAAAAGTTTGTGACAACAAAATAGGTAACCACGACATTCAATCCGACCAAGACTAACAGGACAATATTGGCGGCTGCAGGGGTTTTGACATACCCATGTCGGAGTAACCATCTAACCATCGCTGGCTCATTGCCTGTCGGCGTATACTGTGGTGCATCAAAATTACTGTTAGGTCGACCAACATTATTATTACGAGAGACATTTGGCCTCGCATAACTTGAACCTTCTTCATCAAATTCTACTCCTGATGACATATAATTATTTGTAATAAATTTATACGAATCTACCCGTTTATTGTACCATATCCACTGGTCTTCCGTTTTCAAAAAGCTCTATGATATTGCTTGCACTCATTCTAGCCATATCTTGACGAGCTTCAATAGTCGAAGATGCGATATGTGGTGTAAGAACTACATTCTTTAGTCCCTTGAGCCCCTCTGCCAGTGATGGTTCGTTTTCGAATACATCTAACCCTGCACCCCTGATCGTCCCCAACATGAGTGCTTGTACCAACGCTTTCTCATCTATGACGGCACCCCTAGAAGTATTCACGAGGTAAGAAGTAGGTTTCATCAACTTCATATTTTCGGCGTTTATCAGATGACGAGTTGAATCCATGAGTGGTACGTGTAGAGATATTACATCTGACTGCTTCAATACTTCATCTACTGAAGGCCAATATGTCACATTTTTCAATTCTTCTATTTTCGAATTGCGGACAACATCATAGTAAGCCACCCTCATACCGAAACCAGATACCCCTATCTTTGCCACTTCAGTACCGATACGTCCAGCACCGATGAGTCCCAATACTTTCCCATTGACTTTCATACCCTGTAATAGCATAGGATCAAATCCTGTGTATTTTCCATCTTTTGTATAGTCATCGCCTTCAACTATCCTGCAAGTGAGAGCTAGTATGAGAGCCCAAGCATGTTCAGCTACTCTGTCTACTCCACCATGCGGTGTATTGGTGAGATATACTCCCCGCTTCTTTGCTTCTGCAATATCGAAATTATCAAAACCTATAGCATAATTGGCAAATAATCTCACGCTCGGTGCTGCATCGAATACTTTTGCGTCTATCTTGTCACTCAACATCGACAATACAGCATCATATGGTTTTGCTTTGAGATAACCTATGAGTTCATCTTGTGTAAGCGGTCTGTCTATTGGGCTTATATCTACCTCATAACCTTTGTCACGTAACATGTGCACGCCATTCTCTGGAATTTTACGAGTGATAAAGATCTTTTGCATGGATATATTGTAACATCAACTAAAAACTTATGGAAATTCAACTCCTAACTGGTAGGAGGTCAGCTGTCACGTCCATTATACCATATATGATATAACACATAAAACAACAGGCCACTAACCACCGCTTGTTTACAAGTTCAAAACTCTCAACTGGGCTAGTATTAAAAAAGCTGCACAAACCTTTGTGGGTTGTGCAGCTAAATATTCTGATTGGTTATGGTTTGAAAAACTCGAATGCGAGATGTTCACCTTGAGTCTCTTCATCTTTAATCGTTACTAATTCGATTGGGCATGGTCCAGGCATTCCTCTAAAGGTTTCCCTCATGAAGATTTCTAACAATCGTTGAGAGGGTTTTAACTTTGTACCTTCTGAATCCAATAACGATTTAGCAATCTTTGTGAGTTCCTGTTCTTCTTGATCGGTAAAGACCAAGTAGTGATGTTCCTTGTTTGGAAATCGAGATGACAAGATATTGTCGAGTGACTTCTTGTTAGGAAAACTTAATGTTGGTTTTTTTGTCAAACTATCGCTGTTCTTTTTCCATATTTCCATTTTTTGTCCTTTCAGTTTTAATTGATATATGTTAACCTTTGCTTATTACTTTCTAGTATAAACATATAGCACTTATATACAATTATGTCAATAAAGATCCACAAAATGAGGCTTGCAAAGTCACCGCTAGATAAGATCGTAGCTGGAATAAAAATAATAGAATCTAGGCTATATGACGATAAAAGAAAACTGATTGATGTCGGCGATCAAATTGAGTTTAGTCAAAATGATAATCCAGATGTTGTTGTTAAACGAAATGTAGTGGCTTTATATAGGTATTCTTCATTTTCTGATATGTTTTCTGATTTTCCTTCTCAATATTTTGGTGGTGAATCGAAAGAAGCTCTCATTACTGAAATTGAGCAATTTTATCCTTTAGATGAGCAAACTAAGTTTGGTGTTATTGGCATTAAGCTCTCTTAATAAAATTGAAAAGACCTGCAACTAAGTCGCAGGTCCGTAAGTTAATCGATATTTACTTGCCGATTTGAGCGAGCTCTAGTACTACCACTCCAAGTCTTTCTTTCTCGGCGGGATAGATGTTTTCTAGAAGTGACAACACCTCGGCTTGAGAGGCTGAATCTGGAGCTATTTTTTTGTATGGCTCTTTTTCCAGCATTTCACGGAAGGTTCGATACTTTCGAACTGCATTGATACGAACATCGAACTCAGACATGTGGGTTACGAAGCTTATGTTCTCGCCGACCCTGATGCGATTGATCGTATCATAAGCGACACGGACTTCAAGGTTCTTTTCACCTGACTGAATCAGATCGAAAAACCTATTTTTGACTCTCATTGTTCTCATAGTTATTTCTCCAATATTAAGACTCCATTGCTGTGTGATTACGTTAGGACGATAGGCTGATGGCAAAGCAGCATCCAATTTCCATCCAAGGCGTTGAAGTGCAATCACTTCATCTGGCTCTGGATTAATATGGATGTACAGCTTGTGGCCGTAAGGTACAAGTTGATGTGGCAGATCAATTAATAGTGCTTCAAGTGCAACAAGATTTGTTGCAATTAACGGCATAATTTTTATTGGACTGCCTTTCTTTGGTGTTGCAGCAGCGGTACCAATTACGGTTCCGTCACTACTTAACGCAACGAAGATCAATTTATACTTTGAATTAATATCAGCTGTGTTTCTTCGACTGTAACCAGTAAACAATGCGTCTACCCAGACCTCACTGATTCCCTCAAAAGAGAGCGGAAGTTTTTCAAGGAGCAGTTTCGTAACTTGTTCCCTGATGTTATCATGCGTCTCGTCAAACGGTACAACAGATACATGAATTTGTTCGAGTGATGTAATGGTACTTACTTCATATAATGGCTTGTAAAGCATAGTTTCAGTGACGCCACTCTTGTAGTGGCTATCAGAGCTACCAGCTCGGATGAATCCTTTGTGAAGAAAGAATTGCATTGCTGCAACGTTTTTTTCTGCCACGGTACAATATAGTTGTCGCGACTTGCGACTTCTTGCGTATTCTTCTGCGTGTTGCAGGAGACGACTACCAAGACTAAATTTCCCTTGAAACTCAGGAGAAACGATCAGTGGACTGATCTTGTACGTTGATTGACGCTTGCCGACTACGTGGATAATTCCTGCTCTGACCCCTTTAACTTCAGCAACGAACATGCGTTGTTCAAATGAAAAGAATCCGACTTTATCATGTCCACCTGCGATGTGTGCATCGAAGATACGACAAGCATGAGCACGGTGATCACCACCATAATACGGTTCCAGCGTTTTATGCATTAATTCCGCGACCCATTCATAGTCGCCTTTTCTTGCCTCACGAATTACAATGTCATTAGTAATTTCAGTAGACATACTTTACTCCTTCCTTTGCCGAGCAGCATACCCTGAAGGTATTGCGCTACTCGAAGGTTGTTAATGAACTAAATCTTAAAGAGACCATCCTTAAGATTACGTCAAGATAACACTAATATTAGTTTATGTAAATAGTATATGGGAGTTTTTCAAACTGCATTCCCTTTTTAAATTCCTCAAATCTCCCTTCAATGATAGCCTGACGCGCTCTCTTCACTAGATTAACCAAGAAATACAGATTATGGATAGAAGCCAGTGTCGCAGCCAACATTTCCTTGGCCCTGAATAGATGCGCCAAGTAAGCTTTCGTGTAATTCTTGCAAGTATAGCAACCGCAATTATTATCTATTGGAGTAAAGTCCTCGCGAAACTGTGCATTCAAAAGATTGATCGTAGAGCCGAACTTTTTTGACACCATCGGACCACTCGATGCACCCGCACTCACATACACCGAACCATTTCTAGCGATCCTAGTCGGCGCCACACAGTCGAAAGTATCGATTCCATTCTCTATTCCCAGGATTAGATCCATAGGCTGACCAATACCGAGTAGGTGTCTCGGTTTATTTTCCGGCAACACGTCAGCAACCCACCCAACTGCAGTACCTATATCGTCTTTATCAAAAGAACCTCCGATACCAAAACCTTCGAAATCCATCGCCCCGATCTCACGCGCACTCTGTTTACGTAGATCTTCATAACGTCCCCCTTGAACTATACCGAACAAGGCACTCCCGTCATCTTGATCATTCCTCTCAGATCCTTCCTCCTTCCTTCTTCCCTTCTCCTTACCATGTGCCTCTAAACATCTCTTCGCCCACCTCGTCGTCCTCTCTACCGCTTCTTTCTGACGTTCATAGGATTCCTGTGGCGATATACACTCATCGAATGCAAATATTATATCTGCACCAATATCATGTTGTATCTCTATTGATCTCTCTGGTGTGAATCTGTGTGAGGAACCATCTATTATAGATTTGAATGACACGCCATCATCGTCAAATTTGGCGAGGGTCTGCTTTTCCGCGTCCTTTTCGGGGGAGTAGATCCCTCCCTCAAACCCTCGAGGGGAATCGGGAGGAATCTTTCCCCCGAGCTGACGCGAATCCACATTGCCTCCACGAACCGCCTCCGGATTCTGTATCTTTGACCTATGTTCTTGCATACCGCCAGCCAACGAAAACGCTTGAAAACCTCCAGAGTCAGTGAATGTAGGACCAGACCAATTCATAAATTTACCCAATCCTCCAGCTTTACGTAAGATTTCTGTTCCCGGTTGTAGGTATAGATGATATGTATTCGCCAAAATCGCATGCGCACCGACTTGATCACGCACTTCCTCCGCAGTTACAGCTTTTATCGTCGCTTTTGTCCCAACTGGTATGAATGCCGGCGTCTCTATCTCTCCATGCGGAGTTTGGATAACTCCCGCTCTTCCACGACCATTCTTTATACGTGCTTTGATATCGAATTTGATCATATATGTAAGATTAGCGGAGAAACTGTATACAAGCAAATCCATATAGAGCACAGTGTGATAGATGATGAAATATGACCTACTTACTGATATACTTATTGGATATGAAAAAATCAAACCGAGCATTGCCAGTCATTCTGATGGCAATATTCCTCGACCTTATCTGCAACGGAATCATCGTACCGATCGTTCCTCAATTACTCGCGAACCCAAATTCACCTTATTACCTACTTCCCACATATGTGCCAGTCTCCTATGGATATATTATACTCGGACTACTCATCGCCGTATTCCCGATCGCCATGTTCTTTTCTTCACCAATTCTAGGTGAATATTCCGACTATGTTGGACGACGCAAGATCATGACACTAGCTCTAGCTGGTACAGCACTCAGCCTAGGCCTTTTTGCCACAGGGATTTATATGAAAAGCTTGACTATGCTATTTATCGCCAGGATCATCGGTGGAATAATGGGTGGCAATCTCTCTGTTGCTCAAGCCGCGATCGCCGACATAACTCCACCAAAACTCCGCGCTTCGAGATTTGGGTTGATCGGTGCAGCTTATGGAGTTGGATTCATCATTGGTCCAGTGATCGGCGGAGTGCTCGCAGATCCGAACTTGGTCTCATGGTTCAATGCATCAACACCATTTATCTTTGCTGCGATAATATCACTCATAAATGGAGTTCTCGTATATATTTTAATGGGAGAGACCCGCACATTTTCTGGTAAATTCGTTATCACGTGGCATCGTGCTATAACTCAGATATTCGATGCTTACAAAATGAAGAGTTTGCGTATGATTTTCGCCACCAATTTCCTATTCCAAGCTGGACTGGCACTATTTGCCACATTCTTCAGTGTATTCCTGATCAGTGGATTTGGATATAACCAAGTAGAGATCGGCTACTATATCGGATTCGTCGGAATATGGGCGATACTTTCTCAAGGCATATTATTGCGTATATTGAGTAAGAAATTCGATGAATTCGTACTGCTTCGAGTATTCCTATTACTAGGTTCGGCTGCAATATTCTCATTCTATATACCCAATCACACCGTTGGGCTACTGATCGTCGGTGCAACATTCGCCTTTACGAATGGCATCAGCATGGCCTCGTTACCGAGTATTGTGAGCCGCCGTACCAAAGCTGAATCCCAAGGCGAAATCCTCGGTATCAATGCTAGCGTACAAGCCCTTGCCCAAACATCTCCACCAATATTGGCGGGCGTGATGGCCGCTAATATCTCACCTTCAGCACCTGTGTATATTGCTGGAGGGGTGATCGGTCTTGGCTGGATCGTATTCATATTATTCGTGAAGAAGGAACCTGCATAAGGTAATAATATAGTCATATGATATACTGATACCATTATGCCACAACCAAAACCACACATTCAGTATGAGGACATGAGAAAAGATATTCACAGAGGTGAGATATTGGAACACCTCGAGAGAATTCGACACGAATTTGCCGATAGTTTCGAATTTTTACGTAAATATCCGAAATCAGTTACAATCTTCGGCTCTTCACAGATAGGACCAGAGAGTGAAGTCTACAAACAGGCTACAGAACTAGCTTATCGTATTTCCAAAGAGACTTCATACGCGATCCTGACCGGTGGTGGACCCGGAACGATGGAGGCAGCCAACAAAGGCGCTTTCGATGCTGGTGGAAAATCTCTAGGTTTCAACATCAGTCTCCCTCACAATCACACATCCAATGAATACATGACAGAAAACTTGAAGTTCTCATACTTTTTCGCTAGAAAAGCGATGATGACTTTCACTGCTGAAGCTTATGTATTCCTCCCTGGTGGATTCGGCACATTCGATGAATTATTCAGCGTTCTCACACTGATCCAAACTGGCAAGATCCCACGTGTACCTGTCATTCTATTCAATTCTTTATTCTGGAATGAAGTGCGGGAATTCCTGAAAAAGACCATGCTAAACGAGTTCCATACTATCAAAGAAAGAGACTTGGAATTATTCACTATTGTAGACTCGGTTGATCAGGCCTTAGACATCATCAAGAATGCACCTGTTAGTGAATGGTGGAGGAATATAAACTAACGAAAATACCCCGCAGTCTTACGACCACGGGGTGTTTTATATTACTTTTGCTGACAACTAACCTTCTTGAATAACGTTCCATTATAATTCAAACTTACGTCAATATAGACATTCTTAAGTGTTTTTAGATTTATTGCGGCGCCCGGTATGGTCCAGTTCCAACTCTCGTTGAGATAATGATAACCGAGATTCACCAACTTAAGCGCAGGATCTATTGTCGTAGCGTGCATCATGTATAAATACTTTTTACTGTCGCTAGGCAAACCGCTCTTTACTGATAGTATTGTCTGCATTCTTCCATAACGATCAAATTCTGCCGTATTTCTATACTCGCATGATATTACACCAGACCCCGCTGGCACAACAGGTGTTGGCGTCCCAGGTACTGAAGCACCAATAATGATATCGTCATCTACGATAGCCGTGCTTGGATCACCAGCACCATGACCAGAAACTGTTATCGTATATTCAGTATCCACCCATAAACTATTTATATTACTAATACTGACTTTATAGACACCATCAGGTACATTCGCCGGTACAGTAAATGAAAACGTGTTCGAATCAAAACTGGTTACATTATCTACAGCGTAATACTTATTATTTACGACCTGACCATTTGTAAATGGAACCAATGACCTCCACAAATTTTCCAATATATTAAATACGTCAAATACGTTTGCAGTATCTGGTACTTTTACATTCATTGAGCTGGTTTGCTTCGGTATAAGTTTTATCAAACTACCCTTATCACTAAAACCGGAACCAGAAACATTAACCTCGTTCCCTGATGTCTGGTTTACACTATTTACCACCGGAGATGACATAAATGGGAATACTATTCTCATTTTATATGAATCAAGATTTATACATTTGGGCCATGACGATGGGACTTTCTTGACGGCTTCGTACATAACTTTGCTTCCAGCACCAGCTAACAATACGGAACCTCCAACAAACTTAAACGACACAACATCAAATGGCGCGTCCCCTCCGTATAGACCCGCAAACAATGTATCTGTTTCCGAAGGACTTAATTTATATTTTTTACCTAAATTTTTAATAGACTCAACAATCCATTTCACACCCTTCATCTGAGTAGACGGCTCAAGATTTGATAATTCCCCTTTAGCAATAAAAAGGGCATTAAACAAGGACTTACCAGGTAATTTATAACTATCAATTGATTCATTAATTTGACCTGAAAAAGTAGCGGCAAGTGCACTAAGTGGCCATGATATAGGTACAGTACCTGTCATATTGGTTGGCAATGAACTATATATAGTTTTCAAATCTTTTGAAGTCTGAAAATCACCGACATCAACACCACATATATGAGCCGAGGCAACATCTGAATAATTCGAGTAAGAACTATCATTAAACAAGATCCTCACCCGATATTGAATGTTTGGAGTATTCATTGAAACAGATGTAAGATCGTCATAATACAGCGCCTGATTGGTAGCTTTTCTAGCTATTTCAACATAGGAGCCTGAATCAACTGATCTTTCAATCAAGTAATTCCTAGCCATAGATGGTTGATTCGGATCAGTCCATGCAATAGAGATGTTATCAATGACAGTACTACCACTTGACGTTACCCGAGGTACAGCACTAATATCCGTAGGTTTAAGCTTCGAAACTACAGGCATAGTCGTTGTGGCCGGAGCAGGAACGTTATACGGTGTGATTTTATATTGCAATGAATTACTTAGACCTTTACTATTACTAATTCTAATATAAAAAATACCAAAACCTGTCATCCCAGCTTTAAAATCTATAAACTCATTAGACCCGCTGCCAGTTACAGAAATACCTGTTACAGCTAAATTCGAAAACGAAACATTATCTTTTGATATTTGAACGGTATTGCCAGAAAAAGGAATATTTGAGCCACTAAAAGATATTGGAAAGATTGTTGCTGGATTCGCAGTAAATTTCTCTGGTGTAAGTATTGTTGTCAATACACTTCCACTAGCACTAGGTGTAGACGGAGTCACCACCTTAAATGGAATCGAATTCGTAGAACCGTTGGTATTATTCACTCGCAAGAAATAATTGCCAGCAGTATTTACTACTATATTGACTGGTCCAATAGATGTACCATTTGTACTATTTTGTGTTGTCAGATTTGTAAAAGTTGAATTATTACTTGATATTTGAATTGTATTATTGGTACCCGAGAAACCGGTTCCACTTAAACTAACCATTTGTCCACCTTTTGATATAGTTGTGGTAGACATAGAGATAAGTGTTGGTGCAGGATTTGCTATGATGCGGATATATGTTGATAAATCGCCATTACTTGAATTGCAAAAAGAAGTTATAGGATCATTGTAAGTACCTATACCAGTATGAGTTGCAAGAACTTGGTAATTTGTTAAATATTGATCCCAGCATGTAAGTTGAATAGTCTTATTAGCAGTCAATACAATATATGGATTTTTTGAAATTGCTCTACCTGCACACTGATTTACAACAAACCATTGATCTGGCCAACCTGGTCTAGATTGATCGTATATGGGAATTGCTCTTCCGTCGAATGAAGTACCACACTTAGCTGCATAGATTGTCCCAATCTGTGTCGCACCATTTGCGACTTTTGCCTGATATATAAATATTGAATTTATTAATACAAAAGAAAAAAATACTCCTATAATAAAACTCTGAGAAGTTAATAATCTAAATCGATTAGTTTTTGACATATACCAATATTATATATCATATATTCGACAAACCAAAGGTAGTACTCCTCAGAGACTTATGCACACATTGCACACATACGAAAACACCCCGCAGTCTCGCGACTACGGGGTGTTTTCTTGAGTCTCACCTAAAAGCTATTATGCCTTTGGGCGAGCTTCGGATACGACAATCTTGCGACCATCGAGTTCAGAGCCGTTAAGCTTTGAAACTGCTGATTCTGCATCAGCATCACTTGCCATCTCAACGAAGCCGAAGCCCTTTGAGCGACCGGACATCTTGTCCATGATAACTGCTGCTGACTCAACTGCGCCGGCCTGTTCGAAGTGCTTCTTCAGGGTGGCCTCAGTTGTACCCCAGGCAAGACTGCCTACGAAAAGTCTCTTTGACATTTTCTTTTATACCCGCGACACGAATCACATAAAGTAACACGTTAGCGGAACTCTACGTCATTAATTGCTAACGCGTAAGTGACGAGAAAACTTACACGCTAGTATTGTAGCATAGATGCGAACAAAAATCAACCACTATTTGGCGCTTATAATAAGCCACTTATCCAAGCCAGAGTCTCCTCCGGACCACTTACCTGTTTGCAATCAACACCAGCACTCTTGGCTGGAAAGTCATTGCCACCTTCGAATAGGGCGTCACCCACGAACAATATCTTCTCAGGACTAAGTTTCAGGTATCCCTCTATTTTCCTTATACCATAAGCCTTGTTGACCCCTTTTCTAGTGATATCGATAGATGTCATACCCCCGATCACCACATCGAATTGCGGAACTTTCGGGGCCAATATCTTGGCGATAGCTTGCCTCTTCACTCTGTCTAGATCCCAGCCTTTCTTTGCTTCTATCGGAGCTTGTTGACCGAGGGCCGAGAAAGTTATCTGAGAACCACGGTCTTCGATGAGATCACCGTACTTGTTCTCTTCTGCCACGAAACCGGCTTCCTTCAACGCATCACCTAGAGTCTGTCTGATCATCACTTTCTCGCCAGGTGATAGATTCTCAGCATACTGCAGTTCCCAATCACCATTCCAGATATATAAACATGATCCAGATACTGGCATAACGTATAGGTTACTAAAGTTATTCGCAGTCATTGGCAGTTTACTTATGAACTGTTTCTCGAATTGTGCATAATTTCCACCAGATATGACAGCAACCTTCTTTCTCGCCAATAACTTAACCAATGCTTCTGCCATAGCCGGCTCCAAAGCAGACTTACTCGGTGCCAATGTACCATCGAGATCGAACATTATGAGGTCGTATTTTGATATATTGTTATCCATAAGTAAGTATTATTAAGTATCAAGAATTAAGAATAATACCTCGCCTGTGATTATACCTAATTTCTGATTCTCCCTGTTTACCGATCCTAGACTTCCAACATCTTCATTATATCAGTCAATTTCACAGTTGCCACTCCGACGATCTTGTCTCCTCCACCATAATAGATGTATATGAGACCATTCCGTACAACAGTTCCACAAGGAAACACGACACTGGATACTATTCCATGTGTCTCATATTTTGTTTCTGGTTCCAGTATCGGCGCAGAAGTACGAGCGAGTACCACAGTCGGATCATCCTTGTCGAGTAATATTGCTCCCACGCGGTATATAGAACTCCACGAAACTCCATGGTATAGGAGCAGCCACCCCTTGTCAGTCTTTATCGCCGGTGTAGAGATACCCACCTTGAGACCGTCCCACATGCCATGACGAGGGCCCAATATTTCAATACATTTATTTACTTTCTCTTTAACAAAATCTAGAGACGGAACAAAATCCGCACATATACTTTCATTAACACGATGTATCACCATATATTTTCCATTGACCATCTCTGGCAATATAACAGCATCTTTGTCAGGTATACCGGCTGGTGTGATCGCCTCTGGCTTCGACCAGTTGGCAAAACGTCTAGCTGTAAAATCTTTCACACTTATAGAAGTGACCGCAACTCTAGGCGTTGTTCCATCATATGCAGTATAGATCATGAATATCTTGTCATCGATCCTTACGAGTCGAGGATCTTCACAGCCAAAATTACTTTGAGAACCATTGGTCTCTATAGATTCTCGAGGTGAATACACTGGCTTATCTAGACGCTCCTTTATCGTGAGTCCGTCTAGAGAGATAGCACAACCTATAGTCGAGACATTCCTATCAGACACAGCACGATACAGGATATATATCTTCTCATCTATATCTATAGCAGCAGAATTCAGAGTTCCCAAAGTCTCCCAGAAATAGCCATTCCTCGGTGAAATTATAGGGTTACCTGGAAAACGCTTGACGACTTTCTTGTCATCTCCTGTCATGGCTCGCAATAATTCCGCGATAGGTACAGTCGCTATCGCACAATGTGTATCTGCTGCACCATAGTGTATCTCCAGCCTACCTTTTCGGATCATAACACCTGATGGAAATATAACATTCGGTACATCACCGATCCTCTCATAATACGTTTCAGGAATCATGAATGGGCCCTTGGTACGGCCGATCACTTTCCTCGGATACTTCTTGTCGAGTAACACAGCTTCTATACCAAAAGCCTGATCAGGATGACCATACCTCTGTATATGTGCATAGACTATGAGCCAACCGAGGTCAGTCATGATCGGTGCTGCGCCTAACTCTATATGCTCATCAGGTCTTCGTCTCACATCCAGTTTATTTGTATCGACTTTCTTCAACCAATCAGCCCAGAATGTTTCTGACCACAAGTCCTCGATCTTGTCGCACTCGACATAACAGATCTGTGATGGTGGTTGATCGGTATTGATCGTAACTAGTGCTGCATATTTGCCGCCGATCTTTTCTGGGAATAGAGCCATGCCTTTCGAGTTGAAAGTTGTTACTAGATGCTTCTCAGTGATAGTCTCTAGGTCATCTGATACAGCAACCGCTATGCGAATATTCTCTGCAGAATATGGATAACCGCCAAGCGCTGTATAAAAAATATAATATTTACCATCCATTTTGGTCACTCTAGGATCCTCACAGCCATATCGATCAAAATCAGTATCTGCATTAACGAGAACCTTTCTATCTGTGTACTCTCCACCACTTTGGAATGCTCGTCCGATGACTGATGTTCGTATATGCGGCTCCTTCAAGAGGTCTGGCCCTGACATGGCACGATACACTAGACACATCTTTCGTTTATGTACAACCGGAGACGCGTTGAAAACGGCATTAGACTCCCATGGATGGTCTTCGTTTGGCGAGAGTATAGGATTTTTCTCAGATCTGGTAATTGTAAACATTGTAATAGCTAAAATTTTGTAAAAACCCTATTCGTATCATTAAGATAATTCGTATATTCGTATCGATACTTATTCCCTAATACTTCATGCTTACTTACCATACTCAATCATCCAATCCAACAATGCTCGAAGTGGTGTCTCAGCAATACATACATGTTTGTCTCCACCTCCATAATATACCATCAGATTGTCACCTATTATGACCGCACCAGATGCATAGACGATGCCTGGTTTTCCATCATTCTCATAATGCATATCAGGTGTCAGTATTGGTTGTGGTGAACGATACAGTATCTTCGTGGGGTCATTGATATCCAGTATCATCGCACCGAGTTTGTATTTTGAAGGCTCACGATCGTCCTGTGCATGATATAGAAGTAACCAACCTTTATCTGTTCGAAGAGGTGGTGGTCCTGCACCACGTACTCTACTGTCCCAGAATTTCTTTCTTCCAGGTTGTGGGCCATGAAGTCTCGGGCTACTTATCTTCTCACTAATATTATCCAAATTTTCTACATATTCTATACCGATATTAGGAATAATGCTGTGTATTATGGCAAACTTGCCACCGATCTTTTCCGGAAAGATTACCCAATTTTTCGCCACTTGCCCTTCTGGTGAAATGATCTGCGGACGTTTCCAATTCCAACGTTTCTTTTTGAGATCATCAAGAAGAATAGATGTAAGTGCGATGCGTACAGAATTCCAACCTTCAAATGCAATATATGACATATACACTCTGTCACCGATCCTCACTGTCCTTGGGTCTTCAGAACCACCCCAACCACCACCTGAAGTATATACACTTGGATCATATTTCTTTGGTCCAGTGGTTTTTGCAGGATCAGGTTTACCATATCCCAGAGTCGGCTCAAAAACGGGATACGTAGAACGACCAGCAAAATTATAACCATCACCACTACCTGCATAGCCTACGCGTGACAAACCGTCAGCTCCGATAGCTCTATATAACAAATGTACCTTGCCTTCATCGTCCTGAAATGCTGCAGGATTGAATGTTCCACCAGCTTCCCATTCACAAAATGGTAAAGGAGATAATACTGGATTCTTGTGATGACGAGAAAGTTTATGGTGTGGACGTTCAAATGAGTCGTCTCGCGTATGAGAAATATGTTGGACTGAAATATATATAATCAAAACCAAAATCACCAAACCGGCAAAGAAGAGTGAAATTATTGGAAATGAATAAATGTCCATGCTATTAATATAATTATAATCTATATACGACCATATTTGTCCTCTAGGCGCACAATATCATTTTCATCGAACTGTCCATAAGTGATCTCTAGAAGAGTGAGCGGTTGACTACCACCAGTAAATCTATGTTTGGTCTCTCTTGGTACGAAATGATTATCGCCGAGTTTTGTTTCCATTTTTAGATCACCTATTTCAACTACACCATTACCTGATAATACACGCCAGAATTCATCTCGATTGTGATGATATTGCAGACTGCAACATTCACCCGGATTCACAGTTATGATCTTCACCATTGAAGGTGTAGATTTCGTCAACCACAACTCTTCGCCCCACGGACGATTTTCTGTAAATGGTGTTGGTATTTCCATATATTTACCATTATTGTATCACAAAACATATGGTGGCATTATCCACATGAAGGTGTGTATAACTCTATTGGTGCGATAAATGGCCTTTTTTACAAAAAAACACTCATTGACCAACTTTTTTCAAACCGATACTAGTCATAAGTGACTTTATCTGAACTATAGCAGTCTGATTCAGTCTCAATAACCGGTCTTTCTGGTGTAAGCCCATACGGATAAACTCAGCATTTATACTTTCCATATTTGCCAGAACTAATAATTGTTCAATTGATGAATAATCCCGAATATTGCCAACCTTATCTGGGTTTTTAGCCCTCCATTCTCTAGCTGTTATACCAAATAGTGCCACATTCAATACATCTGCCTCATCTGCATAAATGATCATTAATTAAATATAGCTTGAATTCTGGTGATAACCACGTTGCAAATTCAAAAGCTATATCTTTATGAGCATACGTACCGCCAGTATTTCCTCTAGTTGATTTTATCCCTATAGCATTTACGCCATTTATCCACTTCTCAGGAGACATAGTAAAGGAATTTGTGCCTGCTCTACTTCTAAAGTGGTCGAATTCGATCCCTTTGAATCCTGGGTTATTAATTTTTTCCCAAATGCTCAAGAAATCTAACGTGTATATACTTCGCATCCAATTTTTCACTACGTCTTTTGGTTCCTTAGGGTTTTGAAAACGTGCCATATCAGTCAGGCAAATATAATCATCTCCGACTTTAGAAGTTTTCACACTTATATTAATGTTTTGAATACTTATGGCTTTTGACATGCCACAATTTTATCAAACCAAAAACTTCTGTATAGCTCACAACATAAATATTCCATGTTAGAATTCTCTAATACTATGAAATTCCATAGATTTAAAAATCAATTACTCCCACTATTCCTCTACCAAAACAACCTTTTCCCTATTCGTATGGCCACGAATGATGGCGATTCTCGCTTTTGACAGCTTGAAATACTCGGCCAAGAGTTCCACGACCCTTTCATTAGCTTTACCCCTTTCTGGAGGAGCATTGACCCGGACTTTGAGGATACCGTCTGGCATTACTTCAACTTTTTCAACTCTTGCACCAGCAGATACACGGATATGAATGGTTTTGGACATAATCAATACACCCCATTCTCCTTCTGAATGGTCGAGTAAATATCGAGAAGAGCGTTCAATAAACTGAGCACTAGTGGTCCCAAGATGAATCCGAGTGGACCGAACAATGCAATACCGCCGATAACTGATAGAAGTATTAGTAAAGGATGTGTATCTATGCCACGTCCGACGAGTTTTGGTCCCAGATAATTATCAATGAGACCAACCGCTGTCATACCCCATATGAGGAGTCCAAATGCATACAAGATTTGACCAGTAAATAATAGATATATAATAGCAGGAACTATAATCAGAGAAGTTCCGAGTGTTGGAACCAATGCGGCGATCGCTGCCACACTACCCCAGAGTACTGGATTCGGCACACCGAAAATCATTAATCCGAGTCCAGTCAATAATCCTTGGACTATGGCCACAACGATGCTTCCCCCGACGATTGACTTGACTGCTACTGCGAGCTTCGAAAAGATCGCTTCATCATGATTGTCTTTGAGAGGGCTAAAAACTATTATAGCTTGCTTCAATTTGTGACCGTCTCTGAATAGATAATAGAGGGCCACAAGGAATATGAATACGTCCATGAGGATCGTCGAAACATTGAGGAATATCCTACCGAGATGCCCGACTAGCCAATCGAGGCCTTGAGTCAAATAACTATTCATATCTGGCACAACATTGATATCGATCGGGGACATTTCGATCAGATTCTCTATTGAATGATTGATCGACCCTATAACATCAGTTGTACTCTGATTCGTAGAATAATATGAATATAGGGCGGATACTTCCTGTAATACCTGGAAACTCAAGAAGCTAACTGGGACGATGACGACAATGAGGACTATGATAGTTGAGAGAAATGCTGCGATGCCCCGTCTTCGAAAAACAAATTTGGAAATCTTGGCATGTATTGGGCCGAATATTGTTACAAAAACTGCCGCCAAGATCATCGGGTAGATGAAGGGCTTAAAGATAAGGAAAGTCGCAACAAATACGACTAGTAGTACGGCAATGAAGAAATAGAAGCCTACATTTCGGTTATTCATGATGTATATAATATAGCATAATTTTAGAAAGAGTTTATTGAGTCGATCGGTCGTAAGCGGAATTGATTGTAATAGAGTGTAAGGTCATCATAAAGAACCGATTGATACAACAAAGGGGGTACATTTTGTCGGAAATGACAACCTTTGTTGATACGTTCTACTTTCTCTGCAGTGATGGCGACAATTCAAAGACGTCATGATCCTTCTCGAACTTGATCCTGAAGCATTCAAAAAAGTCCTCCTGACCAAGTAAGATATCGACGGACGGACTATCAGTAAAGGCAACGGTCGAAATGAACGTGTGATCAGTATTTACTAGCTTCATACTGACAGATGATAAAAAGCAGCTCACTCGAGTGCCACCAATTCCGAGAAACTCTTTTTTGTTTGCTTTTGCAAGATCAATACCTAGAACGCGTGCATATTCCAGATTCATCATGGTCGTGTCGGCACCTGAGTCAATGAGGCCCAATGCGTGAATGGTCTGGCCATTACCGACCAACTCCAACTCAACAAGGGGACGCTTTGTCAACTTGCCCTTAGTATTCGTAGCAACTGTTGTCGTATACTGAAACTTCATGAACGAAGACTTGGGGCATAGCCAACGTCAGCAGGAAGTACGCGCATGACGATCCCCTCTCTTTTCCCGAGATTCTTTGTCAATTCTACAAGCGAGGTGGCAACAGCCAATAATTTCTGATAATCCATCGAAAAAGCCACCCATTTGTTCTCATGAGCTTTGGTAAGAAGACCTAGATTTGGGGCTTTTACTAATTCCATATAACAACTATATACCTCCTACAACTCAAAGACAAGTGCCTGTTGTGTTCTTGCATTAACATATAAAGCGCGTAATATATAGTTAGAGGCCAGAAACCACAGCAATATTAACAACTTGGAGTACTTATGGAAGATAACTGCATTCAAACCACTGGCGATGACCAGGAACTAATCAACCGTCAGCATGCATTTGACGGAGGTCAGAAAGTTGGCTTTGTCATCGGTATTATGACGACGGTAGCAGCACTGTTGCTCGTCAAAGTAGTAGTTCAACTGCTAAATACGTTCATTGTGCATTGATGGTAGATCGACGATCAATTATGAAAACATACATGACACGAAAAAGGCGGATAAGACAGGGTCGAAGGTCACTTGAACAATTCGGACCCGACTCATACAAAGTCCCAGTAAACGACTTAGGAATCATCGCAATTCACATGAGTGGCAATCCCCCACCGTCTAGATCCTTCTTCAGAAGAATTCTTGCTGGGCCACTGCGAGCAGTAGAACCTTACTTCCAAGAGGAATCAGCAAAATCAGTGAGTGTTTGCGATTAAATGCAACATTGGCAGCTCATCGGCGCAGAGGAAAACCCTCTGCGCTGTTTTTTATAAATACACATAACACCATACCCTCTTTCACTACACTTGAGCTCACCTCGCTTATTCTTCACCACAAAACCATCCGCAACCAACTTTCTAATTATCCTCACACCAGATCGTGATGACTTGAGGCCAACATGATTTGCTAGCACTCGCACTGACGGTGATCTGTAGTATAAGGACTCTTTTTCAATGAATATGAGCGCTTTCTTTTCTGTTTCGCTCAAAGCGGCAAATCTTGCCGTGTCTTCATCGTCTTGAGCAGGAATCACTATTTGAATGGAAAACGAAAATACCGCATGATTCTGCGGTATTTTCTAGAGGTTGAATCTTGCCAATTTGGCAATTTTTGCGGGGAGCTTGGGACGATGTCCGAATGGAATTAAATCGTCTATTGATTATTTAACGATTATCTGTGAAGAATCTGATATTTTGTGAATATTCTCGTTTTCTGCCAATTTTAGGACCCTATTTACAAAATCTTCCTTGCCTTGGTTATATATTTTACTTCTTGATAGATCGGAAAGATCCTCTTCAGGGGTAATTTTTAGATTCTTTAGCTTAAGTGCGTTATATTCCTCGACAAATTCAGGGTGCTCTCTCAAATAATCCCTAAAATCAATCTGCCGTTTCCAGAAGGTATGTCTCGGACAGGCTATGGACAAATGATACTCCACAGGATCGCCCTTTCGAAAAAAGATTCGTTCCGCGGATGACATATCCGGTTTATATGAATATTCTAAATTCTCAAGTTTTTGTACAAAAAAATCTATATCATCGATTATGTTCACTAAGACACCAATATCTATCAATGGCTTTGCGAACATTCTAGGAATGGAGGTACTTCCGATATGTTGGATGTCTTTTACGACATCACCCAAGACAGCTCTAATCTTTTCTGATTCAAGCTTATATTTCTTTGACCAATCTGACGAATATTTTTCAATACCTGTCATGTTGTCTATAGTATAACTTATTTGGATAATAAAAAAGTGGCACTCCTATGAATGCCACTCGTGAACACAAGATCTGTCACATCTATGTTCCAGTCTGTTGCCGGGACGAATCGGTCGGTTTTGCTTCGACAACATTCGAATCTTTCAACTCTCGTTTCTCAGCTTTCTTGACCGGTTTTGTCTTGACACAGATTTCGGTGATCTTGTCACCGTCAAGAACTGCTTTACATTTTGACATAACTCACCTTTCGTAGGGGTTTGTACTTGTTATCACCGTCAGGGAAAGAAGAAATCGCATCGACTGCGCGATAAGTCTCGACTATTTCTTCCAACAATTTCGGCGAAATCTCGTCGATGATTTTCAGAACACGACATTCGAGTTCTGGAAGCAAACCGCGCTCTTCCAGTCTTCGAACATGCAGACAATCCAGATGTAGTGCCCATACAATCGTTCCGTCTGCTTCTGTCTCAAGCCCAAGCGGGTAAAGACGACATGCCAAAGGACGATCTTTGTAGATACTACATCTTCTACTGTCTGTACACAACTGACTGCATGGAGGATACCGAATTGATAAATCGGGCACCCCTTGCGCAGTCACGGGAAACGAATGAATAAAGGTTGGCCCATTATTCACTTGAACAAGCGGAACACCTTGTTCGTACAGATGTGCAGCTTCTTTTTTGAGTAGCCACACATAACCCATACAATCAGGATCAGAACATTCACGGCAATCCAGCTCCATCCTCGGATAAAGTTCACCGAGAACGTCGTATAGTTGCGGAAGAGTTTCGATGAATGGTTTCTGCTTTGCAAACGCACACCCAGTGGCTATGTTTCCGACAAATATCACATGTTTGCTCGCACACACACTGTAGCAACATTTATATTCATGTCCAGAATAAGCCGAAGCGGTTTGCTCCAACAATGTTTCGAACACAAACGATCTAATATTGCCGATTGCAAGATCGGGCCGGCGTTGGAAAACTTCACTGCAAACATAGAGGTTTCCGTCGGCCGTCATGTTGAGTGTCACACCATCGACCCAGCAATGCTCGTCTGCATCAGAGAGAATTTCCCCGAATATATCGGAGGCTATTTTGACAACCATTTCTGGCAAATGCTTTTTCTGATCTTCGGAGAGTTTAAGTTCATCCGAAAAATGATAGGCACGACCGGAAATAGTTATCTCGTTGAAATGAATACTATTACAACCATACTCGACTGCGAGCTTGGCGAACGCATTCAGATGTTCGATGTTGATTGCTGAAACCGTGACGTAGAGAGTTGTTGAAATGCCCAACGCCCGGCATTGTATGAGAGTCTCAATGATACATTTGTAGCTTCCATCACCACGAATGGCGTCATTGGTTGCTTGGTCTGCACCATCGAGACTGATTCCAAGATCAACGCCCAAGCGTTTAATCGTTTCCAAGGTTGCCTTTGGGAGCAATGTAGCATTGGTTATTACAGATGACTTCAACCCCAACGCAAATGATCTTTCAAGCAAATCAAGGATGTCTGAGCGACTGAATGGTTCTCCACCGGTTAAGCAGATTCTAGAAGCTCCTGCGGCTTGGAATGCCACCAAAGCAACCATTGCTTCCTCGGTCGTAAGTTCATTTTCTCGTGCACGACCAGACATCGGCAGACAGTGTTTGCACCCCAGATTACACATGTTGGTGATTTCCCAATGAATTTCACTAAGTTGCATGTTGCACCTCCTTCACGAGATCAAGAGCATTCACTTGAAGCATCTTGCTCACGAATAACCGTATTTCATGTTCCTCGACTGATTTAGAAAACCGAGCGATTAGCTCACGTTCACCAATCAATGCTTCACTGATAATGACCTGAGCCATTTCCAGTGCCATCTCATCCAGTTTTACCGTCTGATACCGCGTAACCAGGAATTTCTCAGGGTAACGTGTTGTAAGTTTCATGTATCTGTTTGGTCGAAAGTTTCGGTAACTTTCCGGGTATCCTTCAGCCAACTGACAATGCTTGACCTTTGTTACCAATTCAGCGACAGGCTTGGAAAGTCCGCGAACCGCATAGTCGATACAGAATCTGTCTGAACAGTTCGAGTCAACTTTGCAGCCGCCCGTACAGTCAAGCAATAATTCGCACGATTTACACGGCTCGCCGACCCAGGATAGATCACGGAAGATATCGAGTGCTGGCTTGTTCCAGATCGTCTCGATTGGCTCTTTCATGACATTACCAAAAACAAGTTGCGACTGATTGCACATTCGAAATTCACCCTTGGGGTTAATCGCGCAGAAGTATGTACCAACTCCGCAATTTGATGTGATACCCTCGATGATCATCCGTTCATCCAAGCAGTACGGAATAGCTGTACCGAACCCGACCTTTCCATCAAAGACGGCAAAATCGTGCTTGGCCTGGACAATTTGTCCTACAGCAATATGAAACTGCTCGCTTGTCGGCTTCAAAGTATAACCGCGGGAGTTGACCGCGCCAATACCTCCATCTTCATAACGGTCGATGTAAATCGACTCCATACCGAGACCTGCCGCAATGCCGATGATGTCATACATCTGGTCATGATTATAACCAGTGAGAACTGGTATGCATCGCACATCATGACCTTCGCCCACATAACACCTGATTGTTTCAAGTGTTTTCTCAAAACTACCTGGCGACTGATTGAGAAATTCATGGGTTTTGGCATTCGCCCCATGAATCGGAACTCCGAAACAAGCGAGCTTGCTCGAGATACCATCTAGCCGCTTTAGGCCATTAGTTACGATCGTAACGGATGAGGAAGGAGAGAGAAGATCAATATATTCGTTGAGCTTCTCGACAGGCAGTAAGCTTGGCTCGCCACCTATCAGATATACATGCGGTATCTGACTCACCGCGATGGAACGAACAAGCTGATCAATCGTTGATAGATCGCCCAGTTTTGCTCGTTCGGGATTGTAACAGAAGATGCACTTCTCGTTGCACGCATATGTCAATTCGATATGACAGAGGTGTGGAATGGCATCGTGAAGAACGTATTTACCGTCCTCACGCCTTCCTTGTGAACGATAATTGCAATGCACAGTCGCAACAGGCGACCATGATTCATTTGATAGATTCGTTTTCACGAGGCTATTTTCCTTTCTTGTTAATTGTTGATTGCAGAGGACGGCTAGAGAGTTTAAGAATAGCTTCGAAGTTATCTTCCTCCGACTTTTTATTCCTTTTCTCGTATCCGCATTTTACACACCGATGAACGATGATATACCCGCCATCTTTTGATTCGATGGCAATAGGTTCCATCATTCCGCCACACTTTGCCATGCGGTCGCCAGGATTGATGTCAACGTGTTTACTCCATAAACATCGAGGGCAGTGGTTAGTGTAACCGTTGCCTTTTACCTGCAGATCGCAGTTTTCGCACACGAAATCTTCGATTGTGCGTTGGAATTGCCTTGTTGTGTTCATGTTTTTATCCATATAGATTGTCAAAGATTTTCTGGCTATACAGTTACATGATTTATTAGAAAAGTCAATACTTGTTGCGGGGGCCGGAGTCGAACCGACATATCCGAGGTTATGAGCCTCGTGGGTTACCATTACCCTACCCCGCGGTGATTTGTCAAGTATCGCACAAACTCACAAAGATTACAACAGCCTGTTGTGTTCTTGCGTTAACGTATAAAGCGCGTAATATATAGTTAGAGGACAGAATCCACAGCAACATTAACAACTTGGAGTACTTATGGAAGATAACTGCATTCAAACCGCTGGCGATAGCCAGGAATTACTCAATCGCCAACATGCATTTGACCGAGGACAGAAAGTTGGCATCATCATTGGTCTTATGACGGCGGCCGTAGCACTGTTACTTGTCAAAGCAGCAGTTCAACTACTAATCACATGAGTGTTTGCGATTAAATTCGACGTTGGCAGCACATCGGCGCAGAGGAAAACCCTCTGTGCTGTTTTTTATGAATCCTCATAACACCATACCCTCTTTCGCCACACCTGAGCTCACCTTGACTATTCCCCACCTCTACTCCTTCGGGAGTGCTAAAGTACTTTATCAGCCCCATACACACTTTGTGGATGACGGCCTTCTCTGTATCATTTGGTTCAAGGGGTTGCAATAATTGGGGCATAGAAAGGTACGTAGTATAACGTACCACCTGTGGTACGAAAGGTGTGGACATCTGTTTACTTGGTTTGCCACACACGACAACTTTCAGCATCTTGAGCAGGAATCACTATGTGAGTGGAAAACGAAATACTGCACGGTTCTGCGGTATTTTCTAAAGGTTGAATCTTGCCAATTTGGCAACTTTTGCGGAGAGGAAGGGATTCGAAGCTTACAGCTTCAGTACAGGTTTCCCATTTTCTCTACCCCTCCGCTAAAGCTTCGGGGTCTCGAAAATATGGGAGAACCTCTTCGAATCCCTTCACGCGACGCGAGCAGTCGCGTCGCTCTCTCACGCAAAAAACATTCGCTCGCAAGCTCGCTCATTTTTTTTGCGGCAGTTTTTACTTGAAGTTCGAACTTATTTCGCTGAAAATCCTGATGCGTGACTTCTCTGTGAATGAAATACGGAGTCGCTGCGCGACGCTGTTTTCTTTGAAATCACAAAAAGGTGGAGAGGGCGGACGGAGGACTGGGGGTGTGGGGGAAGGACTCCGTCCGCCCTCACTATTTGTTTTGGTCGTGCGGTGGAATGTGGTTTTTGGGGGCGGGTTCGATGTGGCTCAATTCCACCATTTGAGCCACAACCATTCTATCACAATCGCGCGGTTCGAAGCGGCCCACTTCCGCTTCTGATTGAGTTCATGGCGCACCCATCGGATGTCCGAATGGCTCTCGCACTTTCCACCGTTGCTAATCGCAACCGTGGAGTGCTCCGCCATACAGACATCCTCTGGATGCGAACAACTGTTAGTGAGAGAAGCGGAAGTCGGCCGCTTCTCGGCGGAGCGTAGTGATAAATCAGAAACACATGTGGCTCAATTGGTGGATATGAGCCACAGACATTTTTAACGTAGGAATTGATATTTAGCATCGCGTGGATTCCCTACGCGATATAGATGATCTTGCTGAACTAATTTGACCAAATATCTCGTCGCAGTAGCACTTGAGACATGCAAAAGAAGTTGAATGTCTTCATTGGCTACGATTTTCTTTTTCTGTGCGAATAAAATGATCTTGTCGAACTTCTTCTGTTTGTTTGACTGGATTTTAGCTTGAGCTTTCGCTAACAGTGCGCGGATGAATCCGGTTTGATCTTGTTGCGCCGGCGATTGGCGTTGTGGTACTGGCGGTGTCACTGGCGCCGGCGCGGACGGCGCAGATTCCGTTGGAACTGGCTGGACAGGTTCTGGAATTGGAGCCTCATTTGATGATTCTGGCACCTCGCTTTCTGACGTATTTACTGCTCCATTTTGACTTTCTACAGGAACGTTTGTTGAAGCGTTTGTGGGCAATTCTGGGGCCTCTGGGGGCATATCGGCAGGTTCCGATGCTGTCGGTTGGTTAGAAGTGGGTATTTCTGGAGTCTGGGCTATTTCAGCTGTTACTGGTGTATCTTGAGATTGGTCATCGTTCATAGCTGTTATTTTAATAGTCCATTTGCAACTTTCATAGAGCCTGATGCAAACAGCCCCGTCGGACTCTTCAATCCCTGCGGATCAAGTATTTCCTTCCTGTAGGCTAACTGAAACTTCTTCAGAGCAGCTTTCGTAGCCTGTCCGAAATACATTGTCTCATGTCCGAGAGAACCGGCACCTTGCTTTGCAACAATGAAGCCTTGCGTATTTAAGAATATTTGTAATCTTTTTACATCACTATTAGTCATTCCAAGTTTCAAAGTTTTTGTAAATGTTTGCGACGATTTCGAAACTGGCAAATTTTCTTTTAGCAAAGACTGGGTCAGGATTATGATTCCAAATTGTTTAGCTATCTGTTGCGCTAGTGTGTAATTACCCATTGCTATCAGATTGTTGACTCGGCTTGAAGCACTTCCTCCTCCACCTGAACTAGAACTTTGTACCGCAGGTGTAGGAGTTACAGAACATGCTGATGTGCTGAATATCTCGTCACCCGAAGTGCCTTGGCCCGCATAATTTGTAGCAAAAACTTGGTAGTGATATGTGGCGTTGCATGTTAGACCGCTTAATGTCTGTGAGAATGAGCCAGTGCCGAATGTACCATTTGTCGAAGCCGTCTGGCCATAATTCGTATCATTACCCCAATTGAAACCTTCAACTGTAGATGAAGCATTGTTGTCGGCTGTGATAGAACCATTCAAGGTAGCTCCAGTTGTAGTGATTCCTGTAGGAGTAGAAGTGGCAACTGTTGGTTTGGTACAAACATCAGTTGTAATAGTCTGATCAGAACCATAGCCAGTACCTCCGGTATTTAATGCATAGGACTTGACATGATATAGCGTGTTACAAGCAAGACCAGAAATCGTGGCAGTATATGCGCCTGTAGTGAATGAACCATTCTCCGTAGTTGTCGCTCCGTATGTATTCGTAGTGCCGTAGACGAAACCTCGAACAGTAGCGTTCACGGCAGTTGCAGTGATATTGCCGTTAGCAGTGAAGTATATGCCTGAGCCAGCTGTCGGAGCTTGTGTGGTCACAGTCGGAATAGCAGGAAGAGTTAGGAAGGAAATGATTGAACCAGTTGTTGTACCTGAGGCATTTACAGCATAGGCACGGACATAGTATGTGGTATTGGCTGTTAGACCAGTCACAAAGCTTGTGAACGTGCCTGTACCAGTTTGAGACCCTAGAGTGGTAGTTGCAGTCACGGTTGAGAGGTTAGCAACAGTGCCGTATGCAAAGCCATGCTGGCTTGCGTCAGACCCACCCGTTGAAGTGATCGAACCACTCACGGTGGCGCTAGTAGAAGCTATACTAGTAACCACGTTTGTTGAAACGGCAGCAACAGTTGAAGGAGTGACTGAAGATGAAGGACTTGAAGCACTTCCTGTACCAACCACGTTTGTTGCAGTTACAGTAAAGGTGTACGAGATACCGTTAGTAAGACTTGTGACGGTATGCGTAAGCGCAGTTCCGCCAGCATTTGTATCAATGCCTCCAGAAGGACTCGATGTCACGGTATATCCGGTAATGGCACTGCCGCCATTTGAACCTGGGGCACTGAAATTGATAACTACTTGAGTGTTGCCTGCTGTAGCTGTTACGTCTGTTGGGGCAGTAGGAAGACCGATCGGTACCACTGCATTTGAATCACTTGAAGATGTGCTGGTTCCTAAAGCATTCACAGCATACACAGCAAAGGTATATGAGGTACCGTTAGTAAGACCAGCGACAACGATGGGAGATCCTGTCGATGTGGCAGTGAAGTTTCCTGGAGTTGAGGAAGCTAAATAGTAAAGGATGGCAGAACCGCCATTGGAGCTTGGAGTGAAAGAGACAGTGGCTTGACCGGAGGTGGAAGTGGCTGCGGAGATTGATACAGGGGATGCCGGAATACTATTTTGAGATTGAAAGCTAACATCAATCGTATGATCCGCTATAACATTTGTAAATGTATACGATAATGAAGTCGTACCTACACTTACTCCATCAACTAGAATATCTTCTGCTGTATATGAGTCACTTGGAGTCACTATAAACGTTTGATCCGTTCCCTCTCCAATATTCGTAACTCCAGCAGGACTGATCGATCCGCCTGTTCCAGTACTAGCAGTGACTGTCCACGTTGTTTTGATAGGATATCCATAAACAGCTTCCAGAGCATCGAACCACAAATGCCATAGGACATAGCTACCACCAGTAGCCGGATGCACACCATCCGCAGTGTCGAAACCAAGGTCGTCCAGTAGTCCAGTCGATGCTCTGATTTTGCCCATAATATCGTGGCTACGGATAAAATGTGCGTTATTGGCTGCAGACCAGGCATCCAGATTTGCGTTCCATGTTCGAATAGTGGCTGCCTGCGCATCATTACCAGTCGTTCTGGGTAGAATTTCATCTACAAATAAATCTTGTGTCGTAACTAATGCACGGATTGCGTTTAGATCAGAAAGTGCCTGGTCCCAAGTTCTGCCTTGCACTATGTCATTAATACCATCGTGAATAATGATAGTCCTGGCACCGGTAGCTATCGCGCATGGAATTCCGGTCGACAGAGCCCAAGCAAAGGTTGTATTTCCCAAGGCGCAGTCAACGGGAGTAATTCCGTCCTGTGCGAGAGAAAATCCATAAGTAGTATTGCCAGGATATGTATCGGGATTCATTACTGCCTGATGTTGTGCAATTGAGTCACCTGTAATTGCCACAACTCTAGGATTCCAGTTGGCAATTCCTGGTGTTATCTTACGAACAGAAATGTAAGAAACAGACCCTGAAAATGTATCTGACCCATTGATAAGAAACATGGATGATCCGGTCGGAAAATATATAATATCTCTAAATGTTCCTGGACCATATCTATCAGCAGATCTTTCGTTCCACCCTTGAACATGAATAGCTCCATAAGTATAGTCAGAGACAGTATAGATAAATTCATAATAAGAATCAGTGTCAAGTGTTACATTTTGTCGGAAAGATCCACTTTGTGTCCATGTTGCTTTCCCACCACTGATTGAACCGCCTGTGGGTATAATCCAACCCGTACTATCTGCAAATGAGCCGTTTGTCACAACCTGAGGTCCTACTGTCGCACCTTCTTCAGTCCGCCATGTACTTCGAGCGTAAGAAGCATTTGGTATAACAGCATTTGAAACAGAGCTAGGAGTACTAGTACCTACAGCATTCACTGCATAAACTTTAAAAGTGTACGAGGTACCATTTGTGAGTCCACTGACGGTAATAGGTGAGACGGTACTCGTCGCCATAATATTCCCTGGGGTTGAAGATGCTAAATAATAGAGAACAGGGGAACCGCCATTTCCTGCAGGAGTAAAAGGAATCGTAGCCTTATTTGGAGAAGATGTCGCAACTGTGCCAATAGTAGGCGCATCAGGCACGTTCCAAGGAAGCGTTGTTGTGGAAAGAATTGAACCAGTTGTTGTTCCCTGTGAACTTCCCGCGTATGCGCGAAAATAGTAAGTCGTATTTGGGATAAATACAATAGTTGAAGTGGAAAATGAAGAAACGCCGAAAGTGCCGCTCTCTGTTGTAGTGGCTGTACCAGTCGTAAGATTAGATGATGTACCCCAAGCGAATCCTCGTAGGGTCGATGAAGCAGTACCGTCGACTGTAATAGAACCATTTAATATCATTGTTGACGTTGAAACCAAACTTGGAAGGTCAGTCGATACTGTCAAATTTGAAGGGGGTAATGAAAATAACCATCCTGAATTACCTGAAACATTTACACTATTAACACCTGCATTCCACGAGGCCCCTCCGTTAGCGGTAGAGTCTTTAATTGACATATAATCAACAGAAATTAAACCACTTGATTTAGAAAGAGTTGCTGTACTACCTGTTGTGGAGGCAACTAGTTTAGCAAGATTTCCTGCAGATCCATTGGTCGTAAGATTCGAAATAGTTTGTGTAGAACCGCTTGCCAGCTTAAGTCCATTAGTAAGTCCCGCGGTATTGACCGCCAACGTGCTAATAGTATTATTGCCGGTAATAATAACATTATCTCCAGAAACGGTAAGGTTGCCGAATGAATGTCCGCCTCCGGCAAATGTTTTAGCAATCGCAGTGGTATCAGTTATTAAAATCGGGCCAGCAGTATAATCTACTCCAAGTGTCAATGTGCCAGTACCAGAGAGTGTAATTCCTCCAGTTCCACTGATTGGACCATTCAGGGTTATTGTTCCAGCGGTATTAGTTACATTCAAAATATTATCACCTACAGATATTGCTCCCCCAAGAGTCAGTGAGTTTATCCCTCCAACATTAGTAGAACCTGCTATTAGGATTCCATTGTTCACCGTATAGTTGCCGCTCGAGTTTAAAGTTCCTCCGTTCAGCGTCAGCGTACTCGTACCTACCGGTCCATTAGTAACATTTCCTGCTGCACCAGTGCTGCTTTTGCCGATTGTAAGGCTACCCGCATTCAATATGGTTCCTCCCGTATAGGTGTTTGCATTTCCTAGCGTGACCGCACCACCGTTTATAGTCAGTGAACCAATCCCTGAAAGAAAAACTGAGGTCCCCGTTATAGTACCACTGGAAATAATCAGATTACCTGAAGTCTGCATACCAATAGCATATCCCGATGATGTTTTTGAAATATCACCGCTAACCACTAAAGAGCCGGTGTTAATTTGAACCAAGCCACTTGTATTTGTACTTCCATAGTTAACACTACCAGTTAAACTTGCTGACGTTGGTGCCGTGCGGATATAAAGAGCAGTTCCTGTACCACTTGCTCCAACTATGTTTCCTGTAATGGATAAAGTTCCTGTTGAATCCCAGTATATACCATATCCACTTGACGTATTCTCATCGATGGCTGTGTTGGTACCGTTAGAGACAGTTAGGTTAGCCGAACCACTGACACTGATTGCGCGACCTGAAGATGTATTAGTGATTGAGCCGTTGATAGTTAAGCCACCTGCACCTGCCCTAATCAGACCCTGCCCTGTGCTTCCATATATAACGTTGCCAGTTACCGAAGCCAGTGTCGGTGCTGTCAAAATATTTATAGCAACGCCAGTTCCGGAAGCACCAATAATATTGCCGGTAATAGATAATGTTCCCGTTGATGACCAATACACACCTGCACTAGTTACTCCGCTTGAAGAATTTACATCTATGGCTGTGTCAGTACCATTAGCGATTGTGAGATTTGCAGAGCCAGTCACATATACACCTTTACCTGTAGAAGAATTGGTGACTGAACCGTTTATAATAATAGTACCTAAACCAGGAGCCAGCGTACTCCCTGATGAAGAATTAGTAACTGAGCCGTTGATAGTGAGGGTACTTCCAGAAAGATCAATGAAGTTTGACGATGTCCCTCCATAAGTTATGTTTCCATTTATAGTTGCTGATGCAGGTGCTGTTGTAAAACGAATAGCATATCCCGTTCCACTGGCGCCTACAATGTTACCAGTAATAGACAGGGTCCCCGTTGAACCCCATCGTACAGCCTGTCCACTGGAGGTGTTCTGATCAATAGCCGTATTGGTACCATTATTGATAGTTAAACTTGCGGATCCACTTACAAATACAGCAAAACCAGATGAAGTCATCGTTATTGATCCGTAAATTATCGTCGTACCTGTTGTCACTCGCATAAAACCTCCACTGCTAGTTCCCGAGTAGGAAATAGCAACATTATGTGTGCTATCTCCAATGTTCCTAGAGCTACCGATTGCAAAATAACCTGTTGCAATTGACGAAGACATCACGGCTGGAGCGTTCGTGCCAGTCAAATCCATATCTACTGTTACGATATAAGCTCCACTATCAGCAGTATCTAAATTTCCTGGCAAAACTCCTCCAGTCCAAACTGTGGGATCTGACCAATTTCCAGATTTAGCTGCAGTAATAGTAGCCGCGCTGGCGTTTTGTGCAAATGCAAAGAGACCTACAACAAAAAAGCTAACTAGAAAAAATCGTTTCCAGTTTTTGGGTCGCTCATTTCTAGAGGGAGATTCTACTCTCTCTCTCTCTCTCTCGTTAATCGCATCATAGGATTTCATATTGGCTTGGCAATAAGATAATTATACACTAGAACACAATTATGGGAAATCGATACTGTGCAATAGTGAAATGGCTACATGACTCAAAATCTTCCTCACCTCTCCCGCCCCCAAAAACCACATTCCACCGCACGACCAAAACAAATAGTGAGGGCGGA
>JBAXUB010000004.1:0-73707 GCA_037129895.1 Candidatus Tayloriibacteriota bacterium | reverse complement strand
ATGTATGGTGACCAAATGTTAGAAGTTGTTGCTTGAGGTAAGAGGACATCTACAGATAAAGTTGGATTCGGCATGCTATAGGTGTAGATTTGACCATTCAGAACTACAGCAACCAATTTAGTGCCATCTGCTGACATCTTTATACTATACCAATTCAACGTAGGAGAAGATGTTGGAATATTCCACGTAAGACCTGAGTCCAAAGATATATATATTGGTGAATTACCGGATTTCGTAGCCGCAATCCTCGTGCCATCGGCGGATGAAGTAATTCTATAATAAGCACCTGAAGGCGAAGTTGTTGATACGTTCCATGTAAAGCCTGAATCAGTAGAAGTATAGATTTGTCCAGTTGTATAGTGTCCTGTAGCAATCTTTGTCCCATCAGCAGATGAAGTAATCGATTCTCGTCTAGTAACAGGCCCAGTGTTAAACCAAGTAATTCCCCCATCGAGAGAAGTGTAAATGTTTCCTGTTACAGAATATCCACCTTTTACGGTAGAAATCTTGCTACAGTCAGCAGAGCATGTGACACCCGCCCAGCTATCACTAGATAGTCTCGGAGTCCATGTATAACCAAAATCATCTGAAATATAGATGTAACCGAACGTGAAACCAGGAGCTGCAACGATCTTACTACCGTCAGCAGACATAGCCATAGAATACCACCTCGAAGATGGTGAAGTGGTAGCAATGAACCACGTAACTCCAGAATCTCTAGACAAATAGATCTTACCAGGGTACCCCGCTGCTAACTTTGTACCATCAGCAGAAGACGTAATCGCATAAACTGTTTGTACTGGTCCTCTCGGCGCCCATGTAGCACCGCCGTCATTGCTTGTATATATATAACCACCCGACACTCCCGCAGCCAACTTCATTCCGTCAGCAGACGAGGTAACAGAGTACCATTTACGATTTGACTCTCTAGCAGCAAACATAGAATATGGAAAGGTAGAACTTGCCTCTGTAATATTTGATGATTCGTCAACCGCTCTAATATATAACGTGCTTATCCCTTCAGAAGTCGATGCCAATATATCTGATCCATTATTTGCACAATTAACCGTTGTTGAACTCACCCAATTATTATATGAGTACTTACAAATTACAGCAGTAGTGCCCCACTGAACCGTTGGTTGCCATGCGGTTAGGAGATAAGGGGTTGTTGTGGATATTGGCGATAGGATAATCAGGCTTGAGCCAGAGCTTGAATAGTAAAATGTAGCGCTATCATTACCAATACCACCACTACTATTGATTGCACGTACAGATAGCGTCGTTGTCCCAATCGAAGATGGTGAAAGTATACCCGCACCATTCTTGGAACAATCTACAGATGTTGATGTACCCCAATTATCATATGAGTATAAACAGGATGTGATATTGTTCGCACCAAGTTGATCCCACACAACTGTTGGTGTCCACGTAGTCGAGCTATATGTACCAGATTCTAATGGTAAAGTTAGATATAATGGAATAGCTAAAGTGAAAGTAACCATCTTTGATGTTGTCACATTGGATGCGTCGGTTCCGGTTACGACCAATATATGTGTCCCATATGAAGGGATGGGTATATCTGTTCCATTATTAGCACACGTGAGTACATTGGGGACTCCACCATCTAGAGTGTACGAACATGAAGATGTAGCTGACCCCCAGTTGACATACGGGGACCATGAGGTATTTGCACCAGATAATGGTGAAAGCACAATTATTGGTGTGTACTGCACTAAGGTTTGTAAAGCATTCTGCATTGTAAAGATCTGACCTCCAAAGACACCTGCTCTCAATTTCATACCATCCGCAGAAGAGCTTATGGATGACCACGTCCGATTTGATTCACGAGCTATCCATGAAATTCCAGAGTCAAATGACGTATATATACGACTAGTACTTGCTACAGCTGCAAGTCTTGTACCATCAGCGGAGGATGTTACTGAAGTCCAATATCTATTTGAGTCTCGTGCTGTCCAAGTAGCTCCAGAGTCAGTGGAAATATATATTTGTCCATTATTCACAGTCGCAGCAAGCCTAGTTCCATCGGCTGAGGATGTTATCGATGACCATGCCCTATTTGACTCACGCGGTATCCATGTAAGACCAGAATCGGTAGATGTGTAGATTTTGCCACCATTAACAGTTGCAGCTAATTTTACACCATCAACCGATGATGTAACTGATGACCAAGCACGACTCAAATCACGAGCAAGCCACGTAACACCGGAGTCTGTGGAGGTATACAATTGTCCAGTATTGAGAGAAGATACAAGTCTCATACCATCTGTTGATGCTGCAATCGAAGTCCAGTTTCCATACGTAGATGAAGTAGAAACCATCCACGATATACCTGAGTCGTCAGAAATATAAACATACCCATTAATATTTGTCCCAGCTCTTACCAACCTCCCATCTGCAGATGATGTTATTGTTGTCCAATTTCGACTAATATCCCTTGCTAACCACGTTACTCCTGCATCACTAGACGTGTAGACCTGGCCACTACCTACAACAGCAACTAATTTTGTACCATCAGCAGATGATGTTATGGAATTCCAGTTAGCAGTAGGAGAACTAATAGCAACCGTCCAGTTATAGAACTCCGTCGTCGTCGTCCCATTCACGTTGAGGAAAGACAGATCACTAGCAGTGAGTTGAGATTTGTTGATCGTACCTGAGTATGTGAGGGTAAGTCCTCCAGAAGCACCTCTTGCAGCGGTTCCCATTCCACCTATTACAGAGATGTCCTTGTTAGAGACATCGAGGTTCTGATCGGTAAAGACGATACTACCACCATCACCACCATTGGTCTTGGTAGTAGCAGCACCTCCGTTAGATATGAAGTTATATGCTGTAGTGGTGCTGTAGGAGATAGATACGCTGCCTCCATTACCACCATAACCATTGTTTTGACCAGATCCTGTGGTATCAGAGTTACCTGATGCGTCTACTAGTATAGTGTAACCTGATACAGTGAGACCTGTGATCATGAGGTTGGTATATCCATTGGCACCTTCTACTAGAGAACCACTGGAGTACTTACGTGCGTCTATGGCTGGTAGGTTAGTAGATGATCCTTGTATAGAGTAGACTCCTTGTCCATCTATGATGACATTGTCTGATGATACGGTAAAACAGGATGTGTTGGCTGGAACTGTTATATCACCTGCTAGATTGTATGTACCACTAACTGATAGCTCTCCGCAGGTTGTTATGTCTCCTGGGAGGAGGATGTCGGCGTGGGCGGGTAAACTAAAGAGGAGGATTGAAAAGATACCAACTATTACAGGAAAAATTCGCTTTTGGAAATAGCGTTTCACGTATGTATTTTAGCATGGGAAGCAGTAGACAAGAAAGAAAAAAGTGTGGAGAAGTCAGGTTAAAATCACACTAACAGAAAAGACTGACTTTTTGGACTCATACTACTCATATTCTCAGGACTTGATCTACTCATCGACTCCATCAACTTGGATACAATATTCCCGGGATATATATTCTGTATACAATTCAATTGATTGAATGTGTGCCATTCAATAAAATACTTGTTATTCTCATCTGCACTCTCCTTTTCAGGACCACCAAGCTCTGGAACACCATGGAATTCAGTTATCAGAAAATAATGATGATCTTGAGGGTCAGTAGAATAATTGATGGCACTATTATTGATCTTCAAATCCTTGATAGTGAACAAATAATCGTATTTGAGTACGTCTAGAGACAATTCCTCCTGAACTTCACGTAGCAAGGCCTCCTCAATAGTCTCTCCTTCATTCGTACCACCGCCAGGAAATACAAAATATTCGGCATTTGGCTTCACTCTTCTAAACAAGAGCAGCTTCTCATCTTTATATATAATAGCGGTGGCGCGATGTCTGATTTTTGTATTAATTTTGCTCATTTTGTATTTTTTTGAAAATTATTGAGGATACAGTTTAACAAATAATAATGGAAAAGAAAAATGTCCCTAGTCATCGGAGTAACTAGAGACATAAATTCTCTCGTTCACTCACAATTTTACTTATCTACCCCGTGACATTTCTTGTATTTCTTACCACTTCCACATGGACAAGGATCATTTCGACCAACAACAGGATCACTCTTTATTCCGTCATTGGAATCACTAGACCCATCACCACCGCCTATTAACTGCGCATTCTCATGTATTTCTCTCAATTCTTCTTTTATTCCCCCCGGACTACCTCTACCTACCATACCCTGACTAGAATTCTGATTGTTCACAACTGGCATAATATTTGGTAACAATCGCAATATCTGTTCCTTCATCGCACCTTGCATCTCTTTGAACAATCGTAAGCCTTCCTTCTTGTATTCAACCAGAGGATCTCTCTGTCCGTATGCGCGCAGATTCACACTACTACGCGTATAATCCATCACTTCTAGATGTTCCACCCAATACATATCTATGACCTGGAGGAGAACTATCCCAACTGCTCGCAGGAACGCTTCACGTCCAAATTCAGTGATCTTTTTTGAGATCACCTGATTGGCCACTTCATCATCAGATATAAGCCCATTCAATTCATTTTCGATATCATCTATAGTCCCAGTGAGCAACCTCCTTCTCATACCATAAATATTCGTCCTCTGTTTATTGATGACGTCGTCAAATTCTAGAACATGTTTACGAGAATCGAAGTTGAATCCTTCGATCTTTTCCTGTGCGGACTCCAATGACTTGGAGATAATCCTGTGTTCGATAGCCTCGTCCTCAGGCATGCCGAGCCGTCCCATCATTGATTTCAGGGTGTCGGAAGCAAAGACTCTCATCAGAGAATCCTCCAGAGAAACGAAGAACTGAGTCTCACCAGGATCACCCTGACGACCGGAACGACCGCGGAGTTGATTGTCGATACGTCTCGCCTCATGTCTCTCGGTTCCCAGAACGAATAATCCACCATTTTTCTTTATTTCTTCGTAGAGTTCCTGAGTATTTGGATTGCCACCGAGTTTGATATCCACTCCACGACCTGCCATGTTTGTGGCGATAGTTACACCTCCTTTCTTGCCAGCTTGCGCGATGATCTCACCTTCCCTCTCATGATTCTTTGCATTCAAGATCTCATGTGGTATACCCTCAGCTTTGAGGAACTGTGACAAGACTTCATTTTTCTCAATAGAAACAGTACCGATAAGGACTGGCTGACCTTTACCATGGAGCTCTTTTACTTTGCGAGCGATCGCCTTGTATTTGCCGATCTCCGTTCTGAATATCTGATCATTCTTGTCCAATCTGATAGCGGGCTTATTCGTTGGTATAGAATACACTTCGAGACCATATACTTTATAAAATTCTTCACTAGAAGTTGCTGCAGTTCCTGTCATACCAGAAAGCTTCGGGTACATTCGAAAGAAGTTCTGAAATGTTATAGACGCGTACGTTCTAGACTCCTGTTGAATCTTTACGTTTTCCTTGGCCTCGATCGCCTGATGCAAGCCTTCTGACCAACGACGGCCCGGTTGCATACGGCCAGTAAACTCGTCAACGATCATAACTTCATTGTCCTTCACTACGTATTCTTTGTCTTTAGTATAGAGGGCCTTGGCTCGGACTGCAGTTTCCAGGTGATGCACATACTTTATACCGACATCTGTATAAATATTATCAATACCGAGTGATTTCTCAGCTTTGTTGATGCCTTCGGACGTTAGAGAGATCGAACGATGTTTTTCATCCTTTGTATAATCAACCTCCTCGACATATGAAGCCACCAATGATGCAAACTGTTTGTAAGTCGACTCCGCATCCCTCGTTGGTGCAGATATGATGAGTGGTGTTCGAGCTTCATCTATGAGAATGGAGTCTATCTCATCTACTATCGCGTAATTGAATTCTCGTTGACGAAGTTTTTCCTTGCTGTATTCTAGATTGTCTCGCAAATAATCGAAGCCAAATTCATTGTTCGTACCATATGTAATATCAGCCATATAAGCTTCATGACGCGTACATGGACGTAGGAATTCATGGACTACTTTGAAACCTCCTACCACGTCTCGAGTTTTATCTAGTGGGTCTGAATTTGCCTCCGCTGAGACATGCTTCGAATCATAGATGAAACTCGACTCATGATTGATGACGCCAACAGAGAGACCTAGGAATGAATAGATCTGACCCATCCAGACGGCATCACGTCGTGACAAGTAGTCGTTGACAGTAACGATATGAACACCTTTACCTGATAAGGCATTTAGATACGCTGGCAATGTCGCAACGAGAGTCTTACCTTCACCAGTGCGCATCTCAGAAATAGCCCCACTATCCAAAACCATTCCACCGATGAGCTGAACATCAAAATGTCTTTGTCCTAGTGTCCTTCGAGCCGCCTCACGAACTACAGCGTAAGCTTCCGGTAATATTTCATCCAAAACAACTCTCTCTTCCTCTTTACTTCTTTCCACTCCCACCTTACCGCCTGCTCCATTCCCCTTGTCTCTTTCTTCTATTATTTTCTTGAATTCATCCGTCTTGCCCCTCAATTCTGCATCAGAAAGCGCCCGAATCTTATCTTCGAATGCATTGATCTTTGGTACGATCGGCTCAAACTGCTTGATACCTCTCGTATGGGACGTGCCCATTAATTTACTGAAAAAAGACATAAAATTGCCTTGATAGGCTATGATACTCTAGCATATTTTCTTACTACACCGCTACCCATTCAACTTCAGCCTCGATTTTTACACCAATATTTTCATATACACAATCAATGAGTTCTCTCGTGAAGTCCACAACCTCCTTTGCGGTGGCGCCCAGCTTTGTCACTACTACCAATGCCTGCTTGTCATAAGTTCCTACATTACCTTTGAAGAGTCCCTTCTTATTGCATATCTTATCTAACACATAACTGAGGGGAATCTTTATTCTCCCATCAATTTCAATGAAACCATTCAAGTCTGGAAACTTGACCTTGAGTGACTCGAATTCAGCAGATGAAATGATAGGGTTTTTGAAGAAAGACCCGGCTGTGCCCCATTTCGTCCAATCAGGCAATTTGTTCTTGCGTATTTCGATAACCGCCGCACGCACATCCTTCAATCCTATTACTGACTTTTCGATACCTTTATCAGCAAAATATTTCTTTACATCCTTATATTCAATATTTACTTCGCCCTGTTTACAAAGTCGGAACCTCACTCGAGTGACGATATAACGACTCTTATCATGTTTGAATATACTATCTCTATAAGAAAACTTGCAGTCAACAAAAGATAGATCGATAAATTTGAGATCATTTGCGTGACTAGTATCTAGAACCCTCACAGATTCGATAACTTTACCGACTTCTGTGCCGTATGCTCCGATATTTTGCACTGGAGCAGCCCCCACTTTGCCTGGAATTGCCGACAGGTTCTCAATACCGAAGAGATCTCTCTCTACGGTTTCGGCTACGAATTCTTCCCAATCTTCGCCAGCTGAAACATCTACAACCGAGTAAAGTGTACCATCATCAGTGAATGTTTTACCCATTATTTCATTTTTAATAACGAGACCGTGATAGCCCTCATCTGAAAATAGCAAATTGGACCCGCCACCAATGACTAGATACGGCAACGTGTTTTCTCTGGCAAATCGAATCGCTTGCAAAAGGTCATCTTCACTTTTCACGATGCAAAAAAATCTGGCAGGACCGCCAATTCTAAATGTCGTATATGGTGCAATGGGGATGTTTTCTTGAATTTTCATATTAACCAAATATTGCGCCCAATGATGGCGACGGGTGCGAGCTCCAAATAAAAATGTTTAAATTTAATGTGAGTACAACCGTCGCCGTCACTTGGTACAATCTGAGTGTATTGTAACATCAAGTGAGGATTTGTGTAAAATCTCTATACGCAAAAGGCCTCCGAGGGAGGCACTTTGCGAAACATTTATTTTGGAAAGTGCCCCTATTGGGTACTCACGGCACAATCATAGCATAATTTGGAGTAAATTCCAGAGTTTGATGTGGATAAATAATCAACTATTTCCCTTCCCTGATCTGTTTTATAGTAGCATCGATCTGAACCTTATATTCCGGCTTTTCTGCAGCTATAGATTCCAAAGTCTTCACCGCTGCATCTTTCAAACCAGCAGTATATTGAGTTTGTGCTAATAGACCCAACGTGTCTATATCTTTTGGACTTGCAGCAGAAAGTTTCTTCAATATATCGATCGCTTTCGTGTATTGCTTCATAGATGTATACACGCGAGCCATCTGGGCAGATTCGAAGATAGTCGTATCATTATTGAACATAGTTTTGGCTTCAGCTTCTTTACCCGCTACAACCATACCAACAGCATAGGCAAATTTTGCAGATGCATTATCAGTTTCTGATTCATATGCCTGTTTGAATAATGACAGTGCCATATCATTCTTACTGGTTTGTAAATAGGCATCACCAAGTGATATCAGAATAGACTGTTTGGTTGGAGATAGTTCACGCGCCTTTTCTAGCATAGATATAGCCTGGTCTGATTGACCAATACTGTTCATGAATGAACCACCTAGAACATATGCTCTAGCATCCTTTGGATTGGATGCGATCTGTGCATCAATCTCTTTTGAGGTCAATGTAAAGAACGCTTCCCTAGTTGGCATAGGAACTTTCGCATTCGGGACGATCTGTCCTGCACATGACAATAGTTGTTCACGGATTTCCTGATTGGCAACATATGTATTCACAGCCAACGCCTTTTCGAATAGTGCCGCATCGGCTTTGACACTACCACATGATTGCAGAGCAGCTATGAGGCGTGTGTTAGCTTGGATAGGTCTGTAACTGAAGAAATATATTACACCGATCAATACGATGATGACGATAGGGGCAACGATGTATTCAACAGCATCAGAGCGGACAGGGTTCGTACCTAGTATCTTGATATCCTTCCCTTTATTGAATGAATTGACAAGACCTAGAATCGCGAAGAAGAATACATAACTCGCCAAGTTATCGAACACTGCCAAGTTATTGATGCCATACGCGATGATGAGCCCGGTTAAGGCACTCTTCTTTGCTACGGATATATCAGATCTCCAGATGAGGATGATCGAGAGGATGAACATTGCGAGATATGCGAACAATCCAACGAAACCAGAAGCAACAAACCAATCTATGAATACACTGTGTGCACGATCGAACCATTGTTCCTGACCATACATAGCCGGGGCGTAATTGGCGTTAAATATGTAATTAAAATTCTCTTGACCCCAACCGAGGATAGGCCTCTCCAATGCACCTTTGATAGCCATAGGCCAGATACTTGCACGACCTTCACCCTTGAACTGCTCTAGGGAAAGTGATGCTAGACGACCGAAGATAGGGCTATTAGCAAAGAAAGGTTGCTTTCTTTCAATGTAAAATATTCCAGCGAGGACGATGAGACCGATCACGATACCTCCTGTGATCCAACGACTCTTCTTTGATTCACGCTTTGCAAAGACTGCGTATATCAATAGTCCCATGAACATACCGCCAGCCAATCCGATAACTGCTGCGCGAGTTTGAGTCTCGAGAGCGATCACTCCGAATAGGACGAACAATATCGGATATAGCCACTGCAAGATCTGCTTGCCTGCAAATTCACTCTGTCGTACTGAGAAGTACAAGTAAGCGAGAATGAACATGTGTATAACGATATATATTCCGAGATATGCGGCGTTACCTATAGTAGCATCGAGACGAGCAGCGGATTGATGGATAGCGAACCAGCCAAATAGTTGACCTAGACCATACAGAGAGATGAAGGTCGCAACCACCGTGGTTACATTCAACCATCGATGCCACAACTTCCTCGCCTCTGCTCCAGATCCAAAGAGAGATGAAGCGGTTATGTAGAATGCCCATAGATGTATAACTGTTATCCAACCCTCCATACGCTCGAAATTGGACCACATACTGCGTATAGGATTTACCCCGAGTAGATCTGCGACGAGAGCAATGACAGCGAATAGAGTGACGGCAACATTCATCGCTGTAAGCTTCGGCCTATATTTTGCATCGAGGAAAGCAAGGATGATCCATGCGGCAAATGCTATCTCCACGAGTATTCGAAAATAGAACGCCTTCCCTGTTATGAATGGGAAGAAATATGTGTTAGCGATGATGAGTGGAAATAATGGGACGAGGAATAGGGCGACAATGGATGTGTAATGAGCGATCTTTTTTATGGACATGGTAGGTATGTTATTTAACTCACTTTATTAATTATTAATAGTAGAATTTATACATCATACTGAATAATGAGTAAATACTCAACAGGAAGTCAAAGTCATGGTAGAGTTACGTGTAATGGAATATACTTCTCACCGAGCACTTACGAACATTTCTTGGAGCGTATTGGGGTTCGTTTGGCCAATATGTTTTGCCATATTCATCACCCCTCTAGTAGTGCACTCAATGGGTATCAGAATTTTTGGTATTTACACGTTTATTAATACCGGAATTAGTGTCCTTGGGCTTATTGATTTTGGCCTCTCAGCCGCAGTTAGCAAATATCTGGCCGAATATCATGCCAAAGGGGAACGTGAAAAGACTAAAACATTGATTTCAACATCTAAGATTATTTTCTTTGTCATCGGCTTGGTGGGTGCATTGATATTTATATTTGGAGCTTCTATACCAATAGTCAATAGTCTGTATATTGAAGTCCAGCCATACAGGATCGGCATAATCGCTGCAGGAATTCTATTTTTCATTACCTCTATTACCTCTATATACTCACTTTCATTTACTTCCCTACAAAGATTCGATATTAGTTCAAAGATTGGCATCATTACCCTGACTATCCAGCAATTATCCATATTGACTCTCATATTACTTGGATATTCAATCAACTCAATATTTGTCACCATATTATTCATAACCGTGATATCATTTTTTGTTCAAAAATCAATCATACATAAAATTTTACCCGAGGCCAACTATAAACTTTCATGGGATACTGCTGAAGCAATTAAATGCTACAAATTTGGCCTAGTAACCTTTACAAACAATATCGCAACAACTTCACTCACTTATCTCGACAGACTAATAATGCCATTCTTCCTGGGCCCGTCCAACCTAACCTATTATAGTCTGCCCGGAAATATCACAACTAGGATTCCTGGTGTTGCAAATAGCCTGTCTACGATAATGTTTCCAATGACTTCCAGTTTGAACGGGCTTGGAGAGACAGAGAAAATTAAACAGTTATATATACGCTCCTTTCGACTGATAACTGTCATTTCTGCAGCCATAACAGTAACGACTATTTCATTTGCAAAAGAAATACTTACTTATTGGATATCTCCTGATTTTGCGGAAAAGGCCACGACTGTATTGGTTGTGCTGGCGGTCACAAACTTCATCCTAGCATTGTCTGGCCCATTATCGAGTTTTCTACTCGGATTAGGAAAGCTAAAATTCTTGACTACAATTTCTATTACAATGGCTGTATTTAATACCATATTACTCATAATTTTTTTACCTATGGCCGGAATAAAAGGAGCAGCATACGCCTACCTGCTTTCATTACTTCCAGTAGCATTCATGTTTTACTTTACAGAAAAGCATTATTTAAAATTATCTAATCGGAAAAGATACTATCTCCATATGATCTCCGGAAATATTGCCGTCTCACTAATAGTATTTCTTATATCGCATTATTTGACGGTATACACAATTCACAATCTCTTCTCACTACTTATCGCAAGCGCCCTTACAGGAATAATGTATATCCTTATATATTGGTTACTAGGTTTTTTTGAAAAAGAGGATGAGATTTCAATAAAAACCTTCGCATTCAAGATTTTTCGGCCATCTGCTTAATTGTTTTAGCTAATTTCTTCGCTGTAGTTACTGAACTCAATATTTTGCCACTCAGAATAGACCAGCAACCAAAACCGTGTTCTATAATATCGGCCACCCTAGAATCATCATGCTCATGATATGCCTGAACTCCTCTGTGAACAATTCTTGATTCAACAATCTCTGCTCTTTTTAATATTGGAAACAATTTCAAACTTTCATCAAATATTATTTGCTGTCGTGTTTTTCCTGGTCCAATTTTTTTCACTAGGCCGTCCGTCGGCACATATCGATCTATTATTGATTCCTTAACATGATACAAAGTAAATTCATTAGGGTTCCCTGTAGGCATGAGTGTCGCAAATGGACCATCGATAACCGTTATAGACAAAGGTTCTATTGGCAACCTAACAATCAATACTTCTGCCAGATCAACCCGTATTGGATACTTATCGAAACCAACCCAATCAGCGAACCTGTTCAAATTAGCGTATGTAGCATTTATAACTATATCAAAACTTTTCTTCTTCTCATGACCTCTTCGCTTAAACGATATATCTTTTTTACCACTAGAGTCCAAACGACACCCTGTCACTAGTGTGTCATATAAAACTTTCACGGCAGGAACATTAGCCAATCTAGATTTTACCAATGTTTTCATTATCGCATGGTGATAATTCGGTTCAGGTACTTCGATAGATAAGTCCATCACCTCTCTAGACAACATCTCTTTCGGTGGAAAAGCCTTCTTATAAGGCAACCTATGTCTTCGACAAAAAGCTAAAAACTGTTTAGCATTTACCATAGATCCGTGCTTAGCAAGGCCATAATATGTCTTCGAAGTGTCAATGATAGCCTTTTTGAAAACCTTCTCAAAATCATTACTAGATTGCTGGATATCTAGAACCGTTTCATCACTACGAGGATAATGATACCCCTTGTGATGTCGGAATTGATTCACAAATGACCCCTCTTGCATCAAATCAGAATTTTTTTCAAAAAGATCAACCTCACAAAATTTTCCTAATTCTGCGGCTATGCAAGTTCCAAATATTCCTCCACCCAGTATTGCTACAGATAACTTCTTCACAGTTCTAGGTATAGACATCTCGGCAATTACAATAATTCTTGTGGCTACATCGATATTCGTCCTACCATTTAAAATAAAGTCCTTAAGTTCCAAATACAACGGTTCAATCTCAATCCTACAATCATATGTTTTCATTGACTCACCCTTTATAACTTCAATAATATTCTTGACGTAATCAGCCTTTAATATAAATCCTTCAAATTTACACACCAAAGACCTTATCTTCTCTATTCCTTTCCATCCAAGAATATATCTCGCATCATGTCCGACAGAATATCTATGATCCACAATAGATACTCTCGATTCGCTTCGCGAACTAACTACAATTGGAGTCCTGCCCCAGACAAAATCAACCACGTCAAAAAAATGTAACAGTTCTAAAGAAGGTTCTCTTCCCCGATCAGTATCTATAGTGTTTACGAACGTACCGACAATTTTATGCGGCATCTCCTTGTCTTTGAACAATGCCTTCAGTTTGATAGAGACGGGATGATATCGAAATATGTGACCTACAAATATCTTATGATTATTTTTAATTGACAAACTTTCCAACAAATGTGCCTCTTTACTGGTCATACAAAGTGGTTTCTCTACTATAACATCAACTTTATCTATGCATTTTTTTATCAAATCAAAATGTGTCTCTGGTGGAGTAACTATATCTATGATATCTACTTCTGCCCACGGAATTTCTTCGAGATCTCCATATGTTAATACATCAAATTGACTCCTTATCTGTAAACTTTTCTTCTTATTCCTTACAACAACCCCGACAATAGTGACCATACCCTCTTTTTCCAGCGTCTTTAAAATCCTTAAATGGTTGATCCCAAACCGACTGGTCCCAATCAGTACAACACCCTTTGCGAGCCGATCAGTTTTTTGGGACTTGGAAATCATATAACATGGCATACTACATCGATAATCTCTCTTTATCAAGTCCAAATATGTGGATAAAACTATATAAATATTCTATACTTAGCCGACATGGAAACCAAAACCACAAACAGGCTGATCGTTTTTGTCTTCAAACACCAACTCAGAGCCAGAAGGCTCCTATTTCGTTTATATTCGAAACTTACGAAGAATAACCGACCGAGTAGTTATCCTTATCCGAGCGGTGATTCATATCGAGCATTGGCAAATCATATACACGACGAGACTATCACCTTCGACCCTAGTCATGTGAACCCGGGTGAGATCATTTTCGTCAGTAATCCCCTATTATTGGCATACCTAAAAAATATCCACCCTAAAATCAAAAATCCATACATATTGATAGAACATAACGGAGACAATGATGTTGGCAAAGAGGTTGCTGACTTGTTGGATGAAAATATTATCCGTTTTTATGCACAAGACAATATTTATAAACACGAGAAAATTACACCGATACCTATTGCACTTGAGAATTGGTACTACTATATGAATGGCATACCTAGCGTATACAATATGATACAAAAGAAAGCGATAAAATATGTGCCCTTTAAAAAGAATAATATACTCTATAGGTTCAGCATCCATACCAATCCCAGTGTCCGTGGACCAGCCCATAGATATTGTAACCAACACCCCCTCATGGAAACATTCACAGAAATGCTTCCACCGACTCTGCACATACGTAAACTTATGACATATAAATTTGTTTTTTCTCCACCTGGCAACGCTATTGAAAGCTGTAGAACATGGGAGGCTTTGTACGTACGTACTGTTCCTATAGTCAAAGATTCCGTTGCAATGAGATACTTCGAATCTATAGGACTTCCCATATGGATAATCAAGGAATGGAACGAGCTGGATGGATTAACTGAGTTCGATCTAGCACGCAGATATGATAACTTTATTAAGAAAGCAAAATGGGACGCCTTACACATGGATTTTTGGAAAAAACTGATAAATGAGGACAAAAAGAGATTCTTCGATTTAAACAAGTAATTTGGTATGGATTCATCGCATATGAAAAAAATTACACAGGAAAATTCATACGAGCTCATAAATAAGCTAATACCCTCCTGCATTTTTTTGAGATTCAAGAAGCTTTCTGTCTACAAAAAGATAAAAACCTCCGCACATAAGTACCTCCCATCGAAATACGTTTCATCATGGAACACGATAAAATCTGGACTTCTAAAGGGTGTCAAATTGTATGTCGATCCGAGTGGGGCTTGGCAAAAAGAAATGCTGAATGGCACATATGATGATTTTTTTATCAATTACATGGAAAAGTACAACGTGGCTGACAAGATTGTATTTGATATAGGAGCACATGTCGGATACAGTGCATTATGTTTTGCAAAAATGGTTGGAAAAGGTGGTCATGTATATACATTCGAACCAAATGCTGCGAACATTTATCGGATAAAGATGATAACAAAGATGAATCCTGAGTTATCTGAAAGAATCACATTAGTAGAGAAAGCTGTAGCTGAAAAAACTGGACGAGTTGACTTTATTTTCGGAAAAACTATTGAGGATGGATCCAGTAGTGGCAGTTTTGTCGATACTGCGGATACAATATCCGAAAAGGCTGCTTTCGAGCGATCCCGTGGATTTGAAAGGGCTAATGTAGAGATGACATCGATAGATAACGAAGTCTCGAACAATAGAACCAACATTCCCTACATGATAAAAATAGATATTGAGGGTGCGGAACACCTAGCCTTACAAGGTGCGGCTGTGACCTTAAAAACCGCAAGACCTATAATATTGCTTGAGGTTCACTCCATCCTGAACATGCTGAATGTCTGTAAGATATTGCAGACAAATAATTATGATGTTAACCTTTTAAAAGAGGAACCGGATGGCAGATGTTTCCTTGTGGCGGAACCAATACGATCATTATGAAAATAAGTGAAAAACTAAAAATCAATTTTTGGGTATTGAGTAACTTTCAAAAGGTATTCTATCTATCGTTTTATAGATGGTTTATCAGTAGGAAGGACCGGGTATTTTTTGAAGGTTCCCTCTTTTTACCAGGACAGATGTACATGGCCGAAAGAAAAGCACTTTATGACGTAGTCATCAATGAAAAGCCAGACTATTGCTTTGAAATCGGCACATATACGGGAGGAGGTAGTACTTATTTTCTTTCGAAAGCACTGAGAGATAACAACAAAGGCAAGTTGATCACTATTGAAAGCGATATAGGTCTTTATAATAAGGCAGTTATGAGATATTCTAGATTTATAAAAAGCAATCGTAGATACGTAGAATTCATTCACAGTAATTCGCCAGACGTATTTTTTGACTTCCTAAACAAGAACAATTGTAAAATTATGCTATTTCTTGATGGCTCCAATGATAGTAGAGAAACTCTGGATCAATATAATTTCTTTCTTAAATATTTTAAATCTGGATCAATAATAGCATTGCATGATTGGAATAGTGCAAAAACAGCCCAGGTTCAACCTGTAATAGAACAGAGTCATTTATGGGAAAAAGTTGTTCAACTAGACCAACCCGCTAGCATCGGTTTTAGGATATTTAAACATAAGTAATAAACCTGATATGAAAAAAATATTTCGCGGTATAAAAAGGACGATCAATAAATTTGCAGCTTTATTCGGCTACAACATGTCATTTTCACGCATTAGTAACAAGACGATAGTAGAAAAGGGGTATGAAAAAATATTTACAGCTAGTTCTTATGCCCCGTGGCTTCTCGATCAATCATTCATCAGTATTTATGAAAGTGCCAAAAGTAATACCCTAGTAGATAAGTACCGATGTTATGAATTATGGCAGCTTGTCAAAGAAAGTTCAAAACTCCACGGAGCCATAATTGAAATCGGTGTTTGGCGTGGAGGTACTGGTATAATAATTGCAAAGAGTGCCATTATAAGCAAGATAACAGACCCGGTATATCTCTGTGATACATTTACAGGGGTTGTCAAGGCTAGCAATGAAGATACGGAGTATAAAGGTGGCGAACACGATGATACATCACTCGAATTAGTTCAGAATTTGATAAATGCCAATGGACTCAAAAATATAAAGATCCTTAAGGGTATCTTTCCAGAAGAAACAAAAGAACTGGTCTTAGGAAAAGAATTTCGCTTTTGTCATATCGACGTCGATGTTTACCAGTCTGCAAAAGATATAGTTAATTGGATTTGGCCTAGACTCTGCATTGGTGGCATTATTGTCTATGATGATTATGGTTTTCTAGGCTGTGATGGTATAACCAAGTTTGTAGAAGAAAGCAAGAGGCTCAGTGATAGACTAACAATCTACAACATAAACGGACATGCCATTACAATCAAAATTAAATAACAGCCCCGCAAATGAACCTAGGCTTTCAATAATTATTGCTTGCTATAATTGCGAAAAAACACTTGAAGAAGCTGTCGCATCTGTGTACAAGCAGAATATAAATATTGATTATGACGTAATACTGGTCGATGATGCGTCCACTGACAGTACGCGCACCTTGATGGATAAGCTTGCGATACAATATCCACACATAAAATGCTTCTCTCATGAAGTCAATCTTGGTGGAGGAGCTACTAGAAATACTGCAGTTGAATCATCTGCAAGTAACATATTTTTTTGTCTTGACAGCGATGATATTTTATACCCAGGAACTTTAGGAAATATGGTTGAGATGATTATAAAAAAGAAATGTGACGGTATCGGCATAAGTACTTCAATAACTTTTCAAGGCAAGAGCCAGAATAATGTAATTGAGACAACTAATTTTGGATCGATCAACAATATCGTTCCTTTTGAAAGCCTATTTCAAAAACGAGGACAATCACTCTGTTCGCTGTATTCAACATTCATGTTTACAAAAGTAGCTTTTGTCATGACCGGTGGCTATCCAACTCATCACGGCTTTGATACCCAAGGGTTCGCATATCGTTTTTTATCAAATGATTTGACGGCATATGTGTGTCCGAACTCAGTATATCTACATAGGATTAACTACAATAAGTCATATTACATGCGAGAGTATGAATCAGGCAAATTGAATTTGAACTGGTTATTTATTCTCGTCGAACATCTGTATCTCTTTAGTGATGATGTAAAAAAACTAATATTAAAATTCGATATCAATAGTGATGACAACATTATTGAGACACTAATATATCATAGGAATTTCCTAGCAGATAATTATCGGACTCTAATACAAAGAAATGTAAAACAAAATCAAATAAATGTGATCAAGTCATCAGATACAAATAATCTAAACCCTTACGACGCCCTCTGGTTAGCCTACATTCTTCTATGTCAGAATGAATACAATGAAGCCAAAAAATACTTTGGCATTTCTGAGAATCAAAATATTGATAGTTGGTTCGTAAAAGAAGGTTTACTTCGCTGCCAAGATGGGATAGATGGACTGACAATCAAGGAGATTGAAGCCCGATCACTACAAAGACTTTCATTAACAAAGAGGGGGTCTAAAATGTTCATTCTAAAAAGAATATACAAGAAACTTAATAGGATTATTAACAAAGTTTTCCGATGAAGGTATTAGCTTTTTAACATTTTGTGTATAATAAACAAACATATGAACGAAACATCAAAATCAAAAAGATTATGGCTAAAGGGGTCCATTGAAGAACTGGCTCTCAAAGGAAAAGGTATCGATATTGGACCGGCAAATGATCCTGTGCTTCCAAATGTGCGAACTTTTGATATGCAAGACGGCGACGCCAACAACATATCTAGATACATTCACGATCAATTTGATTTTGTATACGCATCTCATTGTCTTGAACATATGATTGAACCACAAGAAGTGCTAAAAGATTGGTGGAAACTGGTAAAAACTGGAGGATATATTTTTTTTGCAGTTCCAGACGAAGATTTATATGAACAAGGTGTATTTCCAAGCAGATTCAATCCTGATCATAAGGCAACTTTCACAATTTCAAAATCAAAAAGTTGGTCTAATGCTTCGATCAATGTCCTCGACATGGCTCAATCATTGCCAAATAGTAAAATCATGAAATTATCTCTCCAAGATGATGGCTATGATTATAATTTATACACACACGGTCCTAGACACAAACCTAACATAATAACTAGCATAATTATAAAAACTTACCATTGGTTGATAAAAAAGAGTGTTAAACCTCGATTACTGAGACCATTTATACTAAGATACGAAGCCATCGATCAAACAATGAATCCAAATATTTTAGCACAAATCGTCTGTATCATTAAAAAAATATCATGATCAAACAATTTCCTAGAATACGACATTCACTAATAATGATATATAGTATAATTACAAGATTTCAAGCGTTACTTACGGAGCGAGATAGAAGAGAAAACTATTACCGACAAATAGAGAACATAAAAAAAGAAAAAAAGATCATAGTCGATATATCTTTTGGCGGTATTGGTGATAGTTTGATTTGGAGCACACTTCCCCAATTACTAAAGGAAACATTCGATATCGACTTCTATTTATCGGATGAGAGTAGGTCTGTATTTCGTAATCCAGACACACTTAACCTTTGCTTTGAAAAGAACCCTTTTTTTAGAGGTTTCGAACAGGCTGATAAATATTTCAAATTAGATGTCTTTGAATCAGAAAAAAACATCATAAATTTTATATTTGATAAGGGAGGTCTAAATGCTATAGAGAGGCTAGAAAAACAATTCGATGTAACCGGTACTGGCTTACCTAGGCTATACTATAAACCAAGAATATTGGATGATTTTACTAAAGTGATATTGATCGACAAAAATATGATCAGTGGAAAAAAATTTGGTTGGCTATATAAAAAGAATGCTTTTGAAAAAGAAGCTAAAAAATATTTAGATTCGACTTCTCAGATTCAATACGTCGATACCTTAAAACAAGATTTATTCAAATACGTCGATATGATATATTCATGCAAGAGATTCATTGGAACATTTTCCGGTGGTTCAGCTATCGCCGCCTGTTTCGACAAACCTTTCTCTGTCATATGGCCCTACAATGCTATCGACGGCAGCAATTACCAATTCCGATTCGCGAAGTCTAGGGGTGATTATGTAAAATAGTAAACTTTACCAATGAAAGCATTTATCAAGAAACTTATAAGAATATTATTCTCCCCTTTTATCCTAAAGGACTATTTTTCCTATAAAAAACTGGATAGCATATCTGGTGATAGATTTGCCGTGCGTTTCAGAGATTTCTATCCTCAAATTAGAGACAAAACTATCCAGACAGGTTTTGATCGTCATTATATATATCATACAGCATGGGCTGCGAGAATACTGGCTATCACAAAACCTGCAAAACATATTGATATCTCTTCGAGCCTATATTTTAGTGCGATAACTTCTGCTTTTATACCGATAGATTTCTACGATTACCGACCAGCTAACTTGAAGCTTGATAACCTGACAACCAAAAAGGCCGATCTCATGTCGCTCCCCTTTGTTGAAAACAGTATTAATTCTATATCATGCATGCACACTATTGAACATGTTGGCTTGGGGCGTTATGGCGATCCGATCGATCCAAATGGTGACATCAAGGCAATCAGCGAACTAAAACGAGTTCTTGCCATAAATGGTTCCCTACTGTTCGTCACGCCTATTGGAAAAGTTCCAAAGATAGAGTTTAATGCTCATCGCATATACTCGCATGAGCAGGTACTATCAATATTCAATGATTTAGAACTAAGAGAGTTTGCCCTGATCAAGGAACACGATGGTAGTATAATCAGAAACGCATCATCTGAAGATATCGGTGAGGAATCATATGCTTGCGGATGTTTTTGGTTTATAAAGAAAATTTAATAACATGACAAATATAATTTACAAATCGATGAGGACTGTTTATAAGACTATTCAGCGCATTACTGGAAAGAAAACCCGAATAGGTAATTTTGTCTTGTCGGTTGATCCAGAAAATAGTCAACCTTACATTATAAAAAAATTCCCTGATCATGGCACAGCCCTCATTCGTATCGCAAACATAGTCGACACAAAATACAAAAACTTATCTATTATCGACGTCGGAGCGAATTTTGGTGATACAGCTGCGATGCTTCTTACGGACAATGGTAATTACAACATATATTGCATTGAGGGAGACGTCGAAGCATTTAAACTACTAAGTAGAAATTTTGCAAGCAATAAACAGACACATCTATACAAAGTATTCCTGAGTGATAAAAATGAGTCACTTTCCATCAATTTTGACAAGAACAATGGTAGTCTCAGGCTAGAAACTGGCCATAATCTGAATAGAAACAATGATATCAATTTTATCAGTCTTGATTCGCTTATAATGGACAACCCAAATGTTGGAAGATCAAAACTTTTGAAGATTGATACAGATGGATATGATTTTCGAATAATGCGAGGATCTTATAGGTTTTTACAGCAGATAAAACCAATCATTTTCTTCGAATACGACAACGTCTACCTAGACAAAACAGGTGAAAGACCAACGGATATCTTTAAATATTTGAAATCTTTAGGATATTCAATGTTAGCATTTTATGACAACTACGGACGATTCCTAATCTCAACAAAAACAAATGAAGAAAGAATATTGAAACAACTAGATCGATATATTACCAACAGAAAAGGTACATGCCCATATTATGACGTTGCTGCCTTTCATGAATCAGATGCTGAAATAGCAGATAGCTTCGTGGCAAACGAAGAAAACAGATCATGAATATACTTCTAATTATTTTTAATAGGCCAGTTAATACGAGAAAAGTATTTGCACGAATACGCGAAGTTCGTCCTGAAAAATTGTTTATTGCCGCTGATGGCCCCAGAACAACTCGCGTTGGTGAAGATATGCTCTGTGAAGAAACTAGGGGCATTATAAGAGATGTTGACTGGCCATGTGAAGTGACTACTAGATTTCAAGATCATAATATGGGTTGCAAACTGCATGAATCCTATGCAATGTCCTGGTTCTTCAATCAGGTAGCCGAGGGCATCGTCCTAGAAGATGACTGTTTACCAAACATATCTTTTTTTTCATTTTGCACAAAAATGTTAGAACGGTACAGGGACAATCCGGAAATATTGGCTATAAATGGCACAGACTTCCTTTTGCCAGAAGAAATTTCAGATCCTACATCTACCTACCGATTCTCTAGGTGTGTAATGGGGTGGGGCTGGGCCAGCTGGAATAGAGCATGGAGACTTTACGATGTCGACATGAAAAATATCGATAAATTGTCAAACAATTTGAATACGTATGGTGCATTATTTACAAAGGAAAAATACCTCCGATATTTTATAAGACATTTCAAACACATCGAAAGTCATTCTGTAGATACGTGGGATGCACAATGGCAATATAGTATTCTCCTAAATCAAGGAATAGTAATAAGCCCTAACTTTAATTTAGTTGACAATATCGGCTTTGGAAAAGATGCTACTCACACGACAGACAACAACCCCCATCGTTGTCCAACACATGAGATAGAGGGTGTGATCAAACACCCATCTTCAGTAATAGTAGACCGAGAAGCTGATGCTATTCTTATTGAAAAAATATTTATGACATCTTTATACAACAGAATCAAATATTTTCTAAATAATCTTAATCGATTGATACAATGAAAATATCAAATCTAGATATTATACGTAGTACGCTGCGCGCTTACAGAGCAAGCATTTTGCTACCTTCCCTTACTAGCAAAATCGGTCTAATCCTCAGACCATTTGATGCTGTTAGATACATTGAAGTTTCATACCTGCTGAAATTCCTGAGAACTAATAACCTATATAACTTAAATGTGCTCGACGTATCATCACCCCACATTATTTCATATATTCTATCTGCCGAAAATATAGTATTAAAGACTAACCTTGACGAGTCAGAAAAAAGATTTATTAAAGAAAACCACAATTTGTCCTTTGCCATCGAAGACGCAACTCACCTAACCATACCTAACAATACCTTCGACCTAACATGTTCTGTCAGTGTCATCGAACACATTTATAGGTCTTATGAAATGGCTATCATTGAAATGCTACGCGTCACCAAACCAGGCGGATATGTCTACATTACATTCCCCGTATCAAAGAAATATACGGAAGAATGGTCCGAGGATACATTCTATACGAATCAATTTACAGATGGTGAAAAAACATTTTTCCAATACCGATTTGATCATAAATATGTGTCTAGAATTATTGACACATCACTACAAAATAGTGCAACACTAATAAATGTCGATATTTTTTGGGAAAAAAAAGAGGGTACGTATAACAAAATGATTTCTTCTCTACAGTCCAATACTTTGCCCATCATAGCTATGATAAAGAATATTTTATTAAATTTTTACTACGGTATAACTCTATTTAACAGGACTGGCGAACATAACTTTTCCAAAGCCAAAGAGTTTGGTAACATTCAGATAATATTTAAGAAAAATGCTTAAATCGATAGCCAAAATCATTGTAAATTCTTTGATCAATATTTCTAGCTTATTCGTATCGGCACAAATCAAGTCAGTTGATCAAAAGGAACGAGTTCTGATCATCCGCAAGGACGGACTGGGCGATTGTATTCTATTTTATCCAACCCTAAAGGCATATCGTGATCATTACAAGGATGCTGAAATCACGCTGATATTCCCAAAGTATTTCAATTCCCTTATGCCCCTTCTTGGAAATAATTTGGTAGACAAGATTATATGGTTTGATCACAGATCGTTCTCTTGTGATTTCAAATACCGTTGTAATTTCATGCTAGACCTGAAGCGCACAGGATACGATTTCGCTCTATACCCTGTATACTCGAGAGAAACGATTGGCGACAAGATGATAAAGATGACAGGTGCGAAGGAGAGAATAGGTTTCAATGGTGATCCCAGCGTGCAAGGGTTAAAGGCTAAAATTAGAGGCAATAATATTTATACAAAATTGATCTCGCCTCCAGCAAACATAACACTCGAACTTGACCGAGATGTCTATTTTGCAAATGAGGTCTCTGGTACAAAATTCGAACCATCTTTCCCGACCATAAACACGGATATGCTTTCATCTATTCATGCGGATCAATTACTCAACTCAAACAACCTTAGAAATGTAAAATTCGCAATCATCTTCCCTAGTTCAGGTGCTACATATAAGATTTGGCAACCGGAAAAATGGGCCGAGCTTATAAGATATTTAGAAGGTAGGGATATTGTGCCAGTCATGTGCGGAGGGCCCAAAGATGCCGGTTTTATAAATACAGTAATCCAGCTTTCAATTGGTAGTAAAAATATTATAAATCTGGTAAACCAGACGGATCTAGCGACATTAGCACATCTATTGAGGAAATCATGCTTCTATTTCGGTAGCGATACAGGAATACTACACCTTGCGATTGCGGTGGGCACACCGACAGTTGCTATAGTCGGTAGCGGTGGATTATCGAGATTTTTCCCCTATGGTAACCGGGAGAAAAATATTGCCGTTTATAATAAATCCTGGCGCGGTCAGCTAGGAACATGGGAGAATGCTAGAGGTCTGAAAACCGACGGTATCCATCCATCCATCGGCTCAATATCAATAGGTGATGCAATAGCTGGTATAGATAAGATACTAAGTGTGGTAATATAACTTACCAATCATGATCATAATCAAAATAAAAGCTGGCCTAGGCAATCAGATGTTTCAGTATGCTTGTGGACGTGCACTATCGTTGCGTAACAACGACGTTCTGGAACTTGATCTAGCACAGTGGGCAGATAGGCAAGTGACAGATAGACCATATGGTCTGAACAATTTTAAGATTGTCGAAAACATAGCAAAAGACTCAGATATCAAATCGCTAAAATACCCATTAGGAATCATGATGGGCAAATTATTGAATAAAATGAAGACACTAATGAGAATCGACAATATAAAATTTATACCATCTATAATACGAAAAAAGGGTAACATCTATCTAGATGGTTATTGGCAGAGTGAGAAATATTTTGCCGATTTTGCCGAGCAGATCAGAAAAGATTTTCAACCAAGAGGCCAACTATCACATGCATCAAAAGAAATATTAAAAAATATTGATACGCGTAGAGAATTCAAACTGAACCACTTCAACCTCGAAACTGCGACACGATTCTCCAACTTCGCACACCCATTAAAAGATCACCTAAATAGATTCCTAGTAAAGCTCGGAATAAAAGAAAAAGGCTACTGGCAGAATGAGAAATATTTTAAAAGCATTGAAAACAACATCAAAAAAGAATTCACACTAATAAATCCATTACGATCGGCAGCCAAAAAGTTCGCCATTGAGATAGGATCATTGATTAATAGTATTTCAATTCACATCCGCCGCGGCGACTACGTTTCTGACCAAAAAACTAACAAATATCACGGCACATGCGGTCCTGAATATTATTCCAAAGCTATCAAATACATAACTTCAAAAATTGGTTCGAATATCCACGTTTTCGTTTTTTCAGACGACATAGAATGGGTCAAACAGAATATGCCGCTCAAATACCCCGTTACCTATGTCTCATCCCCAGAAATCCCGGACTATGAAGAACTCATCCTCATGTCTCAGTGCAAACACAACATCATCGCCAACTCCACTTTCAGTTGGTGGGGCGCTTGGTTAAATGAAAACCCAGACAAAATAGTCATCGCACCAAAGCGCTGGACACTAAAAGGAGAAAAGAACTTCAAAGATATTTGTCCCCCCTCCTGGACCCGCATTTGATTTACACCTCGATAAGCCCTAGAATATGAATATGAGTACAGAACCACGAGTCTCCGTCATCATGCCGGCATTCAACCGCGAGAAATTCATCGCGGAAAGTATTCGAAGTGTATTGAACCAATCATTCACAGACTTTGAATTGATAATCATCGACGATGGCTCAAAGGACAAGACCGTCGCGGTCGCATCGGAATTCCTGTCAGATGAACGTGTGAAAATAGTGAAAAACCAAACAAACCTCGGAATCCCAAAGACGCGTAACAAAGCCCTCTCTATCGCCCGTGGTCGCTATATCGCTCCTCTCGATTCTGACGATATCTGGCTAGACCGAGAAAAACTCCGCAAACAAGTAGAATTTCTCGATGAGAACTCAGACTACGCTATGCTCGGTGGTGGCATCATGCATATCGATGTCGATTCAAAACCGATAAAGAAAGTACTATTCCCGATCTACGACTCACTCATCAGGAACATCGTCCTTCAATACAATCCTTTCGCACAGTCTTCCCTTCTCTACCGAAAATCTGCCGCCCTCGAATGTGGTGGTTATTCAACCGAGTACAAGATATGCGATGACTACGATCTCTGGCTCAAAATCGGTACAAAGCACAAATTTACTAACATTCCTCAGGTCTTGACTGGGTACAGGATTCACGGTGAGAACATTACGAAAACGAAACGTCTGACTGCTGCCAGAGAAATTCTGGAAATTGTGCGCAACAACTCCAAACTATATCCTAGGTCATACCTAGGAACCATCAAAGCATACTTACGTATACTACTTTCATATGTAAGAACATAGGATTGCTTATATTATATCTGCCGGAATCAATACGAGCTATAATTCCAATATATCAATTCCCCTCCAACACCTTTTTCAGTACATCCTCTGGTACCTCTTTCACATCCGCCTTCTTCAACACCCCAGCCAATGCATTCTTGAGATCGCTCACATTCTGCTTCGTCGCAACCTTTGGATCGACTTTCAGATGACGTCTATCCTCACTGACCTTTGGCGACAATTTCGACAAACTTACCGTTGCTGTCTTTTTTGATTGCGCTGCTTCATTTATCGGAGTTGGCGCAACTTTTTCTCCATTATCATTTTTTGCCATCACTCTGGCTAATAGATCAGAAAATGGTTTATGTGTCTTGTCCCCCTTCTCATTCTTTTCCGGCTGTACATTCGCATTATCCTTTACCACCGCCACCTGACCCTCACCTTTGTGACTATGAGGCAATACATGCGTTATCTCCGTCTTTATCTTGGAAACTTCAGTTTTGATGCCGGACAATATAGCACCAGCAACTACTGCCGGTTTATGGGCTATTTTCGATAATTCGGTCACTGGGCTAATTGATGGAGTAGATGGTGCCTTTACATTTACTGGATTCTTCACCGCCACCACTGGATTGTGGAACAATACAACCGCCGCTTCCACCTCTGCTCTCGGCCTCGAGAATTGTTCACGTGAAGCCGCGATGATCTCCTTTACATATGACACATCTGGATGTGCTATAGGTGGCAAAGTCGTAGCTGAGAATGGTACAGAAGATAGCCCATCGATCATTAACTTTAAATATATTTGTGTAAAACCTAGATTGACCAAGTCCTCTATGACGAATTGTGGAGCAAACTCCTTCTCCAACAATTCTGCGTCCGTCGCTCCTACTCGGAAAGAGATCATCGTTCCAACGTTACCGAAAACTGCCGGCCTAACTATTTCATCCATCTGTTCAACATATTGGTGCGCTATCGTTAGATTGAGTTTGTACTTTCTAGCTTCTGACAAAATATCTGCAAATGAAGCGTTAGCAAAGTTCTGGAATTCGTCCACATATAAATAGAAATTTGGCAGGACCTGCATCATTCGATCAGGAACATCAGCGCGTGACATCGCTGCTAGATATATCTTCGTGACGAGCAAACCTCCGAGGAGTTTCATATTCTCATCACCTATTCTACCCTTCGACAAGTTGATGATCACGATCTTTTTCTGATCTATCGCCTTTCTAAAATCAAATGACGAATTCGGCTGACCGATCATATTCCTGATCAAAGGATTTGCTGTGAATTGTCCCACCTTGTTCTGGATAGCAGGTACCGCTTCTGCCGCTTGGCGTTCTGTATAGTTCGCAAATTCCTTTTGCCAAAATGCTTTTACCGAAGGATCCTTGATATTATTGACCACCTCTTTTCTATAATCCTTGTCTGATAGCATTCTATTCACTCCAAGTAATGTTGCTCCTGGGTACTCGAGCAAAGCGAGCAACGTATTGGTCAGAATATATTCCATACGCGCCGACCATGCATCCTCCCAGATTTTCTTGAAAGTACTCATGAGTCCCGATGAAACTAGATGTCTCTTGTCTGGATCCACATGTTCTAACACATTGAATGATATCGGGTGTTCTATATCGAACGGTGCTATGTATATGACGTCTCTTATACGCTCTTTAGGCACGTATTCGAGCATGAGGTCAGCTGTTTTACCGTGTGGGTCTATGAAGCACATTCCTTCGCCATTTTGGATGTCCTGCGCAGCCATGTTCTCTAGCATAGTAGACTTTCCCATACCCGTCTTTCCTATCACGTATACGTGTCTCGTACGGTCTTTGGCTTTGATACCAAATTTAACCCGTTTGTTACGAGCATCCGTCTCAGCGAAATATGTGATTCGATTTTCGTCCATGAATGAGCTATGAGAATATTATAACATAAAGAAGCCCCCCTGCCCAAAGATTGGCAGGGGGGTGTGTCTTGTCGCACATGAAGTGCTGGATGCGTTACACAGGGACGCAACCTTTGCGAACCAACTGCATCGCAGTACCGAGAGCTATCTCCCGTTCAGCGGGAGCCTCGATGTTGAACTTCTCATCATTGCGGTTTCTGAAGAACATGAGTATCTTGTTCCCACGAACCACACCAGTATCAACAGCTCTCTTAGCTTTTGCTTCAGCTAGCTTTTGCAGAGGATCCTTCGGTATCACAACCGAACCATTTCCATAGGCCTTTTTTGCCATAACTGATTCCAATTTGCTATCTGTTTCATTGATCAGAGTACGACACAGTACTCTTATCCCATCAACGAATCAGGTCCACAAAAATCATAACACTATTATAGGATAATGCAAGGGGGTAAAAATCACGCGGTGTTCTATTCATTAATTATACTTTCGTAAGACATACGACAAGCATTTGTTCTTACGACTCGAGGACTGTTCCGTGGTGCGCCAATTTACGAGACGAATAATAGTTTCCTCATTCCGCAGAGGAGTAATGAGAAAAGCATACTGTATGTATCACCTCAAAACTAATTTAAATAAAAAGTAAACTACATTTATATAACAACCTATCTAGAGACAGAACTACTAGTAGTGGCTGACTTCGGAACCAGATCCTTTTTGTCATACCTGCTCGCAGCATCCCAGAGCATCCAACTAGTTAGACCGAGATCATTGGTAGCTTGTATCTGCGCACGAACCATAGCTGGTGTATAAGTTGCTCCCATATCGAATGCTTGCAACCATGGACGGAGTTTATCAGGTGAAGACGATGCTGCTATAGCACGATTGATCGCCGTATTCATAGCGAAATGTATAACGTCATAAGGATGCTCTGCCGGTTTATTGAAGCCGAGATAACCTTTGGAAAAATGAGATGGATAGACCATAGGCGATACATAGTCGAAATATGGCAACGCATCAGTCAAAACTTGACCGATACCGAGATCATCATTGGCACTCGTCGTGAGACCGAACAAGTCAGCAGAGATAGGTACCGGAGTTCCCGCTAACTGCTCACGGAGATACAGGAAAAAATCACGCATAACTTCTCGGCGCGTCCTGCCATTACTCCATGAATACGCGATGTCATCAAGATTGCCATCTGATGGATATCTTATGTAATCAAAATTCAATTCATCAAAACCATAAGCGTAGGCTTGCTTACCTATAGCGACCAAATAATCCCACACAGGTTGTGCACCAGCATCCAACCACTTCACACCTTTATAATCTTTCCAGATAGCACCACTTCCTGTCCTCACAGCCAACTCTGGACGAATATTTACCAAGAATGAATCTTGAAAAGAAGAAATGCGCCCGATGACATACACCCCCCTAGTATGAAGTTTCTCTATAAACTCCTTTATATCCGGAATACGTTTTTCAGCGGATCCGATTTTAATAAGGGCCGGATCATCAACTGGGAAACTGATTCTTCCGGAATAATCTTTTACGTCTATGACAACTGCATTTATCTCTGTTGTATCTACGAGGTCGAATAGTTCTGCTCTGAACTTGTCATTACCAGCAGCCCAACTCGTCATGTAAACCGCCTTTAGTGGAACTGGGGTCTTGAGATGAGTTACGGGTTTCACTACCTGAACTGTGTCGATCGTACTAGTTGCCGGAAGCTGTTGTTCTGCCTCCGAGTATGTCATCTTCCCAACAGGAACTGACCAGAAGATAACGAGTGTACAAACAAAAATGAAACACACGCCGAGTAATATTACTACGATGCGTGTGGCTCCATTGTCTTTCCAAGGTATCCTCATTTGCTTTCTCCGATATTATTTTGCCCACTCTTGTGTTCTTCGTATGGTAAAGCCTTGGCGTCTACGGGATTGATTTTCTTGGCCATATTATATGCAACTCCTATTATCAATATTCCAACGAAAACATAAAATATCTTGTTCCAACTACTGGGAAATCCTAGAAATTGAATGATGGAAACCAACAATCCTAGTATCATTATGATTTGTCTTTTGGACATAGTGTTGCCATTGTAACATCTAGTGATAACTTGTGGAAGTTATCACTCCTTGCGAATACGTCACATCATGGTAGGATGACCCCAGAAACACTAGAAAAATAAAATATGTTTACAGATAAATTTCGGAGTTCAGTCTACGATGATGGTAATGTTCTAAAGAAATTCACAGTCTGCCGACTCGTCCTACCACTGGGCGACTCACACGCTGGGAAAATATTCAGTTATCGTTTTGTCGGTCATACACTGACCTTGACGATCGCTCCATTTCTCACACTGAGAAAAGCCGACCACAAGGGAGAAGTGCACGAAATAGTGACGCATCGACATGAGAATTATACTTCGGTCTTTGACGAGTGCCGGCTCATCCACGAAGAGACAAAACTTCTCACAACAGTCTTCATGTCTGTGACTGGAGACAAAATCATTCTATCTAGAGACCCCGTAGAAGAGGAAAAGGTCGACCAACTCATAAACAACGGTCGCGTAAAAGAAACCAAGTAAAAGACACCGAACTTCATAGTGTCACACACCGAGACCATCTGGCCTCGGTATTTTTTTACAAAAATATTTTCATCGATTATCCAGACACGATAACGACAAACTCTCCCCTGACTTTATCTGGATGACTAGTAAAATATTGGAATACTTCCTCTGCACTACCGGCCACGACCTCTTCAAATATTTTCGTTAGTTCACGACATATGGTGATTTTCTTCTCTGCATTCACTTCAACTCTCAATGCTTCCAACGTCTTCATAATCCTATGTGGTGATTCATAAAATACAACGGTCCTTTCTGATTCAGCGATTTCTCTGAATAATGTTTGCCGACCTTTTTTATGTGGTAAGAAACCGAGGAATACAAAATCAGCACACGGAACACCGGCGATAGAGAGCGCGGCAGTGATAGCTGATGGCCCTGGTAACGCTTCGATTTTGACCGAGCCGGCCGCAATCTCAACCGACAATTCGCTCCTTATCCTACCTACGAGTTCCGATCCAGGATCAGATATACCAGGAGTTCCAGCATCTGATACTAGAATGACTCTGAAATTCTCTATATTTTCATTAATACAAGCCTCCCTCAAAATCCTGACTATCTCTTCAGTACGAGAAAGTTTACTGTGAACATGATAAGACATGGTCTTTATATGGATATCATACTTATCAAAAAGTTTTTTTGTCGTACGAGTATCCTCACATAATACGAGGTCTGCCGCCCGCAACGCATTCAAAGCCCGAAGTGTAATATCTTCGAGATTGCCTATCGGGGTTCCAAGTACGGAAAAAGTCACCATTTCCATACATTATCACATACTAGATATTGTGCACAGGTTCAGACTAGTCGCATGAAAGGATTCAACGAGTTGAGATTATCGCCAAACTATATTAGACTGCAAATATGAACACAAACACTACTATTATATATATCACCAGAGAAATCGAGAGGGCGCTAGGTACGAAGCCGAACGAACATTATATTATCGTTTCTAACAAAACTAGATACGGAGAAAGTGTGAAGCAACAATTTCCAGATTCAGTAATACTGATCGATGGTGGAGAAAAGGGTTTACTAGGAACCACTGACCTACTAGGACATGAGATAACGAAATCTTTGATATCTGATATCAAATCTCGCAGTGTAGATTCTTCGATCGCTCCTTCTATTCTAGTATTCAAGAATACCACTCGAGTAGAAACTTCCGCCAAACTATTGAATTGTAACCTACTCAATCCTGGAGCAATGCTCTCCGAAAGAGTAGAAAACAAGATCACTCAACTTCGATGGTTAGGTTCACTCGGCACGAAATATTTACCACCACATGCTGCAAAAATCACGAAGATGATCACATGGAAAGGAGAAAACCCTTTCATCATCCAATGGAATCATGGACACACCGGTGATGGAACGATGCTCATAAAGACATTCGACGATCTGCGCGCAGTCCAAGAAAAATTCCCTGAGAGAATCGCTAGAATATCCGCCTTTGTTACAGGACCATCATTCACCGTGAATGTTGTAGTTACTCCAACAAGGATCATTCTAGGGAATCTGAGCTACCAGATCACAGGTGTACCACCATTTACTGACGGCACATTCAGTACTGTTGGCAATGATTGGTCTCTAGCAAAGAAGCTTTTGACTTCAGAAGACACGAAGAGTATTGAAACAATGGCGAACGAGATAGGTATGAAACTCCAAACAGATGGCTGGAGAGGTCTATTTGGTATCGACCTCATCAAACATGAAAAGAGTGGCCGAATATTTTTGATCGAGATCAATGCTCGCCAACCAGCGTCAACAACATTTGAGTCTTCACTCCAGGAAAAGGCTCGCGAGAGCGGTGTTCGCGGCCTCACAACATTCGAGGCACACATTCGCGCTCTTTCAGGTCTACCTATTGATCAAGACATCATAAAGATAGATGGCGGTGCGCAAGTTGTTCAGAGAGTCACAAAAAATGTTCAAGCAATATTCGATGATGTCTCATCTTCCCTACAAAAACTTGGCTACAATGTCGTTGCCTATCAGAATACTGGATACAACGCTGACCTTCTACGCATCCAATATGACCAAGGTATTATGGAATCTCATGGATCATTGAATACCAAAGGTCATGAGATCGCAGAGGCTATAAAGAGTGCACATTTCAAAATTGAGATATAATCTACATAATGAATACAAAAACTCTTTCAAATCGAGCACTATCAGTTATTGACCAATACAACCACTTTACTGTCGGCACGTCAGTATGCAGAGTCCCCTATTATAATAATAAAGTCGCTAGATCTCGCGGCACTCTTCGTACCTATGTTGGTAAAGGCAGTCCAAAAGATATTTTCGAAGAAGTCGACTCAATAATGAATAAGAGTCACTTCCCAGTGGAACAACTTGCAGATGAAACTTTAAAAAAGATACTGGTAGATCATAACATCGGCATTGATTGTTCTGGATTCGCGTATTACGTATTGAATGCTGAATGTCTAGAATCGAATAAAGGATCGATAGATAAACACCTCAAGTTTGTGAACTGTTCTGGAATCATCTCCAAGATTCGATGTTCCCTGCGACCAGCTGAGAATTGTGATGTTGCAACATTCGCAGATGACAGAAACAGTCGGCTCGTAACATTGGGAGAAGTCACTCCTGGAGATATGATCACGATGACTGGCGATAACGATGACAGTGAGAGAGATCACATACTTGTCATTCATCAGATCGATTACCAAAACTTTTTCCCTACAAAGATTCATTACTCACATTCCGTTGCATACCCTGAAGACGGTGTCTCCAATACTGGTGTCAGACAAGGTTCGATAGAGATACTCGACCCACAAAAAGGCTTCCTAGAAGCTCGATGGATCGAAGATGGTAAAGAAGGTCCGACGAATCGACTTTTCATAAGAGCTCAAAAATCAAAAACTGAATTACGTAGATTGAAGTGGTTGTAGCTCAAATATTTTAAATTAATTGAATTGGGATATTTTAAGTAGCCCTGCATTCTTCAAATGGCGGGGACTTGCGAGCGCGACTGGCGCAAGCACGAGGAATTTTTCAGCAGAAAAATATCCGTGCCCCGCCATTTGAAGAATGCAGGGCTACTTAACAAACTACCAAACAACCTAATCCCCAATTGAACAGATCCCATATTTTATGGTATCTTAATAGGTATGATAACGATATTACAGGGCACAGCAGATCTGGCCTATATTATGAGTTTTGCCTTGGCTGGAGCCGTCGTGGCTATGTTATGGGCACCTTTTTTGTCGAAAGTACTCTATCGCCTCCATGTAATAAAGGGACCAAAAACTGAGCTCAGTAAACTCGGTTCCCATGCATACAAGAACAGTACACCAGTCATGGGAGGTCTATTGGTCATAGTCACAGTGGCAGTGATCACGATCTTATTCAATTGGTCACGCAATTTTACTTGGGTACCAATAGGTGTGATGCTACTCTCTGCTGGATTAGGTGCGATCGACGACTTCATGAATATCTATGGCAGAGAGAGGCATTCGAGAAAGTTAGGACATGTTCTCAAACTCATAAGAGTTCACAAGGACTTCAAGATGCGTCTATGGTACATGCTCACATTGCCTTGGACAGCATTCAAACGTATGTCGGTATGGTTCGGATCGAGACCTGGAAAAGGCATTTTTGTACATGAGAAATTGATCCTCCAGTTTATCGCTGGAACATTGACTGCGTGGTGGATTTATACGAAATTAGGCCCTGCGTGGCATTATATATATTTTCCATTCGACATAGCACTGAACGCTGGAATATTCATAATTCCAATCATCATTTTTATCGTCATGTTTACCGCTAACGCCGTGAACATTGCTGACGGTATGGACGGACTGGCTGGAGGAACACTCATCATCACGTTTAGCTCACTTACATTACTTTCCTGGATCAATGGATTCGGCGAGATCGCAATACTGAATGCTACAACTATAGGTGCACTGGTAGCGTACACATACTACAATATCAAACCCGCTAGATTCATGATGGGAGATGTCGGTAGTTTAGGACTTGGCGCACTACTAGCAGTGAACGCTATGGCTATCGGTGAAACCAGTTCCCTATTATTCCTCGGATTTATTTTCTACGTCGAGGCAATCTCGGTAGTTATCCAAGTCATGTCTCGATACTTCCTCGGCCGCAAGGTATTCCGCATGGCACCACTACATCACCATTTCGAACTCAAAGGTTGGAGTGAGGAGAAAACCGTCATGCGCTTCTGGGTTGTTCACTTCATATTCGTAGTATTTGGATTCTGGTTGGCACTACACTAAGAATCAAGTATGAAATACCTCAATTGGAATGAAAAAATATTAAACGATTTTTCCGAAGATAATATAGCCAACATGTATGAGAATGGCTATGTATTTACGCGTATAGCTAGAGGAGCGATGCAACAGACGAGATCAGTTAGGATCGATCTATCGAAATTCAACCTAACTAGCGAGAACAGGCGCATTCTGAAAAAGACCTCGGAAATATCTGGACCGAAAGTTGGAAACTTGCCTCTTCAGGATTATAACTTCAGTATCGGCAAACTGGCCAAAGATTTCTATGATACCAAATTCGAAACAGGTGTGATGAGTGCTCAAAAGGTAAAAGAAATGCTATCCGACAATGCAAAAAGCAATTTCAATACATTACTGACGTATTCTCTATCTTCTTCAACAAATACCTCGACAGATATTGGTTTCGTCATTTGCAATCAGACATCTTCACTATTACATTATTCATATCCATTCTATGACCTCACATTGGCACCGAAAGATATGGGTCTCGGAATGATGATTCGTGCTATAGAATATGCAAAATCTCTAAATTTGAAATACATATATCTAGGTTCCCTCCAACGTCCATCAGACACATACAAACTTCAGTTCGAAGGTCTCGAATGGTTCGATGGTAAAATCTGGAGTACAGATCTAGAAGAAGCAAAGAAGGTTCTTATAACAAAATAATGATTAATTTACCAAGAAAAATCCACGTAATCGGTATTTGCGGTGTCGCAACAAGTGCTATAGCTATAGCACTGAAAAATGCTGGCGCCGATGTAACAGGTAGTGACAAAGGTTTTTTTCCACCAGTCTCTACTGAACTAGAAAAGCACAATATCCCCTACTATGCTGGTTGGCACCCAGAAAAGATGATTGAGGGCGGCATTCCGGACGTTGTCATGATCGGTGCTGCATCTGGAAGTCAGAACCCTGAAACGATATACGCAAAGGAACATGGCATCCCTATGCTTTCATATCCAGAAATTCTAGGAAAATATTTTGTCAGGGACAATTCTATAGTTTGTTCAGGTACATGGGGTAAAACATCTTCTTCAGCATTACTTTCATTTATCTTGGAAAAAGCCCAATTAAACCCCAGCTATATGTTTGGCGGTGTTTCTCTATCACATGAGTCTTCGGCGATGGTTACCGACTCTCCATGGAATGTATTTGAAGGAGATGAATACAAGAGTTCACCAACAGATGATCGTGCCAAGTTTTTCCATTACAAACCTACCCATCTATTACTTTCGGCTGTATCCTGGGATCATGCTGATCTATACCCTACAGAAGAGAGCTACTTTGAAGCCTTCAGGAAATTGCTTCGAGAAGTACCCGAGAACGGACGATTGGTAACGAGATGCGATCAGCCTGGAATAAACAAGATTATAGAAAACTTCACTGGGAAAATAATTACATACGGAACACAGAATACTGCAGACTTTATATACTCTGACGTTATCCAATCTCAGTTGGGGCTTGATTTCAAAATCACTCACGATAACAAACATTACAGATTACAATCACCGATGCTCGGATCATATCAAGCCGAGAACATAACAGGATGTTTCGCAATGGCTATATCTATTGGCATAGATGCAGAAACGGTCATACGAGCCATCTCAGAATTTAATGGCTTGAAAAGACGCATGGAAAAGAGGCTTGATGGATCCAAATCTACGAAAGGTATATCGGTCATCGATGACATCGCACACTCCCCAGAAAAGGCCTCATCTGTATTATCAACACTCAAAGACATTTATGGAAGTTCTAGTAGTGAGAGTAAAGGTGGCAAAGTTATCGTAATATTCGAGCCGAACAGTGGTGGCAGAGAACGTCAGTCAGCTCACAAATATGACAATGCTTTCAGAGATGCCGATACTGTCATCATCCCACGACTGACGAAGCTCAAAGTTGCTACGGATGATCCAAACGTACCAATCGAAGGTCAGGAATTAGCTGAGATAATCGGAAAGACACAGAAAAACACTATTCATATAGATGACGATGAAAAACTAGTCTCGTATATATTATCGATTGCAAAAAAGGGAGACGTGATCGCCTTTTTGGGATCACATGGATTCAGAGGAATGATTGAAGAGACAATAAAAAATATAACGATAATTTAATATAATCAGAATATTAATAGAAAGTTGACGAAACTGATCCAACTTCTATTTACCTTCATCAACAATATCAGTTTTGACATTACCAGTAGATTCGATCTCTTTTACAAGCAAAGTCATACCACAATGATTGCACTCAATAACCATACCCGGTGCAACGTTCGGATAACGAGCGAGGTCTACTGAATTTTTACATTCTGGACAAATGAGTAGAGTATTCATGGCTTTAAAATTTTGTTGAAACATTATTGATATTCGCCCGATCGAGCGTTCTTCCAATAATAATGGAAAAAGTGTAGGATTACAAGGTAACCAATATGATAACACCAATAGAGAAATACCCCGAACTCGCAAAAGTAATAGGCCTAACCAGCCTATCTCTCAAGCGTGAGGACTTACATCCATACGGATCTCATAAAGGCCGTTCTATTCCTGTAATGATCGATCACTATATGAGTACTGGTGCAAAGGAATTTGTCATATCTTCTTCTGGTAATGCAGCACTAGCTGCGGCCATGCATATCAAATTTCTGAACGATCCGTCATACAATCTGGATATATTCGTAGGTAATCACATAGCACCGCATAAACTCGACAAACTCAAAGCCTTTGAAAATGACAACATCCGTGTCTTGATCAAGGAAAGACCCCTGCAAGCAGCAACACTGGCAGCCCAAGAAGGAGCCACTAGTCTACGCCAATCAACGGATGATGAAGCACTCGTAGGTTACGAGTCTCTAGCGCGAGAATTGAGCCAAATAGAGGGTGTTGGGGCTATATTTATAGGCACATCATCAGGCACAACGGCTCAAGCTTTGGCCTCATATTTCATAGCAAATAGACTACCTATTCAGGTCCATATCGTTCAGACATCTAGTTGTCACCCTATCGCTGATGGTATTGAAACTTATGATGGTGAAAATGACGATTCTATAGCTGACGCAATAGTTGATCGCACTGCCATGCGCAAAAATACACTAGTACCAATGATCGAGAAAACTGGCGGCAACGCTTGGGTTGCCACGAACGAAGAAATCGAGACTGCCATAGATCTGGTCAAAGATAATACAGGGCTAGACATTTCCACGAATAGTGCCCTATCAGTTGTTGGCGCCATGCAATCTATCTACAGAGGTTGGGAAATTGGTGGCGAAGTTGTTTGTATTATCTGCGGAGATTGAGTGTTTATCTCTGAGAACTGTACGTGCTGAAAATGGAATATAGGGGACTTGCGAGCGCGACTGGCGCGAGCACGAGGAATTTTTCAGCAGAAAAATATCCGTGCCCCTATATTCCATTTCCAGCACGTACAGTAGATAGCAAAATACCTAACCTACAACCCTCGGACAGCCTTGACGAATCTCTCACCTCTCTCTCTTCTGGACCCATCGATACCATAGGCTTCAAAACCTGGACTAAAGAGGACCTTGTCACCTTTCTTTGAATTTTCCAAAGCTAGAGTCGCCGCTTCTTCGATAGAAGGTGCAGAGACGATATTGACGTCTTTCAAATCACGCAAGTATGCCCTCTCTTTCATCGTTCCACTACCAGGAACGAGGATTATTGAATGGACAAACTGTGGCAATATTGAAAATAGATGCGTATAATCACATGCGCTTTCAGCACCACCCAAGACCAATACAATATTTCTGTTTTTTGATAACGATTCCAGAGCGATCTCCGTGGAACACGACACAACAGAAGCTGTATCATTATAGAACTCCACATTCTTTACTTTCTTTACAAATTCGATGCGACCTTTTAGAGGTTTCCATAAGGATAGGAACCTCTGTGCATCATCATCTTCAACTTTGAACAAACGAGCTGCTTGCAGAGCTAGAGACGCATTGTCCTTATCATGCGAGCCCCTACCTTCAAATCCCCATGATTCAGGAACGACATTGGACTTTGTTCGGAGCATTTTGGCTTTTGGCTGTATCTTGAGAGCATGGATGAGATCTATGACAGCATCATTACTAACGATAAAATTGTTATACGTCTGATATTCGAGTAGTTCGAAAGCCGCATCAGAGTACGTTCCCTTGTTTGGCAGAGTTGTGAATATCGCCACATGCGGACTCATACGCATAGCATGCAGTTCAACAGCCATATCCTCAGTCACTCGCATCAGTACGATGTCACCACTTTTTATCTTCTTTAGATGAGATATCACTCCTTCACCAGACTCTGGGTCGATACAGAACAGCTTTTGATCACCGAATAGAGCACAAGCATGTTCCAGCATAGGAGCCAACATCGAGACTACTGTAGATTTACCACACATTCCCATAACTCCAACAACATTGACCGGTGGAGCTTGCCTGAAAAAGATAGTCTCCGGATATTCGATCGGAATTTTTTTTGATTTTACACCAGCCAAGAAAGATGAATTCCTCGGATATTCATGAGATAAGATGACGATATCCATATCGAGTAAATCATCTACTGGAATAGATCCACAAACATAGTTCGCTAACCCTATAGAACGCAAGAATACCAGGTAACTCTTCAGTCTCGCCTCACTACGGAGATCGTATATCGCGACCAAGGCGCCAGCCTTGATGAGATACTTTACATCTTCAACCATTTCACCAAAGGGGCCAAGACCGATAACGGCCACCCTCTTACCATTGAAATATTCTCTAGAAGCCATGATAACTACAGTTTACAGCGAAAAACCAATCCCTGCAAAGAGAATTCCTCAGACTATTGTTATTCTTAATCCCAGACCAGAAGTAATTTTCTGAAGAAATGAGAGGGTCGGATTCGTACGACCTGATTCAAATCTCGCGAGTGCAGATTGTGCAATTCCAATTCTGTCAGCTAACTGCTTTTGAGTAAGTTTCTTCTGGATACGTTCCCTTACTAAGGCGCTATATATCATAAACTCAACATCTAGACTTTCATATGCCCTTATATTTTCAGGGTCTTTTAAGAACTCTTTGACATCTTGTTTGTGTGTTTTCATAATATTACCAATATAACATATATGTTATATTAATCAATTCCAATAATTATGTCTTGGATCTTTCTAGCATAACGAATATCCTGAATAGGTATTTTCCATGTTTTCTTTACAAAACCATGAATAATATATGCTCTATTATTATGATAAATATACAGAAGCCTTATCCTGATCTTACCTTGTATACGTAATTCAAATAGTCCTTTACCGAGACTTTTTGAATCAGGCATATCTAACAATGGCCCATGCTCCTCCAGTAAATTTACAGTTCTGATAACACGAGACGTGGTAATTCGGTCAAAATTATTTTTAAAGTTTCTCACTTTTTCACTCCAATAAACAATTTCCATCAGAATACTACTTCCCTATCACCCACCTCCTGACCTTTATCATCTCCTGCAACATGGCCTGAAGTTTGACACTATCGTCACTTTCAAAGCTAGATTCAACCAAGAAATATGACAACTTCTTCATGAAGACGCCATATAGATCGTAGAAATATTCTTGTAAAATCTTGAATTCTGATTCTGTTAACTCGGAGTTACTACCAATTTTCATTTTTGGTACCTGGCTTACAACTAGCTCCGTTGATTTTCCACTACCTGAGACCGCGGTCTTTTTGCCCTTTGCATCTGATTCCCTACCTTTTGAAGCTGGTCCGTCCAAGATCCTCAATATCTCCAATGGTCTTTTTATACCCTCATACAACAATGAATCATGGTTCAAAACACCCTCGAGTGAAGGAGACGCTATTTGATAATCACGCATAATAGATATGAATAATTGATAATCAATAGATCGACTCAAAATTATGATTCAATCCCTATCTTTGACTATTCAATTTTTCAGTTGTTAATAATACTTATGAATTTATCCTTCGTAATGATGACGTGATCGAGGACTGTGATGCCCAATATTTTCCCGGCCTGCACCAATTGATTGGTGATCTCTATATCCTCTGAACTCGGAGTAACCTCCCCAGAAGGATGATTGTGTGCGAGAACAACAGCTGCTGCATTACACTCGATTCCAGCTCGGAAAACTTCACGTGGGTGAATGATATTCGAATTGACTGTACCTATTGATATAACCTCATCTCTGATGATCCTACTGTGACTGTTTAGAAACAATCCTCGTAGATGTTCTTTTGGCAGGTTCCTCATATCTTGCAAATAATCGAATACATCTTGAGCATTACGGATGTTCACAAACCCCGCTTGACTCTTGTCAGTCTGGCGGCGAACGATCTCACCTACAGCAACGATAATACATGCCTTGCCTATAGGAATATCTAGATCACTAGATAAATGCTCTGGATCAGTTTCCGATAATATGGTCTTTTCCCCATATTCTTTCATGATCCTATTGGACATCTCGATAACATCCTCCTTCGTAGAACCAGTATTCAAGGCTACAGCCAATAACTCACGCATAGTGAGTGACTGTGGTCCTTGGCTCATGAGTTTCTGGCGAGGCTTTTCTTCACTCGGCAGATCATGAATCGTGAGTATATAGTCACGACTAAAGGAGCGATCCAGGAACATCGCATTGTCCAATATTTTGTATGCAGATTTTTGCATATATGAAGTATATACCAAAATACAAATTTTGCGAATTCTTTTGAATACGTCCAAACATTCTATTGCTAATTAGCTCCAGATACTGACGTCAGACCTGCATCCTTCCAGCTTTCGGGTATTGAAAATTCACCTGTTGAATCGACTAGCTTTTCACTAAATTGACTTACACGAAGAAGGCCTTTGCGTATCTGCTTAACACTAGTAGCCACAGCCTGCAGTTGAATATTATTCTTATCAAAAGGACTAATTACCGTAACTAGTAAGTTCAAATCTTTAGTAACCATACGTACTGGTGTCACGAGGTCGGAATCATTCGATACAACTACTGCTTTTTCGAAGCGTCTATTATGTGCATCATTGATCAGATGTGACGCAATATTAACATCAGTGCCCTTTTCCTCACTTTTAATAACCAGAGCATAACCATCTTTGTTGGCCAACTTCATGGAAACTTTATGACTCAAAAAAGTACCCTCAATAATCTCCAGATTCGTAATAGTCCGAAGTGCTCGAAGGTATATCTGTTGACGGCTGGGCTTATCTGGATCATCATCTTTTCTCACCTTTATTGGAGCAGTAAAGTATTTAACTCTAACTATTACATCATTAGGAAACAGTAGTTGAGACATTTTATTTACATCCAACCAAAGGAAAGGACTGTCTTTGAGACATCCGTAATATAAATTAAAACCATCTATATAAATATATAACTTCATTACAATGTATATTCCCTTATGCAGAAATCGCAACACAGGGTTGCGATTTCGCGTTCTGCCACCGAAGCAACAGAAGGTATGCTGTAATAATACTCCTTCAGAACCGTTTGTCAACCGTTTGATTCCTATAACGTCTCCACCACAATAAAGTTAGTCTCCCTAGAAACTCCCATAGGCATACCAGCAACAATGATGACTTTATCCCCTTTTTTCACTAGTTTATTATCCAATGTCATCTTACGGACGATATCCATGATCTCATCAGCGGAATTGAATGTTGGCGCGACCATAGGGAAACAGCCGAAGGTGAGCATGAGCTTATTGGCATTCTCTTTGGCATCAGAAAGAGCCAGGATAGCCTCAGCTGGCCTATAACGTGCGATCATCCTAGCAGTACGGCCAGAACGTGTTAGGGCCACTATCAGCTTGGCATTGACCGCATGAGCCATACGAACTGCAGACTGCGATACAACGTCAGTCACGCCGTGTGATTCATCATACTCGGCTATAGTATCCCGAGTATATACTTCCTTCTCAACCCTAGTCGCTACACGAGTCATTATCTCTACCGCTTCTATTGGGAATTTTCCTAGAGTAGTTTCCTCTGAAAGCATGATCGCATCAGTACCGTCGATGATAGCATTCGCTATATCAGAAACTTCTGCACGAGTAGGTACAGGACTTTCGAGCATTGACTCCAACATCTGAGTAGCGGTGATAACTGGCTTACCTACAGAGTTACATTTATGGATGATCATCTTCTGCACCAACGGAACTTCTTCAGCGGGAATCTCGATAGCGAGATCACCGCGAGCAACCATGATACCATCAGAAGCGTCCAATATATCGTCTATATTATGCAGAGCCTCCGGAGTTTCTATCTTGGCGATGATGTGAGCGTGAGATCCTGACTTCTCGAGCAATGCACGGAGCTCCTTGATATCATCAGCTCGGCGTACGAACGAGAGAGCTACATAATCAACTTTGTTCTTTATACCAAATTCTAGATCAGCACGATCTTTCTCCGTGAGAGAACTGATCGAGAGACTAGCTCCTGGAACATTCACGCCACGATGATCTCCTAGAGTGCCTCCAACTTTCACTGTAGTAATGATGTCATTTCCTTTTATTTCTATGATCTCCAACCTCTTCGTCCCATCTTGGAGCATGATCGTACCGCCGACTTTGACCTCTTTTGGTAGATTTGGATAATTGATGAATACCCTTGTCTCATCACCTATACAATCATCTGTCGTCAGTGTAAAAGTCTGATCTTTCTTCAATGTGATCTTGCCGTCCTTGAATTTACCGATACGGATCTTTGGTCCAGAAAGGTCTTGGAGTATTGCAACAGTCTTACCTGTATCCTGCATTATTTTCCTCATAGTATCTACTCGATCTTGGTGGTCTGGAAAATCACCGTGAGAAAAGTTGAGACGCATCACATTCATCCCTGCGTTCATGAGTTGTTCGAGCTTCTCTGCTGATTTGGTAGCTGGTCCTATGGTACAGACAATCTTGGTTTTTTTGCCTAAATTCATAAATATAATAAAAAGAATATTAAATATTAAATAGCTTTTCTACTGTACCAGATCGTGGGTAAAGTTTCGGATCGATCTTCTTTTCGAAACAATAGTATCCCGCTGGATGTTCCCAGCCATAATCTAGCCCATCATTATTCATAGCTTTTATCGGCTGAGTTTGAGAGCTTACAGCATTATTCTTGAAATTGCTAGCGAGATCGAAAGTCGCACACAAGCCGAATGACAATGGGTCCTTGTTCATAGAAACATATTCATATTGTTTTCCTGTCTCTGGATCTAGAGGTATTTGTAGACTTGAGATCGGATCACGGAGATCATATAGACTATCTGGCATATTACCTGCTCTCTGCCAATATGTAACGATCTGCCACTGGATATTCGAGAGGTCATTGACTCTCTGACTGTCAAAACGGAGTGATCTTTGAGTATTCGGAGACCCGACGATCATGAAGCCAGCGATGATCGCAGATAAAGTAACGACTATTCCAACTATTGCCAGTATTCTCTGCCAAAGCTTTTTTGATTTTACACCTGTTATCGACTCAACACTCGGATCACCGGCTACATTTTTTGCCAAAATATAATAAGCAAATATGACGGCAGAAATTATGAGAATGATGATAACTTTCCAGATGAACCTACTCGATATCTCACCATTTAAATATGTATTGATCAGAGTTATCACATCAACGGCGATAGTGACGCCTGACAGAAACAATGTGAGATATATCCTCCATCTCCTGATCCAGATATCTTTTTTCTCGGCAATCTTCCTGATATCTCGGTTGATGAGGTTTTCCAATGTATATAGAATAGGGACGAGGACAACTAGCATAGATATCGGCCATGCTATAGAACTAGAACTCCAATAATTGGAGAGTGTGTCTGGCAGCAGTCTATTCATTATCTCAAATGCCAGATTGATAATAGCGATAGCACTTGCATACAAGGCTACGGTTGCACCCAGGTGCAGAAAAAAGTCCTTGGGACTCATATATGTATTTGTATTCATGGGCTAATTTTACACCAAACTAGACCTTTCTCAAAATATTCAAATCTAGCGAATGTTCAGTAACAATGTACCTAGGTTACTCTGCTTTCTTCTTGCAAACATAGACGAATGCCGGTGGTACATTCCTAACTTCATAGCCTATCACCTTGGCGTCGAATACTCGACGAACATGCAGGAAGCTTGCCAATAGGTATTGAAATTGAACATAGATACCATCCTCTTTCATTCCTTCATTTATAGCATCGAATATTTTCTGTCGTTCGTGTCTCTTGAAATTCCCTATAGGTAATCCAGAAATAACATAATCTGCCAAAGGTAGACCGAGTCTATCGAGATGTGCTCTCAAGTTCGCTGCATCATCTTCTATCAAAATGACCTTACTATGAGATTTCGTGGCTTCTATATATGGTACTAAGTCATCACGCAACTTTTCCGCCAACACTTTGTTATTTTCAAAAACGAGAAATGTCGCACCATATCGCAACCTGGGAATCAATTCCTTGGTAATCGATCCTGTGCCTGCACCAAACTCTACTATTATCATGCCGGGTTTCATAACGATCGGCTTTATCATCATCTTACCCAACGCCGATGTACTCGGAAAAAGTGACCCTTGAGTTTTGAACTTTTTTAAAGCTTCTTTGGTGAATGATAGGGACATTATGGCTTGTGATCAAATTTAAATAGATTGACTGCCTTTTTCCTTAAGAGACTTATTCTTAAATGTCTCGAAATTGTCACTTGTCAAAATAGATTTTCCAATTTTCTGCTCGATTTGTTTTCTCGCATTGCCAGCAATACTTCCACCATCTTTTGCAACTTTTCTGCTCGGTTCAAATCCTCTTGGTGCTTCCTTCTTGGAAATCTCCGTTGTAGCGGTCTCTGCTAACATATTTAGTACCAATTCGAGGTTTGTCATATTGTCTCGTAGATTTTCTTTCTTTAAATTTTTTAAGCTTTTGTACTCTCTAGTTGTCATCCCTGTCCAAGCCTTTGATATCTCGTCTGTCAGTATAGCAAACTCAAACCCTTCTTTTACGCCACACTTTTCCCATTCATCTGTAAGTTCCTTGCGTATCTCAATGCTTTTCAAGCGTTGGTTTATCCAATTCAATGAATAACCTTTACTCAGGTATGTTTTTAGTGCACGTAATATGGCGAGTTCAGGATCTGCAGTCTCCTCAAGCCGTTCATAACCAACCTTTGCAAGCCAGAGTTTGAATGGTTCAGCATTTGGAGAAGGGATCGACTGGACAATACGGAGCATCACCTCGGTTTCAGCACAGTCAGTGTCACGCAATTTACCATCCTCGGCCACCATTTTCAACTGTCCGATTTTTGCGGACACTTCACTTCCTTCATCAAAAAGACGTCGCTTTAGATCATCCCAATATTTTCTTGGGCGCTCGCTACCTGATAACGCACCAACAACATCAACTACAGAAAAATACCACTTCTCCGAACCACCATCCCAGTGTCGGCGAATTTGTTTACCTTCAAATATTGCTAAATATTTTTTCTCTTTCTCCATGCTCCAATTTTCTCATTTGAAGAGAAAAAAGCAATATTGACATAATGGAAAATTCCGCTCTCATACATAAAACCTCAACTAAAAATCCGCATAAGCGGATTTACTCGGGTGCGCGCGCCAGGATTCGAACCTGGGACCCCGCCAGTATCAGTGGCGTGCTCTACCAACTGAGCTACGCGCGCATATAAACTCTATTTATCAACGAAACATTATTTGCCCGCCCGATGTCTTAGACCTACCAAGACAGCTACGCGCGCATTTACAGATCGGAGATATTTTGCTGAGAGAATAGATCAGAGCTGATACCTCAAACCAGTAGAATATAGACTAGCAAAATATGAGGAAAATAGCAAAAAAAAATGTGCCGGAGGGGGGACTTGAAGCTTACAGCTTCGGTACAGGTCTCGTATTTTCTCACGGCATAGCCGCTCGAAAATATACTCGACCTTTTCAAGTCCCCCGCCGCAAGCCAAATTATTGGCTTGCTTAGTGGTCTGCTGATTTTGGTGCCGGAGGGGGGACTTGAACCCCCAAGAGCGTGAGCTCACAGCGTTCTGAACGCTGCGTGTTTGCCAATTTCACCACTCCGACTTTGGAACAATTCCATGATAACTATAATGCAAAATCCAAAAGAATCAAAGAGAACAGACGATGGGGACAAGACAAAAGTCAAAAGGCCAAGGTCAATACAAACACTACCTCTCGAGGAGAGCAACCCGATAGCTGGAGCGCCAGTCATTGTCTCACCTGCGGGCATCCCGACTGAACTCAGAGCCAAGCCAATTCGCATAAGGCACCTCAGCATCGCCACCCGAGCGGCGGAGGATAGAGCCGAAACAAAAGTGATAGTTGCCATCCAGAAGTTCAGTTGGAGCATTGGCACCTTTTTCAATCATCCACTGCCAAAAGGAGATATCTGGGATGATATAGTCTTTGCTGTAGGTGTCAATAATGTATTTACCAATGGAGGCTATATCAGTTAGTTTGTTAGTTTTGATTTCTTTTTGGATATCTAGGACCTTGATTTTGGCAGTTTTGAAGTCTAGGCCGAGACATTCGGGGTTTAGGGTGTATTCACCGAATTTTGAAGGGTCAATATCGGATTTGAGGGAGGAAAAGTCTAACGATTGCGGGTCGACAAGAGATGGTCTTTGAGGAATATCGATCTTCTTTTGATCACCACTGTACCATTTACCAAAAGTTTCTCTGAGGAAAGGTTCCCGTAAGATAGTATCGGCCTCAGGAATTTGCTCGAGAATTTCACCACTGTCCAATTGCTTCCTCATTTTTTCCGCTCGGTCAAACATGGAGCTGAGCTTGGCTTGCATAGCTTCCTTCCTTTTCTCACCAGCTCCTTCTGCCTCACCATCTTGGTCTTCGAAAGTATCATCTTTCAAAGCCTGCTCATATTCTTTGATTCCCTCTTGCAAGACTGGTTTCGAAGATTCTAATTTTGACTCCAAAGCTCCTCGGAGTTCCTCTTGGGATTTTTCCGGTTTTTTGACTATTTCCTCTTTCTTTGACCCCTTGGCCATGTTTACGATAGATTCAAAATTCATATTGCAATTATAGGCTTAAACTATAAATCTTTCAAATGTTCTTTTAAAAGTTCACCCAAAACGATTGGTAATTTACTTACATCTTCCACCACCAATGCATTCGGCGCATAAGTAGACAAGACTGGTGTTCCTTCGCTAGTAATCCCCACACCGATCGCTATCACTCCACCATCTCTCAAGCTTTTTAAAACACCCTGCACTCTCCCTGGATTATCACTTCCACCATCGGTAAAGACAATCACTATTTTTTTAAGCTCGCCAATCTTGATTTTATTTTTTATATTTTCAGTCAAATTGCCATCTATTGCTTCCAAACAATTGAAATCAGTCGTTCCACCTGGCACATCATAAAGTCTTTTCAGCACTTCTATCCTTTCCGCTTCACCAAGCTCCGCAGACATCTTTTTCATTGGCTTTTCATCATCACCAGCACCGAAACCGTAAATCTCAGACTTTACTTCGAGCGGTTTGTCTATATTTATCTTTTCTGCTTCACACAGCTCCCCAAACTCTTTCAATACCTCCATTACCAAAACAGCAGACTTTCTCTGCTCTTCCGCTTTCTGCCCCGCCATGGAACCAGACTGATCACAAACCAAGGTGATTTCTACTTCACCAAATCTGTTTCCCTTTTTTTCTATAATTTCTGTATCTTCCCAGACTTTCGGTTGAAGATTGCCAGATTTTACATCTGCCACGAGTTGCGCCGGATCGGTCAATTCATCCCCTTCTTCTACTGGATACTTTGGTACTTGAGCAACCTTTATTCGTTTGGCAATAATTCTAGAAAAAAGATTTTTTAATTCGTCTAATATACCAACATCCGTTTCCGGATTCACAGTTTTTTCCAAATTTTCTACTATTTTCCTGTAGTCCTGCAAATCTTCTTTCTCCACGCCGATTTTCTTTGCATAGTCCTCGTCTGCTTTATCATTATTGTCTTTACCTTTTTGCGCTTCTTTCCATTCTTTCAAGGCTTTTTCTATCTCTTCTATCGGCACAGCTTCGGGAAATTTCGCCTCCGCCCTGGCATACTCGTCTGCAAATGTTTTATTCGGGTCTGTTTCTTCGTCCTTATCACCCTCTTGCCCTTCCTTACCTTCACCTGATTCTCGACCATCATTCCCTTCTCCCTTTTCTTTTTCCTTTTTTTCTTGCTCTTTTTGTTTTTTCTTATCCTCCATATCTTTTTCCAAAAGTGATTCCACTTTCGGCCAGATATATTTATCTTGCAATTTCATACGCATGGACATTGGCGTTTCTGGGTTCGTCATTATTTCCATCAAACCTTTCACTTTTCCCACCTCATCAAGCGCTTGCCTCACTTCCGACGATACATCGCACTTTTCATCCGGTACTCTAGCCTCTCTCAAAAGTGCCTGACTAAGTTGGATATGCCTAGGTTGTTTGGTAAAATCGGTTTCCGCGAACAGATCCTCTTTGTAGGTTTTTTCCTCCAGCTCACCCATTCCTTTATTGGTCTTTCCAACCACTGCCCGATTCTCGCGAATATCCGCCACGCAATTATCCATCAGAGAATAGGCTTTAGAAGCTTTGATTCTCTTTAAATACTTATCAAAAGATTTCTCACCGCCATCTTCAGAGAGAATCTGCAATTTTTCCATAAAATGTTCTATCTCATGTAGAGTTGCAAAGACTGTTTTTTCTTCAGACAAACCCAGCTTTTTATAGAACATTGAATTTACATAAATGGTGTTCTTTTCCAAATTAAAAGCAAAAGTGGGTATGCTTTTAGGTGCCGGCTCAATTTTTATCTTACCTTTGGCATAATGCTCAAAAAAATCCCTATGCTTTTCCACCAATGCCACCGCCTCAGCATGCTCGCTATCCTCAGCAATTTCTTCTGGCTTTTTTCCTGTTTTTGTTTCTATAATATCTAGTCGTTCCATATTGTCATTCTACCAAATTTCTTCTGCTTTTTCTATTTTCCATCAAGCATTTGCCGGATTATTTCCCGGAGTTTGTGCGTATTCCCGTGCGATAGCATTCCGAGATATGACTGTATTGTTACTTCCCGATGCGGACTATTTTTAATTGTTTTAAACATCCGCCGTCTAGTAGAAGCCCGTGGAATCAAGTGATCAAAAAACTTTATCCAGCCGAGGAAACCTAATCCTGTCGCCAGTGTTTTAATGAATATTTTATCGGGATGAATTTGCATTTTGAGTTTAGTTTCCAAAAAATGGCGGATAAGGATGAGCTGATTGTCCAGTAGGAAGCGGCTATTGGCCATAATTACAAAATCATCAGCATAACGGATATAATATTTTACTCCGAGCGTTCTTTTAATATATGTGTCTAATTCGTGAAGATAAACATTAATAAATAACTGGCTAGTAAGATTACCTAACGGAATTCCTTTTCCTTCCAAGCCACTTGAAAAGCTTCTAATTACCGATCTAACGATACCAGATAAATGCGGACAACAGATATGCCGTTTTAATATAGCGAGTAAGATACTATGATCAACTGAAGCAAAGCATTTTCGGATATCACATTTAAGAATCCAAACTGGTTGCGTATTTCTCTGGCTCACAGAATACACAAATCTAGCAAACCGCTCCACTGCACGGTGTGTGCCTTTGCCATTCCGACAAGAATACGAATCATAAATAAAATAATGGTCAAAATGATCATAGAGTGCAGAATATAAAAGATGATGAACAACCCGATCTCTCACACTCGCCTTATGAATGTCGCGTTCTTTCGGATCTTTGACTTTAAAATATTCGTATCCGCCATGCTGATACCTGTCATACATCAAATCAGTGCCTAGAGCTCGCAAATTAGAATATAAATTTATAGCAAATATCGCCACATCACCTTTTGATTTCTTGCCACAAACAAACTCTCGCCATGCTGAAAACAGCGAGGGTAGGGTTATAATTTCATCGAAGGTGGGTATGTTATTTTTATTTTTTTTCATATACAATAGGCAAAATGACTACGACAAGCAAACTGCCCAGCATAAGCTTAAAAGTATTGGCTCTTTATGTAGATTGGCAACTCAAAACGAAACATATTCCCAAATCGCTTCGCTATTCCATGGGTATACGAATCGAGACGATACTAGCAACGATGATAGAATCAATCGCTTCGGCATATTATAGCGAACCTCACCTTCGCACAGAACTGATTATGTCCGCCATTACCAAGAATGATACGCTTAAGTTTATGTTCTATGCTTTATTTGAGCTTAAAGGACTAGATCAAAATACTTTTTTTAGCCTGTCGCAAAAAGTTGAGGAAGTCGGCAAAATGTTATACGGCTGGAAAAACCAAATAAAAAAACAAAACCACCAATTTAAATAATTCCAAATTGGTGGAAAATCAACACAGTAACGAGGAGAGCAACTCGATAGTTGGAGTTCCAGTCATTGTCTAACCTGTTGGCATTCCGATTGAACTCAGTGCCATTCCAATTCGCATAAGGCACCTTAGCATCGCCATCCGAGTTGCGGAGGATTAGCGAAGCCCATCATCTATATCCAATCCCGCACGTGATGACACCTAAGCACGGATGGTTTTTGTCTTTGACATCATAATGTCTTGGTGGGCTTCACAGAGTGTGTTTAATTATTACACCACCAGCAGACACGCTCAAGTTTGGATAACCGCACTTGACTCTGTTCTGTTGGTCTCGGCATATAGCGCGTCAAAGCGTACCCGGACGCATTATTGTATATGCCTGACAAGTATAACATAGGACAAATCCTCCCGAATGATTACATTCGGGAGGATTGCAAAATCCAAAAGAATCAAAGAGAACAGACGATGGGGACAAGACAAAAGTCAAAAGGCCAAGGTCAATACAAACACTACCTCTCGAGGAGAGCAACCCGATAGCTGGAGCGCCAGTCATTGTCTCACCTGCGGGCATCCCGACTGAACTCAGAGCCAAGCCAATTCGCATAAGGCACCTCAGCATCGCCACCCGAGCGGCGGAGGATAGAGCCGAAACAAAAGTGATAGTTGCCATCCAGAAGTTCAGTTGGAGCATTGGCACCTTTTTCAATCATCCACTGCCAAAAGGAGATATCTGGGATGATATAGTCTTTGCTGTAGGTGTCAATAATGTATTTACCAATGGAGGCTATATCAGTTAGTTTGTTAGTTTTGATTTCTTTTTGGATATCTAGGACCTTGATTTTGGCAGTTTTGAAGTCTAGGCCGAGACATTCGGGGTTTAGGGTGTATTCACCGAATTTTGAAGGGTCAATATCGGATTTGAGGGAGGAAAAGTCTAACGATTGCGGGTCGACAAGAGATGGTCTTTGAGGAATATCGATCTTCTTTTGATCACCACTGTACCATTTACCAAAAGTTTCTCTGAGGAAAGGTTCGTGGGCGATCAATAGATCAATTATATTGACTGGTTTCTCCTTACCAAAAATTTTCTCCATTTTTTTATTCAAGCTTTTTAAAAATGGGTCTTTTTCGCTCTTTTCATCTCCCAAAAGTGCTTCTGCTTGTTTTTTCAATAATTCTGGCCTTTTATGGAACGGGTCGAGCTCCGCCACCTCCTTCAAGGTTAGATGTTTAACCGCACCAGACTCTTTTTGGAGTTCTTCTACGGCATCTTCCCCACGCATTGCTTTGATGGTATTCAACTGAAAAATATCTTCCGGTAAATCCAAATCTTTGACATTTAATGTCAACAAAAATCCTTTGGACGCTAAAATCTTAGCCACCAAGATTCTATCTTCTTTGGGGTATTCTTTGAAAGTCAGAGCTGTCATGAATCTTTCATCCAAAAATTCTGCGAAACTTCTCTCCTTCCTGCCCGTCTGTTTTTCTATCAAATATGAAGACAAAATTGCTTCCACTGAACCCTGTGTCATCACAAATTTTTTCAAGGAATAAACCTTACCGGAAGCATCCATTGCCCCTGCTCTTCTCGCCACCTCTTTATCAGTCTCGTTGGTATACGATTCCTGGATTTCTGTCATCACTTTACAAAGATTCGGCAGAGTGGTATTCAAATCATAAAAAGACATATCGATAGAACCGTCTCGATTCAGAAGCCTAGAAAGCATAATGTCGTAAGCTTCACCTTGGGGTGTATATTTGACCTCTAGGTTATTTTGTTCAAATTCTCGGGCAATTTCTGGCGGTAAATCCTGCCTCTCGGGATTTTTCTCAGATTTCAAGTTGGCGGTAAAAATCATTTGGAAACCGGGAGCAATTTCGACGATGCCATTGCCAACAATATTTATTCTATCCCCCACCTTGGCATTAAAAACACCTTTAATGAAAACCATTTGCTCTTTTGGCAAAGCGGTAAATTCATCAAAAATCACGGTCTTGCCGTCTATCATTGCTTTGGCGAGCGGGCCATAAATCTCCACAGTTTCTATCGCTCCGCCTCCCGCTGGCTTAATACCGGTCTTCCCCCAGACATTTGATTCCTTAGTCTGTGGATTACAAAAAACCATTTCCGGGTCATTGCCAGTAAAATGAGTAGCAGCGAATCTGGCTAGAGAAGTTTTTCCTGTACCTGTAGGACCATGTAGAAACATCGGCTTGCCAGTAAGCATTCTGTCGCCTATCGCCTCCAGATCTTTTTCTACACTAGGTGTGATGCAAATATGACCACTCTTGGCCAAATTTTCTTTGTATTCGATAAGCTCTGCCTGGCGTAAAACCAACGAGTCAGCCTCTTCTAATTTTTCTTCGTTTTCTCTGATTTCTTCTTTTACAGTTTTAAGCACAGCTTCGTTTCTCGTTTTAGCTGAAAGTGAAGTTTGCGGGCTTAAAAGCTCTAACATTCGACGCATCCTAAAATCCTTAAGATCGGCAATCTCTTCTGTTATCTTTTGCACTTCGCCCACTTCTGGCGCTACCTTCAAAATAGTTTCATAATCAATATGAGCCCTATCTTCAGAAAAATCTTCTTCGTATTTGGATTTTTGTTTTTTGAGAACTTTCTTGGCACCACTAATACCACCAAAATCTTCTATTTTGAATTTGCTCGCCTCCTCATCCGCCTCGGCTAGTGGTTTTTTATAGTGCTTTTCAAAAATAGGTCCCTTATCACCAAGTTCAGAAATAGCCCCTCGGAGTTCCTTCCTTTTTTCAGATATTTCATGAAAATTTGGTTCTTCTGGGATTCTTTCCACATCAATATATTAACATAATCTGAATAGTTTAGAAAATAATATATCATGACGTATAGAAAAAGACCTGCCTTTTGAGCAAGTCTTTTATGAATCACGTTATTAATCAGAAACCCATGAAATGGACAAGCCACCGTAGCGGCGCATCCACCCAACACTGGGTGAGTTTCATGCCGAAGGCGTATAAGACTGCTCTTACCGCACCTATGAGCACTATACCCCAAGCCGCGAAGTACAAGTACTGAAGCGACTCCATCTTGTCAATTGCGTGATCCACTCGGTTTTTCCTGCGATTCATTCTATTCCTTTTTTTGAGGTTTATTATGTTTCGCCGGATGAGGAACCTATTACAAGTATAGCATACGAGAACTAGGCTGTCAAGGGCCTAGTTTTCTCAATATATATTCACTTTTAGAGCCTACAAAACCTATTTCTTTATCTCCCCTTCCTTCTTTAGAGGCATGCCCAAGTATTCTAGAAACGCCAATGTCGATTTCTTGTTATCCGAAGTCGTCACGATAGTGATAGCGAAACCAAATACATCCTTGAGGTCTTCATCTGAAGTCTCAGCGAAGATAGTATGTTCCTTCACTCCGATCGTGTAGTTCCCCATCGCATCAACTGATGTTCGGGCTAGGCCGCGGAAGTCCTTTGTTCGAGGTAATGAAATGTGTATGAGTCTATCCAAGAATTCACACATCCTTTTACCACGAAGTGTGATCTGATAACCGATAGGGTCACCAACACGAGTCTTGAATGTTGCTATAGCTTTCTTTGTGACACGAACAGCAGGCTTCTGGCCAGTGATACGAGCCAGTCTGTCTGCCATGATCTCGATCTTCTTTTTATCCTTCACAGAACCGAAACCACTAGAAATGACTACCTTGACTAGGCGAGGTGTCTGCATTGGATTCTTGAGACCCAATGGTTCCTTCAATGTCTTGAATGAATCTTTATTTAATTCGTATACGGATTTGTAAGCCATGGTATTGATGTTAAATTTAAAAGTTAAAATGGAAAATTATGCAGTCTTTACTGCCTTTGAAGCATCGAATGGCATAGCGACTTCGACTGTCTGACCTTTCTGGCCTTCTTTGCGAGCTCGCTCATGCTTCTTTACAGTATTCACCTTCTCGACAATGATCTTGTTCGTTGCAGGAAAAGCCTTTACAACTTTGCCGGTTTTACCCTTGTCGTCGCCTGAAAGTATTTTGACTGTGTCTCCTTTTTTGATATGCATGGTAGTAAGTGGAAAATTTAAAAGTTAAAATGGAAAATTTCGCTACAATATTATACGATTTCAGCTGCCTTTGAAGCGATCGTCTTGAAGCCTGCCTCGGCGACTTCACGAGGTATAGGACCGAATATACGTCCTGCGATTGGTTCTTTCTTGTCCTTTTCGATGATAACGACTGCATTCTCATCAAAACGTATATATGAACCATCCTTACGTCGTGTAGGTTTGACTTGACGGACAACTACGGCATGCAAAACGTCTTTCTTCTTGATCGCCTTGCGAGGCTCTGCTTTCTGAACTGATAGAACGACAACCTCACCGATCTCTGCATAGCGCTTTCTCGTAGCACCAAGTACCTTGAAGATGCGTCCGATCTTTGCTCCGGAATTGTCTGCTATATTTACGATCGTTCTTGGTTGTATCATGGTATTATGCGATTATCTTGAATGCCTTTCTCTTGGATATTGGTCTGCATGCTTCAACCGTGGCCTTGTCTCCTATCTTCTTTGTATTACCTGGGTCATGAGCCAAGATCTTTGTCCTCTTTGTTGAAAACTTGTGATACTTTGCATGCTTGATGTATCTCTCTACGACAACTACGGTAGTATCCTTCATCTTGTCAGATACAACAACACCGGAAAATGTCTGGCGTTTTGGTGTATTTTCAGTTGTTTTGATTGTTGTCATGTGGGGTTTGATATTACTTGATTTATCTGTGTTTGTCTATAGTTAATGTAAAATTGAAATATTAAAATGGAAAATACAATTCCAGTCCATCATTTTCCATTTTCCATTTTTACTTTTACATTTGCTAGCTCCGTCATTATGCGTGCGATGTCCTTCCTGATACCTCGGCCTTCCTTGACGTTCTTTGTCTTTGAGCCAGCAGAACCAAATCTGAATGCTCTCAAAGCCTCTCTCTTCTCGGTGATGAGACGATTCAGGTCTGAATTATTCTTATTTACGATTTCTTTCATTTTCATGGTATTTGGTATTGATTACATTCTCGAGACTACTTTTGTCTTGACTGGCAACTTTGTTCCCGCCTTACGAAGTGCCTCTGCAGCAACGACTGCATCTACTCCGTCGATCTCGAACATGATGCGACCTGGCTTCACCTCGGCGATAAAGCCAACTGGATCACCTTTTCCTTTTCCCATTTTCACTTCTGCAGGTTTCTGTGTAAAAGGATGATCCGGGAAAATTCTGATCCAAACTTTTCCAGACTTTGTAGCATAGCGTGCCATGACCTTACGAGCAGCTTCGATCTGGTTAGATGTGATACGAGAATATTTCATAGCCTTCAATCCAAAAGAACCGAAAGCCAATTTTACTCCACGTGTATCAGCGTGCGACATTTCCTTGTCAGGATGAGTACGCATTGTGAACCACTTGCGATGTTTTACTTTTTTAGGAAATAACATGGTAGTTTGATGAAAATTGAAAAGTTAAAATGGAAATTACTTGGCTACGACTTGGTCCTTCTTGAATATCTCACCCTTATATATCCAAACCTTGATACCTATGTCTCCATAAGTCATGTGTGCCTTCTCACGAGCAAAGTCGATATCCGCACGCAATGTCTGAAGTGGAACTTGACCTTTCTTGAGCTCTTCTGAGCGTGCGATCTCCGCACCACCTAGACGACCTCCGAGACGGATACGGATACCCTTTACATCTCTATTGGCCATAACCTTCTCGATTGTCTGCTTCATAACACGTCGGAATGGTAGACGCTTCTCTAGTGACTCTGCAACCATCATAGCTGCTATAGCGGCATTCGATTCTGGACTGCGGATCTCTTCTATGTCGAGCTTGAGTTCAACACTCTTTAGCTCAACCTTGTTTTTGCGTAATAGCTTCAATATTTTCTCGCGAAGTTTGACGACTCCATCACCAGACTTGCCGATGAGCATACCTGGGCGAGAAGTCTTCACTATAACGCGTAGAACTTTCTGATTGCGCTCTATATCCAAACCACCAACGTAGTTCGCACGCAATTCTTTCTGTAGGAATTCTCGAATGATGAGGTCCCCTTTCAATGATGTTCGATATAGCTTATCAGAAGAAAACCATCGGCTCTTCCAGTCGCGTATGATTCCTAGTCTATGTGAATATGGATGTACGGTGTGTGACATTTTGGTAAATTTATTATTTCTTTGCAACCTTTGCTGCTTTTGCCTTGCTCTCTTCTCCTTGCTTCTTGTTCTTTCCTGCTTGCTTCTTTACCTTTGCTTCTATAGGAGCGAGTGTCAATGTGACATGACTCGTTCTCTTCTTTATAGGAAAAGCTGAACCTCGTGCCATAGGTTGGCTGCGCTTCAAAACATATCCCTGATCAACACGGATCTCCTTTACGAAAAGTGCATCTTTCTCAATCTTGAAATTATGAGATGCATTGGCTACTGCTGACGCCAATAGATCGCCGAGTGGGTTTGTTGCTTTCTTGACTGCACCAACCAAGATATTTTCAGCTTGGATAACACTCTTGCCTCGTATCATGTCTGCAACTAGACGGACTTTACGTGGTGCTATTCTGTAATTCTTTAATGAGGCGGTGATCATGGCAGTGTATTATTTTTTGGCAACTACGGCAGTAGCGGCTTCCTTAGCAGACTTGGCGGCTGTCATCTCAGCTTCCTTGGCTTTCATTTCGAGCTCCTTTTGCATCTTACCTCCATGGCGTACGAACTTACGTGTAGGCGAAAATTCACCGAGGCGGTGTCCTACCATATCCTCGGTTACAAATACATCAATATGTGCCTTGCCATTGTGTACACCAAAAGTAAAGCCAACCATTTCTGGTGAGATTTGAGAGCGGCGTGCCCATGTCTTTATAGTACCAGCTGTTGCAGGCTTTTTACCCAAGATCTTGCGTAGCAATCTCTCTTCGACGTATGGGCCTTTTTTAAGTGATCGTGACATAAAAATAGAATAAAATAAGCCCTTGTGGACTCATGAGCCATGTTAACAGAGCCGTGCTTTGAAGTCAAGGACTATATTATAAAATAATAACTATAGCCTATCTTCCAAGTATGAGGCGCATTATTAGTGTTACTGCACTTTTTCCCATCTTTACGAATAGTTTATACATTTACATAAGTATATACTAAATATCGCGTTTGAGAATACATTCTATCAACAATACCCACACATCAAAAAAACCGTTAGAATGTGTATCTAACGGTTTTTTTATGGTATCTATTATGAAGCGGCTGTCATATTCTTTCCTGGAACACGTCTCGAAACAACGAAAACGTTTGAATACTTCTTTGGACGACGAGTCTTTTGACCCTTACCTGCTGGCTTGCCCCATCGAGTTTTCAATCTGCGTAGACCGCGACCACTTCTCTGTTCTCCTCCACCATATGGATGGTCAACAGGGTTTTGAGCAGAACCACGAACTGTAGGACGGATACCCATCCAACGTGAACGACCGGCTTTACCAATATTGACTAGACGATTCTCTTCATTCGATACGGCACCGATAGAAGCCCATGCATCCTCGTGAATCTTACGAACTTCTGTTGAAGGCATCTTGATGTGAGTATATCCTGCGTCATTAGCAACTACCTGAGCGAATGATCCTGCAGAACGAACCAACTTTGCACCAGAACCAGGCTTGACCTCTATATTATAAATATATGTACCAACTGGAATCTTCTTTAGAGGTAAACGGTTACCTGTCTCGATAGGAGCATTCTCAGATACTATGAATGAATTACCAACTTTCATAGTCTTTGGAAGCAAGACATATCTCTTTGCTCCATCCTTGTAATTAACAATACCGATATATCCTGTTCGGAATGGATCGTATTCAACAGTCTTTACTGTAGCGATTATGTCCTTCTTGTCATATATGAAGTCGATCATACGATAGAGTTTCTTGTGACCTCCACCTTTGTGACGAACGGTGATACGACCAAATGCATTACGACCCATGTCGCGCTTGAAGCCTTGAGTTAGGGCCTTGTGTGGCTCACTCGCTGTAACATATTCCTTGAACGGCAAAACCGTCATATGTCGGCGTGATTTGGATGTTGGTCGGTATGTTTTCATGGTAGTTAATGTAAAATGGAAAAATTAAATGGAAATTATACGAAATCGATCTTGTCCCCTTTCTTTAGAGTCACAATAGCTTTCCTTATGCCTGCGACTGTTCCTTTGCGACCTTTTACGAATACATTCTTAGTTGGTGTATTGATAACTGTGACTTTAATAGGTCTGACTTTGTATAGGGCATTGACTGCGTCGGATATAGATTTCTTGTTTGAATCCTTTTGAACCTCGAATGTATAGCGGCCATCTTGACTGAGTAGTCCCGACTTCTCAGTTACTCGAGGTCTGATTATAGCACCAGAAACGTTAGTGAAACTACTAACAGGTACTACAACTGCCTTTGAAGGCTTGGTTATGAGAACCTTAGAATCAGCTTCCTTGACCACTTCTTTCTTGCCTCCCTCTTGTTTCTTTGGGACTACGACATGCTTCTTTGCAGTCTTTGCTGCAACATTCTTCGTCGCAACAGCTGACTGTTGTAGTTTCTCGTCTTTTCTTTTTTTGAATCCAAATATAGCCATGGTATTGATATTATTTTGCTGTCTTTGCTGTTAATGCTTTCAATGATTCGGCTGGATTCATTACTATCAAATATGTGTGATTCAATACTGAAACTGGATTGATATTGCGGAATTCCTCAACAGCTACGTTACCAAAGTTTTGAAAACTCTTTTCTATGTTCTTTGACTTCTTTTCCATAGCGATGATAGCTGTATTTGCCTTCTTTGTAGACAATTTCTCAAATCCTTTTATAGAAGCCAACGAACCGAGTATACTCTTTGCCTGAGAGGCCTTTGGTGCTACAAAATTGAATGAATCTACGAATAATATTTCACCTTCTTTGAATTTACGAGAAAGGATAGTGTACAAGGCCTTTGCACGAGCCTTCTTGTTGATCTTACGATCAAAATTCTTGTCATTTCTAGGACCGTGAGCAACTCCTCCACCAACCCAGATAGGAGAACGTGATGATCCGTGACGTGCGCGTCCTGTACCTTTCTGCTTCCAAGGTTTCTTTCCTCCACCACGGACTTCTCCGCGAGTCTTTGTATGAGCGATATTGGTCCTTGAATTGGAATTCATGAGACGAACAACTTCGTGTACTAGGTCTGCATTCCATGGCACACCAAAAATACTTTCTGGAAGATTGATGCTGCCTACCGGCTTACCTGTTTGATTGTATATTTTTGATTCCATGATAATTAATTTAAAATTGAAAGGTTAAAATTGAAAATTTTTGATTTTACCTTCTACATTTTACCTTCTGACACTATCTCCACTAATGTCCCTCTATGTCCTGGTATTGCTCCAGAAACATACATTACTGAGTCCTCTTGGTCAATATGGGCAACTGTTAGGTTCTTTACCGTAACCCTATCACTTCCCATTCTGCCGGCCATGCGCATACCTACTGGTACGTGTGTGCGTAGACCTCCACCGATAGAACCTGGCTCGCGTTCAGAGTGCTTCTGACCGTGAGTTCTAGGGCCTCCATGGAAACCATGTCTCTTGACTACACCTTGGAAACCTTTACCCTTGGAGATGGCACTGACTACGACACTATCACCGAGCTTGAATTGAGAAAGTTCCATCTTGTCGCCAACTTTGAGTGTTGGTGCATCCATTCGGAACTCACAAACTGATGCGAAAGAACCTAGGTCCTTGAAATGACCCTTCTGTGGTTTTGCGATGCGGCCAGGATTGCGTGTACCTTCACCTATCTGTACAGCTTCATAACCATCAGCTTCCTTTGTACGGACTTGAACTACAGTATTACCTCGAACCTGCACTGCTGTTACTGGAACAGCCTTGCCTGAGGCATCGTAGATCTGTGTCATATTGAGTTTTCTTCCTAATATAAATTTCATGGTATTTTCGTGAAAATAAAAGATGGAAAAGAATGTGAGGGGCACGGATATTTCCTTGCTAGGAAATTCCTCGTGTTCGCGCCGGTCGCGCTCACAAGTCCCCTTCAATCCCTTTTCATCATTTATTTCAATTGCTTACATCATCTTCACATCTATATTCACTCCGGACGGCAAACTCAAGTTGGTCAACGCTTCGATAACTTTCGGATTTGGGTTGATAATATCGATAAGTCTCTTGTGAACCCTCATCTCGAACTGTTCTCTAGAATTCTTGTCAATGAATGAGGAGCGGTTAACCGTGTACTTCTTGATCTCAGTCGGTAGTGGAACTGGACCATGTATCTCCGCATCATATCGAGCGGCGGTATCCATGATCTGTTTCAATGAAGCGTCCAAGATCTTGTGTTCATAAGCTCTCACTCGAATCCGGAGATGTGGTGCCTCACCTACAGCTTTGGATTTCTTTACGCGAGGGGCTCGCTTTACGGCAGACTTTGGGATTACTTCGTCTTTGATTGTATCTTTTGTTGACATGATATTAAGGCAAAAATGAAAATTCAAAATTTAAAATGTTCTAACACTTTTCTATTTTGATATTTACATTTTCAATCTCACTAAGCGACGATCTTTGTTACAACTCCTGCACCTACTGTCTTGCCACCTTCACGAACTGCGAAACGCTGCTTGTCCTCGAGGGCGACTGGAGCAACGAGTTTGACTTTGAATGTAACTGTATCACCTGGCATAACCATTTCTACCTTCTCTGGCAATGTTACCTCACCTGTTACGTCTGTTGTTCTGATATAGAACTGAGGCTTGTAACCTGTGAAGAATGGTGTGTGGCGACCTCCCTCTTCTTTCTTCAAAACGTAAACTTCAGCTTCGAATTCTGTATGAGGTTTGACTGATCCTGCCTTGGCCAAAACTTGACCGCGTGATACATCATCCTTGCCTGTACCGCGCAATAGTAGACCAGCATTATCTCCTGCCATACCTTCCTTCAAAGACTTATTGAACATCTCGATACCTGTGATGACTGTCTTTGATGTATCTTTGAAGCCAACGATCTCAACTTCCTCACCAACTTTGATGATACCGCGCTCGATACGACCTGTAACCACAGTTCCGCGTCCTTCGATAGAGAAAATGTCTTCGATAGGCATTAGGAATGGCTTGTCGATCTCACGAACTGGTGTTGGGATATATGTATCGAGAGCATTCATGAGCTCATCGATCTTCTTTGACCATTCAGCATCACCTGCTAGAGCATTCGAAGCTGAACCACGGATAACTGGAATATTCTTTCCATCGAACTTATTCTTTGTGAGAAGTTCACGCACCTCTTCCTCAACAAGGTCAATAAGGTCTGTTTCTGGTACTAGATCACACTTGTTCAAAAATACTACGATCTTTGGAACACCAACTTGGTAAGCCAATAGAACGTGTTCACGTGTCTGAGGCATAACACCGTCTGTAGCAGATACCACGAGGATAGCACCGTCCATTTGAGCGGCACCAGTAATCATGTTCTTGATAAAGTCAGCGTGTCCTGGACAGTCGATGTGAGCGTAGTGACGTGTAGGAGACTCATATTCTACGTGAGACAAAGAAATAGTAACTGTCTTTGTTGCATCACGAACTGTTCCTCCCTTTGTAATGTCTGCATAAGCCTTGACGTTTGCTAGACCTTTCTTGGCTTGAACTGCCAAAAGAGCGGCTGTCAAAGTAGACTTCCCGTGGTCAATGTGTCCGATTGTACCAACATTAACGTGCGGCTTTGTACGATTGAATTCTGTGGCCATATTATTGTTTTAGTGCTTTGGGTCCTATCGCATGCGCGTGATAGTAGCAAACGATGAGAACCAAAGATAAATTATTAATAGCTTATAAAACGCTTTGTAGGCGCGTGGGAGTAGCTTAACACAAGTCGAGTTTTTGCGCAAATTTTTTGCATAGGTCAGACCTCTACACTCGACGTTATGCTGCAGAGGTCAGACCTCTGCAACGTGTCGAGGCGTCTTAATCATTTCTTTATCGTTTCTTGAGACAAATTTCATCATTTCTTTATCATGTGTTTGATATTGTATGTTAATGCCAATGATATTCAAGTCTTCAAAGTCCAGACTTCCCGGTTCCAATGGAGCCGAAATATATCGTCATGCTAACGCTATTTATAAGAAAATTGCATCAAAAACAAAGAGGCGTCCCTATATTAGATCAAAATATTTCAATAAGGAAAAAATATTTCTCGATTACTTCTGGGGACATCTGGATTCAAAGAATTGGACCGACCGAATAAGAAGACTTTCATTATATAATTGTGCTATAGATCTATTAATATATACCACCTCAAAACCAGAGGTTGTAACAAACCCAAATCGAAAAGATGAAACATTCTATCGTTTTTATGGTGTGACAAGAGAAATGGAGAAGTTCGTCGTTCAAATCGTGGAAAAAACTCAAAAAAGAGAAAAGTCCCTCATTTCAGTGTATCCTATCTCTTAAACGAAAAAAGCTCCCCGCCAAGTGTGGTACGAAAACCACGGCCGAAAGCTCTCTTCATGCATGCAAGTTTATCAAATAGATTTACGTTGTCAACATTACCCAATATAGAGGTCAGACCTCTGCAACGTATCGAGGTTTCACCTAAAAAAAAGAGACCGCACTTCCCTATGGAAATGCGGCTCTCGCGAGCTCTATCAAAAGAGCAAAGAACTAATAATCCAGACTACGGCGCACTGAATGCAAGCCGAGTGGTCTGAAACGAAATACCGAACTTGGTATTATTTGTGTCGCCACTGGCTGGCTGCACAATAACAACAGCTTTGTCGATCGGCTCAGAGGCCGAATATGTGACCATACCTTCTTCATCGACCACCTTCTTGGTGGGGATTTCTGGCATTTCCCCGAATTCGACGGGCTTCTTGATCGTCACCGAACCATCTCCGAGATTAGTAACCCAGATCGTAAATGACTCTCTATTAACACCACTCAAACTATACACCTTGGCCGAAAGGGCTTTCCCTTCACGGTAGATGTGCCCATCAAACTGCTGACCGCCAAACCCTGTGTATGTTATGTTCTTGAGGTCAACCGGTGTCACTCCGCCGGCTTGAGTAACGCTAAAGACTGCTTCTTGATCACCCTCTTTACCAGCGAATGGATCGATGTAACTGCGAGCAACAGTTTCTCCGGTGCTACGATCTATGACTTCATAACGTGCATTGATCGAGAACGGTCCCGGCTGAATGATGAGCATGCCATTTTCGACACACCAACCCAACCAATCAGCACCATCCATCATGACGTCAATGTTTGTAATGCTGACCCAGTCATGAAGAGGAATCTCTATCAGTGGCATTTTCGGCTGGAGAACAACACTGATACGATCACCCACTCGTAGTCCTTTCGCATGATAATCCCCAGTAGATGCCAGTGACTCATTCTCGTCGTACGCTTCCAGCCTCAAGTCAAAGAAGTGATAGCCAGAAACAGGGACTGGAATCCCCGCCAACGGACGAACAAGCGGGATATTCTTCCCATTGATCACCAAGTTGGTGATCATCATATCCTTACCCATCCCGAACTGCATACAGATAGGTTGGGTGTACCCATTGTCGAGCTTCTGCTCGGTGTTCACGTTCCCACGGTAATGATCCGTGGTATGCCGGAGAAACGCCCGGGCCAGCATTTCTGAGTCCTGGAAGCCTCCGCCATTCGGGGGTCTCACAGAACTGATCTGCTGCGCCGACGCACTGATCCCGAGAAGGGACAGCAACATTACTACTGACACTGCGATCTTACTTTTTTTCATTATTATCCTTTTCGTTTTTTGGTTTTCTTTCTATCACCGAACCGACGACTTTGACTTTTTCAGGCGAACACTTGCACTCATCGGAACTACCGACTCTGAACTAAGTCCAAACTCTGCGAGTGCCAAATCAGTCACTGATTTCTCAGAGGCTAAAACCGTAGGCACAGAGACCGTGGTATCCGCAGAAGCCAAAACCGTACCCTTGACCGAAAGCCAAAGGCCGACGCTCATACCGATCGCCATTGTGAACATCACAACAGCGAGTAGCAGATACTTTCTTGAAGTATTATCAGATGTATTCTTCATTCATTCCTCCTAGTACCTATCCAAACACACGCCTCCACAAACATGTAGAAGCTACATTATGTGGTTTTCAAGGCACTATATAGAGCTTTACTAAGCCCCTTACTATGCCGCATATTATCACTCTTATCATCACTTGTCAATATTGCAGCAAAGGTGTAGATAACCTCTACACTCGACGTTATACTGCAGAGGTCAGACCTCTACAACGTGTCGAGGTTTCACCTAAAAAAAGAGACCGCACTTCCCTATGGAAATGCGGCTCTGTGATACTAAAGAACTAGGGCTAATTAACCCTTCCCATCAATCATGGTGGGCGTCGATTGCGGTACCTGAGGTTCAGGCTCCGCAAACTCAGTTTCGTTCCACACCGGAACGATGTAGAACACTCCAGGATTTAACGGTACCTGGCCTACCTTCGATGGAGCTACGACCGGGTAATAGACCCAGTCCGTATTGCCCATGAGGCGAACCTGGAAGCCGACCGGCACAGCACCCTCGTTCGAGAATACATTGAGAATTACCCAATTCTTCGTTGTCATGGTGACCTCAAATGCCGGATTCTGTCCGATACCATTCCAACTCCATGCCTGCCAATTGATCTCTGACGGATCCGTAAAACTATACAGACCGTCGATCATCGACTGGCTACCGGCGTACAGAACCCGTTGGACTGGTACCTGTTTACCTCCATTACGGAGGTCGTACTCAGTCTGATTTGCATTGTTGTCCCAGAGTTCCAGGATACCCTGCCCCGCCAGATCGCTCTGGAAGTCGAGGTAACCATTCTGAACCCTGAGGTTGATGGGCTCTCCGATCGTCCGGCCATCAGCACCTACGTGCCGAAAGCGAACTGATGTCACAGACCGATCAAGTTTGATCGGAATAACACTTTCCATGGAGAACCAGAACCACATCTGCGGCAGGACGTATCCACCTTTGACGAGTTCGGGCTTGGCCCATGATTCACCCCTGAACAAGGGGCGGCCATCGACGTTGCAGATCCGCGCCGTAGCGTGGACGTAATCCTCGATGTTCGCCATCGGGATTGTTATCTGCATCAGGTTGAACTCGTTGAGGACATCGGCCTCCTTGAGCGGAGACGGCCACGCTGTGCCAATACTCCATGACGGGTCTACCATTCCGGGAGACTGCAACTCCAGGAATGCACCCCTAGCGGACTCGATGGCGAAGGTGCGCAACGCAGCCTTCGACGTCAAGAACGGCATACTAGTCGGCATGTTCTTAGACACCGCCGTGGTGTCCGACGTAGTGTCAGACATGGTATCCACATTAGTGGGTAGCATGGGTAGCACTTGCGCGGCTACTATGTGACAGAACCCGACCGTGAGAACGGTCGCCAACACCAACTTTACGATATTTTTTTTCATTTCTATCCTTTTCTTTCTTTTTTTGGTTTTTTGTTTTCTACTTTTCTTTTTTCTTCTTTACAATTACCTATTTTTTACAATTACCTATTTAAAGCCCCCAGCAACTGTGCCGGTCACTACCGTCGCCTTTTGGGCGGCAGCAGCGGGAACTGACTGCGGAGCGGTTGCCTCTTGAGAGGTACTCACTTCACTTGCCACTTCCGACTTCACCTGAGGTATTCCACTATCACTAACCGACTTCCATATGGCAGTCGCCATACAGATAGCCATAGTGAACATCACGGATGCCAAAAGCAGGTATTTACGCTGTTTTTCGTTCATTCTCCAATTCCTTCTTTCGCACCTATCGAACCACATACGCCTTTGCAGCCATGCAAAAGCTTATGTTTCCTAACATATGTGGTTTTCAAGGCACTTTTATAGGGCTATATTCAGCCCTTCTACTGCCATATATACTAGCACCTTTCTCCTTTTTTGTCAATAGCCCCACTATTTACTCAGCCCCGTTAATCCTTGCAGCCGATATCTATAGGAGTACAATAAAAGTGTGCTAAATCCACTTACATGGATCTCTCGTAAGCGATTCCCTTACGAACCGCTGATTCGGCTTGAAATATCTAGGCATGCCATAATCAACAATCTCGATCAATTCCGCAAATTGGCACCTCATGGCACAGTTGCTCCAGTATTGAAAAGTTATGCCTATGGACATGGACTATTCGAAGTTGCCAATATATTGGAGAAATATAGACACAATTCAAAAGGTGCCCGAAATACTGATGGTATAGGTACTGTTCCATTTTTCGTCATTGATTCATATTTCGAAGCTGTGGCATTACGATCACAAGGTATCAAAACTCCCCTACTCGTCATAGGATACTGTCGCCCAGAAACTATACTCGCCTCGAGATTGAATAGTGTTGCTTTCACCATAGGTAGTATCGAGTCATTGCAAGAATTGGAAGATACGGAACATCCGATAGCCATACACTTGAAGATCGATACAGGAATGCATAGGCAAGGAATATTGATCGATGAAGTACCAAAGGCGATCGAACTCCTGGCCGAAAATCCTGAAATCGTCATTCAGGGATTGTGTTCACATTTGTCAGATGCGGACAATGATGACCCATCATTCACTGAAGGACAGATCAATACTTGGAATAGAGTCGTCAGCCATTTCAAAAATGAGTTCCCTTCATTAAAATATTTCCATCTCGGTGCAACCTACGGACATAGATTCACTCCGGATATTGATGCGAACGTCTCGAGATTGGGTTTAGGACTCTATGGACTGGTTGACGGATCGCAATTTCCAGAAAAAATGTCACTCATCCCCGCACTCAAGATGCAGACGATCATCACTTCATTAAAGAAGCTACACCGAGATGATAGTGTTGGTTACAGTGGAACATTCCGAGCTGAACGTGATATGACAGTTGCCATCATCCCCGTTGGTTACTATGAGGGTATAGACCGCCGACTTTCGAACTGCGGCTTTGTTCAAGTCGGACCAAATAATGTGACTTGCCCCATCATCGGCAATGTCAGTATGAATATGACTACTATCGACGTATCGCATGTTGACGATATCAAACAAGAAATGGAAGTTACGATTTTCAGTAATGATATGAATGATCGGAATTCTATCTCCTCTCTGGCTCGAGAAGGAAAACTCCTCCCCTACGAATTGGTAGTGCATATCCCGGCGGTTCTCAAAAGGACGGTGGTTGAATGATATTTGTAAATATTTGTTATATAATTGATCTTAATATGTACAGAATAACAACCTCAAAAGCCTTCACCCTAGTCGAACTCCTGGTTGTCATCTCTCTCGTCTCGATGCTGGCTAGCGTCGTCTTGGCGACCATCAATCCTATACGTACACAAGCCAAGGATTCGAAAAGATTGCAAGAGATTCATCAGATCGATTTGGCGATACAGAGTTATATTGCAGATAATAATGGAAGCCCACCAGAGTGGGCAAGCTGTAAATATCAGGTAGATACTTTGAATACCAGTTCTGTGTCAGGTTGTGTAGCTGTATCAACTGCAGGTGTTAATACTGATGGTACCCCTACTGCTGGTAAAGTTGCTTGGGATAAATTTACAGCAACGATCAGCAAATATATGCCTAATGTTCCGAATGATCCATGTATTGGCGGTAGTTGTGTTGCCACAGATGGTAAACCCCTTGGATATACATACATTCCACCAGCCGCTATGAAATACTATTGTTCACAATCTGGAATTAGTTGTGCTTCCGGTTCTAGTGGCTCAAGTAACTATCAAATAAGTGCAAGACTAGAAAGCGCCGGAACGGTGGGAGGAAGTACAGGTAGTCCTGTGGAAACAATAAGTGATATGCAATTACCAGCGAATTGGGGTATGAACGAAAATCCTATCCAACTATTCCCCTCGTTATAATTCCCGTAGAGGCATGCTCAGACTTTTCGTGCGTTAAGTATGGTTATTCGAATAGCAACTAATGAAAAAGCCAAATAATATTTATTTTGTACCAATATTTAGGCCCTGTTTCACTTCTGCCAACTTGACCTTGTCGGAAACTCTACTCTCTGACTGTTTGATCCTTTCGAGTCCTTCTATAACCTCCTTTAGAGAATCCCGATACTCCTCGTTGACTGCATTTACAACGTCCATATAAGTCGAAGCCATGTCTACCAACATTCCACCCTTCTCTTCTTCGGTCATCTCTGCTTTGACTATCTGGTCGATCACTTTCGTTGCTTCGGCAAAATTCTTTTCCTTTAGCAAAGATTGTAGCTTATTTATTTCTGTTTCCATATTATTATTGAATTAATTATTGCTAAACTTGAGCCTTGGCGAGAATTCTGGCCAATAAGAGTTTCTTGCCCTTGTCTTCTATACTATCCCCGAGATTACTCGATACTTCCTCAATGCTCTTTATTATGAACTCTTTTGTCTCATCATTGTCTAGTGACCCCAATTTTGTTTCAGCCAAGAATGGCTGCAATACCTTTTCCATCTTTGTAAGAGCATTATTACCTAAGGTAGCACTATTTACAGTTTCCATGATTTTCTCGGAAGCTTTTTTCTGTAAAGTGATGTCTATCGCTTCCTGCATTTTCTCGGCATCTTTTCCTTCAAATGGGTCGATCCCTGTCGTAGATCCTTCCTGCGCTGCCAATAACTTTTCAAACTTTGACTGAGCATTTTTCAATGAATCCACTGTTCCACCAGTAACCATCTCTTTCAATTGCTGCAGAGCCTTTGTTTGTACAACTTCATTTATCTCTTTTATATCAGATATGCCGCCGAACACTTTCTTCTTCAATTGGGTGAATGACTTTTCGACTGTTGCTTTCAACATTTCGAGGTTAGTAATCGCGTCCAGCATAGCTTCTGTCTCCTTGATATCGCTTTCTACACTAGACAAAACCGACTTGATCTTATTTTTGTCCATCGAACCTAGATTCTTTTCGACCGCCTTCATATCGATTTTTTCTTTCTTGAGAGTCTGGAGTTCAGTTACATATTCGAGATATTCCTGGCTAGGTTCAAAACCCGGATTGAATTTGATCTTCATTGTTTCTTTGAAATGAACCGCGCCTTTGAAAGCTAGCTTAAGATGTGCAAAGACATATTCTGACTTGCCCAATACACCTGAGTATTTATCCGCTACGCGGAATTGTTCTCGAGTTGCGAGTTTCTTCGATAGTACACCATTTAAATCCTCAAAATTACCCAAGGCCTTCAACTGTGACTCGTACTCTGCAATCTGTTTTGGTAATTCCTTCATCTTCTCGATCTTGTCCTTCAACTTTACTATCTCATTTGGCTTATCAATTGCCATACCATCGATATATGTATCTATTGAATCCAAATCTTTCGCTTCCAATTTGACCCCCATGTCGGCCTGGATCTCATTCTTGAATAGTTCTTTTATACCCTTCAACACTTCTTGTTTGACCTCGAACACTTCGAAGGTCTCCTCCATAACATTCTCTTTATTCACATCAACTGCCTTACGCTCCCCTTTCTTTGCCAAAAATTCCGCAAACCCCTTTGTATTCAATGCCTTATCTATATCAAAACCTTTTTCTACTTCAGGATTATTTGTTTCCTTTTTATTATTCTCTGCCATTGTATTTAAAATTATTAATAAGAAATAGCTATATACTGGGAATATTATAGCATTAAAAATAAGATAAGTTTTTTCATTTGATTAATTTACTTCTTCTAACTCTCCAATTTTCACTGGTAATAGCCAGCCTACCGGTTTCTTTCTCGATCTGCCTCCTCGCAGTTCCAGCGATGCTTCCGCCACGTTTTGCAATTTTTTTGCTCAGATCCAATCCCTTCGGTTCTTCTTTCCTAGATATCTCGGTCGTGGCCGTTTCTGCCAGCATATTGAGGACCAATTCCAGGTTCGACATATTGTCACGTAGATTTTCTTTCTTCAGATCTTTGAGATTCTTGTATTCTCGTGTGGTCATCCCTGTCCATGCTTTGGTGATTTCGTCTGTTAGAATGGCAAACTCGAAGCCATCATTAACTCCACTTCTCTCCCACTCGTCCGTAAGTTCCTTGCGAATCTCAATCGCTTTCAACCGCTGGTTGATCCAATTCAATGAGTAGCCTTTTGCTAGATACGTTTTGAGGGCACGAAGAATGGCGAGCTCTGGATCTGCTGTTTCTTCGAGTCGTTCATAGCCAACCCTAGCTAACCACAACTTAAATGGCTCGGCGTTCGGAGAGGGAATGGATTGGACTAATCGCAACATAACCTCAGTATCAGCCGCATCAGTTAAGCGCATTTTGCCATCAGGAGCTACCATTTTCAACCCGTTACATTTTGTAACGGTTTCAACTGAACCTTCATCAATAAGTCGCTTTTTCATGACACGCCAATACACTTGGGGATTTCCACTTCTAGTCAAAGCACTAATTACATCAACCACAGAAAAAAACCACTTCTCCGACCGATCATCCCAATGTCGGCGAATCTGCTTACCTTCGAAGATGGCTAAGTATATTCCTTTTTCTTTTTTGTGATCATCCATGCATCAATTTTCTCACTTCAAAATTAAAAAACAACTTCCGTGCATTCAAAAAATATGTCACCGTGTAATAACTCGACTTACTCTCTTACTAAATTTATTCTTCTGTGTGCCGTCTGGGACGTTATTAGAACAGAATTGGTAGAACTAGTAATTACAAAAATTTGAAAAATCTTGAAACTTCATGCTATCAAATGGAAATTCTTTCTCTTTGTTGTTAACTATTTTATAGGCTAAATATGCTCCAGATTGAGAAGTACCACGAGTATAACAAATAGTTGTGCCGTCATCAGAGAATTCTAGATCAGGAGCGGTGTATTTTTCCGAATATGGAAAGCTTTTGAATATATTTGCATCAATTACTAAGTAAGAACTATTCTTTTCATGACCAACATATACAAAATGCGACCCGTCTGGACTTACAGCGTATTTACCAACATCCGTATACAAAAGTTTATTCGGCATACCATCAATAACAATTGATTTAGTATTCGATTCAGATCTGTAGAGTATATAGGCTAATTTATTATTTTTACTGAATTTTAGATCTTCAACGCCTAAAGTACATACTGTGCTTTTACAATCCGCTTGAATATCATATCTTTTGATCATGACGCCATCTCGGTAGATATCTACGGCTATATATTTTTTGCTTGTTGGAAAAGCATAGATAATATAGGCAATATGTTGACTGTCCGGACTAAATACAATTTCTCTCATTGAAAAGCCAGCCATATTATATTCCTCACCATCAAAAATTGTCATAGAGTTAGGATACGTAAGCTCATACTCCACTCCATCAACTATCAAATAACTACCGATTTTTCCGTCCTTTCCCTTTATATGTCCTACATAGGCTATCTTTTTACCATCGGGACTAATTGTAATTTTATCAATAGTAGAATAAGTTTTTTGCTGAGCGCCGTTGATAGTCAGAAATTCGTGAATCGGATCCGTTTTGTTGCATTTAGTTTTTACAACTTTAGCCTGAGAAGCATTGCTAATGATTTCGGTGGTACAAGATAAATCCTGGGAAATTGATGGTGTTACTCGTGGTGCTTCTGAAGAGAAATTTTGTCCTCCATTTAAAGCTGCAGGCCTTACAATCCACGCGGTATAGGTACTTACTATAAAAATAAGGACACTTAGAATGATTGATGTAACTGATTTAATCCGTTCTCCAGAGGCAACCAGACTGTGAATACCCAGCCAGATACTTGTTGCTGAAGCTAGAATGAAGATTACGGCGAATAACGGTATTATCATGTACACTATTTTGTATAGTATAAATATACCAAGAATATCTAGTCCGCTAAGTACAGTGAAACCTAAGAAAAAAATAACAACACAAATAATTATGACAACAAGCATCCAACCAGATAAATCAAACGCCCATTGAGCTGACGACTTATTCCCTATGAAATTCTTTATCCACTCCATATATGAAACATTATACTGGACTTTTACTTCGGGCGCCATTTAGGCGTCCTCATGAATCATTGTACTGCCTTAGAGGGACTCGAAAATATACTCGACCTTTTCGAGTCCCCTCCGCAAAGCTAACGCTTTGCTTGGCGCCCACTCAAAAAACCGCTTACGCGGTTTTTTTTGTGCGCCGAGAGGGACTCGAATCTTACAGATTCGGTACAGGTATCGTATTTTCTCCTCCCTCGGCAAACTCGGGACTCGAAAATATACTCGACCTTTTCGAGTCCCCTCCGCAAAGCTAACGCTTT
>JBAXUB010000003.1:0-81045 GCA_037129895.1 Candidatus Tayloriibacteriota bacterium | reverse complement strand
TCGTCACAAATGCAAAGGGCGCACGAGGCGAAAAAACGAGGGCGCGGTCGCGGACCAGAGGCTTCTCACCGGCTTATTCTTTTTCATCGCAAAACACAATCGCAATGTTCGAAGCGGCCAACTTCCACTTCCACAGAGTACATGACGCACCTTACGCACATATCAGAACGGCTCCCGCGCTTCCCTCCGTTGCTAATCGCAACCGAGGGGTGTGTCCGCCGCACAGATATGTGCTAGGTGCGAACCACGGTTATTGAGAAGAAGTGGAAGTAGACCGCTTCTCGACAAGGTGTGTGGTAAACGCTAAGCAGTACACGTTATGCACTGCTTGCGCACAGTTTTTTTAAAAAAATACTTCTTGACTTCAAGAAAAAATGGTAAAATGTATTTATGAGTGATAAAAAATATTTTATTTATGCTCGAAAATCTACTGATGACAAAGATCACCAGATCAGAAGTCTGCCTGATCAGTTGGCGGAGCTACGCGAGCTCGCCAGAAAGGAAAAAATCGATGTTGTCGATACTTTCATAGAGAAACAGACTGCCAAAGTCCCTGGCAGACCTATTTTCGCTGACATGTTAGACAGAATTGAGAAAGGTGAAGCTTCTGGTATCCTTTCATGGCACCCAGATCGTTTGGCTCGCAACTCTGTTGATGGTGGCAGAGTGATATATCTCGTGGATACTGGAAAGATTACTGACTTGAAATTTCCTACATTCTGGTTTGACGCTACGCCACAGGGTAAATTCATGCTTTCCATTTCCTTTGGCCAGAGCAAATATTATGTAGACAACCTATCGGAAAACATCAAACGCGGTCATAGACAGAAATTGAAAAACGGCATCTGGCCTCAAAAAGCACCGCTCGGATACCTAAATGACAAAAAGATAAAAACTATCGTTATCGATCCGGTGAAATCCATACTCGTAAAAAAGACATTCGAGGCATATGCCACTGGCAATTTCACATTCTCCCAGGTTAGGAGAAAAATAAATGACCTCGGCCTCAAAGGCACCGGTGACGGCGTGCTTTCCATTTCCAACTATCAGTATCTTTTGAAAAATCCTTTTTACCACGGGCTCATTCGCTATGGTGGCGAGTTTTATGAAGGAAAGCACGAGCCTATCATCTCAAAAAAGCTCTTTGATGATGTTCAGGAAGTCATGACGCAAAAATCTAAGCCGAAAACAGCAGAGCTGAAACCTTACGCTTATAGAAGTCTGTTCCATTGCGACGAGTGTGGTTGCTTCATTACCACCGAGACACAAAAAGGTCACAACTACCTACGATGTACGAAACGAAAAGGTCCGTGCAATCAGAAATATGTCCGTGAGGAAATCATAACGGCGCAGATTCAAGGTGAACTGAAAAAATACTCTCTAGCTGACGAGGTAGCTGATTGGTTGATCGCAGAAAACGAAAAAGACAAATCAGAAAGTGATAAACTTCTGAAAAATCAGACTGATAAAATTAATGACGAAATTATAGTCGTCGACGCCAAACTCGACAAACTCATGACCGCATACCTAGAGAACGCTCTGACGCTTCCAGAATATCAGAATGCCAAAAACAAACTTGTCGTCGAAAAGCATGCACTCACCGACAAATTAGCGTCCTTGGGACGAACTTCAGCAATTCGGTTCGAACCAGTGATCAACTTCCTAAACGACTGTAAACAAGCCGCTATTTTGGCAGAGAGTGATGATGTAACTAAAATTCGTGCATTCTTCCAAAAGGTCGGTTCGAACCCACTCGTCCGCGACCGCGCCCTCGTTTTTTCGCCTCGTGCGCCCTTTGCATTTGTGACGAAAATCCCAAAAAAATCCAGCAATGAAGCGGGCGGGGCGGAAGGGGGGTTTCAGGGGGGAATTCCGCCCCGCCCTCCACTTGTGGTTTGCGACGGTGCGATTTCGTCCACGAAAACCGATTTCACTTTTTTGCGGAGAGGAAGGGATTCGAACCCTTGATGCCCTTTCGGACATACATCCTTTCCAGGGATGCCCATTCGACCACTCTGGCACCTCTCCGTGTCCGATTAGATTAGCATATTCTCAGATATCTATACATCTTTCTTACATACCTATACATTCATACCTCGGAGTGCCGCTATCCTCTCTTCTGTCGGTGGATGAGTCATGAAAAGTTTGGAGATGCCTGAAGCTGCCTTTGCACCAAAGGGACTGGAGATATACAGGTGCGCTGTGGCATTATTGGCTGACTTCATCGGACTACTGAAACTGGAAATCTTAGCGAGAGCACTAGCCAAACCTTCTGGGTATCGAGTAAGCAGCGCACCACCTGCATCAGCTAGAAACTCTCTCTTTCTCGAGATCGCAAGCTGGATGAGCTGTGCGATCACTGGTGACAGTACAACAAATACGATCCCCACGATTGCCAATATATTACCGAGCTGGCCTCCACCTTCACTGTCATTACTGCGTCTACGACCTCCACCAAACCACAGTCCTCTAGTAAATATATTAGCGAGGATCGCTATGAATCCAACCAAGACCACGACAACAGTCGAAAGTAGTATGTCACGATTACCTATATGCGACAGCTCGTGCGCCAACACACCAGAGAGCTCATTTTTGTCCATCATTCCGAGTAGTCCAGAGGTTACCGCAACTGCCGCATGCTCCTTGTCTCGTCCAGTAGCGAATGCATTCGGTGCAGGATCATCTATCACATACAGCCTAGGCATTGGTAAGCCAGATGTGATACTGAGATTCTCAACTATCCTGAATAACTCTATATTCTCTTCACGAGTTATAGGTTTTGCGCCAGACAGAGCTAGAGAGATCTTATCCGAATACCAATAACTAGTCACATTCATGATGAGTGCAAAGATGAGGGCGAATACCAATATACTCGAATTATTATAATAATATCCGATGAACCAGCCGAGAGCGGCAATTACGACCACGAACGTGGCCATGAGTAGCCACGTTCTGCGGACATTCCTATCTTGTTCGGTATATAGTGTGGACATGAGAGCCCATTAGAACTTAACTTCTACAGGATTCTTGGCGGCAGTTTCACTCGCATCTAACTGGAAGAATTCCATAGCGACGATGTGAAATGCATTTGCGATGAAATTCCTAGGAAAAGTCTGAACGGCAGTATTCAACTCACGAACATTACCATTGTAGAAACGTCGAGCTGCTTGGATCTTGTCTTCTGTATCAGTCAATTCATTCTGTAGAGCGAGGAAGTTCTGATTGGCCTTCAGATCTGGATACGCTTCAGCGATCGCAAAAACTGATTTCAGAGCACCAGCCAATGTTGACTCGGCCTGACTCTTTTCTGAGAGCGATCCTGCACCCATAGCAGCTGATCTAGCTTTTGTAACATTCTCGAAAGCAGTACTCTCGTGAGTAGCATAGCCTTTGACTGTATTGACTAGGTTCGGAATAAGATCATAACGTCGTTTGAGTTGTACATCTATATCTGACCAAGCTTCCTTGGCGCGATTGACTATCGTGATCAAACCGTTATAAGAAACGATGACCCAGAGAGCGATGACAACTATGATTGCTAATATAATGAATGTCATATATTTGATTTATTTCTTGACTGGTACTACTTGTGTCTCGTCCTTACCTTGTGGGCCAGTGACGAAAGTGAAAGATTTGACCATATCTGTGAAGGCTGCATCCGCGGTGTTAACAATAGCCTTGTTGTTGTTCTGTGCTTGAGTCAAGTTAGATCCAGTAAGTTTCTTGACTGTTGGACTCTGAGCGATCGATGAGAAAGCAAATATGTAGCAGATCCCTGTCTTCTGTAATGAGTACATTCGATCAAAGTAATTACGTCCTTGAACTGTATTTGCCATAGATATCATATTCAAGTTGTCTGAGCCGACAGCCAATGTTCCCCTGTCTTTGACTGTTGTTACAGGAGGAAATGCACACTTTGATGATGATACACTGATATCGATCTGAAGCTTCGCAATAGTAGAAACCTGAGATTGGTCGATAGGCATGATGAATGAGACACCGCTTGATGTCTCTGACTTTTCCCAAACATTTGGATAATTGACTGAGAAACCTAGCTCATCATTGTGATATGTTGAGACCTTCGATGAGATCTTGGTTACCTCACTCGAAGCAATAGGCGTACTAGGGGTTGTGGAGCTATTCATAGCACCTCCCATACCAGAATTATCCCCAGGATTTACTGTTCCTGAATTACGACCGAATACTAGAATACCGACGATGATAATCACTATAACGAGCACTACTGAGATTGTTGATTTTTTCATAAAATTACGAAATATGAACTATTATTGCTAATTGATAATATACGTTCTAAGTTTTGCTATTATACCACAATAATGTGGATTAGTATTCCATTCCTTGTCCACCTCCATGACTCGCCTCTTTCTTCTCTTCTGGGAGATCGGCTATCGCTGCTTCTGTAGTCAGCAATATAGCAGCGGCAGAACATGCATTTTCAACGCCGAGTCTAGTGACTTTGACTGGATCGACGATACCAGCAGCTATCATGTCAGGAACCATTTCGTCTTTCAAAGCATCATACCCGATAGCGCCCCGGCCATGTTTGATCTTGTCGACTATGACAGAACCGTCTTCTTTGCCAGCATTCACGGCGATCTGCCTTGTCGGTGCCTCTAGAGCATTGAGGACTATCTCATACCCCAACAACTCTTCCCGACTCCTTACTGGTTTACCCGCGGACACAGATCCGTCTTTCTTGACCTTTGTTTCCTGTTCTTTCACGTGTGCACCAACGATGTGTGCAGCTCTCACCAATGCAACACCACCTCCAGCGACGATCCCTTCTTCGATAGCTGCTTTCGTAGCATTCACAGCATCTTCGATCTTCAATTTGAGATATTTCATCTCAGTTTCTGTCGCAGCTCCAACCCTGATCACTGCTACGCCACCAGATAGTTTGGCGATACGATCATCCATCTTTTCCCTATCATACTTGTTTTCTGATTGATCTCTCTGATTCTTGATCTGACTCACACGCGCATCGATCTCAGACTTCTTGCCCTTGCCACCGACGATAACTGTACTATCCTTTGTCGAAATGACTTTCCTGGCTTTGCCGAGCATATTGATAGAAGCCTTTTCGAACTTGATACCAACCTCCTCAGAGATGACGACAGCACCGACTGTAACAGCGATATCTTCGAGCATCGCTTTCTTGCTGTCTCCGTAACCTGGTGCTTTGATAGCCAATACATTGAATGTGCCTCTCAATTTATTCACGATGAATGTAGAGAGTGCTTCACCATCGACATCTTCGGCAATGATCACCAGATCTTTCTTGCCAGATTGAGCAAGCTGTTCGAGTAATGGCAAAACTTCTTTGATGCCAGATATCTTCTTGTCAGTGACCAATATAGCTGGCTCCTTGAATTCAGCTTCCATACGATCGGCGTTAGTGATCATATATGGAGAGATGTAGCCCTTATCGAACTGTATTCCTTCGACAATTTCTGACTCCAATCCGGTTGATTGAGACTCTTCGACAGTAACTACGCCATCCTTGCCGACTTTCTTTATCGTATTTGCGATGATAGTTCCGAGCTCTTCTGATTCAGCGGAAATAGTGGCAACTTGTCTGATTTCCTCATCAGTCTTGATCGGCTTGGCGATAGATTTCAATGCCTTGACCACATCCTTTGCGGCGGCTTCTATTCCAAATTTGACACCCATTGCATTCACGCCCATCGTCGTATGTTTCATACCTTCGGTTATGATCGCCTGAACGAGTATTGTCGCGGTCGTTGTTCCATCACCAGCGCTATCATTGGTCTTGGATGCAACTTCCTTCACGATCTCTGCTCCCATGTTTTCGAACTTGTCTTTCAGGGTTATCTCACGAGCGATAGAGACACCGTCATTGGTGATGGTCGGTGCTCCGTAGCCCTTGTCTAGGATGACATTCCTACCTCTTGGACCGAGAGTGATCTTGACTGCATCTGCCACAGCATCTACACCCCTCTTCAGTGCCTTGCGAGCGTCTTCATTGTATAGAATCTTTTTTGACATTTTTTTATAATTAATAATTAATGGACCTCAATTCGAATAGCTACTTTATAACCGCCAATATCTCACTTTCTCTCACTATATAATATTCATCTTCTCCAACTTTGATCTTGTCTCCCCATTGGAATAGAACTTGATCACCGACTTTGACTGATAGCTTTATCAACTTTCCATCCTCTATCTTTCCTTCACCAGCGGCGACGATCTCGCCTTTCTTGCTTCCTTTGTCATCATTGACTGTGATCGGAATAATGATACCTGAAGAAGTTTTCTTCTCCTTTTGATCTGCGTCTTCCCTGATGAGAACGCGGTCGAATAATGGCTTGATTTTATTAGATATATTTTTCATATTTAATTATTAGACTGATAATCGGCAGCTATAATGTGCGGGCTACGCATAAACAGCTTCAAATATATGTAACCCCATTATATACAGAAGCTGTGCAAGAACAACTTGACACGAGGACTACGAAGTGGCAATCTATCCATGGAAGTTCGGAATAATTCTGAAGCATTATAGACGTCCACTCTCCTTGGCCAGGAACCATACGAGAGGGCCAGAAGCCCCGTCTTGCTCTGAATCCCGAACTATACATACAGAAAGTTAGAACCATGAAAATAAACATCATCAATAATGAGGATGTGGTAGCGTTAGATAAACACTACCTCTTACCGGGCTACCTCAAGAACGGTTACAGAAGGCGCGTCGATAATATCGACGTCATCCTCGAAGCCGAAAACGCTTGCAGTTATGTCAAACTTCTGCTTGCGACTGCGATAGGTAGCTTCTTCATTGCAACATTCGGAGCGTCATTGTATATGTGGACCGCCCAAAATTACTTACTACTCGCTATCATCGTGGGTGCGTATGTAGTCTTTGGGATCACTTATTACTATCACGTGATCGCACAGAGGCCGACACCGTTCACGAGGAGCCTGAACCACTTATGTCAGCAACTCCTCTCGAACCTCTACCTTACCCTAGACCAGATCGTAAAGATGAAGTCGGAAGACCTCATGGACATGATCCGCAACAGGCTCGACTACCTCGCCTCTGTAGTAAAGTACACAGAGACAAAACATGGCCGCGACTCTGCACAACAGATCGAAGCCAAGAAAGTATTCGATAACCTATACAAATATTGTGTCAGGTTCGATCTGGCTCCGCAGGACAAAAAGGTTTACTTCAATAAAGCTGGAATCCCGATCAGTCCAAGAGACAAAGGAGAATTGATCGGCGAGGATGGCTTAGTTGATACAACTTCACTCGCGGCTCGCTCTCGACTGAAACCTGGTGGTCTAGCTACCGCTGCCCCATCAAACGAATAGTTCACGGCTCCCTATAGCCCCATAGCCCGCAACACTTGTTGCGGGCTTTTTTATTGAGGCCAGATGTAGAGATCAGACCTCTACAAAAATCTTCAACTTTTCTTCAACGACTTTCTGCATAGCTAACTTTGCAGGTTTCAAATATTTATAAGGAGATAATTCCTCATGATTTTCAGACATAGATTTTACGAGCGCACCACGATATGCGATACGAAGTTCTGTGTTCACATGGACGATCGCAACTCCAGCTTTGATGGAGGCACGAATATCTTCTGCAGTATTTCCAGACGCACCATGCAATACGAGAGGTACAGGAACAGCATCTGCAACAGCTTTCACACGACCAATGTTTAACGCCGGTTCACCACCACGTACGACACCATGCACGTTGCCGACAGCAGGAGCTAGTAGGTCGACTCCAGTTTCGCGCACGAATCTCAGAGCGTCACTAGGCTTCGTCATATCATCTTCACGAGTGATCGCTCCGTCTGGGATAGCATCGAGAATCTTTGAGGATGTGCCGATAAATCCTAGCTCACCTTCAATCAAGACCTCACGGCTTTGATCCGAGGAATCCTTCAATCCTTCAATTTTCAATCTTTCAATTGCCGATGTCTTTGCATATTCAACACACTTCTTCGCTTCTCTGATATTTTCTTCCAATGACAATTGTGCCCCATCGAATATCACCGAATCAAAGCCAGCATCGATGGCCTCCTTCACACGAGAAAATGAATACGTATGATCAGCATTGAGGAAAATCGGCTGACCGCGTTCTTCACGGAGACTCTTTATGATAGCTGCGGCTTGTTTGACTCCAACATAATCTCTCTCACCTTCAGACAACCCGACGATAACAGGCACTTTCAATTTTTGTGCCGCATCCGCTATAGCCAAGATACCGTCCAAAGTCGAAGCGTTGAAATGCCCGATAGCTATACCCTTAGTTTTGGCCTCTATTATATAACCTCGAAGATTCATTGGATATTATTGTAGCACAAATGTTACAATATACCCATGTTTCAAAAGCACGTCGACATCTTGTCTATAGGAGACATCACAGTAGATGCCTTCATTAGGTTGAAAGATGCAAAATTACATTGCAAGATCAATCATGAGGCGTGTGAGATATGCTTACCTTTTGGTGAGAAGATACCTTATGAATATGCAAAAGTGATACATGCCGCAGGAGGTGCATCCAATGCTGCTATAGCTTGTTCGAGATTGGGACTCCGGACTGCTCTCGTCACGAATCTAGGTGGAGATCAGAATGGCCGGGAATGTATCCTCAAACTCCAACAGGAAAAGATCATCACTACCAAAGTCAGACAACATCCTAACAGACCGACCAATTGTAATTACGTAATGTGGTATGAAGATGATAGGACGATACTAGTCAACCATGTTGACTATGATCACAGCACTGACATATTGAACCCGAATACTGGGATAGTGCCAAAATGGATATACCTGACTTCCCTCTCTTCTCATTCACATATTTATGAAAACGCTCTCGTCGAATATCTCGACGCCAAACCAAAAGTCAAATTGGCTTTCCAGCCTGGAACATTCCAGATAAATAGAGGGCTCGATGAATTGTCGGTATTGATCAAGCATACTGAAGTCCTCATCCAGAATCTAGAGGAAGCCCAGAGCCTACTACGTGTCAAAGACAAGGATGTAAAGAAACTATTGAAAGGTTTGGCCGATAATGGTCCAAAGATCGTAATTATCACTGACGGCATCAATGGAGCATATATGTATGATGGGGATAGTTACTATCATGTGCCGATATATCCTGACCATCGCAAAGCATTCGAACGAACAGGTTGTGGTGATGCATTCGCCGCTACATTCATGTCGATGTTATCTGTCGGACGTTCCCCACTCGAAGCTCTCGTTGCCGCGCCAGTAAATGCGATGTCTGTAGCACAATATATGGGCGCTCACGAAGGACTGCTATCTCTTGAACAGTTGGATTGGATGTTAGAAAGGGCTGAGGAGGGATATAAGGTGAAAGTTATTTAATGAGGTTCTGGTGGATCCTTATTGGATAGCGCGCAAACTAGCTAGAATGAAATCCTCTGCCCCTAATTGTTTTTCCCAAACTTTCTCCACTCGTTCTAGTTTGTCCTTCAAATCAGGATAAAAAAGTAGTTCTTTAGCACCTACAGCATCTTGTATCGACGGCATATTGAGAAATAATATATTGAATATTTCAGACAACTCCCAAAGCTCCTTACTATCTTTGATCCCGATACCATGACAAAAGTCGTAGAAGGCAAAATGGGTTAATTCATGAACGATCACTTCTTTTCTCAAATTGAATGGACGTCTATAGTAAACCTGAAAACTCATAGTTTCAATATACCTTGGATTACAATCAAAGATCGACAAGTAACATGTATAATCTTTCTTGCTATAATCACGGCCAAAATATTTTTCCAATTCAGTAAATAGTACATCTTTTACATCATCAAAACACTTAATAGTTTCACCTAGAATATCCGCTAATTCTTTGGCGTGTGCAATATAATAATCATCAATATATTTATCATAATTATCTTTTGTCACTATTGGGTGGCTATCACTAATTTTTTTACCAAAATTTACACCCCCCACTGATAGTTCGTGGAAATCCAAATATACTTCTTTATCTAGTTGTTTATTTAATTCTATTTTCATAAAAATGTACCCCTGTCTAGTACAGGGGTAGTTTGTTATATATGACTATATACATCCCATATAAGCCATTCTAACACTGTCAAGGAGTGTTTACAAAACTTATCGTCAATCGCCCAAATTGTTCCATGTCGAAGGTGCGCGCTATATGCACAACCTCCGCCACAGAGACCTAGAGATGGACAATTAAAGCATTGTGGCATAGAGAGGGGAGATCTTCTACCCCATTCCTGAATGATCGGATTGTCCGAGAATACAAGGTCCTTAGAAACTTTGCCGAAGAAAAACGTTTTGCAACCGACCCCTTCGTGGCAAACACCAAGCGAGCCGTCAGGCGAAATAGCCAATTGACCACCAGTCGCACGACAGTCAAAAGGATGGAGAACACCATTACTGATAGCCCTCACCTTACGCATGATCCTATCTTCATATAATCCAATTTCACGTGCTTTTTCAAAATACTCAAGCATTCGTTTAGTTGCTTTCTCCGTATAAGCGGAATCAACTACTCGATCAGCAGTATCCAACAGGAGATTGAAATTGACCGTCTTAAACTTGAATTGCTCGTTCAAAACCAATAACTCATCCAATCTGTCGATATTATGTCCATCAATTGTTGCAGATATACTAACTTCTTTTTGACCCGCAGAGTGCAACATTCTAATACCCGCCACTACATCGCGAAAAGTTCCACCACCATCACTGTACACACGTTTCTGATCATGAGTTTTTTCACAACCATCGAGCGATATGCTTACATTGATTTCAGAATGCTTGGCTAAATATTCTGCCACAAGCGGTGTAATTTTTGTACCGTTTGTAAGCAATACTAGACCAACCTCATATCGTCCATAATCCATTCGATGATCAATCTGAATATACTCAACAATTCGCTGAAAAAGTGGAAAGATGAGTAGTGGCTCACCTCCATAAAAGACAATTGTCTTTTGAAACCTTGTGGGTTCCAGATTCGCAAAATACATGTCAACCGCTTCTTTAGCTGTCTCCCATGTCATTGTCTCTGAACCCGGGCACCTTTTAGGCATGTTACCATTTATAAAACAATAACCACACCGCAAATTGCACGAGTCAGTCAGAAGCATAAAGATTGTCTCGAGGCTCGGTTTTTGAAGATAGGTATTCTGTTTTTCAAGAAGGACAATATTATCGTCAGAGCCTGTAGGTACGACGAGTCCTTGCTCAATAAGTTCTGTGACTGTCGCCTCTGTATCATTACCGAGTCCTCGTAGACGACCAATCGTAGTACCATTACGCAATTCCTCCAAAAATGGTTTAAACCGTTCCTCAAGAAAAAGTAATGACAAACATAAAGAATGAAAGAGTGCATACACCCCATCACGATAATATACCGTAGTCCATTTCGATAACCTAATCGGTCTAGAATCCATATTTCACCTTTCAAGAATTTGGGGGTACTGTTATAAGTACCCCCAGTTTGCTAACGAATCGGAAGCCTTACCAGCAGGAACACCCACACGCACAGGTTGACGCCTGGATTTTGCACATGAGAATCTTTCCTGCAACTGCAGCTAGTTGTTTTTTCGATACTTTTTTCATAATTACCTATGCTTTTTCTCCAGCTAGCCGCGACTAGACGGTGACTATTTTGTTAATTGCTAGAGAATCTTGACACCAAAATCATCATAGAATCAAGGTTCTCTAGCAATTACTCCGTATTTCAAGGATCAAAAATACAAATTTAGTATACTATAGTTAGCATATTTATACAAACACTTTATACATATCCAAAAATCATGCATAATTTCATAGCAATTTTGCAATAACACTAGTCCGAAAGCCTCAATTGTAGAATCATGTTGTGACATAGAACAATACCTTGCAATCTACCTATTTTTGTGGTAAAATTTAGTTATGAAACATATTCTTATAATCTTAGGGATAATAACGCTGATTGTCCTTATAATGGACGCTAGTTATAAGGGTAAGGATAAGAAAAAATAGTACAACATTGACTATTACGCTAACAAGATTATACTGAATCCAGCTGGGCCAATCCCAGGTAAGAGATAGAATTAGAACATATGAAAAACATATTACCGATGCCGCTGGAGTCTAATACTCCATCGGATAAACCCACATCATCGAAACCGTTTATCTTGCAGTTTAGGGAACCCATGTCGGGTGTAGTTATTCCCTCAACAATGCATAGCGATGACAGCACATACATGGGTCAAACAGCCCAACCACCGGGAAACGGGGTCCCAGACTACTCGTCTGACTGACTCCAGCTGTTCTACATGACCATTCGCTATCCACAAGATTGTTGAATGGTCTTTTTATTAAAAAATAATCTTGCCGCACGACTTGCTGTCTTATAAAACTTATCCTTCTTTAAAGTCTTCATCTTCTTGAGATATATACGAGCTGTTTCTATATCACCAATATTTTTATAAAATACCGCAAGATTCAGATACACGTATGCCATTTTATCTCCATTCTTTAACGATAGTCTCTCATGTTCAGCGTAATATTTTTTTGCCAACTCAACATTTCCCAGTATTTCATAAACATTTGCCAACCTATTCGACGATAGTGGACTTGCCAATATTCTGTGCGTCCTTCTCGCGATAGTAATAGCCCTTTTTTCACCGGCTGTAGCCAGTATTTGTGCCAAAAATATATTAGCGTTTATCGATATATTATCTTTTAGGCTTTTACCCTTCTTTATAATCTCCTCACATATCCTGACAGACCTTATCAAACCTTCATTACTATTAATATCATACTGACGATTCTTGAAACTATCATGGTAGAGAAATGACGCTAACAATAAAAGTAACTTATCTTTTTCAGACCCAATATTCTCCTGCAAACGCTTTTCGATAATTTTCACACCAATAGACCAATGACCTTTCCTCCCCAAGATTGCTAACCTGTCTTCGATTATATTAATTGACATTATTCCCATATTGTCATATTGTACAATAAGATCCTTTAACAATCAAATACGGAGTCTAATATGAAAAATGGGCAAATACTAATATTCACAAACAAAGATGAAAAAGGTATTGATAAAGTGTTGTCGACACTCGATGAAAATCATCAACAATATACGAGGATTAATGTAAACTCAATTATTGGAGAAAACGACATTTCATTGACAGAATCAAGTGATGGTCTGTCAATTTCCTCGAATTCACTAGGTCTGATTTCGACTAGTAAACAAATCAGCAGTGTATGGTATCGTCGTCCCGAGAATCCGATACCCACGAATACGCAAAAGCTCGCTCTTGAGAATCAGGAGCTTGATCTACTAAAAACTGAGTGGGCCAGCTTCTTTTGGTCACTGTACACGACGTTGGGTGGGTATTGGATTAATCCACCCCTATTCGGAACAAAATTATTTGAACATAACAAACTATACCAGACACAACTGGCACGAAAAGTCGGACTAGCTGTACCGAAAACTATCATTTCAAATTGCCCAGAGGAACTAATTAGATTCGCACAAAATTGTGGCGGAATCGTAGCCATAAAGGCAATAAAGCAAAGAATTTTTGAAAACTTAGATGGCACATACGACGGCATATATACTAACAAAATATCCGCTGACCACCTGTCTCAACACCGTGAAGACCTATCTGTTTGCCCTGTAATGCTTCAAGAGTATATTCAAAAGAAAGTGGAACTACGAGTAACTATCGTTGGTAATCACGTCTTTACTTGTACTATTGATTCACAAAATAGTGAACGAACAAAAGTCGACTGGAGAAAATACGACTTTGAAAATGTTGGGCACGAAAAATCGACGCTACCAGACAACATAAGAGACAAACTACTTACCTTTATGAGACAATCAGACCTAGTCTTTGGGGCTATTGATATGATACTTACCCCTTCAGGTGAATATGTATTCCTTGAAGTCAATCCGAATGGGCAATACGGATGGATTGAAGCATTAACTGGTATGCCTATATCAGCTGCTATCGCAGATGTACTTTCGAACCCAATTGCATAACTTTCCCTATTATCGCGTCTAATGACTGGACGCGATTTTTATTATCTACCACACTAACACAGCCTTCAGTCCGAGAGCCTCGATTTTGGAATCATGCCATGGTCTGATTCACAATTCGTGACTACATTCTATGGCTATATATCGTCGTACAATTATCAAAATTTAGCAAAATCATGTCATGGCATGATTTTGAAATTGGCACTCTGAAACTACATTCGTAGTACCTCTACTTTAAATATGAAGTTTGGAATCCCTATTCTTCAATATCTGACTTTCTGGACAATACAGAGCACGAATATCTCCCGCCAGATAAAATGATCCCGCCACCAATAAGACGTCACTTTTATTCATTGTTCTTCTCGCAATATCAAATGCCATTACTGGATCGGCGAACAGTTCAACCTTACATCCTTTTGATGCAACTAGCTTCGCTTCTATAAATAGCTCCTTCGGGTTCACAGAGACTCTCCCTGGAACACTGAATCTAGTCGCAAATATTCTCCTAGCAAATGGAGCAATCAATTTTAACATCTCCTTCCAATCCTTATCCGCAGAAACGGCGACAACCAAATCGAGACTACGATATTTCAGTTTTCTCAAATTTACAATAGTGCTCGATATCTTCGATGGATTATGGGCACCATCTATTATGACTAAGGGCGATCTTTCCACAATTTCAAATCGTGCTGGCATACTTGGTAATGGACCGACCTCTTCTGCAACATTTACGATTCCGAGACTCTGACAAATACTTCCAACAAGTAATCGATTTCTTACATCATAATCAACACTGTGAACATTGATAGAATGATACTTTGCACCAGTACCCATACACTTCTCCTCGAAGATCTTCAGAATTTTCTGATCATTCTCAGTAGTGAAAAACTCACTTCCTTTCTTTATTATTCCTGCTTTGTCTTTAGCAATACATTCCCTAGTTGAACCTAATATATTTGTATGATCAAGACTGATATTGGTTATCGCCGTTATAGTCGGTTTACGGATAATATTTGTGGCGTCATAGCTGCCTCCGAGTCCTACTTCCAATACAACATACTCACACTTTTCTTTATTAAAATACATGAGAGCGATCGCCAACATCATCTCGAAATATGATGGCGCGCCATGTCGACCAGACAATAACATACGATCAACGACTGGCTTTATTGAATCAGTCAACTTTGCAAAAACTACGGGATCAATATATTTATCTCCAACCTGAATCTTTTCGATAGTACTAACTGTAAATGGTGAAGTAAACAAACCAGACTTCTTTCCAGCTTTTACAAGCTCAAAATGAACTGCCGTTGCAACACTACCTTTACCAGCAGTTCCCGTTATATGAATATACTTGAAACTCTTTTCAGGATTACCCAACAAATCAAGAAAATCCTGCATCCTTTCGAGGAACATCTCAGGATGTGAATGGGCAGAAAGATCTGTTTTTTGATAACCCGCGCCGATATTGCCAAGGCTTTCGAGATATTTTACAGCCGAAAAATATTCAACGAATTTATATTGTCTGGTTATCATGCTAGTAGCTTTACTCGCAGCTTTATTCACCATCACACTTTAACCAAAGAAACTTCAAATATCAATCCCAATTTCTTGCCTATGCTTTAATACGGAAACGATGTGATATTCCTCAACTCCAATGCCCTCTCAATCATCCTCTCCCCAATTCTACCCCAATCGAAATACTTTTTGTAATCTTTCGGATCTATCAGTTTGATCTTGGTAATTCCACCAGCAGGATCTAACACGAACGTACCATAAGGACGAGTTGTGCAAGTGTAACGAAGTTGAAAAAAATAGCTACCATCCCGAGTGTCAGTAACTTTTTGATAGCCAACAGGCATAAACTCTAGAACTTCCATATTTGATTCTTCTTTTATCTCTCTTCTGAGAGTCTGTTCGAATGTCTCTCCTTTTTCAATCGTCCCCCCAATCAATCCCCAATTCTTCTTTTGGCCTCCATAACCGATAACCAACTTGTCTTCACAAAAACAGATGCCGTAGACTTGGCGACACAGATCATAGTCAAGATCATCAAAAGAATCAGTATCAGAATACTCAACAATGTATTCGACTTCGCTAGTTCCTTTGTAATCCTTCTTGCAATAAACGCTAGTCACTTTTTTCATAAAACAACTATATCACACCGGCACAGCCTTCAGTCCGAGAGCCTCGATTTATTGGATCTTTATTTAACTCCTTGTAGGCACGCAAACACTCAGGTAAATAGTCTACGACTACCTCTCGTATCGCCCCAACCTCCGGGTCTTCACCATCCTCTAGCGTTCCTCCAGGCACATCCCAATATTCAGGAAGAACATCATTCTTTTTTGACCTTTGTAAAATCAATATCTCCCCTTGGTCATTGGATATGATCGTATGTACGATAACCCTAGATCATCTACCATCTTTTTGCAATCACCTGAATATGGTTGACATGTCAGGATTAAACTACTAGACTATTTAATAGATAGAACCTTGAAGTGGTACTTTTCATTTCATTGAATCGTCTATCGAGCAACGAAAAGAGAAAGATACTTATGGGTTTATTTAGTTTCGGTAAGAAAGATGCTGCAAAGTCAACTGGATCATCAACCAAGGGTGTGTCGCGAGCATGGCATCAGGCACGCAGCGATTCAGGTGCACGGAGTGGCCGTGACAAGTCATCTTTCAAATCATCTCCGGGTTGGGCTCCCAAATCCACATCCTCAGGTATTCGTTTTACGAAAAGATAGACAACTACTTTTACGGTCTTGTGTTCTATTACAGCCACATTGCAATACTTGATGCAAGTGGTTTTTTATATCTATCTAAATCAAATTAATAATATCACTAACTTCATGAGCAATAAAATAGTTAAAATATCCTACATAGACGCACACTACTCGTACGGAAATAATACAAAGCCTCCAGTAGGTAGGATCGTATCTTATGGGAGAATACTAGAGAGAAACAACGAGTACATCGACCTTGAACAATCTTGGACTGAACATCCAAAGGCCACTGTTTTTGGAATTGTGATTCCTATAGGAGTTATACGGGGAATGAATAAAAAACCTCAAAGTATTATTCGTGATATCTGTCATGAAGGTGACTCGGTTGCTGTATACTGGAATGACATATTCCAGTATGACGATGACTATACTGGGAAACACAAACTGACTCCAATGCTTACTGAAGGAGTTTTGTTCCGAGAAACGAGTTCGAACATTCTCATAGATAATCCGATCACTCTCAATCTTATAGATTCAATAAATCATCCAGACAAAACTCCTAAAAAGTATTACATACCAAAAGCAATGATCACTGAGATTAGACTAATCAAACAAAAATAACATGAAGAATCAACCTGAATATATCGTATGGAGACAATCCTTCAATAAAACTGAAAACGTCGAGCTTCATGCAGTTGGATTTGTAATCAAAGAAAGCACCAATTCATTGATGCTGTCGCTGACCAACAGTTACGGAAAATATATCGACCTTCAAAAAGTCGATGTTAGCAAGATAACTTCAAGAAGGCGTCTGAATAAGATGACTCGATCTCTCTAAGTAATTCATCACTGCAATCAGCCCCTACCCCAACGGTAATTCCATATAGAAACTAGAGCCCTTCCCTGGTCCATCAGATTCAGCCCAAACACGGCCTTTGTGAGCTTCGACTACACCTTTGACGAAGGAGAGACCATATCCGGTACTATTTACATTGACTCTGATCGAATCTTTCCCACGGCCACCGCTTTTGAATAGTTTCGTCTTGTCCTCATCTGATATACCTATACCTGTGTCTTGGACAGCTATGAGAGCATTGGTACCCTTCTTCGTGAGCCAAATATGGATGCTGCCGGATGGGGTGTATGAGATGGAGTTGCTGATGAGGTTCCCGATAGCTTCGCCGAGCTGCATCGTATCCGCAGTAACCACGAAGTCGCCATCTACTAGATTGACTTCAAAGGCGAGTTTCTTCTCCTTGGCTTTTTCGGCTAGCTTGTCACTGATTTTCTTTACTAGGGCTTTCAGGTCAACCTCTTTCATGTCGTATGGTAATGAGCCACTCGCTGCAGAGAGACTCTTCAATATTCCTTGAACGTAGTCCACACCCAACTGTGTCTGCTCGAAGCCCTGCCTCACGATCACCTTGGCTGCGTCAGGGACTGTACCATAATCATCAGTTAGTAGTTCCGCAAACGCCGCCTTGGCATCCGTGAGCTTGCCCTTGATCTGGTGATTCATGACGTGAATAAGATTTGTTTGGTTGTCATTGGCAGCCTGGAGGTCGGAAGCGAGGAGTTCAATCCGTTCGCGTTGGGAGATTTCGCGACTCAATGTCCTAAAAAGCATTACGGTAAACCAAACAGTAAAAACAAACAGTGCTGAATTTACAAATATTGCACCGAAGGTCTTAGCTAAAGTTAAATTAATTACGAATACAATATTTAGTGCGCCTGCAACTAACTGTATTGCCACATTACGAATTTCAAATAGCTTATAATGAAGCACTGCGTAACTGAAAATTATCGGGCTAGTCATTAACATAAATACACCTACCAAATCAAAAGGCTGTGGAATGACGTAGCCCAACATCATAGGAAAATTTACACCACCTCCCACGAAGCTCAACATTGACCCAATAAACAAACAAGCAATCCTGTAACGAACCTGACCTGATGATCGGAAATAATTATATACTAGTAAAATCAAACCCGATAAAATAAATCCTACATACCCAATGACAATAAAATATATATATAAAGGTCCGGCAACTGGCCAATATGGAAAAACTGAAATACTTCTGACCCCAGATATATATAAATCGGAGAAGCTAAATGATGCGAAAAATAATGTTAGTGCGTAACAAAAGTATAGAAAAATATTATACTTTTTTTTAACACTCACGGCCTTATAAACCCAATGTAAAAATAGAACCGGTATGAATGTCGCCCCTAAATTGAGTAACCTCGCGAAAAATAGCGCCATGTACATATCGGATTCCATTTTCAGAAGGCCGAACCAAGAAAATATCCATACCGCATAAGCCAGTGCTAATAAGGCAAAATGTCTTGCCTGTGGATCACTTTGATTTTTCCATACAGCAAAACTGCCAAAACCAGTAAAGAAGAAAGCTGCTATTATTACTGCCGATTGATAGATATCAAGCATATTTATTATTTTTAATAAAAGTTGATCTGCTATATTCACGCATTCGGTTTACAGTTGATTCAATAAAGAAGAACAACCTATAAAATATATATAATACTTTATGGTTCTGAAATAACCATCTATTAAATGCATCGTTTAACTCAGATAACTTTAATATGTTTCTTCCCTCCTCACGCAAAAATTGAATATAGATATTCCCTAAATAGACAGGTATCCTACGCCTATGTTTCATCTTTTTTGCGATTACATTATCAATACTTGATAATGGCCCATCATCTTTCAATATATGATTGGGGTCAAGATTAAGCATCGCATCACTTAAACCATTCCATTCAACCACTCTACTTTGAGGATTCAAGTGTTGTGTATTTATAGAAAGAGGCTCATCATCAGAAGGGTCACATTTTACCCATTTATCTTTTACATATACATAACAATATACATGTTTCGAACGACGTGACACATTCCTTGAAAAGTGTGGCAACACAACAGGTCCAAAATATTCTGGACCCACGACATCCATTACACCATAACCGGCAGGGATTTTTGCAGCTCTCAACAAAGCTACCAATAAATTAGCATTATTCGTGCATGTACCGCCTTTTTCAAGTAATGTCTCAGACGCCTTCCTCGTCCAATGACCTACTCTATATACGGTCGAATCTCTAACATAATAAAATAGTCGTCTAGCTAATTCAGCCTCATCTAAACCTTGATCGACATACTTCCTTGCAATATCTTTTACTAAATCATTATCAGAATCACAGTAATACGTCGGCAATAAAAATTGTTGTAAGTTATAATCCTTCATAAATATTTTCTAATATTTTAAGTGCTATTGCCTCTTTGCCCTGAACATTAGTGACTTTACCAGAGATATCGATTATATAAGCCTCATGATCAGTAAAATTTGGATTGTAAATATTTGCAACAACAAGATCCGCACTCGACTGTCTCATACTATCACTAGCCACTTCAATTAGGCGCTCCACAGAAATACCGACCTCCAGCTTAAATTTTACTAAAAACACTTCCGGTGCAAGCTTCTTTACTCCATCCACAATTTTTTTTGTTGGTACTAACTCTAAAGTAAGATTCCCTGTATTAGATTTGATTTTACCCTCATGTTTCTTCGCAAGTTTGAAATCGGAGACTGCAGCAGAATGTATTACCGCATCATAATTGCCAGACCTCAAATTCTCAGTCATTAAATCGTCTAACTCCTCAAAATATTTAAACCTAACCACCCTGAGAGTGCTAGGTAGATTCATACACGATATGTCTAACGACGAGCCAAGCAACAAAGTCACAGCAGCACCAAATTCGGCTGCCGCTATTGCAATAGTCAATCCTATCTTACCCTTAAAGATATTTGTTATTACTCGAACATCGTCTATTGCGACCCATGTCGAGCCAGCAGTAACAAGAATCTTTTTCCCAGTTAAATTTATATCTTTTTTCATATTCACTTATATACTCTTAACCACAATATCAAGAATATCTTCAACATCAGCTATCTTACCTTTACCTTCATCTCTACATGCCAAAACACCAGACCTTGGTTCAATGACGATAAACTCCTTCGTGTCTTTTATTAGCGCCACATTTTTCTGAACCATACTATTATTCCACATATTCACATTCATGGCTGGAGCTAGAACAACTTTTACATTTGGTAACCTCGCGAGCACGATAGTTGTCAATAAATTATCCGCTATACCATGGGCGAATTTAGCGATAGTATTTGCCGTAACAGGAGCGACAACTATCAAATCAGCCCAATGAGAAACTGAAATATGCTCAACCGAATTTTCATCCTTAATATTCCATAAATCATCATAAACAGGATGATTTGTTAATGCTTGAAAAGTCAGTTGCGTAACAAACTTTTTTGCACTATCAGTCATCACAACCCTAACTTCAGCCCCTTCACCTAGGAGACGACTAACTAGACTGCATGCTCTATATGCTGCAATACCACCAGTCACACCCACAAGTATCTTTTTGTTATGTAATGTCATACGACATATTATACCATACAAAAAGTATAAAACTATGCGGCTCGATCACCGACTTTTTTCACTATCTATGACCTATTGTAAAGAGTAAGTATACATCGATAAAATGATGCTACAGTCTCATCGATATTCGAGCCATTTGACACCAACATAGCCTCCCCAACATTCACAACCAGCTCCTTCCTCACCCACTTTCTCCTTCCGAGTCGAAGTGAAACTGGCACAACCGGCGTATTGGTCTCTATAGCTAGAACAGCTGCACCAGACTTGAATGGCGCTATTACATTATCTTTTACTATTTTACCTTCAGGATATATAACAATATTCCCTTTCTTACCAATTATCTTTCTGGCCTTCTCCAAATTCTTATGAAGCCCTAACCCGGGAACAACAACGAAAACACCAAATATACTATATATGAACGGGATAACACCTATGTCAGATAGAAAATTCAACCATCTCCAACTGAACTTTTCTACAGCCATAAATCGTAACGGTAAGTGAGGCGTAGCGAATCCGAGGATCAAACGAAACAAGAAACTATCGACGAAGCTGAAGTGATTAACAATGATGATGAATGGACTGCTTACGTTCTTGAAATTTTCTCTACCATTCACACGTAAACGGTAAAATAAATGAAAGTAGACAAAAGCTATTGGCCATGTCAGAAACTGGGAGATTCGTAGGAATGTCATAGTCAAGGGATTATAGCATAAAACATCAACATGTATTGCTGCCTAAATTGGTATATAATCCACATATGGAAATAACTCCAATTATAATTACAATTTGGACTATTGCAATTTTAATCATTAATCTAGATATTGTTATTCTAATCGGCAGTAAAGACCTATCTTCTCGTGTGTTTGCATTATTTTCATTTGTCACAGCTCTTTGGGTTCTATCTCAGGGCTTTCTTATATCGACAGCCGACCCTATTACTGCTGACTTTCTGATGCGAACCCAATACCTACTTGGTATAATAATCGCTTTGGGTTTCTACTATTTTTCAATAATATACCCAAACGATATTATTCCATCAAAAAAATCTGTAGCTTTATCAGTCATTGCTGTTACCATTTTTGCATATTTATATTATTTTACCGACACATTTATATCAGGTGTTTATCAAATAGCTAGTCTTGGCCGTTGGGCGTGGACGTTTGGGCCGTGGAACTTTGTATTTGATGTCTCTTTCTACCTGTTATGGACAATATCACTTTATCATTTATTTAATTCCTATAGGGTTGCAAATGATAAATCAAAGTCAAACTTAAGAAATATGTTTATTGCGCTATTACTTGGCATAATTCCGCCGACAATGGCCAATATTTTTCTACCTTCACTTGGAGAATATAGACTGAACTGGGCAGGACCAATATTCGGTGCAATTTGGATTTTTATTGTTGCATATTCAATTGCACGTTATCGTCAAATGAATGTACAAATAGCAATAGCAAAGGTATTGATAATTTCAATGGCAACGATGTCTGTAATAAATATTTTTACAGATTACATTTTTGGTATATACGGACGTATTATTCTATTTATAGCGGTCACAACACTATGCTACTTTTTGTATAAATCTGTTACTAATGGCATCAAACAGACAGCCCAACTCACCACCCTCAATTCCACCCTCGCGGAAAAAGTCGCTGAGCAGACCGCAGAGATTCGCAAGGCATACGAACTCGAGAAGCATGCAAGACGTGATCTGGAAAAGCTCAATGAAACCAAGGACCAATTCATCATGATCACTCAGCACCATCTGCGGGCGCCAGTGACTAGGATCAAGAATGACCTTGCTGCAACACTTTCTGGAGACAATGGACGATTGAGCGCGAAACTTACGAGATCCCTAGAGGACACAGACGCGACAGCAACACGATTGAGTAAGATCGTTGATGATTTCCTAGATATTACGACACTCAAAGTCGGCTCGCAGATATTGAATATTGGAACTGGTAATCTCGGGCTGTTGACCGAAGATGTACTCGACGAATTGCGGATCGATATAGAAAAGATGCATTTGACCGTAGAGAATGGAAAGCCCAACATCTGGCCAGATTTACAGATCGATGCACACAAGATGCGTGAAGTTCTACTCATCATTCTAGAGAATGCAATCAAATACAATGTTGATGGCGGTACGATAGAAGTTACAACTGATTCGAGAGACGGCTACTTTGAGATCGTCGTGAAAAATACCGGCATCGGCTTAACTTCCCTAGACAGAGAGAAGTTATTCAAAAAGAACTATTACAGAAGTGCTGCAGCCATGACCGTCAATCCTCGCGGCATGGGTATAGGGTTGTCTGTTGCAAGAGCTATTGTGAGGGCGCATAAAGGTGAGCTAACTATTGGGTCAGAAGGACTTCACAAAGGGGTGAAGGTGGTGGTTGGGGTGGCGGTATAATAAAAAAATGCTACTCACCTTTAAGTAGCACCGACCCATGGATTAACAAATCTCGAGAATTCTCAACTCACGTTTATTCTGAAACAAAACTTTATCATTAACCTTATGCCCTGAAAGAGCCCGCGCAATAGGACTTATGTATGACGTTGACATAGGATCATCCTTAGTAAGACCGTCGCCATTTATTGTTGTCCAAGGACTCCCTATGAGATACCACGTCTTTTCATTCAAAGATACATCATCAATCAAAACCAAACGTCCAAACTGAACTGTACCATCGTTTGGCTTAGGAATACACTCTTCGGCCTTACTGAGCATTAGTTCGATGTCCCCAAGTTGGCGCGATGAAATATTCATTTCGAGCATAGCGGCTTCGAACGGAGCATTATCATGTCCCGCGAATGATTCCCCTTGATCAGAAGCCTCACCGCATGCAATACCCGCCTCTCGGTTTTTTTTCTTCAGAACACTGTAACGTCTTTGGAGTTCCACGAGATCATCATAAAGAAACAATAATTTCATAATTTTAATGTACGATTCATATGTAACATATCTCATAAAATGCATAAAGTCAACACAAGCTATTGACAATTACTTTTTTTGATTTATTATAAGTATGGAAGCCTAGCTGCCTCATCAGCAGGTCTAACAGCAGAAAGACTACGACTATGTTCATTGTAATAGAAGGTGCAGACGGGACAGGTAAATCAACACTTTGTCCTTTACTCTCTGACATAATTGGGGCAGTTTCTTGCAAGACCCCACCAGATCATTATGAAAAATCTCGCAAACTTATCGATAAAAGCGCGTCTCCTGCGGAAAAATACGCCTACTATAAAACAGGAGTCATCGAAACATCCAAATATATCCGAAAACTATTGGCTGAAGGTAAACATGTTGTTGTTGATCGCTATTGGCTAACGACTTTTATCTACCATGAAATTATTGGCGTACCTGTACGACGATCAGATTTTAAAGATATCATAGAGCCAGACCTGACAATCCTTCTTTCAATGCATATCGACATACAATTACAGAGGATGCATCAACGTGGATTATCAATACGCGATCGGAATATGATCGATAAGCAGGAAACTATTTCATTGGCCTATTACAGAAATATTCTAAAGTACAATCTGCCATTTATAGCGCTTAATACCGGAATAATAGGACAAGACGATTGTGCGTCAATATGTGCTGAAATCATTAATTCCATAATTAGCCGCTCACGATAATTCAATAGCGACCTCATCTGGGTCGCTTTTTTTTAGCCCATAAAAATGCTAATATGATCCCATAATGAAAGATCATAAACATGAGGTAGAATTCAGAGCACTAATTTCGCGAGACATCTTCGATAAATTTCTTGCAGAAGCGCGTGACTCTATTAAAAAGACCATAAAACCACTCTCAATAACTGACGCATATTATTGCGCCAAATCAGTAACATCTTTCAAGGAAATAGAGATGGATAAAGTGGGCTCATATAGTCTGAGGCTTCGCTGTGAACAAGATTCTGATAAGGAAAACAGCAGTATGAATACGAAGGTCATCCAATCTGAAGGTGATCATAATGCGTGGTTAGAACATGAAATAAATATTTCATCATTTACTGAGGCTGAGAGAATACTTAACTCGATAGGATTTAAGAAATTTTTTGAACTTCGTAAAAAACGATATTCATTCCACGATCATGGCGTCGAGGTGTGTCTAGAGGATATCCATAATTTCCAACCAGCTATAGAAGTAGAAATGATGACCAACCACAACAATATTGAAAAAGCAAAAAATGATTTGATTATATTTTTAGATAAGCACGGTATAAAAAAGGACATGATCGTGAAAAAAAGCATTACAAATATACTTATGCGAGAAAAATCCAGATTCTAGGTGAAATACTACTAGAGTTTATTTGGCTGCATCACTTTAGAACCCTCTCGATAGACCGTTATTCCCTTTAAACCAAAATTCCAAGCTGCTTTATACAATTCCCCTATCTCCTCTCTTGTGATATCCGAAACCATATTGATCGTTTTAGAGATTGATTCATCTACACCTCTTTGCAACGCCGCCGTTATGCGTAAATGATCTATTGGTTTTATTTGATTAGCTGTTTCTATATATTGATACAAATTACTCAATAAATCAGGATTCACAACTTTATATAAGTCCTTTGAAAAGATTGGCTCTATACCAGCAGATGCACCAAATACCAACGCACACCTACCAGTGGGTGGCAAAGCGATTGTTGAGGCATTACGTAACATCTTATTCGATCTAATTTTTTCGGAGAGTAGAGACCATTCCTCCATCCCAACGTACTTAGATTCAAGTGACCCATAACGGCAGTCAATGAAAGATGGATTCTCAATATGACGATTACCTATCATTTCCGACATGGCACCGAAGGAACCACGATTCTTAGCAAGTTCATAAGAAGCTTTCTTAGATTCAAAATTAATCAAAGTAATAATATCAAATGCAAACTCACGAGCCTCGGGAGAAGAATATAACAACTTCGATTTTATCAATGCATCAGCTAACCCACAAACACCTATACCAATTTTCCTTTTCTTAGACGCAATTATACGATTAGCCATCTCAGTATAGTTTTGAATAGAGATTTCAAGGGCATTATCGAGTATCCTAGTTATAAGACGCGTGGCTTTCTTCAGTTTATCTACATCAAGTTTACCGTCAGCTTCAATAAACGTCGCAAGATTTAGATAACCAAATTGGCATGACTCCCCAGAAGTCAAACCGACTTCTGCACAAGGTGCAGTAGTAAGATAATGGCCAACACACGGAGTGGGATTGTCAGCTTCCATTCTGTCAATAAAAATTAAACCTGGCTCAGCGCACAAGTGCACTGCATTTACAATTTCATCAAATATATAGCGAGCTTGACACCTTGAACCATCCGACATTGTTATAAAATCATTTTTCTCAATTTTATCAAAAAAATCATACCCACAATCAATTGATATGTTGAATTTCCATGCCTCACCTCTTTGATCTGCTCCGATTTTTACTCGGATAAATTCCAGAATATGCGCACTATCAAAACGCAAAGTGGCCATGTTTCCTACAGGACGGTCTTCTTTACCCGATCGTGAACTTTGTAAAGCTATATCATTGAGTTTTCTCAACATACCCACAGGATCATCCAAATGATCAAGACAAAAACCCGTTCCCATACCATCCTCGTGCATATTTGTTATAACTTTACAAATGTGATTGATGTCATCATGAGCCAAATCAAGCAATGGTACAGTACAGGCGGACAGTGGTCTGTTTAAATACCTCCCTGCATTGGTCATTATCGGAGTACTCAACACGATATGACGATCATCAATCATGCTTCCAAGTTCTTGAGCTATGATATTCATTTCTTGTTCATTTGTACCAAAATGCTCCTCTATGCCAACGAGTGCACCAACAACCCTTTCTACCATATGATATGGCTTCTCCCCCGGCGCCAAAATCCTACCACTAATAAGTATATCTAGACCAGACGCGGTCGGCTTAAAGTGTGATATATATTTAGACATTTACTCATAATATCAGTATTTATCAATATGATAAATGATAATATCTACATATAGCTGTGGATAACTATAATTAGCACCATTACGTCTTTCGAGTAATAATACTCTATATGATAGAATCAACTTATGAATAAACCGCTGAAAAAAATATTCAATAGTGACCAAAAAGATCGTCATGACAAAATAGTATGTAATGATGCGTCGTTGCTATCAAAATGTGATAGAGAAAGAAAAAAGTTAGTTTGTGATCTTATTTCCAAAAAAATGCTTGTATCCGCAGATGACTACTATCATGCAGCGATGATATTTCATCATGGTTCAAGTATCCAAGACTCAACGAAGGCTGTCAGACTTTCTAAAATTAGTTATAAACTGGGGTATAAGAAAGCTTTATCCTTGTATGCCATGTGTTTGGACAGATTACTTCTCAAAAAAAGTGGGAAGCAAAAATTTGGCACCCAGTATAAAAAGAAAAATTCAAAAAGTATGTGGAGACTACTGCCTGTCGACCCACGAACTAGTGACGCAGAAAGAAAGAAATATAATATAGGGACACTAAAGGAACTGGAAAAGCATGTTGAAAGACTTAATAAAGTAACCTGTTAAATTCCTCATACGTCGGCTCAAAATCAAAGCTCGAATTGAACGCAAGATTGAAATCATCCCTCGTCGTAAATGTGGATGAGATCTTTATCAAATCCAATATTTTTTGTTTACCAAATTTTTCGACAAGAAGTTGAATTGCAAAACCGGCCTCTACGTACACACCCTTACCGCCTTCATCGAAAAAGTCAAGAAATTGCTTAAACTCTGTAGGTCTAATCCGCGCTTTGTTCTCACCTGAAGTATATACAGCAATACCCTCCCAAAGCCATTTAGGCTTCACTTCCCCTTTTGCTAATATTTTCGAAAATGAATGGCTCATTTCATGCTTCACGAGCACGGCATATTCATCATCAGTATACTCCTTATGATCGCTTTCCTCAGAAAACTTATTCTTATCGAGAACATAGATATTGTTATTTTCCGACCAACCTATTGTCCACGCCTCTGTTTTTTTACCAAACAATCCATCGATTGTTTTCCTATCATTTACAATAATTAGACGAGGTAGATTCCTAACCCAATTGATACCAAAAAATTCATCAAGCTCTTTGTGCGCTATAGAGCAAACATCCTGGAGATTATTATTGACTTCACTGTTTAATCTATAAATCATATTTGATGGCATTTTATGCAAAAATTGTAACAATATAACCACATAGACACAACTACGGCAACAGGATCCCTCCCCTACGATCACATTTAGTACCTATTGACATTTTGTGCATTAGTAGTAGAACTAAACGAGTACATATATAGACAACGTCTTTATTATTCGATCTCTGACAATCAAACAAATGAACAAATCTTATGCAAGATTCAAAATATCAACTATCTCCATTCTTACGCTATGTTAAAGAGCCGTCTTCCAATTCAACCCTGGTTTACCACAAACTGTTCGGAAATCCCAGAATCCTGAATGCAGAAGGAATTAATTTTCTCAACTTGTTTTTGAAGCCACAAACTTTAATTGCTATTGTCGAACAGTGCGATGACGACCCTAGAGAACTACTTGAAAACTTCAAGCAATTATCTTTCCTCATCATCCCTGGCCAAGACGAACGACTTATACTAGTTCAAAATCGATCAAAATACTTACTTGAACTGGCTAGTGGACGGACCGTAGATAGAATGGGTTTAGCTATTAGTGACTGGTGCAACCTAGCCTGCAAACATTGTATCCATTTCCAGAAGGATTCGGAGACGCAAGAAAAAATTACTGAGTATAGGCGACCATTACCGGGACTCAACATGACATGGGAAACCGCAAAAATATGTATAGACGGATTTATTGCACTACTACGAGATCACAACCGAAATCACTGCAAGATTCATTTCGGCAATGCAGAACCATTATTCAACTGGCAAACTATTGCTAAAATACTACACTACTGTGACTCTATTTCGGACATCTCGTTTGAATTCACTATTAATACAAACCTTACGTTATTAACGTCCGACATAGCACATACCCTGAAGAAATTTAAGGTTCGCATCGCTACATCTCTAGACGGCACTAAAATCGCCAACAATGCTATACGCATAACAAACGAAGGACGAGGAACATTTGACGCAATTGTAAAAAATATCGACCTTCTAGATCATATTGGGTACCCCTTGGACGGATTTAGTATAACTGTGGCGCAGAACAACTTTGATTCTATTGGAACAGACATAATCGACTGGGCAGCCAATCGACAGATGACGTCTATCGCGTTTGATTACGATCTGATAGGACTCCACAATGTGCCGACAAAGGAAAAAGTAAGTAAGCTTATGTGCCTAAAAAAGTACGCTGACGCAATTGGCATAAACTTCTTCGGTACATGGGACAGTGCCTACAGGAATCTTACTAGCGGAAACCTCCTCACAGAGACGCATACATTCTGTGCAGCCGTCCAAGGAAAGTCGCTTGAATTCAACACTGACGGAAGTATTAAAGTCTGCAGTCATACAACCAGTCGAATTGGTCATGTAAATACTTTCGATAAGCTATTTGAGAGTAACAACAATCTTTCACGACTTGTGAAAGCGAGATACCCTGGGACCGACAAGGTCTGTATAGGATGCCAAATCGAGTGCGCCTGTGCTGGCCAATGCGAAGTTACTCGAGAATTCTCTTCAAAAAGTGGGTCTTTCCAAGACAACAAGATCTTTACAAGCCAGTGCGAATTCTATCGAGAGATAACAGACGCATTGATAATCGAGCACCTAAAGTCACAGGAGCTTGACACAAGCACCGGGTAAGAGTAATCTCTAGACAAAGGAAATTATGAAAATCAAAACAAAAAAGATTCGCATCTCGAAATTAACCCCACCACGTGGTGGTTCGGAACATTTTGGGAGACGAACTAGCTGTAAGTAGGTTTACCCAACTTTCAGCGGGGCCACGACTAGTTCATGGCCCTTTTTTATTTACCCTTAAACCACAAATTTATAGTACTCGCGAGATTTTCCTCCGCCTTATTGGATGAAACATCCCAATATAGTGCATTAACAAAAAAGATTGCTCGTACAAAGGCATATTTTTTTTGAAAAATATTATCGTCACCTATTAGACCTGACTTGTATATTTCTTCAATCAGAATATCCATATATTCAGATTCATAAGTATCATCAACACCCTGACCGTGATAAGCCATGGCACATTCACGATAGTAGAAAAGCCTAAACAAATCAAAATCCTGATCACCATAACAAGCCAATTCCCAGTCTAAAACACCAGTGAGTTTGCCACCATCAGACAACAAATTATGATTGATCAAATCACCATGAATCAGCGAAATCTTTGACCCATTAAACAAATCCCCAATCATATCCTGACCTGAAATAGTCTGCTCAATTTCGGCAATAACGGCACGAGCCTTATCGAACTCAGATATCTTTGAAATCTTTTCCTGTACTCCATCAAGCAATAAATCAATAAAATTTGAATACTCTTTACCATTACTAACAGAAGACACCCTGTTCCCCACAATATTTCTAAGTTTCCCAATAAATTCAACTAACCCACTTACTAATTTAGATCTTTCTTGTACTGATAATGATTTCCATACCAAACTAATATTCTCTCCATGTAAGCGATTTTCCACGATGACACCCACTTTTTCTTCAAAATTCTTCCACAGAACTTTTGGAACCAGCGTATCTGAAATCGTTTCTAGAAGCTTCGCTTCTCGCTGAAGTAGACTCGGATTATCATCTCTGAAACGGATCACAAAATTTTTCGATATAAATACTGCATGATGAGTACCACTTTTTGCAGGCACAAAATTCTCATCCTTTAAGTCTGGATAAGATATCTTGATTGATTCAATTCTCGAAATATAGTCTCCCATTGTGGTTATTAAACTTGTGCCATCACAATATCATTATACCAGATTCTTTGTAACACCTACCTTAATACTACTCCGCACCAAGATCAGACGTTTTGGAGCCGATGCCCGGAATCGAACCGGGGACATCCACTTTACGAAAGTGGCGCTCTACCAACTGAGCTACATCGGCACAACTATAATAAATTTTTCCTCCCATTTATCTCCTTCAACATCACCTCTAACTTCGCGTGAAATTCTTCTATCGTTCCATCGTTCACGAGACTGAAGTCAGCGAGCCTCATGCATTCAGCTATATTCTGTTTGTTAGGATCCGTGGCTTCCATCTCTCTCGAATCGTGTAATTGGAATTCTTCGAATGTTACATTGTCAAAAGACGTATTCCTCTTCACAACTCTCCTATATCTCTCCTTCTGATCAGCATCAACTGAGAGAAGATAGAATGACTCTTGCTTCTTTAGGAAATCAACTTCGCCTGGAGTTCTGACTGACTCCAATACACTGTTTTGACCGCTTTTTGCAGCCATATTGTACAGGCTTTCTAGAATATAACTCGGAGAATGATTCTTGCGCAAGTCATTCGCCACGGTGACATTGGAATCTCTAACTTCCGGCAGTCCCCTGCGACGCACCTCTTCGAGGATGAAACTTCTAGCCGAAAAATGTTGAAACCCTTTTTTCTCCAAATATGACACCGCCACGCCTTTTCCAGCGCCCAATGTGCCTGTTATTCCGATAATGATCATGGTGTCTAGTATACGACAATGTGGATAGAGAATCCACATGAGGAATTGGAGCCGACGTCCGGGATTGAACCGGAGACCTCGCCATTCGTTTACACCTCACTTTACAGCAAGGACTAGACTGTATCTTTTTCCATTCGAACAATGGAAACCCTTGTCAGTCGTTCGGGCGCATCTACTTGAAGCGCCACGGTCTTATCCGCAATAATATGTTCTGTGGACTTTAACCGTAATTCGGGATTCATATACGAGTTACCTCATATATGGGCAGGGTCTTACGACCTACCAATGGCGTGCTCTACCAACTGAGCTACATCGGCATAACTATATTATATTTTCAAAATTACCATTTCTGGTTTAACTACCAAGACACCTGCATCGGCATCCTTGCAGCTCTGTAAGAATAAACTATTTATCTGATATTATCAATCATGGCACAGATCTGTCTCTTCAGTTTGATATTATTGAAATATACAATTATCACACCATTTGCAGACTTAATCTTATATGTTCCTTTACCGCGAATCTTTGAAACAATAATCTTATAAAACTGTTTTCTGCTGACTCCGAGTTCGCGAGTCCAATATGACAAAGTCTTAACTTTCGAAAGATCATCGAATATTTGGAGGCCAAATCTCAACTTAAACCTATCAATGTTGAATGATACTTGTAAAAACTCAATGAATTTTCTTAGCAATCTCGGATCTGTATTAGTCAATCTAACACCACCCGTCCCACGTTTTGAGCCTTCACCCCAATATAACCCGAGTCCCATTCCAAACAATACTGCTGTCTCTAAACTATCCGGTGGTTTATATAGAAACGGATCACCCTTAGGATTTCTTAACTGATAAATTGCCTCGGAAATAGTCCTTTTTGGTATATGATATTTTGCCAGCCAGTAGTTAATTCTATTCTGAGAACATTTTAACAAAATAGCGATTGCAGAAACTGATTGACGACACGTAATATATAAGTCATGCAGCTGGTCCCTTGAGATAATAGGCAAATCCTGTGACTGTGGTAGACTTGGTCTTTTCATACTGTTAAGTATACTACTCTTTAACTGATTTTAAGAACTATCAGCCGCCACATACCACCTCCTTCCCGCCACTTGCAAAAAGCGTCAACTTTTTTGACACTTTTACAAACCATCAAAACTAATTAAATACCCACTCACCCGTTTTTTCATCGATCTCAGCCACCGTCTCTCCGCCAGTGGGTATATCACCATTATATGAAACTGCATAAATAACCGTTGCTCCTGACTGATGACCATCTGCATACCTACCCTTCCTTGAATAATCATAGATGACACTCTCATTGTTTTCTAATCCACTAGCTTTCGCTTCCAAAGAATAAATACCCCATTCATCAGACAACTCACTCAAAATAGTAAAATTTTCTGCAAATCTGCCTACTATTTTTAGTACTTCTTCTTTGGCTGGGATTCTATCCTGTGAATTTTCTATTTTTTCATTATTCATTTATATATGTCTATTGAGTACAGTGATAGTCAATTGCAAAGACGTGGCAAACGATACCCATAACAGATACGGAATATTGGCGTATACAATAAAGCGGAGCTCTGTTGATGCGTGCCAGACGGCATAGAGTGCCCAGATGAGTGTTCCCAGAATAAGGAGGATGTCTACTGCAGCCAGTAGATTGTTCTTGAGACCAAATTGCAATGGTGTAAATGCGAAATTGAAGATCAGGTTGAGAATAAAAGGTAGAGCCACGATCCACGATAGTTTACCCGTAAATGTCTTGTAAAATACTGTACCAAAAGTAACTGCGATGATCACATACAGTACCGTCCATACCGGCCCAAAAAGCCATGATGGTGGTGACCATGTGGGTTTGATAAGTTGTGAGTACCAGTTGTAGTTGTTCATGGGTTAATTCTATCACAGTTTAAATACTCTCAAACCCTTTGTTTTTTGTAAAATATTAGTTGACCTGATACAATGATCCTGTTTCAGATCGTAAGTATTTCTCAGGATAAAAAAGACATACAATTATATAATTATGACGCACTCACTCGTCGCAGTTTTTTAGTTTAGGTTAGTAGTAACTATTATTAGACATAAATCAAACAAAATCATGAGTACAAATAATTACATTCAAATAGAAGAAACGCCTACAGGAAAATATTATGTTTCTGAAATGGATTTTGATACCAATGGAGAAATCAGTGTCCTTGGTACATTTGACCTGCTATATACAGCCGCAAAAGAAGCTGAAAATCATATTCGAAATAGTGAATTTGGCGTAGAATACGGTATCAGGTTCTCATTCGAAGACCCAGTTTCTATTAATAAAGAATTTGACAGTTGGAATTTCAAGAAGAAACTTGTACATATAGAAAAACCGCGCCTCTATACTGTACGGGAAGTTTGGTGGTGCAGACTAGGTATAAACATAGGCTCGGAGCAAGATGGTAATGGAGAGGACTTCTTAAGACCAGTTTTGATCATCCGTGGATTTGGGGCCAATATCTGTATGGTTATACCTCTCACCACTTCTCTTCGTAAACATTATTTACGTGTGCCTATAGGAGAAATTCAAGGAAAACACGCTTCTGCCATCTTGTCTCAGGTTCGCGCAATAGATACAAGGCGCTTGGTTGAAAAAATTGGTTTCCTAGAGATCGATATATTTCAAAATTTAAGAAAAACCGTCAAAAAATTATTTTGACGGTTTTTCTCTTTTCTCCCCCTTTCGAGGGTTAGGCCGAAGCCACTTGTACCTCTATATTATCAAAAAATACCATGAAGTCAACAGGATTACATATTCAATAGACCCCTCCAGAATTCACCGAAGTCACCATCCATACTAACAGCAATATCATTATCCCACTTCTTGTATTTACCATAAAATGACTCCTCAACTAATTTCTTGTAAGAAGCGAACTTACTAAAAAGAGATGTCTCTCTACAGACTGACTCAAATACTTTCAGATATGCTGGGTCGTTCTTTCTTAGATATAGGATAGCACTCTTCTCTCCTTCCCAATTTATGGCACGCATAGTAAAATATCCGACCAGTGCTTCGACAATGGAATATAAAAGACGGATCTCTAGTGCCGCATGATAAAGCTCATCTTTAGATTCAAAATACCGTGTATTAGCCAGAAGATTATAATTGATCTTGTATTCGTAGGACTTAGCCAAAGAAACATTGTCTGGCTTCTGTACACTCCTTCTCGTTTCTTGCAGTTTCGTTAAGGTCCCAGACTTATCGAAGGAAATCTTGCCAGTTTCGAGCCAATTCAATAGCCACATCTCCGCACCATCTTTCACACTCATGTTCTTCAAAATAGTTTCTATTTCCAATATTGTAAAGAAAAAAATATCAGCTGGTACGTTACCGATCGTTGCAAACATCGACACTAGCTTTTCAGGCTTATCTTTGACAATAACAACAAGATCATAATCACTACTAGTAGTACGCGTTTGTGTAGCAGTTGAACCACACAGAAGTAGCGCGTCCACATTCTGATTATTGGACAGTTTTGATATCAATTGATCGAAATTCATTTGTTCTGTTGGCATAAACTCGTATATTAAAATTCTATACAAAAATTATACCACAGCTCAAGTCCTCTAGATCCACATACTTTCTGTGGCTTACTATTGACCTCAAATCTATGCGCGGACGCGGTAGGAGGATGTTGGAACTGGGATAAGGAAGAATATGGGTAAAACGACAAAAAGTATTCCAACATTCAATTACCCCACCAGGTTGTGCACTATTGTTTAACAAACCACAAACGTTCCAGATAAGATAAGATTTGCTAACAGCTTGCCATTTCTACTATTTTGTGATATATATTTCCATAGAAACGTACCTAAACGGTACCAAATTTATCCCCAAGATTTCTCAACATAGTTGATCATTTACAACAAAAGGAAACTGAATGAGATTATCAAAATTCAGCAAGTCCATGATTGCTAGCAATGGACTGCAGGTTTTATCCCAATCGGTTTCGCTGAATCAAATATTCGGCGATAACAGATTGATTAGACTTGCAAATTTCATAACTAGTGATAGGACACAAGAAGAAGTCTCCGCATTTGCGGAACAATTATATTGTCCCACTGAAGCGAAGCATCTTGTGGAGACATTGAACAGAGGCTCGTTTGTAGCTTTATCTGAAAACGAACAGTTAACTGACTTCATAACTCCAGAAACGAGCACCCGTAATAGTGGGTACAGGCTTCTACGCATCCTCCTTACAGACGTTTGCAACCTGAGCTGTGATTATTGTAAGGTTATGCACAATATCACTACAGTAACTAAACGGGCCGCATCACCAGAGGATCTTAAACACGTAATCGAACTCTTCTTTAATGGTTCCGTCCCATCGACGCCTAAGGTCATACATATTTCAGGTGGGGAACCTTTAATAGCTTGGGAACGTGTAAAACAAATAATCGTTCTCGTCGAATCGCTCAAACGCGCTGGTGAAAGATACTTCATCGCGCTTGGCACAAACGGAATATTGATCAACGCGGAACGGGCGAAATATCTATCTCACCATAACATCAAGGTGATAGTATCGATTGATGGCCAACAGGACATCCACGATATACTGCGCAAAGACCACACTGGTCGTGGATCATTCAAACAAGTTGACATGGGCATCCGCCTACTCAACAGCTTTGGTATAGAACTCGGTCTTTCGATGGTGATTGGAAAACACAACGTCTGCCATCTTAAACGTGAAATCTCAACCATGTTGGAAGAATATCGGCCAGTAAGCATCGGAGTGAACTACATGAAGCCTCCAACAAAGAGTCAAGGGGACTTCCCATTCCTGATCACGCCTATTGACTTCGTCCAAGCAACATATGATGCTTTCCGTGTGTTTCGTAACACAGGACTATTCTTTGAACTCGTGTACAGAAGAGTCCATCCATTTGTTACCAGAAGGTTCAGATACCACGATTGCGGAGCCGCCGCTGGTACAACGATTAACATTGATGCCCGAGGCAACATCGGTCCATGTAAATCATTCCTAGCTCTTAACACACTAGCTAGTGGTATGACTATCGAACCAGCTAATTGTTGTTCGATGAAACCAAACATCCTAGATTCACTTCAGCGACGCTCACCTGTCTACATCGATACATGTCAAGGTTGTAAAGCCATAGGGATATGTGGGAATGCCTGTGCCTACGAATCGTGGGTACAATCAGGAAACATGATGAACTGTGATAAGCGTGCATGTGAGTATACGCGCCAGTTTTATCAAAAGTTCGTGGACGACCTTGCTGAAATTACGGCCCAGGTTCATGGCAATAGATCATTCCAAGAACCCACCGAAAATGATAGACAGCAAGTCCTTGGTAGGATCACTGTAAATCCTGATACATTGAGCTCATCGATCGGACACTACACTGACTAATAGCGAGTCCCAAGCCAATCAACTAGCGCGTGTTACCAGCAGTGGGTAACACGCTATTTTTTTCCGTAGAAGCTACGAGCTCCTCATTTATAAATATTGCGGCACCAGATTCAGGTAGCAGTACTATTTGATCATCCTTAACTTGCTTCTGTATTTTTTTTATATGTGCATCCTTCTCTGGTGAATAGTGAACCAGGATGCAATATTTTTTTAGTAATCCAAGACCTTTCATGTATTCTGGCTCATCACCATAGGAAAATGAAACTGGATTTTGAAGAAGACACAATATACCAGCACTGTTTCCAATCAGAATTGTTCCTTTTTCATAAGATTCTTTAAGTGCCTCTTCTATTTTGGGTGCACTTAGCTTCTCGATTAAATATTTTGTATCACCTCCTGCTAAATAAACTATGCCTGCCTCCTTAATTTTTGAAATAATCTCATCCTCAGAATCATGAGGGCTTACATACTTAAAATCAACCTCACTACCCAAACCTTGATAATACCTCTTTACAATCGTTACATATTCATCAACTGTTTTGACAATATCAGCATTTCCGAAAACGCCAATAGGTACATAAAGCATTTTGATTTTGTCGGAAGCAACAGAACCGAGTACCGACCTATCCAAAGAGTTATATATGCCTGTGATTGATTCCGCACCACCAAGTGCAATTATTGTTCTTTTAGTGTCGATCCTGTACACGCGTAACAACTCTATAATATCGTTAAATTCCGATTGGCGATCTAAATACATTTTTTTCGCTGATTTTGTCTGTAAAATATTGTTCATGGTTTTGTTCATTTTAACCCAAAATGCTATAGACTGATAATAATTGTACTCGCCGATCTGATTGCCCATACTATACTACGCCAATATCCTCTGCACTCTCTCAACATTAATAACATCCAACCTATCACCGTCTTGCAAGATTTTTAATAATTTATCAGGATGCTCGATCTTCGATAGTTCATCATGTTCCTTTATCAATAACTCAACAGGAGTAATTACTGAATTTGGCATCCCCATCGTATTCGCCCATTCTCTAAATGCTTTCATAGAAATTTCTGCGTGGGGTTCAATTTCACGTGGCAACCAATCATTTCGTCCGACATCATGCCAATGCGCCGCTAGTCTTAAAATGAGTATTTCGTCTGGTAAAACTCCTTCATTGATAGCGATCGCGACTGCATTTTGCTCAACATTCTGTATATGTTTTCGATCGTGAATAAAATTGTTATTTGCCTCAACGAGTCGTATTGCTGTTTGCCGTGACTGGGTTATTATCGGGTGTTCATAATCTAAACCTAATTCCTGTAAATCTGACATAGAAACGTTTGAGGGGCCACCGAAATACTCCGTGCCATTATTATCTTGTGGAAATGCTCGGTTATCTGAAAGAGAATCGCTCTTTGTTAATAACATCATAAGACGATCAAGGCCTACAGCTGCTCCAGAGCTTTTGTAATTCGGATGCGATCTGAGCATATCAAGTAATGGTTTAAACGTAGATCTAAGCGATGTGTCACTTACTCCACAAATGTTAAGAATTTCCTTTTGTATCTTTAAATCGTTATTACGAACATTACCTCCTCCAAGCTCCATTCCGTTGACTATGAGCTCACATCCATTTCCCCTCAAAGAAAGTACTTCGTTAATATCTTTTGATTTTGCGGCTTTCCAAAAAGCATAATGACTCATTGGTGACATTTGCGGATGATGAAAGGTGGAAATTTGCCCATTGCCATCGCGCTTGAATAGAGGTAAATCGATCAGCCAGACGAATGACCATTTAGAATGTAGACGTAATACATAATTTTTGATCAGCCTATTTCGGAAATCTCCTAGTATATATAAGTTACCCTTTTGAGACGCAAATACAAATGACTTTGGTCCGATTCTCATACTAACACCTGTTCTTGCACGTAACTGCGATTTCAACTTCTGCAAATCTAGGACATCTCTAATTGGTATTTCGAAATATACTTCCTTTCCGTCGTTTCTAAATTCCCCACCGCTGTATCTAAGATCAGGCGAATCGGAGCCATAAAGACACACAGAGTCTTCAAATCTCATAACGGTATAGGTCGGCCTAATGTCAATAAGTGAAAAAGCTTTACTACAAATTTGCTCAATAGTTCGTCGCACATCGTCCAGAGATAAATTTGCAATTTCGAAATCTATTTGATGAAATTCTTGTGCGTGTGTATTATCACCAATTTCAGGTCGAAAATTTGACGCTATCTGATAGTATGCTTTCAGTTCTGGAAAACGAGCCAATAAATATTGTTTATACAATTGGGGAGAATGCGGAAGAGAATAGAACTTTCCAGGCTGGAGCTTGGACACGACAACAAATTCACCGTCACCATATTCCTTTGTGGGAAAACTTAATATTGGAGTATTAATCTCTTTAAAACCTTTTTTGTGAAATAAATGGTGAATTGAAAACAGCAAATCTGACTGCATAGTTAGTCTTTTTCCAAGGTTTTTATTGTGAGAAATTATTCTTTTTTGCATATATTTTGATACGTTCTAATTACATTACGATAAACCACACCAGGTGTCAATTTTGTCTCAATAAAACTTCTCGCGTTCTCTCCTATGTACGCACGTAATTTTTGATCTTGAATAAGTGTATTAATCGAATTCGCAAGCTCTGTCGAGTTACCAGCAAACGTTAAACCGTTTATGTTTTTAATCATTATTTCACTGATCCCAGAATTGTTGTTCCCTATCACCGGCAAACCTGCGCCCATTGCTTCAAGAAGTGTATATGGGTAATTATCGAATCTCGATGCACCAATATAGATATCGTAATATTGATATATTTCTAAAACCTTTTTTCTAGACATTTCACCAAGCAACCTAAATTTGAACGTCGGCTTTTCTACTAACTTCTCAATGAAGTACTTACTAAATAGCATGTTGATTCCGACATATGTATCTGCTCCAATAAGGTCCAGACTAATATTATATTTGTTTTGTTCTGAAATAAGCTGACACGCCTGGTATATGATATCCTGTCCTTTTCGCTCTTCAATTCTACCAACGCTAAGCAATCTTATTTCATTCGATGTTATTGCGTAGTCCTGCTTTGTCCTAATATCACCAAGATCAAGGGGATATAACTCAATTTTTGGTACACAACCAATATGTACCCGCTTATCAATCTCATCTATGAGACTTCTACTGGGACAAACAATGTGTTTAGCGATTGACAGCATACTCTTTTCAGATGATTTTATGTTGTCCGAAAGATATGATCTACTACTCGGATTATAGCTCTCCGAAACAAAGGCTGGCGTATGACATCGCACAAGTGTGATATCCAAAAATTGCTTCAATACCAAAAATCCTTCAGCTCCCCAATCTGCAACTTCAATTACATCTATCGGATTTTTGCCATTAATCATTTTTACAACCTCTAACACTCTTTCATAATGGCGGAGAAAACCTTCATTACGAAACAACAGGACAGGACTGTTTTCCGCTAAAGGGGTTTCCCCTAAGCGATATAATGTGACATTAGTCGAAAGATTTTCAATGCTATCGAAATATTTGTCACTTCGAGAGATGATATCAATCTTATGCGTCCCATACTTAGAAATTGTTTTAACTAATTCCTCAATAAAAGTACCCACGCCACCTGAGTGATTTTCTGGCGGATACCCCGGATAAATATAGCAGATATTCATATAATCCAAATTCTATACAAAAATTATACCACAGCTCAAGTCCTCTAGACCCGTGAACTTTCTGTGGCTTACCTATTGATCTCAAATCTATGCGCGCCCGATGGGACTCGAACCCACGGTCTATCCCGTGACAGGGGATTGTTTTAGCCAGCTAAACTACGGGCGCATTTTCAGATACCTTTCAAAGACTGACTTCTTTCGATCTAGGAACAAATCCCTGCTTGGTATCAGATGTGGACTATTATACATGAAATCGTATAATTTCATAGAGCTACGTACACTATATTTCAAACGAAAGAATTTACCCTTTCCTGTATATACAGAACCAGAAATTAGGCCAAATAGTCTCAATCGACATCTCAATTCATCAAGAAAAGCCCTCGAACATGAGGTAAAGCTGGAAGATAGGGTAAGAAGTCTAGTGCACCTGTTTCGATGAGTATACCCGACCCAGACATTTCCATCACCATCAAAATATCCCCTGACAAAATCCCTAAAGAACTTAGCTGGCACACTAGGCACTGCCATACTATAAGTCTTTCCGGGAATAAAGCCGAGATTCTGTAAATCGTTAAACATCTCTTTACTTCCTATTTGCAACCTATATAACTCTTTCTCTCTACCATTTCCTTTTCGCACACTTATCTTATGATGAGAATTGATCACCACTTTGATCATTTGAAGTAACTCCCGCTCAGTGATCTGAATATTCCAAAAGTACGCTCCCCTTTTATTCAATGTCATATACCCATCCGCAGCAAAGAACCCCAGCACATAAGCCATAGTTGGAGTCCATAATTTGAAGAAATCTTTATTTACATATTTCAATATTGGCATATCAAAAAGATATTATAATGTTTTTATAAAACAACAACGGACTAATAATGCAGAATTGTGTCGGCGGAAGGACTTGCACCTTCGACCTTAGCTTTATGAATGCTATGCTCTAACTACCTGAGCTACGCCGACATATATTTTCAAACTAATATCATCATACCTTACAATACTCCTGGTGCCGGCTAAACTACAACAGCTACGCCGACATATATTTTCAAACGAACATGACCCCACCTGCCCAACCAAGATACAATAGCGAAAAAAAGACGATAAATCAACCCCATTGACAATACCATTTGCAACCAATCCCCTTTTATGGCACAATAGACCGATAAGTGAGGTTGGTGACCAATCTTAGAAAAATATCGCGGGGTAGGGTAACAGTAACCCGTCAGGCTCATAACCTGAAAATTGTCGGTGCGATTCCGGCCCCCGCAACAAGTTATTACATCTTCTTGACACATATACCAATTGGCGTATACTTTCAATGGTGTTTGGGGCGTTCGCGCCCTCACGGTTTCTAAACCGTAACCAGACACCAACAAAACGCACCACCGAAACGTGGTGCTTTTTGTTATTCATTTTCAAGGTCACCGTCATGTAAAATCCTCTCCATATATTCCGTATTCATACCCCAGAATGGGATCAAGCTCCAAAAATACATCTCACCATTATCAACTTGTTTAACAATAATCTTTACTCGATCTCTCTTAATAACTGCAGTAAATTCATAATAATTGACTAGTGACAAAACATTTTCAGTCCTGCTATGCATCCTCTTGGGCTCAAACTTATTTGTCTGCCAAATACCCTGGAGTGTGCCAGATGAAACTAAAATCAGTGGTGCTAACTTAATCAACTTAAAACGCATAAACTGATCAGCAGGGAGTCTTGCTTTGTTCCGACTTTTTAGCCTAAGATGTTCTAGACCTTTTGAATTAAAAGATACCCTTTCCTTAAAGTATGGACAGTATACACTTACAAATGTTTTGTACAGCGCCTCACCAGTTGTTTTAGCGACATCAAACTCTTCTTGTGTAAATTGAATCATATTTGTTGCATTAAAAAACACCCCTCGGGTATTTCTGTTAGTAATCGGCCCATTTAAAATATTTTATAGGAATAGTATATCAATAAACATTTCTCAATTTCAAGTCTTAATTCTGACAGCATTCAAACAAAAACAACCAAACTTTCGTCTGGTTGTATGTAAAATACTCACACAATGATTACCGTCGTCGCCACAAGATCATGGCGACTAATCCGAGTGGTAATAATGTTGTCGGTTCAGGGATTATCGAGACAGAAACATTATCCACATAACTTGCGTTGTCGTCTGAACTTGAAGTATCAACGAAACTAAGTCGAACTGAATTCGCATCGGATACAAAGGAGAATGTCTCCTCAAACCAATTGATTTTACCAGCGGTTGGTGCGAGAGGGGCTAGATTTGTATTCAATAATATACCCATTCCTTGAAGTTGAATATTGATTATAGGCGACACGCCTCCTGAAGATCCAGTATAAAACTTTAGTGAATATGTGAGACCTGGAACTGTTGAAAGATCCTGGTAAACATATGCATGAGGCGGTCCATCTCCACTAAGATCCAAATAGTTTAATCCATCTTGAGCAGGACCTTGGTTAATACCATTCGCCGGACCATTGTGAATAAAGACATCACCAGTACCACCAACAACCCAACCGGAAAGCCATGTTGCTCCAGTATCAACCCTAAGCTGAAGATCAACTACCGGAAATTCGAAACTTCCATTTTGAATAAGGTTCTGTGCGAAAGTTTCGGTCAACACTGATACAAATATAAATACCACCCCAATTAATATTAGTTTCTTCATATTCTCTCCTAACTAGTTTTAGCCCGAATTACCGTCGGGACTCGGCGCTTTTGTCAAAAAGCAGTTCAGACCACATAGTCCCACATATTTGTTTATATGTCCACCACTTACACTACTGACGATATATTCCTAACACTAAAGGTCTGCCTTTATCGATTTTTTTTGTGACTCATTACCCCAACTTCCCTTTGACCTTGGCTATCACATCTTCCATCTTGATATCAGACTTCACATAATAATCGAATGTCTTGTCATCTTCTACGCCGGCAACCTGCATAGCCTCGGCAATCTTGTCAGTCTCATCAGCATTGGTGAGGATGATGAACTTGATCTTCTTGCCACGACTGTCTTCACGGATCTTGCGGAGCATCGTGAGACCATCCATCTTCGGCATGAATATATCGACGAGCATGAGATCTGGATATTCACTGAGTGCCAATTTCAATCCCTCCTCTCCATCTTTTGCCTCAAAAACTATGAAACCCTCGAGGGTCAGTTTGTCCTTGAGGACATTGCGCAACCTCGATTCATCTTCAGTTACAAGAATTATTTTTTTATCCATAAATTTTATTAACACCTATATACCAAGTGTTGATTTCACCATTGTTAATATATCATCTAAACGCAACGAAGACTTCACCCAATAATCCCTCACTCCTAGTCTCTTTGCTTCGTCCATACTCTGATCATCACTCAAATTCGTAAACATGATAACCTCTGCAGTCTTACCCCATACATCTTTTCGTAATTCCTTGAGTATATCCAAACCGCTCATCTTGGGCATAACGATATCCAACAATATTAGATCCGGATGATCTCTGAGTGCTGTCTCCAATCCCACAACACTATCACTACAAGTAACAGTCGAGAACGACGCTATCTCAAGCTTATCTTTTACTGCTTTCCGCAAGGTCTCCTCATCTTCGATGATCAATATTTTTTTATTTTTTCCCATATATTTCAGAATAATAACACCTCATAGTCTATATTACCACCTAACTTCCCAATGGTCGACTGCCCTTCTTTGGAGTTACACCACTCTTTGGAATAGTGAAGTAGAACGTCGTACCCTTGTTTTCAATGGATTCGAACCACATTTTGCCATTACTTGATTGCTCTATTATCGACTTTATTATATACAAGCCCAATCCTGTTCCATCTGCATCTTGAGTCTTGGCATTATCAGCCCTGAACAGCTTTTGGAATATTCCCGATTGTTGACTCTTTGGTATCCCAAAACCATTATCAGAGACTGAACTCAACAGATCATTGTCCTTGACCTTGACCTCGATAGTTATATGACCTCCTTCTCCAGTATATTTGAGCGCATTTGAGGTCAGATTTTGATAAACCATTCTTATGAGTTTCTGATCAACCATTATCTTTTCGAGACCCTCTTCAATATCAAGCTTAACATCCATTTTCTTCGCCACGATCATAGGTTTCATTTCATCAACTACGCTTTGTACTATCTCTCTAATATCAGTCAGCTCTGGTTCCACAGAGAATGTGCCAAGTTCTATCCTCGATACATTCAATAGGGATGTGACGAGATTGACCATCCTCTTGTTGCCATTATATATCTCATTCAAATAATCCTTCTGCTTGACTGAAATCTTACCAGCATCACCATCCAAGAGCATTTCTGTATACCAGCCGATAGCCGACAGAGGTGTTCGAAGCTGATGAGATGCTAGTGATACGAACTCTGTCTTTGCCTTATCTATATCCTTTTCGATAGTGATATCTCGGAATACTTCGATCGTACCCATGATCTTGCCGTCCAACCTAAACGGTGTGACTGTGATACCTGACGGGAATCTAGTGCCATCTTTTCGACTATAATAGTACGTAGAGCCAAGTGGAACACTTGTTTTCTTTCCTGTTTCGAGAGCAATCGTTATAGGACGGAGTTTCATCGATATCTCTTCTCTTGTCTCATCAGTAATCCTCATTATCTCGACGACTTGTTTGTTTATCATCTCCTCACTCTTGTAACCGAACATCTCCAATGCCGACTCATTGACCAAGGTTATGATACCGTCTTCGTTGGTCGTGATTATACCGTCACCGATACCTTCTAAGATCGCGTCATCCTTCAATCTGGCTATATCCAATGACTTTGCTTGTTCCTGAGTATCCGCTAGCAATTTCTTGACCTGTTCTTCATTCTTCTTGCGATCTGTAATATCTCGCTCAATGGCCACAAAGAAGATGATGTCACCCTTATCATCGAGAACCGGAGAAATACTGATAATAGCCGTGTATACATCGCCATTTTTCTTTTTATTACGTATCTCGCCTATGAATGGTTTCTTTTGAATCTTTATCGTATCCCACATGTCCTTGTAATAATCATTAGGCATCGGTACCTTCCAGAGTACTGCCGCCTTCTTGCCTAGAGCTTCTTCTGGTTTATACCCCGTGATTTTCTCTACTGCACTATTCCCATATATAACAATTCCTTCTACATCGGTTATGACCACTTGGTCTATAGCATTATCTACAGCCAGTCTGAATTTTAGCAAATCACTAGCCAATTGCTCCGTTTTTTTCTTTTCCACTTCGACATCTTCGAGGATGTTCAGTACAGCTGTCTTCTGCAGATCAGCCTCAATAGTTTTTGCATTCAATTCACTGGTCTGTTCAATAACTTTCTGTTTGGTATCATTCAAGGCCTGCTTCACAGCCAAGACCATATCACCGAAAGCGCCAGAAAGTTTACCTATCTCATCGTTCGAAGTAATCCCAGGCTTAAAATCTAGACTGGATGGGGATACCTTATCTACAGCATCATGCAGAGCTTCAATAGGACTGGTTATCTTCCTTGACACATAGTATGAAACAGCAATGAAGATGATCTCTGCAAATAGTGCAGCCAATATATAATACCAGATCATGTTATAGCGGAAAGACAAAGCTTCAGAGACATCTACCTTGGTGATGAGACACCATCCCGTGTCAGGTATATACACATTGGTCTCAACTACTTGTACACCACGATAATCAGTCACCTCAGTAACACCCGATGCCAGACTACCCTTCAGCATATTGATGTCGCTCTTACTAGCAGAATCGATACCCCGACGGTCGGAACAACTACCATTGACCTGGCTAGTATCCTTCTGTTTCAAAACAGCTTCAGAACCCAGAAAAACAGATGGTGTGATGAATAGGCCATCCTTGTTCACTAGTAGATTTTCCTCCGACTGCCCGATCACACTACTACTATTTACGATCTTATAGATATGTTCTGGTAAATACCTGACAACCGTCACGCCCAAGAATTTCCCATCATCGGCGATGATCGGTGCAGAAACAGTATAATTCACTCGACCATCTATCTCTGAAAAATACATATCCTTGATATATACACCTTCCTTGGCTTTGGTGAAATATTCATCACCAGATTTATCGAGTTTTTCATTCGTTTTGATTGAAGAAGCCACGATCACACCACGAGCATCTATGATCATAGATTCATAAATCTCTGGGTCAGACTCTATCGTTCTGATCAAACGTTTATCGATCTTGCCTTTCAACAGACTATATTGTTTACTATTTATAGGTTCCAACAAGAAATCCCTATATACAGATGATGCCGCCAAAATAACCGCTGTCTTCTGTTGATCCTGAATGAAGGTCTTCAAATGTTCAGCTTTACTGATATTCGATGCCTGCAAATACGAATATACATTCGCCCTTATAATACTCGTAGTGTAAACCCCCAGAACCAGCATAAGTAACGACAAAATAATAATGAAACCAGATACAAAAGAAACTGCTATTTTACGTCTTATCCTCATGAATTTTTTTGTTGCTCCTGCCCCTTCTTCAATTTGGCCATCTCGATTTCCCTACCTACCATGACTTTATTGAGTCTGCTCGATTCATCTAGAGCTTTCTTGAGATCGGCCCCAGTTTTCTCCAATTCACTAGTACGCTCCTTTACTTTATTATCCAGATTGTCATAGAGGTCCTTGAGTTTCTTTGCCATATCAACGAAAGTCATAGCTAGAATAGCTGTCTCATCTTTGGCTTTCATATCTTTTTCATTCAACTCTATATTGAACTGCCCATTGGCAATATCACTAGAGATTTTACTCAACCTCGAAATTCGATTGGTAATACTGTCCAAAAAGATAAATATAACCAAGAATGACAGGATGATCAATACGAGTAAGGACGCCAGAATCGTATAATTCAGGGAATGTGAAAGACCCATCAAACTAGTTGCTGATTGTTCATATATGATCGTCATCGATCCATTGAACTTGTACCCAATGAAGTTATCATCATCTCTAAAATACCATTCGTGTACACCGTTCGATATCGACTGCTCTATTTCCATGAGCTCTGCATCTTCGACAGTAGATAGATTACCTAGGGTTTCGATCTTGCTCGTCGTGTCCAGGAACATCACTCCATTACGATCCATTATTTCTACCTTGCTATCGTTCTGAAGATCCCACAAATATCCACGTAACTCGTCAAATTTGACGACACCCATCACAAACCCGATCATCTCTCCATTAGAATTCTCGACCGGCACTACGACAGATATATTCGGATGTTTTGTGACAACCCCGACGAACGCAGATGATACATATGTCTCCTTAATTTTCAGGACGCCTTTACAATAATCGCGTTCAGAGAAATTCTGTCCGACAATCGACTGGGCTACTTTACTAGTTGCGATAACAATACACCCCGATCCACGGACTTCGAATAGGGCGATATCCTCAACACTATTTTCAGACTCAACAATAGTAGTGAACTTGAGGCTCGCCTGCTCAAGTTTACGTTTATCTCTACTCACCAAGGCATCGACTATCGACGGGTCGCTAGCTAAACTAGTGACACTCGATTGGATCCTGTCCATATATGCATTGACCAACTGAGAATTGTAGCTAACAGCATTCTTGATATCAGCTGCCATATGATCATTCAATACTCTATTATTCTGCCAATATAGTATGCCCCACATCATTGAACCGACGATGGTTAAGACAGAAATTATTACCAAGCTTAATTTGAGTTTGATGGACATATTGGTATCACATTATTCCACGCACATAACTATGATCAACTATCTCTGTCGTATCTATGTCTCCAACTATATCACCTTTTAATTTCAGAAAATCATACGCATTATTTATAAGACCATGGATAGAATCCTTGCCGCTTCCGAATGACATGAGATCCATATTTTCACTTATAGACATCAATTTTATACCCTTCAATTGACCTGTGAGTGCTTCAACCGAAATCCCAAAATATTTCGCACCTATAGTATAGGCATCACCGGGATTCTTTTCTATAAAATCCATAGCATCGGCATAGGCACCGACTACAGCCGAGACTTTGGCTGGATTGTTTTTTACAAAATCGCTTCGAAAAGCTAGAACATCGATGATGAGTCCAGGCGAATTGGCTGATGAATACAGTATCGCCCCATCACCATCCGTAACAGCACGACTCAAGTTCGGTCCATAACTAACAGCTGCATCTACCTTTTTGTCTATGAAAGCCTGTGCGGCGTCCTGTGCAGAAAGATTGACCTCCTTTATATCAGTCAGTTTCAAATTGTCCTTTTTCAGTGCTTCATATAGTAGATATTCGCCCAACGTATCCATCTCGACCGACACATTCTTGCCCTTGAGGCCAGTGATACTTTTCACGGAACTATTGGCAACAAATCCATCCGCGCCGTTCGAGTAATCAGTTGCCAAGACAACTGAGAGATTTACCCCTTTACTGACTCTTTTTACCACATCGATGAGGGCAACGTCCCCACTGAAATCTATAGCGCCGCTTATCAGATCCTCAAGTTCCTTGACATATGAGTCTTCTTTGACCAATACAACATCTAAACCTCTATTTTTATAGAATCCTTTTTCGTATGCAATGAGATAAGGCAATACACCTGGCCAGTCCTGATAGCCGTATTTGATCGTTCCTAGAGATTGATTTTGGAATTGCCCAAACAGAAACAATCCACCAGCGATAGCAATGAGCAAAATAACACATGCTGAAATGATCGTGATTTTTTTCATGTTTTTTTGAACTAGATCGTCTATATTTTACACTATGTTGCAGATAAAATGAAATATGCGCATTTTCTCTATCAACTCATATACTCGTTTAATTCTCAACCCAGCTAGATATGACCAGTGGATTGAAAGTACTAGTATTTATAGTCAACTTACGTACGATGCCACTATAAGTACTCGACGCTACAACCTGTCTCGTATCACCACCAGTATTCGTAACTGTATATTCACAAGTATTTCCATCCAATACCAGACTTGCTGTACCTGTTAGACTGTGATTCTCACGCAATGCCTCTAGAGCGACTTCTGCACAAGCGTTTGTGAGTGACTTCGCTACATTCGAATTTTTCGTGTCGGTACTGCCTTTGATAGACCAAACACTACTAGTTGATAAGTTGAATATGAGGGCCAGAACAACAGCCCCTAGAACGATCACGATGAATAGAGTCGCAAAACCACCTTGAGAGATGCTCTCGGAGCGTCGAGCTGCCTTTGAATCTTTATTTAATTGATATTTTTTCATATTATTTCCTGAGTGCCCCACTTCCATTGAAAGTAAATGAATACTGTCCACCTGGACCTGAGGCAGTAGTGGAACTAGTCAGTGTATAGCTGATCTTCACAATGTTCGGAGTTGATGGATGTGATAAGTTCGCGAACACGAGACTATTCGCAATAACCTTGTTGTTGGTTAGTGCTGTTGCAACTCCCGCCCCTTCCGTTACAAATATCGTGCCATTACTCAGAGAAAATACTGTCGGCGATGTTACAGGAGCCACAGTCACTAGACTGAGACTCGCACCCGTATTCCCTATCGTCGGACTGTTGACCTGACTAGCATTCCTCAGCGCTTGAGTTATCGTCTTCATCACTTTCGCGCCTTGATCATTGACCTCTAGGGTCAGTTGATTGCGTATACGAGATGCCGACATCGTACCAAAGAAATTCGTGATCGAAATAATGAGCACCGAAAATATCGCTATGTATACTAGCGTCTCTACTAAACTGAAGCCTGATATTTGTTTTACTTGTTTCATATTTAATGAATGGAAAATCATAGGATCATCATGGGATCGGCGTGAGTCCTACACCAAAGGCGTGTTTAACTGTGCTCCCTGACTGACCGATACTATCTATAACATTCGTTGCACCAGACGCAGACATGAACTTGCGATACCCAGCTCTCGAGAAGTCAGACGCTGTACTACCTTGATCGTAGTCCTCTGTCCAACCACCGGACTGAGTTAGAGGATTTGCGAACGTACGTACTGTAGTAGTAAACATGCTTGGGAACATGAGGATCGTACTATTGGCAGATGGTAACGTCATCGTATCAGCACGGTATGTAGTATTATTCGCAACATATTCAACACTAGAAGAGGCTGCTATAGGATTGGCTGTATTGAAGCAGCCTCTATATGCCGATACAGTAATCGCGGCTTTGATATTTCCCGAAAAGCCAAAAGTATAATTGGCCCCCTCGGCTGCATCAGCGACGTGATAATACAATGCCTGATTGTAATTTCCATTTCTGTGGCGAGCGATTTGGACCCAACCCGTAGGGATAGCATTCAAGCGATCACTATTATTAGCAGCATTATGTAGAATATGTGCGAACATGATGTCACCAGTTGTAACTCCTGTAGGCTTCGAGACCAGGGCCGAGTTTGATGAAGCAGAATCATACAGCGTCGGAGTACCAACTACAGATGATGCGGTCGAACAACCAGTCGTTGTGAATGTACCGTCAGCAGAATACCCCGTGCCAGTAGTATTCGTTGCATAACCTCGATAGTAATACGTAGTAGCCATAGCGAGTCCTGTCCTAGCTTGAGTGAATGCGCCAGTTGTCGTATTGCCTTCGGCTACACAATTCGTCGTTGGTGATGGTGACGTTCCCCAACACGTTCCGCGTGCAGATATAGATGCTGGAACGCCGAGTGATGTGACAGTCGCACCGAGAGTGGCAGTGGTATTGGTAATAGATGAGACTGTAGGAGTGGTGACGTCAGGGACTGCATTCACAAGTACTTCTTCATTTGTTAGGTGACAATACTTCGTTGTTCCACTAGTCAGAGTGATCAAACCACTCGCATTGCAATCCCCACTATATGTTTTCGTATATTTATTAACGATCACCTCTGAGACGTAGTACGTGCCAGAATTCTTGGTTGTTGTAGCATTCAGACTAACCGTAGTTGTACCCGATGCATTCCCAACTTGATAAGGTTGAAAATCGGCGGCTACCTTAGAATCACCATGATTGATAACTGTTTTCGTAATATATATGCTTGCTAGATTTTCTTCATTGGTCAATGTACAAGCTTTTGTGGTATTAGGTGCTAGTGTGACAGAACCTATAGAATTACAATCACCGCTGAATGTGGTGTTGTAACTACTATCTGCAACCTCAGAAACTGTATGTATACCAGAATTGAAAGTATTTGTTACACCAGAAGTGACTGGATTTGCATCTACGAGCAGAGTAAAGTCTGAGATAGTTTTTGATAGACCATGATTCGTCACCACCTTGGTCACTGTGAGCCTAGAAGGCTTTTCTTCATTGGTGATGAGACAAGTATTGGTAGTACTAGCGCCAAGTGTGATATTACCACCACTATCACAATCCCCACTGAATGTTTGAATGTAATTTGGGTCAACACTTTCGGTGATTGTGTAAGATCCAGGATCTAGCATAGATGCAACTCCAACTGTCAACGTAGTAGTACCAGCCATATATGGTGCAAAATCAGCAGCGACCTTAGATCCGCCATGGTTCACTACCGATTTGTTCACTGTGAGTCCTGCTTGATTGTTCAGAATGGTACGCCAACGTGTGAGATATGTACTCATGGAAAAGGTGTTGGAAGTTGAAGCCTGATCAGCCCAGGAAACAGCCACGGAGATCTTCTTCTGATCAGGACTGATTGTCGAAATATTGATCACTCTAGTAAACAGATCTGTGAGATCAGACGTTCCAGAAAAATTCCACATATTACTCGATGTAGAAAGTCCGTATGAGCCATCGATGAGATTATCGAAATTGGCATCGCGAATATTTCTCGATGCTTCGAATGCCTCTTCTACGAGGACTGCTGCTCTTTCCTTGTTGGCAGAATTCTTTGACTGTCTCGATACATCAGTTATGGTACCCGACGCCGCTATGACGAATATAACGAATATAGAGATCGAAACGAGTATTTCGACTAGAGAAAATCCAGCCGAGCGACTCGTACGAACAGAGCGAGCCAAGTGAGTATTTGATTTATCAGTTCTATTATACATATCAATATATAACTGTTCCTTTTTCATTTATTATAATATTCCTAACTCCAGAACCGTTGGTAACCGTGATCGTACCCGCACCAGTCGTTGCACCCGTGACCTTCTCGAAAACTATCTCGCTAACACCACTCATGCTGACATCCCCCGAGATACCATAGACCTGATCGGCTGAAGCATTCCTAGCAGAATAACTATTGCCCTCGAAGATCGTCAACTGATTGGCAGATATTTTGACCCCCCATTTTGCATCGCCTTTACCCGATTGGGCGCTAGATTGTGCGAGTCGGACGGCCTCTACTATACTTCCAGTATTCAATTCCAAACTAGTATTTGACCTCAGACTATAATAGACACCAGTAGAAGTTGTAGCGAATAGTGCAATGATGCCTATCACTATCAAAAGTTCTACCAAAGAAAACCCTCTATTATAATATTTGATTTGATAATCCATATATTGGTCCCATGATCGCAAGCACGACGAAACCGACGACTAGACCAACTACGATCAAGATGACTGGTTCCAATACTGTACTCAGATCTCTCGACATAGCTTCGGTCTTTTCTTCGAATATCACTCCGATCTTGATCAGAGTTTCGGATAACTTTCCAGACTGTTCAGAAGAGAAAATAAGTTGCTGAATAGGGATTGGTAGATATTTATCAGCCTTCTTGAATGATGAAACCGATTTCTTGAATGATTCGCCGTTTATGATATTGAGCTGGAGATGCTCATAGAACTTCCTATATTGTGCGTATGTTGTGCCTTTCTTCACTGATTCCAATGCTTCATTGACCTGGAATCCCGCTTGCAACAATACCCCGGTTATATACCCGAACCTCGCCAATTCGACGCCTTGTATGAGTGACCTCACTCCTGGAATCGAGAACAATATATAATCCCCGATGAACTTGGTTTTCTTGAAGAAAAAGACAAAGAAAACTAGTACGAGAACCGCCGCAATGACGGCTGGCGCCACGATAGCACCATAATCTGACATAAATGTACCCAACCACAACATCGTCTTCGTTGCGAATGGCAGATCTCCCTTGGCTGTTTGAAATACTGACACCAGTTTTGGCAGGACGATCCATGTACTACCGACAGCGACGATGAAAGCCAAGATGAGGACGATGCCAGGATATAGTAGAGCTGATTTCAGTCTAGAATTGAAGACTTTTTCCTTGTGTGTCTGTATAGTCACCAAGTTCAGGTGTTCTGGAAGTTTTCCCGCTTCTTCACCTGATCTGATGATCGATATAACTCGATCAGATAATAATTTCGTCACCTCGAATGCTTGCCAGAGAGGCATGCCGTCATTCACCATAGACTCTATGGCTTTGGTGATCTTCTTCAATCTCCTACCCTTTATCGAAACTCTGATCGCTTCTAGTGCACTAGATATCCCCATACCCGATGATATGAGTAGACTCAGATTCTCTATCAGATAATCCTGTTCATCTCCGAAACCTACGCTGATATATGGCCAATCTGGACGATATTCGAAAACCGGTTTTGTAAAACCCTTCTTTTCATATGATCTGCGTACGTCTATAGGTCTCATATATTTTTATTGTGGTGTGATAACGCGCAACAATTCATCTATAGTCGTGATGCCAGCTTTGATTTTTTCGACCCCATCTTCGAACATTGTTTTGAAGCCTTGTGTCCGGACCAATGACAATACATCCTTTGTCGATGGACTCTTGCCGATGAGGTCCTGCAATTCAGGAGATGTCGTCATGAACTCAAATATGCCGATGCGGCCCTTGTAACCTGTATGCGAACATGACTCACAGCCTTTGCCTCTATAGAATGTAAAGTTATCGCCGACGAAATATTTACTAACCTCAGGGCCGAACTTATTGATCTTTGCTTTGGTCATCGTCTGACTCACCTTGCATGAATCACATATTCTACGAACCAATCTCTGTGCGATGACCATCTCTATCGTAGATCCTGCTAGAAATGGTTCGATGCCCATATCTATGAATCTCGGAATCGCCGCTGAAGCGTTGTTAGCATGGAATGTAGAGAACAGGAGGTGACCAGTCAATGAGGCATTCACAGCGATGTCTGCAGTTTCCAGATCTCGGATCTCACCAACTAAGATGATATTGGGGTCTTGACGTGTGATAGCTCTCAAACCCTTGGCAAAAGTCAGATTAGTCTGATTGTTCACTTGTATCTGATTGATACCATCGATCTTGTACTCCACAGGATCTTCGATCGTAGTGATATTCGTCTTCAGCGTATTCACTATTTTCAATATAGAATAGAGCGTAGTCGTCTTACCTGAACCTGTTGGACCAGTAACTAGTATCATACCAAATGGTTTCTTTGAGCTCTTTTCGATCTGATCCTGCAATTCCTTTGACAATCCAACATCACTCAATGTGAGATCACGCACATATGATGATAGAACACGGATAGCGATCTTCTCACCATCCAATACAGGAACGATAGATACACGTAGATCGACTGGATGAGGATAATTCTTGGGAACATAACGGATAGCACCATCTTGTGCACTGAAATGTTCATCGATACGCAACTTGGCTTGAACCTTCAACCTGTTCACAACATTCTCATAGAATTCCTTTGGTATCTCACCAGCATCATGCAATATCCCATCTATTCTGAATCTTATAACAACTTTCTTTTCCTGCGGTTCACAGTGTATATCGGAAGTCTTGAGGAGCAATGCATCCTCGAATATTTGATCCCAGATCTCTGGAACTATGCGTCCCTTCGCTGCGATGATCTTGGAAAACTTGGTCTTCAAACCTTGTTGGTATGCTACGAATGCCGCGTCGATATCATCAGATAGTGAAAAAGTGAGTTTGATCTTCTTGTTTGGGAAAATCACCGCCAACTCCTTCGCCAAGTCTTCATTCTTTGGATCATCCGAAGCGATGATCGTCTCGCGACTGTTCTCATCGAAAACGACTACATGAAATTTCTTTGCGATCTCCTCGGGTATGAGCAACACCTGTTCCTTGGAAGGTTCTTTGGTCTTCAGATTCGAATATGGAACTTTGAGAGATTCAGCTATAGCTTGGCCGATGATATCATTGCTAGCCAGGCCTTCTGTGATCAAGTATTCGATCGGAGAGCCACGATGTTCCTCGGCATACTCTCCAGCCTTCTTTATATCATCTGCGGTAATGTAATTACCATCCAAAAGGGTTTTGATGATTGCTTCTTGATCAAATTTCATATATTTATTTAATCTTTTTATTAAATTATTTTAGTTTTATAAAATGTACTGACTCTACTTTGCAAATTTCTATGTGCTACACAAAAACTATAGCCGATCACTTGGCGATTCTGACTTTGACTTTCTCAACCACTTCAGAAATAGGTATATCTGACTTCACGAAATATTCCACTGCCCCCAATTCTCTAACTTTCCTTTCATCTTCTGCCTGGCTCAGGTTTGTGAGAACTATCACAGGGATCTTCATATTATTGTCTTTGAGAAGCTGTAGTACCTGGAATCCATCAGTCTTGGGCATCAATAGATCACAGATGATGAGTGAATACTTGTCTTTCGATAGTACACTGAGTAGATCATCTCCGTTTATACCTGTCTTGACTTCAAATCCCTCATGCGTGAGTTTGAGTTCTAGTGCCCTAGATAGCGCTTTTTCGTCTTCCAGTACTAATATCTTTTTTTTGTTTGATTCCATAAAGGTAAACGCGTGAATATTGATCCACCTATTACCGGCTATTATATCATGATTATATTATGAAGTGGAGCCAATATGGCTTGTAAATGGTGAATAACTACATACACCCCCCTCATGTAGAGGTCAGACCTCTACAAAAAAGGGCATGCATACGGGAGGTATACATGCCTTGAAACCGAAACTTACTAAATTTTGTCGATGACTTCAGAGATCTCCTCGAAATAGTCACGGAACAATGATTTTGGCGACAAAGTTGGTGTGTCTGTTGTCTGGGGATCTAGACTTTCGTGTTTGCCCCCTAGATACAACTTCCGCATCTTTGCCTGCGCCGCTTCTATGAGCTTGGGCTCAGTGAACATGAACTGATCTTTATGAAACTTCATGGCCCACCAAGCGTGCCACAGAGACATAGGATCAGTATCGATCTTGACCAATTCGACCCAGCCACATTTGCACTGAGTGAATGTCAACTTGATAATCCGACGGATGAACCACCGAGGTTTTCCTTCTGGACTCCGAAAAGAGACCACGTTCTCATCACGAGCTGGGAGTATCTTGCAGATCCTCTTCACTCCTGTGCGACCACAGTCTTTCTTGCGACATCGCCTAGCGATGCGCTTGTACGATCTATATAGGAAGCAGTAACTGGCCCCTAGAAATATGGCCAAAACCACCCCCATGGTGAAAAGAGCATTCATATATTGCAAGTATATACGAAAAAGCTACCAAAGCAACAACTCTCACCACCACCCCACTGCAGAGGTCTGACCTCTACACTTTTAAATATAATAGAACTCCTCGAACACCTTCCTATACTTTTGAATTGTCTGCTTGGCATCATGCTCTGATAATACGAATGTTGCTCCATCATGAGCTATCCTATTTCTCACCTTGTGTGCCTCCCAAGCCTCATCTAGTGATGCGAAATCTCCAGTAGCTACTCGCTTCAATTTTTCCCCTACTGACTCTCCCCTATAACCCATCTTGGTCAATATATCATCGAGCATCACATCAGCTTCGATGATGGCCTGTTTCCAATCATTCTGATTGGTCGAGCTCATATGTCTCTGTACGCTTTCCCAACGCCCTGTCAAATGTTTGTCCACCTTCGCTCCGACCTCATATGCAGGCTCGGTCTTTGTGTCATATATCTCTTCTTCACGATTGCGTATCCTCTTCAGGTTTTCAACGCAATATATTATACCAATGAAAAATACCAGAGATATCGGAAAAGATATAGTGATGAAGAAACTGATCACTTGTTTGATGACAGCCGCCAAAACTGGATACCATCCAAAAACGGTTTCGACTAATTTGACTAATGCTGGAATCAAATCCATAGGTATATTATAGCAAATTATTACGCCGGTTTTGTTAACTCCACATCCTTACCAATTTCAAATAATGTCGACTCACACCCATGTCTCGCTGTTATCTGTAAACCAATAGGCATATTGGTACCAGAATATTCTACAGCGCCCTGTGGCTTGATAGGAACAGAGATTGCTGGCAATCCAGTCAGGTTAGCTGTGACAGTAAATATATCCTCGAGGTACATCGCTATAGGATCACTAGTTTTTTCACCGATCTTGAAAGCTGGAGATGGTGCCGTCGGTGTGATGATCGCATCAACCGACTTGAACGCTTCTAAGAAATCCTCAGTGATCATATTACGAACAGCGTTCGCTCTATTGTAATACGCATCATAATATCCAGATGACAAAACGTATGTTCCGAGCAAGATACGACGGATGACTTCACGACCGAGTCCGGCACGACGTGATTCAAAATAGTCCTGTATACCGTTTGCACCTTCCTTATAGAGACCAAATCTCATACCATCGAATCTCGCCATATTCGCAGAAACTTCTGCAGGCATGATGATGTAATAAACCATGAGTGAATATGAAATATTCGGTAATTTTATTTCCTTTATTTCATAGCCATCATTCTTCAATATCTGGACCGCCTGATCGAAAGCCTTCATGACTCCTTTGTCTATACCATCTCCACTCAAGAAATGTCTAGGAATCCCTATTATCGGTTTCTTCTTGCCATTATTGGCAATTTTTTCATAAGTATCTTCACTGATCGTTGTACCATCTTTCACATCTCTGCCTCTTATAGCATTGAAGACGATCTCGCTATCTGCAACCGTTTTTGTGATAGGCCCGATCTGATCTAGGGATGATCCCATCGCCATAACTCCATACCTAGAAACACTTCCATAAGTTGGCTTCAAACCAACTACTCCACAGAAACTTGCTGGCTGTCTGATAGAACCACCAGTATCAGAACCCAACGAGAAGACTGCACCATCCATAGCGACTGCTGCTGCTGATCCACCAGATGATCCACCAGCGATGCGGGTCACATCATGAGGATTCTTGGTAGCTCCGTAAGCAGAGTTTTCAGTTGACCCTCCCATAGCGAATTCATCCATGTTCGTCCTGCCGATAAATACGACTCCTTCTCTCCTCAATTTTTCTATAACTGTCGCATCATACGTCGCATGATAGTTCTCCAGCATCTTGGATGCGGCGCTCGCGATTTTACCTTTTATCAGAATATTGTCCTTCACAGCCACTGGTATACCGACAAGCATTCCTTTATCTCCATTCGCTATCCTTTTGTCAGCTTCCCTGGCTGATCCAACAGCGTCATTGAATACTTCCAGATATGCATGAACTTCAGTGTCTCTATTTTTTATAACATCTAGATACGCCTCGGTTAGCTCAACAGAAGTAAAGTCACCTTTCATGAGATGTGCATGTGCCTTCTCTATTGTCATTCCTTTGAGTTCGATTTTCATGGTTATATTCTGGCGGAGCATTTCCACATATTTATAATATCTTTTTGACTGCGATGAAATCTTTGACCCTATGAGGTGCTTCATTCAGCAATCTCTCTCTATCTTCCGCAGAAACAGTCTCTGGCAAATCGGCGCGCATGATATTCCTAACCGCGCCGACACGACCTTCTGCGTCCATAGACACATCGACTTTCTCTAGCTGGTCCACATAACCCAATATCGAATCAAACTCCTTGACCAGAGACTTCTTGTCGTCTTCGGTGAGCCTTATACGCGATAATTCCGCGAGTTTTTCCAATTCTGTGGTGGTTATCATGTTTTGGATTGTAGCATAATTTGCCTGAATTCGTCTTCATCTAACACCTTGACACCCAATGATCGAGCCTTATCTAACTTTGATCCTGGATTTTCACCCGCTACGACATATGAGGTCTTCTTGGAGACGGAACTAGATATTTCGCCACCATTTTGTCTAACCATATTCTCTGCGGCGACTCTCTCTAGAGTTGGCATTGTTCCAGTAAATACGAATGTCTTGCCTCCTAGAGGTAGATCAGAGGCCTTGGCTGTAACTTCTATCTTTACACTTTTCAATAGATTCCTGACGAGCTTCGTATTATCTAAATCTCTGAACCATGAATACACTGCCGCCGCCACGATCGGACCAACTCCATGTATTGACTCAATTTCTTCTTTACTTGCTCTCGCCAATCTTTCTAGAACACTATCTTTATCACTAAAATACTCAACAAGATCATAAGCTGTTTCCTCACCAACCTGAGGTATGGATAATGAAGTGAGGAATCTGGGCAATGTTATATTCCTGGCTTTCTCTATCGACGCCAGCAGGTTATCAACAGACAATTCAGCGAACCTAGGTAACGCCAGGAGGTCTCCACGCTTCAATGTGAATATATCATCGAATGTCGCGACTAGATTATTATCCATAAGAACATCTATAATCTTTGGACCCAAGCCATCTATATCGAAACATTTTTTTGAAACAAAATAATAGAATTTACGCTTTTGTTGTTCATATGAATCCTTACTCGAACATTTCCAAGCCGCTTCACCGGGAACTCTCTCGATCCTACCGTCGCCACCACATGCGGCTATGTGAGTCGGCCAAACGAACTTTTTCTCTCTACCTGTACGCAATTCTCTAACTACACTCACTATGTCAGGTATAACATCACCAGCTTTCTGTAATACGACCGTATCACCGATACGAACATCCAACCTGCTGATCTCATCTTCATTATGGAGTGTGGCACGAGACACGGTTGAACCTGCGACTCTGACAGGACGGAGTGATGCAACCGGAGTCACGACACCAGTTCTACCAACTTGGAATAGAATATCCTCTACCACAGTCGTCACTTGTTCTGCTGGGAATTTGTATGCCACTCCCCATCTCGGAGATTTTCCAGTATAACCGAGTGCTTGTTGGATCTTCCTAGAATTGACCTTGATCACGATCCCATCGAGAACATATTGCAATGTTTCTTTCTTCTTCGTCCATTCCTCATAGAACTTCTGCACACCTTCTAGATTTTCGAATACTTTGTAGAATGGGTTGGTTTGCAGGCCGACCTTCTTCAATAATTCCAATTCCATAGACTGAGTTGCTGGAACAGTTTCGATCATATCAATATCATAGATAAATGAATCCAACTTTCTCGATGACGTCACCTTCGGATCGAGTTGGCGTATAGAACCAGCGGCCAAGTTTCTAGTATTGGCGAATATTGGCTCACCAGACTTTTCGCGATCATGATTGATCTTATCCAATACATCTTTCGCTATCCAGATCTCACCAACAACTACTAGCGACTTTGAACTCTTGAGCTTAAGTGGTATAGATCGTATCGTCTTTACATTCTGTGTGACATCTTCACCTATCTCACCATCACCGCGAGTCGCGGCTTGGACCAAGAGACCATCTCTATATGTTAGAACAACCTTCAAGCCATCGATCTTCAGTTCACAGCAATATTCTATTTTCTCATCGGTGAGTCCTGCTTTCTTGACGAAGTTTCTAACTTTCTCATCCCACTTCTTGAGTTCTGAAGCATCGAAGACATCATCGAACGACCACTGCCTAGAGACATGTTTCACCTTGGTAAATTCCTCCAGTGGTGCACCACCAACACGCTCTGAAGGGCTATCTATCGACTTCAGTGCAGGATACTCACCTTCTATCTGTTCCAACTCTCTAACCAGAGAATCATATGCCTCATCGGTGATTTCCGGCTTATCCAAGCCATGATATGCATGCCTATGATGCTCAATGGTTTTCTTGAGCTTTTCCAGCCTTTCTATGGTCTCTTTTGGCGCCTTATTCATACCCACAGAATATCACAATTATTCCTGTCCGACATGTGTTAGAACGAGTGCTCTCTCGACAGTTAGTGGGTCTATTGGAGTATTAGCAGCAGGACAGTCTCTGTTATATCCTCGTGATTCAATGATAGTTACCGGATATAGACCATCTTCAGTCATACCCTTTATAAAAGCAACTTGCGCACAACGGGTATTGACCCCAGTTCCAAATATTATGGATACTCCAGCTTTGTAGGCGGTATCATTTTTTAGTCCAGCATATTCAGCCAATTGACCGTATGCAGATATTTGCGGCTCACTTCCACCACAACTAATAGTCCCTGCGCTATCATATGCAGCGCTCGTAGTAGAGAGTAAAGTAGAAACTGCTGCTAATGATCCACATTCTAGTCCGCTATCGGCCGCATACACAGCGAACATTGATTCGCGGGCGGTTGAAGACAACAGATACTGTCCCCTACTTATAGATATTATGAAAACAGCCACACCGAGAACTAGAGCAGCAGTGAGCATGGCGAAAAGCAGAGTGTAACCGCCATTCCTATTCACTTGATATATACTGGATGATTTCATGATTGTTATGGCAAGTTACTAACGATCTCACTACTCAGTTCCATATCATACGGCACGGGACCTTCATTCCATGACACAACCACGTGTATCGTGCAGTTACTATCTGATGATGAACATGAACTACCACTACCCGTTGTCAGATAGTAATACCTATAGAAAATTGTTTTTACTGCATCAGTATCGTTAGTTCCATATCCTGTTGATTTATTAAAATAGATAGGATAGCCGAGAGTACCGCCGACATTAACACTATTCACACCATCGATAACACTAGCATCACAGTAGCTAAGTACATCAGTACATGAATTTCCAACACCCGGACTAATTATTCCATTCAACCACTCTCTCGTACCATCTGTCTGCTGCAGTTGAAGATTGTTATTCTTCATATTCTTTATCAACTCCATGCTTTCCTGAGCGAGGCTAGAAGCTATGACCTGATCTCTAGCATATAGAGCAGTATTCAAGCCCTTACTAGCTACGACGAGAGGTCCTGCGATGGCGATCATGAGTACAGTTATAGCCACGAGAGTTTCTATGATCGTAAAACCTCCATTTCTGAATGGACTCGATTCATTATGCCTATTTTTATTAAATAAATATTTCATTTTGATATCAGATCGTCATTAGCCTAGATGCTACGGCTGTTTGTACATCGAAAAATGTTTTATTGATCTCTTGATCTCCTACATAACCTGATAGTCGGATAAGCATACGAGGATATTTTTCATTGGTCATTTTGACATACCAATCTGTGATGATCACCTTATCGTCTATGATGGATGTGTAACTATTTGAATTAATTGCACTATTACAATTACCCTGTGTTGCCTTCTTCATATTCCATCTTTTTTTGTTAATGTCATATGATAGGCTGTAGGCATAAATAAGGTTACATTTCACACCATTGTTGCCGTCACCTATATGCGAAGACTTGAATGCGATAGTTACTGGATTAGGAACATTACTCTCACTCAAAAGCCCACTGGTACAGTTACCAGCTGAGAATGTATCGCTAGGTTGAATACCAGCATTTTCACTATTAAAACACGCAAACTTAGACGCCACTCTCATCTCACGCGACATAGATTCGAGAGCAAAGTTGATATTCGTCATAGCAGACTGCAGAGTCTGTGCCTTCTTATTGGCACCGATGATCTTCATGAGTGCACCTAGTGCGACGACAGCCACTATGGAAAATATGGCAAGAGATACGATCATCTCAACTAGAGTAAAACCTTTTGAATATTTGTTTGTAAAAATTGAAAATTCCTTTTTCATATTATATATCTACAGATATTTGACCGTTGCTACGAATGCTTATGTTCCGTTTCGTTCCATCAGTGCCCAGGATCATGATTTTCACATATGACTTGAGATTACCTTCATAATATATGAGAGCCGTCGGATCTGGACGTTTGAATAGGATATCCAATTTACCTATTTCAAGACTCGAACAATCATTTTCATTGAAACAATACCTGGTGATCACGGCTCCACTTTTCATATTATATGTTGTCATTTTTGAATCAGTTCCTTCAACATACATGCCAGTCTCGGTAGTAATTGGCACGTGCGCAAACAAAATAAATGAATTACCACTAGGTGCATTAAACTCCACACCATACGCGCATTGAAACGCCGATGATGAATCATTACTACAATCAGTTGTCGTCTGAGCTGCTTTCACACTCAATCCGTAATTCTGTGCAGTGCGAATGGCGAGAGCAGTGTCATACGCCAAGTTGGTGACTAGGATATTCTGATTGAAATTGCCGTATTTGACCACGAGTAGTGCGGTCATGATGACGAAGATCACAATACAGACCAGAAGTTCGACGAGAGTGAAGCCTTTATTATGTTTTCGAAGGCGGATCATACGATCATTATATCATGATTTATAAATACGCGATCAATAATTCCTTTATGAGCTGAATATCGATAACTTGAATATGGAATACGATAACCAAATACATACCCAATATGAGATATGGTCCAAAAGGTATCTCGGTCTTTGATTTGAATTTCTTGTATGTAGAAAATAGCCATATAACAGAGACGCCTGCTGCGATCCAGAAAGCTAGTATGAGAGCATTGATCCCTAGACTGATCCCAGTGAACCATCCTATTCCGAGGACCAATTTCGCATCACCCAGTCCCATCCATGTACCTTTCGATACCAACCAGAGCAGTGCGAATGGTAGAGCGAGCAGTGGTCCAGCAGCAAAAGCTGAAATACTAGGAACATGCAGTAGTGACGTGCCACCAACACATAGGTTGATGAGTGAAATCAAGATGAATGTATACACGAACTGATCTGGTATTATCTTGTGTTTTATATCATATGCAGACATTACCAACAGGAGACAACTAGCGATCACATACAAGAATGTCGTGATCCCTGAAAGTAATGAAAGTGGAGGAAATGTGATGAATATGAGAACGAATAATGCTCCACCTACGAATTCGACTAGTGGATACTGCCAAGAGATCTTGCTCTTGCACTTCTTGCACTTGCCGAGCTGCACTGTGTAACTGAAAAGTGGTACGAGTTCCCTCCATGTGAGAGTCGTTCCACATGACATGCATTTGGATCTACCCCCTATACCTGTTCCTGTATTGAAACGCAGAGATACTACGTTCAAGAAACTTCCGATAACCGTGCCGAATATGAATGATAGAACGAGTGAAAGTGTATCCATGTTCTTAGTTTGGTCCGAGACAATAGAGGACGGAACCGGCAGTGGTGTTGTCGCCACAGGTAAGAGTTTTTGTACCGATAGAATAGGACGGGCTACCACTCACAGCCTTCAAACCATCATTTACAGCCGCACTCGGAGATTCGAGGGCAGCATATAGTACGTAGGTATATGGTTTAATTGAATCATAGTCATACCCATAAACCGTCTGCCCCGCCTCACTCGTCGGTGTTGGAATAGACGGGATGAAATCAGACATTGTATATTCCGAATTTGGACCCGACTTTGTTCTATTACATTGACCATTACCCCCTTGACCAACTCCTCCACCATCAGGTTCTGGATACCTACCACACCTATCGAAATATAACTGCAATGCTAACTGAATATGACTCAGATCCGAAACTCTCTTTGCATCTCTGGCTTTTCCTTTTGCTCCAGAAAGGTTAGTGACGATGATCCCCGTCAATATGCCTATGATAGCTATAACCACGAGCATCTCGATCAGAGTAAAACCGCGGATAGACCGAGGTCTAAATAATTTGATACTTTTATTCATGTGCAAATTATAACACTAAATATGAAACAACGCTTTATGGTATCTTTTTGAGTTCTGCCTTCAGAATTGGAATATCCAAAACTACAGTATCCCAGATCACATTCAGGTCCATACCAAAATAATGATGAATAGCTCGATCTCTGAAACCTGCAATCTCTTTCCATGGTATGTCACTAGTTTCTTTCGTCTTCGGAGAGACCTTCTTTACTATTTCGCCGATCACTGCCAACTGCATAATGACGGCACTCTGAGTTTTGGAATCATTCATAAAACCTTCCTTGTTCATACCACTAGTAAAATCTTCGATCTTTGCTACCGAATCCAACATCTGTTCTATGTAGACTTTCTCATCCTTCATAAATAGTCTTTAACTCAGGCATGACATAAGGTCTAACAAACTTACTTAAACTCTGTTCTGTAACTATATCTACTTTGCGTCCCAATATGTCCTGAATAGCCTCAATCAGGCTCATATAAGAAAACATGCCCATTGGTTTGCCGAGCTTGATCAGTATATCAATATCACTACCTGGAAGATCCTCGCCTCGCGAAACTGAACCAAAAATACCAGCATAAGTAACACCGTATGACTTGAGAACTGGACTAATTTTCTCCTGTATTTCTGCTATTGACATAAAGTAATTATTGCACGTGACCGATGAAATGACAACCTCGCCTGACTAGGCTCGGTATTGTTCCGACAGTCGCTCCCCACACGCAGGTGCATAAATGCACCTGCTACTAATATAATACTTTCATTTCTGTGCGCCCAGTAGGGATCGAACCTACGACCTTATCCTTAAGAGGGATCTGCTCTACCAGCTGAGCTATGGGCGCGTACGAGAAAATATAACAGGTTTTTGTGATTTAGACAATACCAGATTCAACTATTGGATGTTGAGATAAAAGGAAAGGGGGCCCAGTTGTCTGGAACCCCCTGTTCTTGATTTGTACTATGCCCTGCTGACAACCTTGTCCCCTTTACTAACCCTGCGCTTGGGCTTGACGTCTTTGACAACGTCCCTGACTGCCTTGGATTCCAAGGCTTTGTCGAATGCAGTTGCCACCGCATTGATCCCGGCTACCTCGTGATGTCCATTCCCGTTCCCATTGTTTCCGTTGGGCTGAGGAAGGGCGAGCTGTTTCTTCCCTTCCGTTCTGGCCGAGATCCTGATCTTGCGATCCGGATGATTGCACCAGAACTTCAGTTCCTCGAAATGGAAGGCGTGCTGGATCGCATCAACGATCGAAGAATCTGCGATCATCGATTCCGGCTGCGGACGGTACTTGGTACCATTATGCAGATTTCCGTTGCGGTCCACGTGCCACCATGTGATCCCGCGACTCTTGTCGAAGCTTCCCAGATCAGCCCACTTTACTCGACTTTTCATTTTTTTCGGCACCTCCATCCACTCGATCATTTTCGCCAGGTTCTGGCTAGATAACCCACGGACAGGACCAAAACTTATGTGACGACGTAGAGACATTGGCTCTCTGTGCAAGACTATGTCCGCACCGAGCGATCTGGCAGCTTTTGCCACCTGATCATTTTCACTCGATACGGTGATGAGCTTCATCTTGAATCTGCTCTTACCGATCAGTGTAGGAACCATGACAGGTTCCAAATCTCGAACCTCCTCCAGCGCCTTGCCAAAGTCGATCTGCTGCTGGTAATAGGCTGTGAGGACGAACTCCATCCACTCGAGGATGTCAGCCTCCTTGTAGAGAGGCACATCCGCTGTCGTCACAGTCTTGTCACGACGACGGAACAGTGCCATAAGGACGTGATTTAACTCAGTCACATCTTTACTGTTCGCAAGACTGAGTTCGATCTGCTTTTGCAGATGAGCGCAGGCTCGTTTGTCAGTGAACTTCTTGCGCTTGATGAGACCTTGAAAGACCTCTTCCAGCGACAGTTCCTTCTGACATGCGACCGGATTGTACCGGGCATTCATGATTATGGCATCAATGAAGATGCTCATAACCTGAATGCATGTCTTCGGGTCACCGTTCACCTTTCGACGAACGGACTTGAACAGCACTTGCAGTCGCAACTCACTACCTGTCCCATTTTTCAGAAATCCTAGTAGCGGTAACAACTCCGCGTTGTCCTGGATTCCGAGCTCTTTGGCCACCGAGATGGCCGGATGCTCGGTCCCGAACCTTCCTTGTCCGCACCCGATAGGCACCTCACCATCTGCGTCGAACGTAGCATCCACTCCGATCACTTCCCCCTGAGAGAACATGATAGGGGCCTTATCTACCCCGACGAACCTATCAAACGCATACCACATGAGTAGCATACGTGCGACCAAATTTTCGACAGCGAATCCGATCGGCATGACTAGCCGACTTACCGTCAGCACGAATTTTTCACTTAACATAACTATCCTTTCTTTTTTGGCTTATTCAGCCGTGGGCATAAAGGCCCGGTTGTTTACTTTTGGCACTTGGTTCAAATCACATTGTAAGAGAACTTAGCCGTGTGTACTATAACATTGTTTATACCATTTTGTCAATCCCACATAAACATGCTATGTTATATCTACGCCGGGGTGGCGAAATTGGTAGACGCACGTGGCTTAGGACCACGCGAAGCAATTCATGGAGGTTCGAGTCCTCTCCCCGGCACAATGATCCACGAGGACTGCTAAATGCAGTCCGAATGGAGCATCATTGTGACATGGGGTAGGACGAGAACGGCGGAGCGTGCGAGGTGAGCGCACCGAGCCGCGAGCCGGTGCCCAGACCGAGGCTGACTGGTCAGCCGAGAGTCGCGGGGGAGTCCTCTCCCCGGCACTGATATGCATACCACCAGCGAACCAGTTGACTGGTTCGCGTCCAAAGACTCGAAAAGTCTGAGTATATTTCTACGAGTCGTAGACGAGGAGAAATACGAAGACTGTACCGTTCCCGTAGGGAAAGAGTCCTCTCCCCGGCACCGCAAATATGTTATCCTGGGGCGCACAACATAGCTTATAGGCGTTATACCATATATGGTATAACGCTATTTGACTCATGTTCACCCGATCATTGCCGAAATACGTTTACCTTGACAAATTACTCCTTTGTGATATAATACCACCAGAAATTTGAAGCTTGTTTGCAAGGGTCGGATGACTCTTGCCAGTGTCCAAAAGATACTGTTTGACAGCTGAATATAGAAACCGATCCGAGGCCATAATTATGGCCGAGGATCAAAGACGGAAAGAAAAAGAAATATGAATATGGCAACGACAAAAACGCCGGTTGGGCAACCGCCCGCAAATCCAGGTTCTGTAAATACAGCACCTGCAGCAACAACAGCGTCAGCAGCAACTTCGGGTACGGCACCTGCCGCCCCTAAAACTGCCAAGGCGAAGAAGACGGCAACTCCCCCAACAACGGGGACGCCGCCACCAGTCACTCCGCCGCCGCAGCCAGCCGCACCCAAGAAGGCTCGGAAGCCGCGCGCAGGGAGCGCCGCTAAAGCAGCAGCCGCGGCCGCCGCTGCAGCAGCTGCAGCTTCCGGTGGTACAGGTGGATCGACGACAGTAAACGTCACCACCACGCCGCCCGCTTCGGGCGACAAGTGGAAGTGGCTTAAGATTACCACGTTAATCGTGGCGATTCTCAGCCTCATCGGTCTCTGGTGGTGGTGGACACACCGCGACCAGAAGGCCACCGTGGACGCGCCGTCAACAGCCGCAGCGACAGCTGCAGAATACAGGAAGTTGACAAAAGGGTACGACGCTGCCCATAAAGAGCAGCTCGACTTGAACGCTGAGAGCAAAAAGCTCAGCGATTACGAGGGCGAAATCGCTCGCGCCAGAGCTGGCCTCGCTCAGAGTCAGAGTGGGATGAGCTCTTCAGTGGCCAATACCATGGCCATGTCGAACTGCTTCAACATTGTGAGCAGCACGAACTGCTCCATAACCGTAAACTACGGGCCTGTGTACAAGGGCAACACCCTTGTCAGCACACAGGCCGTAACAGTGAGGCAGCCGACTTGTGCGACGAAGACCACTTCAACGTGGTCACCGCCGGCGCAACCTGTTGAGAAACAGGTGCAGGAGTATCGGGAACCTGCTCCGGTTGAGCAGTCCTCATACTACTATCGAACAGCGCCGACGGTTGTTTACCAGCAGCCGTACGTGTATCAAACGTACAGGCCGATCATTAGTGTCGGATACGGGGGTGGTAGCTACTATAGTGGCAGCTATTGTGCCCCATCGTACGGCGGCGGATATCGTGGCGGTCCCCCACTACCGTTTGCCACATACCACCACGGTGGTGGTGGCCGGTGCAGGTAGCACCGAACAGTTCCTTCAAAAAACCCCTCACTGACAGCAATGTCTATGAGGGGTTTTCTTTATATTTATGACCAAAAATAGCCAATAATATGACTTGCTATATAGCCCTATTTCGATACTCAATTTGCCTTGACTTTGCCCTTTTTTTATGCTACAATTGAACCAGATTTAAAAGCCTGTTTGCGAGGGTCGGATGACTCTTGCCAGTGTCCAAAAGATACTGTTTGACAGCTGAATAATAGACAAACCGATCCGAGGCCACAATTATGGCTGAAGATCAAAGACAGAAAGAAATGAAATTATGAGTAAGAAAATTAAAGAAGCTCCGCCCGCGTTGCGGAGACCGAAAATTACCTCCCTCCCACCGAAACCGGGAGCCAGGGTGAACACGGATAAAGCGTTGGCGGTAGCGGTGATCAATAACTTTGATTATGAATCGCTGATACTCAACCTATTGACAGCAATGATACTTTTCGTTGCCTTGTCGATTGGTCTATCATTCATCGACAAATCGTCGATGATGACGATCGGAATTCCGCTGATCGGAGTGGCAGCGTTCGTGATCATCTACACCCCAGCGATGTGGACGACAGTGAACGCTCGGGAAGCCAAGGTCTACCTGGACTATTTCAGACCGGGAAAGATCCTGGTTTACCTCCAAGGATTCCACTTCACAATGTGGAGTTCTAGGCTTCAGGAAGAGCCAATCAACTTCCAAAAGCACGAAATCATAACGACCCGATTTGGTAGCGAGAATCAGGTGACATTCACCACTCGTGATGGATACGTGATGTTTGCGAACATCCTGATACTCTACAATCGTAAGAGCGACACGGATGCGCTCAGCAAATCACTGCGTTATCAAAACGCGGAGATTCGGGCCTGGATATTGGCGCTAGTCGCTGCTCGACTATCAGATCTGGCAGGATTGAACTCGGTTGAGACTCTGCTCTATTACAAGAGCTCAGTAGTCAAATGGGTTTCAACACTTTTTGATGGCGAAGAAAATATCTCCGCTTTCGAAGACCAGATCGGGTGCGAGATCAAAAATCCAACGTTGGAAAACTTTGACCTCACACCAGAGTCAAGGACGATCTACTCGTCCAAGTCGACGATCGGTATGATCAACGAAGGGATCAGAGCACTCAGGGAAGCGAACCCTGATATGGGCGTAAACGAGGCGTCGAGGACCGCAGCAGCAGCTGTCGATCCAAAGACGACTCGAACAATTGAAGTAAAAGAGAACGAATACCGGGGCATTCCCCAGGAAGGTCTAACAGCATTGGGCCTTGGGGACGGCGCGGGAATAGTCATGGCAGGCAAAAAATAGAACAAAAAAAATAGAAGGATTAATATGGCGAAACCAACAGCAGCGACGACAACAACACCTGCTGCACCCGCAGCAGCGACGACAAAAGCGGTAACACCAGCAATGGTGATCCCGCCCAAACAGAAAATGAGTAAAACACAGAAGTGGGCACTATTGCTGGCACCACTCATCATCCTCATCATATTCGTGTCGAGGTCATCCCCCTCCGGATCTTCCGGATCGGGTGACGGACTTAACCCGAAGATGAGCGAAATGGTGAAGCAGAGCTACACCACAGCTCACGAATCAGGCGTCATCATTGCCGTGCCAGGAAAATGGCAGGGCGTGAGCGTCTTTGGGAGAAGGGTCGACATGAACATACTTGTCGACGATGTCCATTGGTTGGTGAGGTTTGATCACGACGATAGTCGTATTTTCAAACTTTACCCGCGCAATTGGCGGGAAAAGTCTCACCTCGAGAACACAGTCGGGTTCAATACGATCGAGGTGAGTATCGAACCAAACCAAAAGTTGTCTCAGGCACCTGTTGCCTGGGCGATATCAGAAACGAGGGATGTACCCTCGTCATAGTTCTTTGCAAGAAACGGCCGGCATGAAGCGATTCATGTCCGGCCTTTCCCTTTTATATATAATTCCGATCTAGATTTTTCTGAGTACTTACAGAGATTTAACAGTATTTGCTATCAGATTGACTATGCCCCACGCTGACAACATGATGAACATACCGATGATTCCTCCAACCATACTATTCTTCGCTAGGGTCCTTGCATCACCATCTTGCGAACCCCAAACATATGTCAAAACTCCGTAAACGAACACGACGAGAGCAACAGCAAATATTAGCGCCATTATCGGATTCAATATATTTGATATAATCGGGTCAACTGCTTTGCCGAATGTAGCAGCGTCCAGTGCGGCCATGAGCTGAGTTACGGATGACATCGAATTGTTTAACTATTAGTAAACTATTGGAGCATTCTGTGCCTGAGGGACTGTTGCAGCAGGTGGTCTCGTACCGAATGTATTGACTAGGATATTCACTAGGCCCCAGATAGATAGTATTACGAATAGACCGACTATACCATACAATATAGAGGATGCTGCTGCACCACGAGCTGCAGGATCATTACCTTTGATCAAGGACATAACCACGTTCCAGATAATGAAGATAACTGCTAGAGCTATCAACAAATATGTAAATGTATTACCCAAACTCACGAGTCTACTAGACAAACTATTGACGTCGGTGATCTGTGTCAATTGAGCAAATGCTACAACAGGTGTTAATGCCAATGCTACTGCGATGATTTTTTTCATATTATTGTTAATTTGTTAATAAATGCTAATACGAATATATTAGTTGGTTATAATTATACACTACTTTACAGACTATTAAATGCACCCCCCTGTGGATATTGATAGGTTATACTACATACAAGTCTCAGTCGTCGCATTGTAATCCGTTCCACTCGGACAAGTAATCGAACTGCCACCAGCCTGGTAATCAAATAGAGTCTGCGAGGCTGGATCACTTACCCCACCAGAAGCTGACGACCCTCCTCCAGGGAAAATATTGGAGAATGAAGCCCAACTACCTGGAGTATTCCCTTGATTACTCAAACCGAAGCTATTTTGCAGAATATTTACCAATCCCCAGAAAGACAATATTACGAAAAAACCGATGATACTATACATAACATAAGTATTTCCCTCTTTCCTATCTTCATTGGTCCTAACATAATACTTGATCACATTCCAAGTGAAATACACGATAGCCAGAGCCATCATGAGGACTAGTGCCCAATTGAGGTAATTGATGATCGATGATATCAAAGTCTTCAAAGTACCGCCCGTCGCAGCAAAAGCTAACAGTGGCGTAGTGGCGATCAATATTGAAAGTGTATATTTTAAATGTTTTTTTGTCATATTATTGAATAATTAATAAATTATTGATTGGCATTCTTTGCACTTTGTATAACTTTCGGATCAACCGCACCAGAGGACTCCAGTGTGTTGATAACGATAGATACGGCGATCCTAGAACCAATAACGATCGCTAGCCCTATCACGATATACAGTAGCCATTGGCTGGCTTTCTTCATCTCCTCTGGTTTACCACGTGCGAGGATATATTTGAGACCAACTATCACTATCATGACAACACCTATGAGAACCGCTATGTATGTAAAGACTTGTAGACCAGTTTTTACTAGATCGCCGAGTGAACTCACTCCTTTTAATGGATTATCGAGAGTTCCTGCTTTACCATTCCCACTGACGGGGGCAGTAATAGCATTCCCACCAATATTGATCTGCGCCATGACTAAAGTCACTGGTACACTGAGTACCACAACTAACATGAGAACGATCATAACGCTAGTTCCAATCTTATACCCAATTATGTTTGATAATTTCATTATATTTATATTATTTCCCCAATAAAGTAGTATAGGTCGAACTGGCACCTAGCCATGAGAGCATCTGATAAACGATGAACCATGCCGTGAGCATTATTATAAACCCAAAAAAGATTTTTGGGAAAATGGATTTTGCCTTGGTGATATTGCCCGGTGTTCCAGTCATATATAGATAGCCGATATAACAGAAACTACCGAGTGCTACGAATACACCGATGGCTATACCGACATTGATGAACCGCTGTACCGTCAAGATAAGTCCAGTAAAATCACAATACACCGTGCCACTAGTACCTCCACCTGGTGGCCTCGGTCCATCACAGATAGATAACTGAAAACTCGATTTTGTTATATCAACAGACTCATTTGCTGCACTAACGGTCAGTATTGAAAACTGTGCGAACGAGCTTAGAACTATGGCGGCCAATATGATCGTATATATCTTATTTTTCATAATATTTATTGTGTGGCAGCCCTTAACTGAACATTATACAAGTCCTCAATGTCTTGGATACCTTCGCTCACCGAAACCTTACCGCTCGTAATGTTCTGAACCATTCCTGAGAGAATAGCGCGTGACTTTATAGGTTCTATATCCAGCCATCCATTGGAGACGAGTGCTGCCTTATTGAAAACATCGATATATGGATCTGTAGAACCACGTGCGATGATATCTCTACGTACTGAAGGTAGATACAGCATACTCCCCAAGATAGGTAAAAATGATGGTGCTGTCATAGTTGAAGCGACTTGGAAAGCAGTGTTCACATTACTCGAACTTTTCATGAATGAAAATGCATACATCTTTCCGAATGTTGCTTTGACACCACCTGTTCGAACTTGTGGTAACGATGCTGCATCAAAATTGAGATTTGGATTCTTTGTACGGATATCCTTGAGTTCAGAGGCAAAGCCAAAATATGTAGCCCCTATACCTGACAAGAAAGCTGTTTTGTCATTGGGCATCCCTCTATTCCATGAATAATTGGGACTAGATGGATCGACGAACTGTGTGAAGAATTTGAATACTGATTGTGGTGCTGAACCCGAGGAATTCGTGATCGTTGTCTTTATACCAGTACTATCATACGCAGTAAAAGGATTGTTGAGTTGTAATAGCATAGAACCAACAAGCTCGCGAGCATTCGTCATATTCGTAAAATCACCCATTGCAACAGCCGACTTACGAACATTCCCATCGCTCTCTCTCACGGTCAATTTCGGTATTATCGTGTTAAATTCATCCCAATATTTTGGATAAGTTGCTACACCAGCCGAGTTGAACATCCCCCTATTCCAATACATGATGAGCGGATCTATAACGAATGGTAGGCCCATAATGCCACTGTCTGTAAGATATATGTTGGATTCTTGAACATATGTATCCATATATGCCCTCTGTGACAGAGCTGTATACGGTATCATGGTCAGCTTATCCAAATGAGGCAACAGCATATCTAGTGGTATGAGGATCGCATCAGGTCCAGTACCTCTCGCCAAAGCTGCTATAAAATCGGTAGAGAATTGCTCTGGTTTCTTCTCTACATAATTCACCGTCATTGTAACGGATGATGTGCTGTTAATTTCTACTACATACTTATTAAAAATATCCGCTGGAAACGTGCCCCAAATAGTAACGCTCGGTAGATCAGTACTTGTACCATTACCCTTGAATGTTGCAAAGGCGATAACACCAGCAATGATACAAACTACGAACACTGACAAGATTATTAGTTGGAATTTTGACATAATTGAATTATATATTCTAGGAATGAAATACGGAAGGTGTACGCCAGCCTACTTTACAAAAACCAAGCCATAATGATGATCCCCTGCACCGAATTGCTGTTCTAACTTGAAACCTGACTTCTCAAATAATGCCTGTGCCTGACTCGAAGATACAACTGTAGAAGGACCGAGTGCACTCACTTCACTCCAATCAACCAACAAAACCTTGCCGCCCGGCTTGATGATCCTCTTTATCTCCAAAGCAAAATCATCCGGTTTTTCTATTTGAAACAATACATTGGATACAATGACTCTGTCAGCTAGTCCTTCACGGAGTTTCGTTCCACCTATCTTCTCAGCATTTCCCCATATTACTTCTATATTTCTAAGACCTTGAGATGCACCGACCGAACGGAGTCTCTCCAATAGGTCCTTCTGCACATCTACGGCATATACCCTACCAGTGGCCCCAACTCTCTTGGCCGCCTCAATACTATAGAAACCAGAACCGGCGCCTATATCTACTATTTTCATACCGTCTGTTAAGCCTACTTTATTCAAATTTGTTGCTGGGTCGGAAAACATAGGCTAATTATAGTCTATTCGTTATGAAGTATAAAGGTGCCATGTGTGGACAGTTACACATGTATAACATTCACGGGGTAATTTGCGTAGTGCGTCGAGGACTGGTAGCCAGCGGGAGCGCCCGCAGACGACGGAGCAAATTACCCCGTGAATGGATACCTGTTAAAACCCACACCACACGAGAGTTTTTATAACTCTGCGGATGAAGGAAACTATTATTTATCTCACGAATTGACGCACCACCGAACAGTCCTCGAGTTATAAAAACTCTCGTGTGGTGTGGGTAAATTGACTGACCAATTACAAACAGATGAGACTAGCCAAAGTATCACCATCTCGAAGTTTCATAACACGAACGCCTTGGGTAGCGCGAGATAATGATGGGATTTCCTTGAGATCAACACGTATAACCTGAGATTTCTTGGACATGGCAACGATCTCTTCGATGTCATCAGTAACAACCTTGGCGGCGATGAGTGAGCCAGTCTTCGAAGTTATATTCATAGTGAGGATACCTGAACCACCACGATTCTGAACCTTGTATTCAGCAAGTTTCGTCTTCTTGCCATAACCATTTGCTCCCATAACGAATAATTGGGGATTCTTGGCGTCTTTTGAGACGACGTCAGCAGAGATCACACTATCAGTCTTGTCTATCTTGATGACACGAACACCTGCAGCATTTCGGCCCATTTCGCGTACGTCACCTTCCTTGAAATGTATCGACTGACCCTCCTTTGTAGCCATAACAACCTCATCACCCTTTGTCACAAAAGAAGCTGAGATGAGTTCATCACCGCCTTCGAGTGTTATAGCGATAAGCCCAGAACGACGTACATCTTTGAAATGTTGAGCGGAAGTCTTCTTGCCAGTACCATTTTTCGTAACCATGATAAGAGAGAGACCTTCAGCATCTTTCTTGTTTTTTGGCATCGGCAATATAGAAGTCACACGTTCACCATCTGAAAGAGATAGAAAATTCATCACTGATTTGCCTTTCGTGGCCCTCTTACCTTCTGGAATATCATACATCTTGATCTGGTACGCCTTACCTTTATCTGTAAAGAAAAGTAGATCGTTATGAGTCCAAGCAAAGACCAAATGAGAGATGAAATCCTCTTCCTTGGTATCCAGATCAACTACCCCAACACCACCACGCTTCTGCTTGCGATATTCATCTGGATCAGTTCTCTTTATATAACCACCTTTGGTTAGAACGATAACCGACTCTTCATCTGCTATCAAATCTTCTGGATTGAAATCCTTTACGCCATGCTTCACGATCTTGGTCCTTCGATCATCACCATATCTCGTCCTTACATCGATAAGCTCAGTTTTGATGATACTTCTAACCTTCTTTTCACTTCCCAAAATAGACTTCAATTCTTCGATGAGAGCCTGAACTTCATGTAATTCATCGAGAACTTTCTTGCGCTCTAGTCCAGCTAGTCTCTGTAGTTTCATCTCCAATATCGCTGTTGCTTGTTTCTCACTGAACTTGAATTTCTTCATGAGTGAAGCGTGCGCTTCTACTGCATCCTTGGAACCACGAATGAGTGTGATGATCTCATCTATATGATCCAGTGCTTTCTTCAAACCTAGCAATATATGTTCACGATCTTCAGCTCTCGTGAGATCGAATTGTGTACGACGACGTACAACATCTATTCTATGTGTAACGAATTCTTGTAGGATCGACTTCAATGAAAGAGTTTGTGGAACACCATGAACTAGAGCAACTGTATTGAAATGGAATGCATCTTCTAGTTGTGTGTGCTTATAGAGTAAATTGAGGACTTTCTCAGGATATGAACCTTGCTTCAAATCTATAGCGATACGCATATCCTTGTCTGACTCATCGCGAAGCCCCTTCACACCCTCTATAACCTTCTCACGAACGAGGTCAGCTATCTTCATGATGAGCTCAGCCTTGTTCACGCGATATGGTATAGAAGTTATGATGATCTGGAATTGACCCTTCTTGTCCTCGACTATCTCGGCCTCACCGCGAACCGTGACACCTCCACGTCCTGTAGCATAGGCATGATGTATATCTTTCTCACCATACATGATAGCGCCTGTTGGGAAATCTGGACCTTTGATGAAATGGAATAGATCCTCAGTTGAAGCGTCTTTGTTTCCGAGTAGGTGCACAGTCGCGTCAACCACCTCACGGAGATTGTGTGGAGCGATATTGGTAGCCATACCAACAGCGATACCTAGAGTTCCATTCAAAAGCAAGTTAGGAACGGCGGTTGGCATTACGGTAGGTTCCTTTTTTGTACCATCGTAGTTTGGTCGGAAATCAACCGTATCTTTGTCTATATCTCGTAGGAGTTCACTCGCTACACGTGACATCTTTGCCTCTGTATAACGCATAGCAGCAGCTGGATCTCCATCAACTGTACCGAAGTTACCTTGACCGTGGACGAGTGGATATCTCATCGTGAATGGCTGTGCCATCTTGACCATCGAATCATACACAGCAACGTCACCGTGTGGGTGATAATTTCCTAGAACATCTCCTACTACCACTGCTGATTTGCGAAACTTTGCAGAAGCCGTGAGTCCTTTCTCATGCATAGCGAATAGGATCCTGCGGTGCACTGGTTTCAATCCATCACGTACATCTGGTAGAGCACGATCTGTAATAACTGACATTGCGTAGTCCAAAAAAGACTCACGCATCTCTGTGGTGATAGAACGAGCGACGACACCACTTCCCTCGCGTGCGAATAGTGATTCTGGTACTGTTTTTTCAGGCTTCTTGGCCATAATTACTCTATATATTAGCACAAAACTGAATATTTTGCATCAACAAAAGTGACACAATAAAAGCGAGATCTGGTCTATATTATTGACTTTCTGTCCTGATAATGTTCTAATAGCCTGAGATAGACCTAGTCAACACTAATTGAAAGGCAAAGAGTGAATATTAACAAAGAAATACTACAGAACTACATACGTCATCGAAACGTCGGTGAAGTAGAGATCGACGATATGATGAAAATCGAAGAAGACCTGAGCCCAATAAAGGTTTACCTGATCAGGATAGCCGCCGTAGGGACGATGATCGGGCTGTGTGTCTATATGACCACGCACGCGATGCAGCTCGGTATCAGTTTATCGATGTATGAAAAACTGAACATGGTAGCGACTGTGCTCCTCGTCATTGTCTCCTACTACTTTGTAGCGACTATATACCGTACAACTCGCATGTACTCACACTGGGCATTTTACCAGGTCATGGCGATACGGAGGTCTTACAAGGACGACTCAAAAACTTTCTCGGAGATCTTTGGTAAGAAACCCGCTGAATACCAGGACGTGTCGGTGATGAGTCAAGACGTCGAACAGATCATCACTGATAGAATGTTAGATGTCTTGGTTTTCAAAAGACGGAAGATACGAAATGGCGAACTTCGTGCTCTAGATATAGTGAACGAAGCATTCGACACAGCAATATGCTTCTGTCCCATCAACGGATACAACTTCCTGTTCGCTCGAGCCGAAGCTGAGCTCGAGTTCAGACACAAAAATCAACTGAAAAAAGACTAATGGGGGCTGTGCCAAACACACCTACATGAACTCAAAAACCCCGCAGAGCGGTATGCTCTACGGGGTTTTTTTATTTAGCGCTCTTTATTTTGTTCCGTTCACCCATGAGAGATTCAATTGATATCTCCCATGTGTTCCGGGTATCTTCCCCGGTTAAGGACTCGTGTTTAGAGTACACAAGAGTCATGACTCATGATCTTGGAAGATCATATCGACTATAAGTTAGTTACCCTTCCGAAGAAGGAGTAAAAAACGGTTGAAATTTGAAATATTCCACGAGCAGCTTCCGCTACCCGTGCCTTGTTACGACTTACCCCCTGTCATCGATTTTGCCTTAGGCCCGCACGAGGCGAGATTTCGGGCACCACCGACTCCCTTGGGTTGACGGGCGATTATCTTCATTAAACTATGAATTGATGTTCCCACGTAGTGTGCGGATTTCCCGCGCTACGCGAGCTCAGTGCATAAGTTGCTTCAATTGAAACAACTTCTCTAAACCCTTTCCCTCGAGATGCTCTTTTCTATCTATCATTTCCATCATTTGACAAAACAATTCGAAATCATTTCGTTTTGAAACAAACTGTAAGGGATGTTTCTTGAAAAATGGGATGATAATGTTGATCAGATCTTCTCTATTGTAGACTTCATACCGGTAACAGTGTTGATGGTTGGGCCTATCATCCTTCTGGAAGTAAATGCTTCCACAAGCAAAATAGGTTTTGAGCCGTTCCAATATCTCCTTGTCCTTCTCGATGAGCTTGATGTAGAACTTTGGTTCTACGGTAACTCTTCGTTTCTGGGTACGAGGCAATTTTGGATCACGAATATATATCGTGAAGCTTCCTTCACCATCTACTAAACCAATGATGTAATCTGGATTGAGTTTATACATTGAGTGAGTCCTTCATCGTTCTATTATAATAATTGAACGGTTTACTATGACTCAGCTGACTTCTGACGCTGCGTAAGTTTATATTACTCCGATTTTGCATCGGAGACAACATCAGATCTCCACAGGTTACGTAAATTTCTATTCCAAACATCCAATAAAGACTTCAAATCAAATCTTCCCTACCCTCACCGCCCTTTACTAGGTTAGTAGGTCGATTCGTCTTTTTTATTATACTGGCTGCTCTTCGTCTTCGGATCCTTCGCAGTACACCTCGTGGCATACTACTACCCGTCGACTATTCTGCTTTCACAGAAAGTGGACTTTAACCACTTAGAAAAGTACGCTGCTGCGCGCTTTTATTGTGAGTACAAGACTTGAGAACGTATTCACCGCAGTATAGCTGACCTGCGATTACTAGCGATTCCGGCTTCAAGGAGTCGAGTTGCAGACTCCTATCCGAACTGGCGCATCTTTTGTAAGGGTTTGCTCCATCTTGCGATATTGCGTCCCGTTGTAGATGCGATTGTAACACGTGTGTAGCCCAGGGTGTC
>JBAXUB010000025.1:0-2304 GCA_037129895.1 Candidatus Tayloriibacteriota bacterium | reverse complement strand
CAATTGTGATATGGCGAGGTTTGCATAATCTGTCCTATATTGTTGAATCCTGGCTGATTTTCCACCCGGAACAAAATAAATGTGGGTACGGATAAGTCCTAATTAAGAGAGGGAGTAATATGTCAACTTACGTTAAAAGTATAAAGGCAACTGGCGTTTTTGATCGTTTCACTATCCCGCCAATTAAATTTGAACGAGGAGTAAATATTCTCCATGGGAAAAATGGAACGGGGAAAACGACTCTGCTACACATACTAGCGAATGTTTTGAATGGAGATTTCAAACGTTTTTCTCATATGCACTTTGATACTATAGAGGTCGAGCTTGATGAGGATCGTTATATTAAACTCGAGAGACTTCAAAAAGATGATTACTCTAAAATATATGTTTATATTAACGAAGAAAAGAAGTACGAGTTTTCTACCAAGATCATTCGCCCGGACATTAGTCATTTGAGGATTTCGGAGGATATGCTACCATCGATTCGCCGACGCATGATTGCTGACGCCGAGGAGGTGAGTGAGAAGGAAGAGATTCCTCCGGAACCTATGCTAAAGACAGCTTATTTTCCAGCCTTTAGGACAATGATAGAGGCTTGGGCAGCAATGCGAGATGAGCCATTTCAACGAAGCGAACAAGAACGATGGGAACGTCAAGCTACACGGCGAGCTCGAGAATGGTTCGGAGAATTCGTACCTGTGGTCAACTTTCCTTCTCTACTCGAAATCGATAGCGAATTGACACGTCAGATTCGAGTATCTAAGGACAGAATGTTGCGGCAGGATAGAAAACTGGTTACAAAAGCATTTCTAGACATTTTTAAGGCATTGTCTTCAGAAGAAAGTATAGTAGAGGGTACAGACGCCGTTTTAACCAGTATCAAGGGAATATTTGATAGACTGGAACAATCTCCAATGAAAGCAGAATCACTGATACTTACAGGAATATATAGTGATCTGCGGGATCTAATCGATAAGTCTAAGTTTAGTGAAAAAGAAGGAGCTACCACTGTTCGGATATTAAACGTCTATCGTCAAATGCTAACAGACATAGCAGATGTTCAAGAAACATCACTCCAAGAAGTGATACGATACCTATTAGCTGTTAATAAATTCCTTGAAAATAAATCGATGGTCATCAGTTCTGAAAATTCTAGAGCTATGTCAGCCATTAGTATAAAGTTCGCTGACAGTTCACAAGTTAGTAGTCTACGAACATTATCATCAGGGGAACGTCAAATTGCCACCCTCATGTATGCAGCCACACATATGCATGAGCAGAAAGTCGTTCTAATTGATGAGCCAGAGATATCACTACATGTTGATTGGCAGAGCGGTCTTTTGAAAAAAATGTCGGAGTACCTTGGCGATCGTCAAATTATTGCCTGCACTCATTCTCCTGTAATTGCCGAGGATTACGAAGATAGTAGGAGGAAATTGAAACTGGAAGCTAAGGTTTCTGCGCCTGACAGTGAAACCGTTGATATTGATTTATCTGATCAAGAGGAGACCACATACTAATGAGTGAAAATCCCTCTTTTACTGCCGCCGGTTTCCGCGGATGGATCGATATGAGTGATGACATGTTCTTGCTCGTAGAAGGAGATGATGATAAACGACTTTTTAAGAGGATGGTACGGGAACTGCTTAGTGATAAACAAAGACCTATACATATATACTCCGCACAAGATTTTATAGATACCCCTTTAATTGGTCAAGGTTGCCGCGAGAAAGTTGAGACCATTTCACAGATTATCGAACAATATCCTTATGCAAGTAGATACGTTGGCTTCGTTGATCGCGAATTCAGAGACTTCGAGATAGGGGATAAGCTGAAAGATAATCTTAACAAACACCAGGTATCTGGACGACTTATTTGGTCAAGAGGTCACTCGATAGAAAACTACTACTTAGATTTTTCAACTCTTCTGTCTCCTCTTAGAGTCTTTTCAACCACTCAATATTTTGATCAAGCTCTTGATCTCTTCGAGAGATATTTCGAGAGCATCATAAGATTGGCATGCGCAGCCAGTCTTGTAGGTAAAGAATGTGACAATAGATTGAATTTGGTGAAAAGCAGCATTGGTTGGGAGTTAATGCGAATCCACCAAAACCAAATCGTTGTCGATCTTGATCTATGGAAAGAACACCTAATCAAAAAACAAAAACTCCAAGTAAGTGATGCAACCCATTTAGTAGAATGTTTCCAAAAATGGACACAAGTAGTTGAAAATGCAGATTTTGAGGATGTGAGATGGTTATGCCATGGCCATATAGGATTGGCTTATGTATGGGCCTCTTACGG
>JBAXUB010000024.1:0-2468 GCA_037129895.1 Candidatus Tayloriibacteriota bacterium | reverse complement strand
CCATTTTCCGTGTCCCCAATATTTACACCAAATACTCCCTGTTTGACAGAGATCGATATGGCACTCGGAGATGAAGTAGGCCACAATTTAGTTCCTTGACCAACAGTTGGACTATCCCAAAATGAAAATTTAAAATAATAAGGTGTACCATTACCTCCGAGTAAGTTACCGCTTGAGTCAGTTAGTCTTCCCTGATATGAAATGATCGACGGCGCACCTGTGTCAGCTCGAATATTTGCAATCGAAATCGAAAATATCCCAACAAGGATTACAAAAAATACTATAAATATTTTGATCCGTACTATATTATTGATATGAAATAAATTCATCACAAAATATAATCAGTAAAGGCTTCAGCCGTTCTGAATACTGACAATATTTTATCACGTTTTCATATACTAGAACAAATAAATGTGTGGACTACTCCCTATTCTATTTCACGGGTGCCTTTTTCGTAGATTTTGAGTGGTAATGAGGCCAAATTGTCCATAATCGGAGTGATGTATTCCCATGAAGCTACGATTTCTTGTGTTGAAGCGAACAAAGTCTGATCTCCAGAGAAAGCATCACGTATAAGTCTCTCATAGTCATTGGGTATAGCATCCGAAAATGAGCTAACATCAGAGTACTTGAACTTGAGTGTTTTCGGTTCAACATCAAATCCGTGGCCAGGCGTCTTTACATTGAATTTAATCCTGATACATTCATCTGGCTGGATACGGAATGTTAAAATATTCGGAACGTCTTGGCTACTATTCACTGATTTCCATAGTCCCCTCTTACCTTTCTTGAAATATACGTCGATTTCCGCTTTTGACTCAGACATACACTTACCAGATTCTAGATAGAAAGGTACACCCTTCCATCTCGCGCCTGAGATCTCAGCCTTGATGCGGAAATATGTCTCAGTGTTCGATAGAGGTTTAACTCCTTTTTCAGATAAATAACCAGCATACTGGCCACGTACTACGAACTGCTTTATCTTACTAGACGATAATTTCCGGAGACTACTCAAGACCCTGGCTCTCTCTTTACGAATATTATCTGCCGAAAATGAACCCGGATCACTCATAGCCATGAGTGATAACATAGCCAGAATATGATTTTGTCCGACATCTTTGAGTGCCCCAATAGAATCATAGAAAGCTCCGCGGTCGCCTACACCATCTCTTTCATAGAGTTTGATATGAATCTTATCGATATAAGTTCTATTCCATATCGGTTCGAACATAGGATTGGCGAAACGGAACGCGAGGATGTTCTGCAACGCTTCTTTGGCAAGGTAGTGGTCTATTCGGAATATTTGCTTTTCATCGAATAGTTTACCTAGTAGCTTGTCCAGAGATCTCGCTGTATGGATGTCATTTCCAAACGGCTTTTCGATCAGTATTCTAGTCCAACCAGTTCTATCATCACAAGGTAATGTCAATTTGGAATTTGCAAGATGTGTCAGTATACCCTCGTATAGATTCGGTGGTACAGAAAGATGGAATATCTTATTGGAACATTGAGCCCATCGGTCATCAATTGTCTGTAGATGCTGTTGGAGTCTAAAATATGCATTTGGGTCGTTGAATATTCCTTGAACATAGGTCATGTGATCCATGAAGTGTTTGATATCTTCTTCACGAAACTGACCCGGTCGAACATTCAGATGTTCCCTTATTAACTCTCTGAATTCTTCTCTTGTGAAGGTGCGTCTAGAAAAACCAACGATCGCAAAGTTTGCTGGGAGTAGTTTCTTTGCGAATAATTCGAGCAATGATGGTAGTAGCTTTCTGCTAGCCAGGTCACCTGTAATGCCCAGAATGACAAAAATTGTTGGGTGAAGAGATATCGGGTTTTGCTGCTTCTGGTTTTGTAGAGTCATGGGCGTATTATAGTCTCAAATCAAAAATTGAGCCAATTTCGCGGCTCAATTCGGGAGTAAGTTATAGACTTTCGCCCCATTCTACCCATTTTGGGTATAGGGTTCCGGCAACGAATACGCAAGGCAGAATGATGATCGCACTAAGTAACCATAATATAAAATATATGGCAGTTGGCAGAACGTCCATGAAAGAATTGTACATTTCCTTCACAAGTTCCCAGAATGGTTGTATAAATGTTTCGAAAAATGATTCCATAATATTTTATGCTTAACAAGCAGATATTACATCAGTATATGCTGTTTGTCAATACTTGCTAGCTCGGCATCGCTCCGGCGTTCGAGCCCTTGACGCGAGCGTTGCTCGCTAGTGGTATGAATGATTTGTGCACCCTAGAGGGCTCGAACCTCTGACCTCACCCGTGTGAAGGGTGCGCTCTAGCCAACTGAGCTAAGGGTGCTTACTCAAGCTTGTCTAACCAAAACAGCTAAGGGTACTTACACAAGCTTGTCTAACCAAAACAGCTAAGGGTGCTTACAACGATACTTGAAGCGTACCCCTTTTAGTAGACACTTTAGAAACCCGCCCCCGCGCCTTCTA
>JBAXUB010000023.1:0-2762 GCA_037129895.1 Candidatus Tayloriibacteriota bacterium | reverse complement strand
ATTATGTGTTTGATGGAAAATCTATTTCGTTGCGTCTAAGTTTGGAATTCAGGTATCCGAATAGAAGAAACCAATATTATAAAATAGTATACGACAAAAATTCGGTTGGTGAAGAGTGACTCACTTGCGAGACAAAATGAATGCCATATACTACGCCTCGTCCTTTATTTCTTAAACTATAACTTTATGGACAAGCATACTCATACTCACGCAGATGGCACGACGCACTCACACCCAAATATGCTCACTGGTGTGTACGGAGCTATCGCAGGTGCCCTCATCATTTCCCTCCTCGGTACGTACCTTATCGTACAAAACCAGCAGGTAGAACAGGTCGGTGGACGTGAAAATTACAAGCTGTATCAAAAGATGGTAAAAAATCCTAAATACGGTGAAAATATCAAAGGAAATCTCGATGCACAGATTGCACAAATGGAAGGAAAGGCTGGCGATACAGCTCCTGCAAATAATCCATCTCAACCTACAGCAGAACCAAAAACATCTGGAACTCTCACAAAAAGTGATATAGCAGCTCTCTCAAAAGATTCATACATCAAAGGAAATAAATCTGCAGACATCCTCTGGATCGAATATTCTGATCTCGATTGTCCTTTCTGCAAAAAACTCCACGATTCAGGAGCTATCCAGAATATGGAAGCAAAATATGGTAGCAAACTCGCTCTCACATTCAAGCATTATCCTCTTCCATTCCACACAACAGCTCTTCCAGCTGCTGAAGCTGCAGAATGTGTCGGAGAAGTCGGAGGTGGTGAGAAATACTTTGCATTTATCGATGGAGTCTTCACAAAAGGGACTCCAAGCCAAGATGTGATTGATTCTGTTGTCACAGAAATCGGTCTCGATGCTACAGCTATCAAGACCTGTGCTGATAGCAAAAAGTTTGCGAGCAAGATCACAGCTCAACAGTCAGAAGGTTCAAGCAAATTTAGCATCAATGGTACTCCAGGAAACGTCATCATCAATACCAAAACTGGTAAATATGTTGTCGTCTCAGGAGCTCAACCAGAAGCAAATTTCCAAGCTGCTATCGAAAGTATCTTAAAATAATATATTTGAATTTCTCAATCAAAAAACCTCTCGGTGATCCGCACCCCATTGAGTAGAGTAGAATTAAAAAACCTCTAGGAACGTAACTGTAAAAGATGATCTCTGTATTGTACGGGGGTCATCTTTTTTCTTGACCACTGTGGTCGTCAGTGATTATGATAGAATATATAGTTTTCTATTGTTTTTTCAACTTCCTGCATTGTTTCACAGAGAGATATATCCATTTCATCCTTCATATGTCCAAAGAAGGATTCAGTTGGTGCATTATCAATACAGTTTCATTTTCGTGACATAGACTGTATACAACCAAGTTTTTTCAGTTGTGATTGGAAGTAGGGATGTGTGTAGTGGAATCATTGGTCAGAATGAAAGAGTGCTCATGCTAATTTTCCCCCTGAACACCACTGATCTAATCTTGAGAAGGTGATGTGAATGATGCCCATACTGAGATTATTTGTAACACCAAAAGAAAGAATTTCAGAAGTGACCATATCTCGTACGATTGAGAGATACATCCATCTCCCCCTGTATCGTAAGTACGTAATATCTGTTCAGAGTTTTCTGAATGGTACCATGCCATGAAATTCACGATTAAGTATGTTGTCAGCAGTCCTGTGTTCCTGATTTTTCTTCATAATGATCTTGTAGGGATTCTTTCTTCGTATCTTCGCGAGTAAACCATACTTCTTCATCAATCGAAGTACCTTCTTGTGATTCATACATATGTTTCTCTGAGCTAATTTCATAACAAGAGTTCGATACCCGTACTTTTGCTTGGATGACCATGATATCTCTTGAAGAACTTTGAGATCCTGTGCCTCCTTGTTATGTTTATGTTCCTTGTACTGTACATATCGGTAGTATCCTGAAAGCGAAACAGCTGCTAGCTGACAAAGGAGTCGTACACAATGCTTGGATGACAATGTGTGAACTACTGAAAACCGAAGAGTCTTATTAGGGATCATGTCAGTACATTCTTTTCTGAAGTTCTTCAAGGTACGCTGTTTTTGCTTCAAGGTACGCTATATACTCATCCTTGTTCATGAGAGATATATCTACTCGTTCTTTCTTCTTTCTCCCCCGTTTTGATTGCATCATATTTGAGAGTCATCTCGTTCTCATGGCATATCTCCAATTTTTCATTATTTGTTTCGGTGCCCTCGATACAACGAAGAAATCAGGAAATCAAAGATATCGAAAAATATCACGAAAGTACCATCATTGATTATCAAGTTTCAATGCTTCTATTTTGCATTGATCAGTGTATACACAATGTTTCTGACTACAGTCTCCTACATACTGATTTGCCCTCAAGAGCATTATTTGCTCATCTGTGTAGAGTATATGGGTCATAGAGTGAAGAATAGTTAGATAGTATATCTATTCCACTCTTAAGTATACTAAAAAGTGGAATGGGGTTTTTAATTCCATTCCACTTTTTTGGGGTCAGATCAGGAGCTCCCAGGGTTTTTAGTGATAAAATTTTAAATAATTATTCCCCTATTTCTCAGTGATTCTATCTCCTCAGGTGTCAATAAGCGCAAATCATCTTGTACGTCAATTTGATTATCTCTTTCACGATAAGATGCCACAATATAGTGCCATATATCCTGATATGAAACAAATGCGATAAAAATAGTTTTACCATTAAGTGGAGCACAGACAAATGATTTTCTGGTATCGACAACTATTTC
>JBAXUB010000022.1:0-2824 GCA_037129895.1 Candidatus Tayloriibacteriota bacterium | reverse complement strand
AGTGTAATGACTGGAGAACTGTCTCGGAGACCAGCTCGGTGAAAATACAGTACCGGTGAAGATGCCGGTTACCTGCAGTTAGACGAAAAGACCCTAGAAGCTTTACTGTAACTTGATATTGACTATACGTTTTTGATGCGTAGCGTAGTTGGTAGGATTTGAAGTTTACCTCTCGGGGTAGATGGATCCGTCGATGAAACACCAATCTTTAAAAATGTATATTCTAACCTCTGTGGCATAAACACAGGGAGACAGTATCTGGTGGACAGTTTTAGTGGGGCGCTATCCTCCAAAACAGTAACGGAGGAGCCTAAAGGTCAGCTAGCCGTGAATGGAAACCATGGCGATAGTGTATGGGCACAAGCTGGCTTGACTGCAAGACGTACGTGTCGAGCAGATGCGAAAGCAGAGCCAAGTGAACCGACCGTTAGCATTAGATGCTGCGGAAGATTATCGGACAAAAGCTACTCTAGGGATAACAGGCTAGTTCCGCCTAAGAGTTCATATCGACGGCGGAGTTCGGCACCTCGATGTCGGCTCACCACATCCTGGGGGTGGAGAAAACATAACTTCTCTCTCTCGTGGAAACATGAGAGTAATAAACAAGCTCAATACGGTAGAGGCTTCTTCATGTGACTTGCAGTTTCGCAGGTCCCAGATGTACAATTATATCTAACATGAATGCTAGTGCCGTAGGAAAAATTGGTGTTGAAGTCGATCACGCATATCTCGCGGGTCTTATTGATGGAGATGGCTGTATTATGGCCACTATCGAGAGGCACAAAGAGAAAAAGTTCGGGTTTCGGGTTCGTGTGGAAGTAAAAATCACTCAGAAAGAGTCTGATCTTCTCAAATTGCTCCATTCCTTTTATGGAATCGGAATAATCAGGAAGAATCGAACTACTTTTGATTGGATCATTAGAGATAAGACTCATGCAAATGAAATCTTGAATCTAATAGGTCCTTATACGAAAGCGAAATCAAAGCAAGTTGAAATAGCTCGACAAATATTAGGTTTGTCGGATAGTTCAAGGAGCGGACTTATAAAAATGGCGCGATTGGCAGATGCATTGTCGAAGTTTAACGTTCGATCTAAAAATCGACGTCTGAATTACGCTTCAATGATCAAAATACCAGTTTCCTCTAACGACTGATTGTTGTGATTTTAGTCACAACATGAGACATGCGCGCGAATTGCGCGGTGTAACACGGCTTGCGCCTAAGGTTTATTCCGGTGACGGGATAAATACGGCGATGGAATAGTCTGATACTGGGGGAAATCCCAGATAACAATCAAGAGCTCCCAAAGGTTTGGCTGTTCGCCAATTAAAGTGGTACGCGAGCTGGGTTCAGACCGTGAAGCAGCAAAATGGAAAATGAAAAAAGCAAAATGGAAAATGTCGTCGCAGATGCGATTTAATTTTACATTTTGATATTTCAATTTTACATTTGCGATTTCATAGTCTGAATCACTTCGAGAATAATATTTTTGTTTAGAATTTGTGAGAGGTCATTTAAGCCTCTTATGAAAAAGTATAGGAATGAGTCAATCAACCACGGCGGTTCTATTTTTCTTTTGAAAAGTAGAAACAAGTCGATTTATATCGGTGGAGTCCTCATAAAAGGGGATAATACCGAGGGAAGCGTGCAAACGCGCCCGTAGAGACTAAACATCGACAGTTTTGGATTGAAGAATTGAAATATTGAAAATTGAAAGATTAATCTTTCAATCCTTTAATTTTTTAATCATTCAATTTCAGGATGAAGCTATAGTCCATTGCATAAAGTAATTTATGATAACAAGCGTGAGACAGGTTGGTCTCCTATCTACTGCAGGCGTTGATACTTGAGGGGAATTGTTTCTAGTAAAATATTGCTACTTCATGGAGTAATCCATGATGACAATGTGGCTAATAACGGTGGAACCTTATTTGTTCTGGTACGTTGATAACTCCGATTGCGCCGGTCCGGCGTCAGGAGTACTATAGTATCTATGAAGATACTTGAGGACCAGAAAGTTAATAAGGCAATACCGTGGGAAGTCGATCGAAGGATTGATCTAGCATATATTGCTGGGTTTCTAGATGGTGATGGGAGCTTGATGCTCCAGATCAAGAATCGTAAAGATGGTAAGACGAAAATTCGTTTTATGTCCACGATTTGTTTCTATCAAGACACTCGGCATGAAAAAGATCTATTCTGGATAAGAAAAGTTCTAGGTAAGGGCTATTTTCATCAAAGAAATGATGGAATGTCTGAACTTAGAATCAATGGATACGAGACGGTTAAGGATATTTTGGAAATGTTGGAACCTTTTATTAGGTTCAAACAGATTCAAACTAAAGCCCTGATCGAAGCGTGTACGATTTTGTCTAGTAAGAGATTTAAATTGTTAGATGATGTACAGAGAGTCAAACTCGTTGATCTGGTTTTGGTGATTCAGAAGGAAAATTATGTCACCAAGAAAAAGAAAACGAGAGATGAACTGTTACAGATTCTAGGTTTGACCCCGTAACGACTTATTCGAAGGATCTCAATCCAGAGAATAGACTCATATATGATCGGAAAGCTATTTTAACTGAATAAAATAGCAGACATATAAGGGTAATACGCCAACATCCTGTTTAGCTCTGAATTGCAGAGTCTTAGAGGATGAAGATATAGTCTGTGCTCCTAGTGATAGGGGAATAACGCGACGAGAGGACCGAAATGAACGAACCTCTGGTCTACCTGCTGTCGTGCCAACGGCACCGCAGGGCAGCTATGTTCGGATCGGATAACCGCTGAAAGCATATAAGCGGGAAGCCGGCCCCAAGATTAGGTA
>JBAXUB010000021.1:0-5413 GCA_037129895.1 Candidatus Tayloriibacteriota bacterium | reverse complement strand
ACAAAAGAAACCAATGAATTGTGAAATCTGTGTCCACTTTATGGGGTACAGATCATCTGCTCCGGGAGCAGGATTCGAACCTGCGACCAATCGCTTAACAGGCGATCGCTCTACCGCTGAGCTATCCCGGAATGAAGGTACGTGACATAATGTATCATAGGTTGCATATGAAATCAAAACAATGTTTTGCCGAAAGTTTGCACCAACTCTTCATATATCCTCGTATAAATTTGAGAAGGGTAGAGGATAGCTGTATAATGTATTTATTAGCAATAACAGAAAACACATGAATATCAACCTAAAGGGCACCAACATTAGTTTGACTCCAGCGATCACGGAATATACAAACAAGAGACTTAGTAAAATTTCTAAAATATTATCTTGGGATCCGTCAGCTCAATGTGACGTAGAATTAGCCAAGACAACAGAGCATCATCAAAAAGGTGATATTTTCAAAGCGGAGATCCATATAGTCGGTGCCAATAAGAATCATTATGCAAGTGTTGAGAAAGACGATCTCTATGCAGCGATAGATTTTGTGAGAGATGATATCTTGAGAGAACTCAAGGCTACAAAAGGCAAGAGACTGTCATATATACGTAGAAGTGGTGCTAAGGTCAAAGATATGGTCAAGGGTTTATGGCCTTGGGGAAAGAAGATAAAATAATTTTTATACCCCTCTTGAAATCCTCGAAAGACATTTCCTTGCTTCCTTCTGGTATGACACGGAGTATCAATAATTTTCCGTTAACGAAACTTGCGGTTACGATTTTGACTCGCATTTTATCGCCATTTTTATCAACAAGGAAATATGCTTGAGGCCACTCGTGATAGGCTTGGATTTTCCTATATATAGTGTATTGATCCTCACTAGTGATATTGTCCAGATTTAGAACATCAGAATCAATAAAAGCATCTTCTTTTTGTATCTTTTTTGTATAAGTCGCGGCAGCATGATTTTGGTCTACAGATTTGATTTCGCCTGAGATCCACCTTGGTAAAGTTTTGGCTAGTAATTTTGCACCTATTCTGGCCATATTTTCCTCGAATACCTCATAAATTGGCCATTCAACGATCACAACAGGCTCTTGTGCAACTATAGGACCATGATCCATCTGATCATCCAGTTTCATTATAGTTATTCCAGTCTCTTTTGTATCTTCCAACATAGCTGTAGGAAGAGGTGAAGCTCCACGGTATCTTGGTAATAGTGACGGGTGAATATTCAGTGTACCTTTTTCTGGGATACTCAATATGCCGTGCGGTATGATCTTGCCGTATGAAGCGACAACAAAGAGATCGATGCCGCTTTCTTCACACTTCATTTTCAACCTGGATATAAATTCAGGATCCAATTTACCAGCATCGAGAAAATCTACATCGTTCTTGATCGCCCATGATTTGACTACATTTGGCTGGAGAACTAGCTTACGTCCCTGAGGCTTGTCTGGCGTCGTGATCACTAGAGTCGGTTTTATGCCGAGCCCTATCAATTCATCTAGGACGTATACAGAAAAACTTGAGCTACCAAAATAGGCGAAATTGCTGGCTTTTTTGATCGATTCATTGGCGGTATATTGTGACATTGAAATAGATGATCGTAATAGACTAGTTTTTCCTCTGCAGTTCCTTGATCTCTTCCTCGGTCATTTCCCAGACTTCCTTGGCTTTGTCTATGAATAGGACACCGTTTAAATGGTCAACTTCATGTTGGAATATTTGAGCCAATAATCCACTGGCACCGCGTTCAACTTTCTCACCTTTTTCATTCAATGCTTTGAGAGTTACTCTCACTGATCTGTGTACTTTTCCGTATAGCCATCTAACTGATAGGCAACCTTCCTCAACATCATTCTTTTCTCGAGACTTCTTTACCAGTTCTGGGTTTATGAAAACTAGATCCGTAGCTGGACCACTGTATGATTTGTCAGCATGTTTCAATAGGGAACCGGAGACGATGAACATCCTGATGTTTTCTCCTATCTGTGGTGCAGCTATAGCTATACCATCTCTCTGTTCTGCTAGAGATTTCCTCATATTATCTATGATCGAATTGAGTTTTTGTTGTCCGATCTCAGGTAATGGAACATTCTTCGCAATTTCGCGAAGAATCGGGTTATCTCGCTGTACTATATCTTTCATGCAACGTAATATAGCAGAAATATGTTATAATTTCCATTATAGATAGAGTTAATGAGATGATACATAGACATATTTTAAAATTGATTAGTAATAGAGGGTTTACCTTGATCGAACTACTCGTTGTGATTTCTATTATTGGGATGCTTGCAAGTGTTGTGCTCGCATCTCTGTCAGGTGTTAGATCTAGGGCTAGAGATTCAGCGAGGATACAGGGGTTGGTACAACTTAGGACGGCATTGGAGTTGTATAGGACGACGAATGGTTACTATCCGAAAGATAACTCTATTACAGCTCTCACTACGGCACCCAAATCTATTTCAGCAATTCCGACCGTATCTGGTGGCCAGCCAACATACAAATCTGATTCAAGTGGCAATGACTATATTTTGTATGATAATCATATGGAAAATGTTATTCAATCTGGAGCAATGAAATATTCAGGACCGTATACAAACGGAAGTAATTTATACGTTGCTTTGATAGGTACTACAGGAGGCATCGCCAACGCTATGAATGGTACGTGGCCAGTTAATGGGGGCGGTGCAGTGGCAGGTTTAACTATCGATTATTTAAATATTGAAATTACCAATGATATACCATATATATCGTGGGACACGACAGGTGTGTCTAGATGTATATTGTCCGGAGATTACGTTGGTTCCGATGTTGGTGATCAAACGTATTCTGGATCTGAAAGTGGAATTAGATTGGCAGGAATGGATTCTGGTGAAAGTGGTACGACGGTATTGACATGCTATAACTCATCGAATCTGTCTACGTCCGCTTCGGTTTTTTATGCAAATTAATATCGCATATTCTATCGATTTATCATATTCATCTGTGCGAAATTACTAATATTCCTCGTAGAATATTATTACAGCAAACTTTCCGGTCCAACTCTCACAGAAACAGATGGTGGTAAAGCTCTGAGTCTCTGAACTAGGTCAGGATCTGGCCAGGAATTGGTATCCACTTTGATGAGGCCGTGTATCACTGAAGCACCTTTGATCGTCGAAGTAAAAGCAGGGAAGATGTCTACTTGGTATGGATTCAAAGCTTCTTGGATTTTTGACATATCATCAGCTATCATTTCCTTTTTACCTTCTATCGTGATCTTGATCAATGTGGATAATGGAGGATACCTAAAAGTTTCCCGCTCTTCGACAGTTGATCTATAGAAATCAGAAAGATTTCCCTTCATCGCGTAATCGAACAATTTCTCAGCAGGTAATCGTGTTTGGAGTAGTATAGATCTCGTAGCTATAGCCCGAAGTCTAGTGATAGTATGCATCAACTTTTCCTGAATACGAAAATCAGGTAATGAAAATAGTGGGTCAACTGAGGTGATCGCAACATGATCGATCTTGTCTCGAATATATGGGAGAGTCATCTCTGTGCCGAGGAGGATACTCCCTGGTCTCTCTCTAAACTTTGCCATCGCGTCCTCTATCTGCTTGGTCGTCTTGGTCGTATCTGTATCGATCTGGAATACGTCAGTTCCAGGGAAGAGGTTATGGATCTCCTCTGCTACACGATCGATCCCGATTCCTAGAGTCGTAAGTTTCCAACTACCACAGAATATGCAAGTTTCATCTGCACTTCTCCTTTCTCCGCATTTGTGACACATGAAGAAGTTCCTCCCAGATTCTTTGGAGGTATGCAAGACAACAGGTGTAGAACATTGTTTACAAGTAACAACAGACTGGCAATCTCCACATATAGTAGAGGGCGAGAAGCCTCTGCGAGTATTGTAGATGAATAGATGTGTATTCGTGGCGATATTTTCATTGATCAGATTCTCCAATTGTGTTGAAATCACCTTGAATCGAGTTAACGCCGTTGATGCTCCGTTTGGAAAAGGAGTCGAACTATCGGTCTCTATACTTGGAGAAGGTCGCCTAGTTTGTCTCATGTCTACGACCTGATCCCTGGCGGTTGATATCGATCGCCATTTGAATGGGGAACCCTCGACAACATCGTGATTGTGAACTCTATATAGCGTTTCTGTGCGGAGCAGACAATCAGCCAGGTATACAGTCTGACCCTTCATGCGTGATAGGACTTCTAGCGCATGTCGTCCGTCGATATATGGAGTTCGTTTTGATATCCAGTCACGACTGTTTTCTCTCTCGATGATGACGACGTCGATATCTCCTCGAGGTAGGAGTGAGAACTGACTCGTCGCGATAACCATGACAGGATGATCAGTGTTAGAAATCTTCTGCCATATTTCCATTATCTTCTTTGTTGTCATACCAGAATGTAGCAGGAATATATATCCTTCAATACCTTTTTCTAGACCGTCAAATAAGTTCTTGGCCTCCTCGACTGTCGGTGCATACATCGCTACTGATTTCTTTTGCGCGAATTCTTGCCTGATCATACTTCTCCACGAGCCGATGCGGTCTGTATCATCTCCTTGGATGGCGTATGTACAATTCTTCAAAGAACTGTTATCTGATGATATCTTCGTTTGAAGTTTCAATGAATCCTGTCTAGATAGTGGAGCATGTATCTTGCCGACATTTTCTAGTATCTCATTTGAAATTATTGAATATATAACTGAACCAATCGTCGTCGCGTAATGGTCCGATAACTTCGTACAGGTCTCTATAAACTCCGAAGGGAAGAACATCGTCGTTTTGACCTTGTTCAATTTGCGGATCATGAATGATGCCCTCTTGATCGATGATTTCTGATCCTCTGCAGGCTTTGATTCTGTAACTATGGCATGGATAGACTTTGATCGGAGGGGTACAGTGACGATCGCACCTATAGGAACGTCAGTCGATGTGAAATATGATAGCTGAGCAGCGACCTTACTACGAGTGAGAGGGATAACACTGATGATGTTCATGGTCTATTTATACCTTTTTTTGTAACATTGTGTAGGCTTGACAATGAAATGTATAATGGTAGTATGTTTCTGATAGTTCTTTTCAGCGTAGAGGTTCGATGTATTTGGCGTCATGCCTACTGACAGCCATGTCTCATTGGACACCCTCCCAGTAACATCCCACCTAAAACCCATCCCCGGGATGAGATTGACACCCCACTTCACCATCGTCTGCCAGCGCTCTCGTCCTCAGACTCGATTGCATGTTAAATGAGCGCCATCGGACTTGGTATCCCTTCAACCGTGTCAAACATCAACCTCTACGCAGCGATTTCTTTCTAGTTCTTTCTACGACTGCTTGTTTCCGCCAGATTTCCAAGTGACTAACCTCAGATACATATTGCACTCATTAATCAAATGGGCGCAAAATGAAAA
>JBAXUB010000020.1:0-6656 GCA_037129895.1 Candidatus Tayloriibacteriota bacterium | reverse complement strand
GAGTATTATGTATCTAAATTACCAGCAGAGTGCAGAAATGGGTGGGGTTATTCACAGATTTCCACAACTCATGTCTTGATGTTACAATATCTCCATATGAACCCCTCAGTTCTAGAAGGACAAGGAAAGTTTGCAAATCCAGAACAGGAACTTTCGCGACTACGTGAGGCGGCTACGAATCGAGTAGAACAAGCAAAGACTCAAAACCTAGAAGTTGCGCCTCATGAAGCGGCGCATGAAGTCGTGAAACAGTATGCGCGTGTCGAACCAAAAGAAGTTTTGCACTCTGACTTCGCTATGCCAGAAAATGAAACGGGGGAGATAGTCTTGCAACTGAGTCCTGAGGCACACGACAAACAGATGGAAGAGCTCGTAGGGTTGCTCCAAGAAAAGGGAGTTCGTAACGCCTTGAGTGTTGTTGAAAAGATGAAAAATCCACACCTGTTGGATGATTTTCATCGTTTTTTGATACAACTCATCGCGACACAATATCCACTTACTGGACTCAAGGAGAGAGATGAATTGTGGAAACCACTGCACATGACATTATTCGAAGTAAGCCTGCCTGAGGCTACCGAAGAAGAAAAGCAGAAACAATTGAAGGAATTGGTTTCTGGTATGCAGCAATTCTATGCTGGCATGCTCTCTATCTCCGAGAACAAGGATGGTGCGGATTGGTTCACTATAGAAGTTGCCAATGCAAATGGTAGTGAAGAGTTCGTTTTCTATGTTTCTGTACCTACTGCGCGCAAAGAATTATTCGAGAAGCAGATACTAGCAATATTTTCCAATGCGCATGTTCATGAACATAAGGATGATTATAATATCTTCAATGAGACAGGTGTCGCTGTCGCTTCATATGCAGAATTATCTAGACATCCATTGTACCCATTGAAATCATATGAGGAATTCGACATCGATCCATTGAATGCGATCCTCAATGCCTTTTCAAAGATTGATAAAGACGGTGAAGGTGCAGCTATCCAGATCGTGATAGGTAACAAGCAAGATCACTATTCCAAAGAGTGTGTGAAAGTTATTGAAAAAATCAGGAAAGGAGTCAAAGTCGAACATGCTTTGAAAGAACTAGACGGTGGAGTTGCGGGGATGGTTTTCAATGATATAAAGAATGCATTTAAAAGCAAGGAAAAATTGGACAAAGAAAAGGAAGAGATCGAGAAGCGTGCTCAGGCGCTGGACGCAACGGCTATCGAGCAATTCACCAGGAAATTGAAGAGTCCTTTTGTATCAGTGAATATCCGTGTGGTTGCCTCTGCTAGCACCGAAAGTGAGGCGGATGGAATAATGCATGATCTGGAGTCGAGTTTCAATCAATTGGAGAACGGTCATGGTAACGCTATCAAGTGGGAGAAAATTGCGAATAACAAATTGGCCAGTTTGTTGGAGAAGTTCTCGCTTCGAACTTATGATCATGAGGAAGAGATGGTATTGAATCTAGAAGAACTGACTACTTGTCTCCATTTTCCAGCATCGAATGTTGGTCGAGCGGCACCACAGCTCAAACAGTCCAAAGCCGGTACAGCACCAGCGCCTATGGATCTCGCGACGGTTGGGACATTACTCGGTGTCAATCGTCATCGTGGAGTAGAACAGAAGATATATATTACGGATGAGGATAGAATGCGTCACCTATATGTGATCGGTCAGACTGGTACAGGAAAGACGGCATTTCTCAAGAATTTGATCAATCAGGATATAAAGGCTGGTCACGGCGTTTGTTTCATCGATCCACACGGTTCTGATGTCATGGATATTCTCGCCAATATTCCTGCCAATCGCCTTGAAGATGTTGTCTATTTTGATCCTGCATCTACCGATAGGCCTATGGCTTTGAACATGCTCGAGTACGATGTACGATCACCAGAGCAGAAAACTTTCGTCATAAACGAGATGTTCAGTATTTTCCAGAAACTCTATGGTGGAGTACCAGAGTCCATGGGTCCAATATTCGAACAATATTTCCGTAATGCTACAGGCCTAGTCGTTGAAGATCCAGAGACGGGTTGTACTCTCCTAGATGTTTCGAGAGTGATGTCCAACAAAGCTTTTCGAGATCTGAAGATTTCTAGATGCAAGAATCCAGTTATTGTTCAGTTCTGGCGTGAGATCGCCGAGAAGGCTGGCGGGGAAGCGTCACTGGCCAATGTCGTTCCTTATATTACTTCGAAATTCGATGTCTTTCTGGCTAACGAGATCATGCGTCCGATCATTGCTCAAGAAAAATCTTCATTCAATATGCGCGATATCATGGATAACAAGAAGATTCTCTTGGTCAATCTCTCAAAGGGAAGACTAGGTGATATCAACTCACATTTGATCGGTTTGATTCTCGTAGGAAAAATATTGATGGCTGCACTTTCTCGAGTGGACTCCTTTGGAAAAGGTATGCCAGACTTTTTCCTATACCTGGATGAGTTCCAGAATATAACTACTGATTCGATCGCTACGATTCTCTCTGAAGCACGCAAGTACAGACTTTCCATGACTATCGCGCACCAGTTTATCGGGCAACTCGATGAAAAGATCAAGAATGCTGTATTTGGCAACGTTGGCTCTATGGCGGTTTTGCGTGTTGGTTTCGAGGATGCGGAGTTTTTGGAAAAACAGTTTGCTCCTGTATTTGCGGTGAATGATCTCATCAATCTGGATAATCGTAACGTCTACGTAAAGATGCTTGCGAATGGTCGCACAACAAAGCCATTTAGTATTGAAACAGTACTACTTGAAAAGGGTAATCCGACACAGGTAGATAAGTTGAAAGAGTTGTCATCTCTCATGTTTGGCCGTCCGAGAGCTGACGTTGAGGCGGAGATTATGAAAAAGTACAATTCCATAAAGCCCAATAATGTAATATAATTGTTGTATAAATAAATGAAGTTTCTAAAATCATCAAAGCGAGGTTTTACATTGATAGAATTACTGGTAGTTATTTCTATTGTATCAATGCTTGCCAGTGTTGTGTTAGCGACAGTGAATCCCATGCGCGCACAAGCTAGAGATGCCAAGAGGAAACAGGAAGTTCATCAGGTGGATCTGGCTATACAGAGTTACATCGCCGATAATGGACGCCCACCGGAGCTCAGTGGATGTGCGGCGCAAATATCGGTGCCAACATCTGTTTCTTCAGGATGTATTGCCGTGTCTACAGCGTCAATTTCTTCGAACCCTTCACAATACAACGCATGGCAAACATTGAAGACTCAACTTGCTCCGTATATGAAAAATCTACCGGTTGATCCGTGTGGTAGCAACTGTACAACTGCCGGTGGTACAAATCTTGGTTATGTATATTTAGCACCAGCGGCTGTACAATATTATTCAGGAGGGTCAAATACGAATTATCAAGTGAGTGCAAATTTAGAAACGAGTTCATCTCCGTCTTCTGGAAATACAGGTACAATTATTTCTGACTCCACTCTTGTTGCACCTAGTATACCAGGTAATCCAGCCGTATCTAGCCCAGCATTCGATATGTATACCATACATGGTCCTGCATATAAGGTGACATTTTCATGGAGTGCGTCAACCGTTGGTAGTGGTGGCTCGACAATCTCTGGTTACGTTGTATATTTCAAAAATGTTCCTGAGCCGATGACTTCCAATACATATTTAGAAGAGCAAGTGACCGCGCCTGGCCCTTGGTGTTGGACAGTTTCAGCTGTAGATAACATGGGACACTATTCAGCACAAACATCGCCTGTTTGTACAACTGTGAGGTCAATAATGCAGACTCTTTAGTAATAAAATAATATCATTCATAATGACTCGAAGCTTGGTGTTTATCTACCAATTTCGCTAATGTTGGATATTTCTCAAGGTTTAGATCTGCCTCAATAATTTCTCTAGCTTCTTTTCTGGCCACTTCGACCATTTTCAAATTTTGTAATGCTTCCATAGCGATATCTGAAACACCCCATTGTTTCATACCTGAAAGCTGGCCGGCGCCTCTCTGAGATAAGTCGAGCTCGGCCAATTCGAAGCCGTTTTTCGCTGTTTGTAAAGCTTTCAGTCGGTCAATAGATTTCGCTGAATTGGTCTCGGTAAATGCATAGCAATACGATTGGTGTGTACTTCTCATAACACGTCCACGAAGTTGATGTAATTGTGCCAGACCAAACCTTTCAGCACCCTCTATTATGATAATAGTCGCATTCGGTACATTGACTCCAACTTCGACGACAGACGTGGCACAGAGGATATGTATTTCGCCGTTATTAAATCTGATCATCGTGTCAGTTTTTTCTTTCGGCGACATTTTTCCATGTAGAATACCGATCTCAAACTCCGGAAATACAGATTCTTTGAGTCGCTTTGCTTCTTCTTTGACTGATTTGGCGATGATTGCCGCTTCTTTATCTGGATCTGGTATGTCTATACGAGGACAGATGACGTACATTTGTCGTCCAGCTAACAATTCTCCGCGTATCTTTTCATATACGATCTCACGATGTCCCGGCAATACGAGTTCAGTCAATATTATTTTCCTACCAACGGGTGATTCATCGAGGACGGTTAAGTCCAAGTCTCCATACATAGTGAGGGCGAGAGTGCGTGGTATCGGGGTTGCAGTCATCGAGAGTAAGTGGGGAGTCGGGGTGTTGCTTCCTACCCCTTCTTTCTTCATCAATTTCGCCCTCTGCGCGGTACCGAACCTATGTTGCTCGTCTATGATCACATACGCGAGTTTCTTGAATATTACAGACTTTTGTATGAGTGCATGAGTTCCGATCACGACAGAGATAGATCCGTCAGCCACCCATTTCAATAATTGTGCTTTCGAAATGTCAGTCCAACCTTTTGGATTAACTTTTGAGGGAAACTTTTTGCAACCTGAACCGGTAATGAGTGCGATCTGTACTGGAAGATACGAAAAATATTTAATAAAAGACTCGAAATGTTGAGTGGCCAAAATCTCAGTTGGGCACATATATGCGACTTGGAGTCTATCGAAAGTCATGACTGCATAAGCCGATGCTGCAGCAACGGCGGTCTTTCCAGATCCGACATCTCCTTCGAGTAGTCGAGACATGGGATAATCTCGCTTCATATCACCCACGATAGATTCTATAGCGTGGTGCTGTGCATTAGTTGCCTGGAACGGAAAACGTTTGACGAATTCACGAACCTGGTTCATGTTCGTCTCAATAGTGAATGCTGGTTCTTTTTCATACATTTTCCTAGCACGCTGTTTATTGAGTTGGATTATGAATATTTCCTCGAATGAGAATCTCTTTCGTGCAGATATGGCATCGTCTTTCCTCATAGGTGTGTGTATCCATATGAGCGCCGTCTTCACGATCGGTAGGCTGTATTTTTCTAGTATGTCCCCAGGTATAGGATCTTCGATATCATCTAGCATGCCACTCTTGAATATTTTTTGGATAGCGTGGTACATCCAGAGCGAAGTTATGCCTCTCGATTCTGGGTAAACCGGATACAGAGTATGTTTTTCGTTGTCATTTCCGAAAAGTGAGTCGCCGACTCCGATCGGTAGTTTGTCGACTACTTCGATTTTTGGGTTTGAAAAGTATAGTTCACCGGCAGTGTTTTCTCGTTTATCGCCAGAAAGTGTAGGTGTGGCGAGTGCCGCTGTTTTCTTGCGTCGTTGAGAAATCTTGCCTTCAATTCGGACTAACATCCCATCAGAATACATCTTGGCGACATATGGCTGGTTGAACCAGACACAGTGAATTCTGCCTGTTTCGTCTTCGATGTAACCATCTGCCATGGCGATCTTTGTGTGGAAACCCTTGCTCGTTTTCAGTCCAGAAAGTTTACCGTATATGACAGCGGTTTCGCCTTGTTGGAGCGAATTCACTAGGCGGGCTTCTGCTGTATCACCATAGCGAACAGGGAATAAATGAAGTAAGTCGTTCACTGTATGTATACCTAGCTTATGTAAAGCTAATTTCTGGAGCGTCGTGATCCGGAAGTGGTCAGTGATGGCTGAATGCATGTTCATATATAGGCTGATTATAGCACTCAGATAATATGAATGGTGAGTCTTGCACCATTGACGAGTCGTTGATTGTGTATTAGTGTCTTGCATAGAATGAAAATAGATAATCGCTATAGTTTTCCAAAAATTGCGAATGCTCGCGCGATGAGATTGGGTGAATTTGTCGCTAGCATGAAGCTCTTGAAGCCAAAAAACAAGCTGTGCAGCGGTCTCGATTGTCGAACGGATATTCCAGAAAACAAACGTAAGGCTGTTGTCGAGCTCAGGGATTACAAAACTGTTGGGGAGATCCCAATCGGGGTATTAGCTGCTCTAGATCCACATGTCGTCGTCAGTTTACCTGGAATTGATAGCAAGAGGTGCGGCCTACTTAGAAGGGCGATATCTTGTTCGGGCATTGTCTGCAGCGAATATGGAAAGTAGATAGGTCAATGGATGAGTGCGATCGGCGTGCTCATCCTTTTTGTTTTGATAAATATGACTTTTTGTGCAAGAATAACTCTGTTCGAGTATCCGTGAAAATGAAGTATTAAGTATGGAGACGTGGTGGAGTGGTCTAACATACCTCTTTGCTAAAGAGGCAGGCCCTTAAAGGCCTCGAGGGTTCGAATCCCTCCGTCTCCGCAAAAAAGTGAAATCGGTTTCCGTGGGCGAAATCGCACCGTCGCAAACCACG
>JBAXUB010000002.1:0-81513 GCA_037129895.1 Candidatus Tayloriibacteriota bacterium | reverse complement strand
AGCCACGCGGAGCGTGGCGAATCCTTTCAGAATCAGGATTTTTTGGGGGGAATTCGGAACAGACGGCACTTCGTGCCGACCATATTTTTTGCGGAAATTTGAATTCCGATTTGATGCGGTGTTTGTTGGACAAAGTTCGAAACTATTTCGAGCAAAATCCAAATGATTAAAACTACTAAAAAGGACTCGGCAGGGCGAAACAATTTGTTTGGGGTTTTGGATTCGCCCTGCCTCGGCTGATTTCCCGCCCGCAGGAGGGGTCTGGGGAGGAATGCGGGCGGGTTTCGGACTGGGGGTTTTCGGAAAATTCGCCGATGAATTTCGTATTTCGCTTTGCGAAATGCACCGCCAATAAATTTGTTTGATTATTTTCATTATATTTGGTAGTATAACAATAAGGGTAATAACCTTATATACTATAATACTACCAAAACTTTATCTATATGACAAGTGGAAAAACAATCAGCGAAAATATCAAGAAAGCACGGGCTAAACTTGGCTTAACCCAAGACGATTTAGCCAAGAAGGCGGATATAAAATATACAACGCTTATGAAGGTCGAAAGCGGTGCAGTGAATAAGCCAAGCGTCCAAACTATGGATAAAATCGCCAAGGCGTTGGGTGTTTCAATTGAGGATTTGATAAAATGATTACCGTTGCAAAAAGTGTCGGGGGGGGGTAAAATATAAGTAAGGTCATAGTCAAAAATAATTAACTAATTTTAAGGATAAAAAAATATGAAAATAGCGCAAAGTGAAACAAGGGATAAATTCCCATTAAGCACAAAAAAGGTATTGAAGAAAACGGTCATGGGTACATTGGTTTGGGCAATTTTATTGCTCATTATTTGGGGAGTTCTTGCTTTTGCTTTAAGTTCAGGGAATGAAGTTGGTGGTTATTTAGGAATAGCGACTGCTGGAATTTTTGGTTTAATGTTTTTTATAATTTTAGTGGTTTATCTTTACCAACGTTGGTATTACGCGGTTTATTTTTATGATTTAACAAGTGATTTTATAATTATAAAAAAAGGCCCAATAACTCCGATGGAAATCACGATACCTTATGAGAGAGTGCAGGATATTTATGTTGATCAAGATTTGCTCGATAGAATTTTTGGCCTTTACGATGTTCATTTGTCTAGCGCAACAATTTCTTCTGGAATGGAAGCTCATATAGACGGTGTTGAAAAACCAGCCGCAGATGGTTTGAGAAAAATGTTGCTCGAAACAGTGCAACAAAAAATTGGTAAAAAAAGCCCAAATTTAAATATTAATAACTAAACTACTCAATAAAAAATATGGAAAATTTATCACAAACTATGACAGCGAATAGCAACATTATTACGGAAAAAAATTATCCAATAACAAAACTTTGGATTTTTAAAGCTCCTATAATTATTATCTTAATGAATATAGTGGCATTATTTTTTGGTTATTATTTTCCATATCTTGTTTTGGCTTTACCAATAATGTTAATTGCAAATCCCTTGATTCGAGCGAATTTTCACTATTCATTAGATGATAAATATTTTCATGTCAAACAAGGAGTTATATCAAAAAAGCAAAGGAATTTGCCTTACGGTGTTATACAAAATGTTTTTGTAAAGCAAGATTTATTTGATCGTATTTTTGGGCTAGCTACATTAAGAATTGAAAATGCCTCACAAGCAGGTGGTGATAGCAAGGTGCGTTGGTGGAATAAAAGTTATGGATCTAAATCCAATGCTAACGCCTATGGGCAAGGAGAGGGTTTGGGATCTTCAGGGAATAAAGTAAATCTTCCTGGTCTCAAAAAACAAAACGCAGAGGAATTAAAAAACTTTATTCTTCAAAAAGTGAAAGAAAATCCAATTGAAGAAAGTGGATTATAATATTCTTTTAGGCGGCGCACCAGTTTCACTGGCACGAAATTCATCGGCGAATTTTCCGAAAACCCCCAGTCCGAAACCCGCCCGCATTCCTCCCCAGACCCCTCCTGCGGGCGGGAAATCAGCCGAGGCAGGGCGAATCCAAAACCCCAAACAAATTGTTTCGCCCTGCCGAGTCCTTTTTAGTAGTTTTAATCATTTGGATTTTGCTCGAAATAGTTTCGAACTTTGTCCAACAAACACCGCAACATATTACGAAAAACCATCTACACCTTTTGGTGTGGAGTCTGGTTTTAATAATTATTTCAATACTAATTCAATATCCAAATAGAATAGTTGAGATACGCTGCGAAGCTGACCCATAGAATATATGGAATCAATAGATATACAGTATGCCTTGAAATTTTGAAGAACGCGATCATGGTGGCAACGATGATGAGCCATAGACTCAGTATCTCAACCAATGCACCGCGTGGACTCTGAAGTCCGAAGAACATGATTGACCACATGACATTCAATAGTAATTGAGCACTGAAAACTTGAATGGCAGTTTTCTTGCTCTTCTTGTCAGCATTACTTTTCCATACAAAGAATAGAGCGATACCCATGAGTGCGAATAGTGCTGTCCAGACAGGTCCGAATATCCAGCTTGGTGGAGAAAAGTCAGGTCTCGCTAGTGTCGCATACCAGGTGTCTATAGCAGGAGTAGTAAAGAATGATCCAGCCAATCCTGCCAGTTCACAAATGATTATTGCGAATATCAGTTTTGGGACATGAGATAAATTGTTCATTACCAACATTATAGCTCCGTTTACTCGTGTTGGAAAGGACGTGGTACTGTGGATAGATCTAATCATTAGAAGCCTGGGAAGAAGTCAGTCCTTATCCTCCTCCCTGGTATATGCATCTTGTGTAGCATTTCTTCGCAGGCCGATACCATACCATGTGGCCCAGATATATAATACGTTCTATTCATATAGTCTGGTACTTCATGAGTGATCATATCTGGACTCACGAAGCCTATACGACCAGACCAGTCTCTGGTGAGATTCTGTGTATCTGTGAGTGTACATACGACTTTGATGCCTAGTTTTTCCGTGGCTGCCTGCCATATCTCTGGATAAGCCAAGTCAACAATAGTGTTGTTGGAATATAGGACTACGATATCTCGCTTTTCATTCTTGTCTATCAAATATTTGATCATACTACGGAAAGGTGTGATACCGATGCCACCGGCGATAAAGACTAGTTTTGTCGATTTGTTATGAGGTAATACGAAATCTCCAGCGACACCACCAGCTACGATAGTCTGACCTATTTCCAATTTTGCGAAGCTCGTCTTGAAACTACTTGATTCGGGGTAGAATTTGACACCAAGTTTGACCTCTGGCTCAGTAGGTGATGATGCTATGGTAAAGAATCTCCTATTACCTCGGCTGTCAGTATCATCGTGACCTAGTGTCCACTCCATGTATTGCCCCGGCTTGAACTTTATAGGATGGTCAGATGTGAAAGTAAATTCTCCGGTATCTTTGGCAACCAGATCAGACTTGGTCAGAGTCAGTACATATTTCCTCATAGGACTCATAAAGAAAGCAAGAAGGTTTCCAGTGAGAAGTGCCAATTCCGGAGTTGAATATATCGATAACACATGTAGAGTAGGGGTGAATAATAGTCCTATTACTAGCGCAAATACCATCCTCTTTGTACGTGTGAGAGGAGACGTCAATGGTTCTGTGAGCATTATAAAAGCAAAGAATATCATAGGTGAATCTATGAAGATCCTATGCAGAGTAGTTAGTATGTCCGCAAGACCCAATTGAGCCGATGACGTGGCGAATATTGATACCAATGCAGAAACCAAGAAGACGATGACCATATCGAAACGTCGGATCTTCTTCACTATCAACAATCCACCAATGAGAACGAATGGCAACATATATAATGTTCCGACCCACCATGTGGCTGATTGGTTCAGTGTGATCGCGGTCAATGCAACAGCGAAAGCTACAGGGTTGAATACATGTTTCTTGTTGATCGCTATTATGAATTTTGCAGCCATAGACCATATGCCAGTCCAGATCAAAAAGGGAAGTATTGAGATGTATTCTCCTGCATGAGGTGGACTTATGATGAGTGCCAATATGAGTGCAGTCACGAAAACGGATTCGATGTTTGCATGAGTCTTGAATACACGCACAAATAGTTGATTTGTGATCCATGAGACGACGACCAAGATAGCAGTTGAATACAGGAGAGCTAGTGGATTGTATGGTAGAAGTCCAAATGAACACAAGACGAGAGCAGCGACCAATATCATACCAACAACATAGAGTATCAGACGGTACATCGTGGTTGTATTCAGGAAATTATTGAGGAATTTTGGCATAAATGATTGTGTAATTGTTATTTGTAATTCAATATGATCGTTAGTTTGGCAAATCCGGTAGTCATCGTCGCGATACCTTTACTGTCTATCATGTATCCTTCAAATTTTCTCGGTTGATCCGTAGTATTCAGGCCCTCTACGAAATCAATACCTTTTCTACCCATAGCGAAGGCGGCGGTTGCGAATCTATCAGCTTCAAAAATATCTGGTCCAACAACACTGAGACTAACTATATCATTGAATAGTTCTTTTCTATCATGTGGATTGTAGATATGTTGACCGCGCAGGTATGTGCCAGAAGTCGCGATTCCCCGATCCTTTAAATAGATTACTTTCACATTCTCATCTTGTTTGAAAGGATTGCGAATACCTATACTCCAGACATCTCCGTTCTCATTTGATCCACTGACCTCTATATCACCACCAGCTTCTACGTAGTAGTTTCCGAATCCTGCTTCATGAATGAGTTTGGCCGCGTTATTGATGGCCCAGCCTTTGACTATGCCTGATGGGTCTATGGAGCCATCTATTTTCCGAATATCGAAATATCCATCGGTCTCAGTTTTCGTCCGTTCTGATAATTCGAAGATTTCTCGCATGTCTCTACTCGAATTTTCAAGAAGTAATTCACCTCTATTGATCTTCATGATCTCACTATCTGGTTTGTATGTGCTGAATGTTTGGTCAACGTATTTGAAGTATTCAAAAGTTTTTTCGATCATGGTTTGAACTGCTTCATTATCGCCGATGATCTCTATGTTCACAGGCATACCCATTATGTCACGGGTTTGTCTCATGATGCCTATTTTGCGGCCAGAGATAGAGCGACGCCGAGAGACTGTTTGAAAGCTCCACTCGTAGCTGTTGCTCCTGAAACACCGTTGACTACGGCGCTCTGTGCGGTTATAGCTTCACTTTTCAATAAAGGCATAGCGCGTGTATTGATGCGGATAGAGTTGCCTCTATCGTTAGGGTATTGTAGGAATTGTACGTCGGTAAGTTTTCCTCCACTGATGGTCGCACTGACTTCTACATTTCCATAGTATGCGTCAGCTACTGATCCGTTGTATGTGCCGTCTCTGTATTTGCCAGTGTTTTTCACTACTGCAGGTATGATCGTTTGTGATGTTGCGGTTGTTGATTGGCTAGGCGTATTCTTTGGAGAACTCAATAGAACATACAATGCAAATACTATAATAAGGCCAAAAAATAAAATAATTTTTTTCATTATGCTATTTTGCATGTAACCATGAATATATGTCCTCTATTGCCTTGACAGCATCTCCTACAGCAATGTTGTTTTGGTGGTATAAGCCATCTGTACAATCGCCAGCTGCCCATATACCATTTTCTGAAGTACGTTGGTTCTTTGCGTCGGTCACAACATGGCCGAAGTCGTTCAGTTCTATTATCTCTTTTGCAAAATCTGTATTTGGCAGGGAACCAATCTCTACGAAAATCCCAGTAACAGGTATTTCGACATCTTTCTTTGTCTGTGCGTCATTGTACACGAACGATGTAACGAATTTGTCGCCTTTGACTTCCTTTGGTACGGCGAATTTGATGACTTTCATCTTTGGATTACTCGTGACCTTATCTATTGTCTCAGGATCAGCTTTGAATGTATCACCGCGAATGAGTAGTGTGACACTCCTGCAGTATGCTAGAAGTTGTGCTGCACTTTCGAATCCGGCATTTCCTCCACCTATCACCGCTACGTCTTGGTTTTTGAATAGTGGACCATCACAAGTAGCACAGTATGTTAAACCTTTATTATCATATTTTTCTGCTCCAGGAACGTCTAGCTTTCGTCTGTGACTACCGGAAGTGATGAGTACGCTTTTTGATTGGTAAGTCCCTTTGTCTGTTGTTATAGAAAATGACTGTGTAGAGCCTGAGTCTGGTTGTACTAAAGGGTTTCTATTTATCGCTATACACTTTTCACTTTCTTTGAAGTCTATGATTCCATCGGAGTATGTCTTTGCATGTTTCTCTAGTGATTGAGACAGATCCAGTCCAGAAATAGCCACAGTCCCTATCCAGTTTTCGATCTTTTCCGAGACATTGCTTTGGCCGAGCCAATCTTTGGTAATGAAAACTGTTTTTAATCTTTTGCGCGCTGCATACACCGCTGCGGCTGCGCCCGCTGGTCCGCCACCTATTATTGCTAGATCGTAAATATGTTGATCCATGAAAAATTTGTGCGCTACTATTAATTGAGTCAATAATATATAAAGTTCTATTTCAACCTAGATCTCCTCAAGAAAGCGGGAATAGCACCCCAATCGTCGTCTTCTTTTACTTCAGGTTTTGCATCGGATTTGACATTGATGTCTGATTTTACGTTGATATCCTTTTTCATCTCAGGTTTTTCAGATGGAGCAGTGTTGTAGATCTTGCCTTTTTCTGATGAAGCACCGCGACGCATGAGTGAAGCAATACTTGGTTCAGAGGTAGCACTGTTACTATTTCCAGAGTTAGACGATTGACCCATCTTACTAGAACTTGCTGTTATGACTCCCTCAGGAAAACCAGTAGCGATGACTGTTATCTTGATCTCGTTTTTCTTTAACTTATCATCACGAACTGTTCCGAATATGATCTTGGCTTCTGGATCTATGGATTCTGTAATAACTTTTGCAGCATCCTGGATCTCGAACATTGTTAGGTCTTCACCGCCAGCGATCGAGAATAGTACACCTTTGGCGCCAGCGATCGAGACATCGAGTAGTGGGCTGTTGATAGCGGCCTTCGCTGCGTCTATAGCTCGATTCTCACCTGATGCTGATCCGATACCCATCAGTGCAGATCCTGCGTTCTCCATGACGGTCCTTATGTCTGCGAAGTCGATGTTGACTAGTCCAGGAGTGGTGATGAGGTCTGAGATACCTTCAACTGCATGTCTCAAGATGTCATCACACATGGCGAAAGCATTCTTGACTGTTGTGGCCTTATCGATCGCTGAAAGCAGACGATCGTTCGGGATGACGATGATAGCGTCGACTTCTTTTCGTAGATCATCTAGTGCAGCGTCAGCAATACGTGTCCTCTGACGGCCTTCGAAGTAGAAGGGTCTAGTGACAACTGCTACTGTGAGACAGCCGAGCTCCTTCGCTGTACGTGCAACGGTTGGACTAGTACCAGAACCGGTTCCTCCGCCAAGTCCACAAGTAACGAAAACCATATCAGCACCCTTGATAGCTTCCTGAATATCATCTCGGGTTTCCTCAGCAGCTCGTCGTCCTAGGTCAGAGTTCATTCCAGTTCCCAGACCGCGAGTCAGATTCTTGCCAATATTTATACGCTTCTTTGCCAATGAACGATGTAAGTCCTGAGAGTCAGTATTGATAGCTATGAAATCAACGCCGCGAACTTTGCAGTTGATCATATGATTTACCGCATTACCACCGGATCCACCGAGTCCTAATACTTTGATTCTTGCGAAAGCTTCTATGTCTGGAGTTATGTTAGGCATGAGTTGTATATTAACACAGGGAAATCTATAAACAAGTCTATTTCGTTGATTATAGGACAAATTTACACAGACAAAATAGATTTGGCTATTTAGTCAATTCTATTGGATAGATATATAAGTCTGATGTGTAGATAGTGGCTCTACCAATTGCTGTGTTACAGCGTTATGGTAGGAATTGCTTGAACCATCTCGTTGTAGAGCGCCATACTTTCTTGAAAAATTCTTTTGATTGGTCAATCTCTGGTCCTTCATCGGCATGCATACCCCAGATCGTGAGACCGTAAGCAACAGCCCATGTTGCATCCTTGAATGAAGACTTACCTTCAACTAAACCGATATTACCGATCCTTGATGGTAGGCGTAATGATACTCGTGCTAGATCGTCTATAGAGCTCAAACCTGAACCACCACCAGTGATGATGATGCCAGCTGGCAAAAGTCCGTTGCGACCGATCTTTTTCAGATGTGCTTCGATCAATTCGAATATATCAGAAAGACGCGCTGCAATGATTTCTTCTAGTTTCTTTCTCGGATATGAACTGCCTGTGATCGCACCAATCTTGATCTGCTCGGCTTCCTCTAGGGGAACCTTAAGTCCCAGTGCGATGTCGTTAGTTATATCTGTTGAACCGATAGGGAATACTTCTAGAGATGTCGGTATATTATTCTCAAATACTGCGATCGAAACAGTCTCGGCGCCGATGTTGGCTAGGACACAACCAGCAACTTTCTGGGATTTGCTGAGTGTTACGAAGCTCGCCGCTATGGGTGCTGCCATGATATCTTCGACTTCTATACCGGCTTCATTGACCGCAGATATGAGGTCTGCAGCATGATGGTCCAGACATGTGATATACAAAGACTTCAATTCGATCTTGTTACCTTTTAGTCCGAGAGGTGAACCTAATGATGGATATCCATCTATCTTGTACTGAAGTGGTATATCGTAGATGATGCGTCTATTAGCTATGAGTGAACGTGGGATATCCTTTTCATTTTGCTCGTGGAGTTTCTCTATCTCCAGTGAAGTCACTTCTGCGTCTGCGCGTGAAGTCATGATGAGACTGCTCACTGTTGTAGCTGACAATCCTATACCACCAACAGAGACAAAGGCTTTCTTTACCTTGATGCCGGCTTTTTCCTCGGCTTCCTTGACTGCGGACTTGATGCTTTCTGCGACGTCGTGGACATTGGTAACATACCCATGTCGCAAACCTTTGGATTCCGCAGTACCAATACCTATGATGGAAGGGAAACCTTTTTCATTTTTTTCACGTGTGCTAGCTATTACAACTTTCACATTGTAAGTTCCGACGTCTATTCCTGTTATTATGTTTCGTGCCATTTGTATAGTTCGATCTAGTCTCTAGATGTTGAACTTTTTTCTGTATTCAACTTCTAACTCCTCCATTGTACATCCATGATCGAATCCTTTCAAATGCACGCAACCGTGGATAAATAGGAAAACGATAAAATTGTTATAGTCACGCTCGAATTTCACCGCCTCTTTCTCTGCTTCCTCTGGACAAATATATATTTCACCTTCGTCTTTCGAAAGAGGGAAACTCAGGATGTCTGTTGCGGAATTCTTGTTTCTGTATGTCAGATTCATGGTCTTCATTTTCGCAGGTTCAATAATAGTGAATGACAAGGAGTATTTTTTCCCGAGTATTGCGTCTTTTATCGCATGAAAATCCACACGAGGCATAGAAGCTCGTGTGGTATTTTCGAAAGTAAATAGACCAGACATTATTATTTTCTAGTTGGCTTTACAGGGGCTTTGCCGAGTTTGATGAGTTCGGCCATGTTCTTTCGTCTCTCGAGTAAAGTTAGTGCGCGTTGTTTGACTTTGTATTCAGACTGTACGCGTCCACTGAATCTGAGGCTGCGCTTTCGCTGTATTACGCCAGATCCTTGTACTTTGCGAGTAAAACGTCGAATAACGCTCATAGCGTTTTCTCCGGAATTCCTTGTTACTTCTGCGTTTATCATAGTGGGACTATTTTAACATAAAGCTTGATTTGAAGCAATATTGCATCTCAGGCTACTTTTTATAATGCTGAGATTCTATCTTCTTCATGTATTTCGGTAGATCATCGATCGAAACAATGTTCTGACTGTGGGTCTCATTCTCACGAACGATAGCTGTACGTTCGACTGCTTCCTTTTTGCCAATGACGATGACATAAGGCGTATGGTGTCTCTCAACATTAGAAACTTGTGCACCTAGACGATCTTTGGCTAGTGATAGATATAGAGGGATCTTCGCTTGACGGAGCCTCTCGATCACTTCCAGTGATAACTGTTTTGATTCAACTCCTAACTGCACAAACGATGCTATCGGTCTTTTCACTTTCAAGACCGACTTGCGTAGGTTGTTCTTGCCTTCATTGATGAGAAGGGAAATACCAACACCTGGTACGTCTTTCTTCATATTCAGTCTCTTGGCGAGTCCATTGTAACGAACACCTATAGCCAATATGTGACGGTTACCACCTTTCTTCGTAGCAGTATTGTCATTGTTGATGATGGCAAAGACTGTTTCAGTACAGTATTTGCGATTGCCCATCAAACCGTTATTGATCGCGTATGGAATGTTGAGTGTCTCCATGTATTCTAGGATTTCTTCTAGATGTCTCCTACTAGATTCTGACAGAAAGTCCATGGATTTTGGTGCACCAGCATTCAACTCTATGGCAGCTGGAGTTTTCGAAGCCAGTAGTTCGAATGGGTCGTGCTTGAACAATTGTCTGCATTCAGGCGTCATGTCGTTGATCAGCTTTCTATAATATGAGGTCAACTCACGTGTGAATCGGTTTATAGAATCACGATCTCCGACTGAATTGATCTCTACAACTGTGTTGGTATAGCCTTCTTCGCCGAGCATCGCTCTCGCTGTCTGTATGAGTGTGGCTTCGGCGATACTTCCAGATGGGCCAAGTATCTCGAGGTCTGCATATCTAGCGTAGGCGGTCTTTCTCTGTGTTCCTCTACAAGGATCTTTGAAATACAACATCACAGGTTGTGACATCGAATACATCTCCAATTCCTGGTACATCCTCATTACTGATATTTTCTCCTCGGCATGTAGAGGGAGGCGTCCATGTTTTTCAGTTTCATCATCTATATAGTCACTCTCTAGAATGTCTTTTGCCGCATCCATGTCGGACTTGATGATGCAAGGGCTTTTCGTAGGAGTAAAACCATAATAGACTGCTACTTCACCGATTTTGTCCAAATGATTATGTGTGACGAACTTCTGGTTTGATTTGTTTTGATTTGATGCCATGGTGTTTGTCTGAAGTCCGGAAATTTATATTAATAAAAAAATGCGAAACTAAATGTTACTCGCGAAACGCTATACTACTCCGTCTCTTTGCCGGGCCATATCGATATTGCTCCTGGTGGCAATAGTCGTATGATCGGTTTTCCAACGATGAGGTCTCTATCCAATGATCCCCATGCTCTAGAATCAGAGCTCTGAAGTCGGTTATCACCCATAACAAAGAAACTGTTCTCTCCTAGAGTGGTCGTCATCGTGTCGTGAGATTTGTGAATTCCGGCAATGTATTGTTCGTCTAGGGTTAGACCGTTCGGGTATTTTTCAGTAAAAGCTGAGTCGAGAGGGTTAGTAACTGTGATCTCGCCATCTTTCATCGTTAGTGTTTCTCCTGGGAGACCGATGATACGTTTGATGTAGTAGATCTTTGGATCGTTGGGATATTTGAAAACTATCACATCACCTCTTGATGGATTTTCGAATCTATATGAGATACGATCGACGATCAAGAATTGTCCAGTAGAAAAAGTAGGATCCATCGATGCACCGTTTACGATGAACGGTTCAGCGATGAAGAATCTGATAGGGAGGGAGATGACGAGTGCGATAACGATGACCTGGATCCATTCTTTGACACTATTCCATATCCTATTCTGCTCTGTAATGGTCATATTTGGCTCCATAATACGTACATTATATGCCATTTTTTCGACTAATGCAAATTCAGTATTTTTAAAGATTCATTATGTAAATATTTAGATAAAAAAGTGGAGAAATTGCCAGTCCAGCATGCTCGATGTGCCCCCGCTGGTTCTTTCGACGAGTCTGATGTAAACTACATTCCATGTCATACATCATTGCAGGGCTAGGAAATCCAGGAGAAGAATACGAGAATACCAGACACAATACTGGTAGGATCGTACTCGGCGAATCGGTTGAGAAGTTCGGTGAAGATTTTAAATTCAATAAAAAGATAAATGCGCAAGTCTCGGCAGGAAAGATTGGAAAAGAAAAAGTAATGTTCGTAGAGCCGGAGACATTCATGAATAATTCTGGCAAAGCTGTCGGTCAACTAGTAAAAAGTGTAAAAGCTGCTGGAAGATTGGTTGTCATATACGATGACTTCAATCTGCCTCTAGGACGCATCCGTATCTCATTCAATCGTAGTTCTGGTGGGCATAATGGTATCGAGTCCATCATCAAAGCTGTGAAGACCGAGGCATTCTTGCGCATACGTGTTGGTACTGCACCAGAGAATGCAAAAGGCAATGCAAGGACTCCTCATGGCGAGGACAAGATTGAGAAGTTCATCTTGGGTAAATTCAAGGATGATGAATTGAAGGTATTGAATAAAGTTGGCAAGACTATATCTGATGCACTGGACATGATCGTTCGAGAGGGTAAAGACAAGGCGATGAGTGTGTTCAATGGAATGTAGAGGTCTGACCTCGTCAAATGGACATGAAGTTAAATCTTTTGCCTTCTATTAATGTATATCTGTAGTATAATGTTTGCATGAATAATGGAGTATTACTACCATCTGATGATTTTCGAAAGATAGATGTGAAAAATAAGCACAGAAAATTGCTTACTATGCTCATAGTTTCTGGATCGTTCGCTATTGTTATAGTAGCGATTTCTATTTACATGAGTAGGAATAGTATAGTTACTAGCGTAACACCTACAACTTCCATGTCAGAGAGGGTTAGTTTGACACGAGATGAAATATCAGAAAAGACTAAAGAAATGTCAGATATCGGAGCTACGACTACGCTCACTAAGCAGCAGATATTGGAAAAACAGATAGAGATAAAACGTGCTCAATATGCAGAATAGTTCGGTTCATTACAAATTAGTAATTTAATAAAAATATTATGAGAAAATTCAAAGATTATATAGGTGTGACTATACTGGGGATCGTAGTTATGTCTGGAGCAGCACTCGTCCAATCATCGACAACGTGGTCACCACCACAAACAGCACCACCAGATTGTGTTTCTGGATTTCCAGGTTGCGATGCTCCGCTAAATGTCGGTGATAAGAGTCAAAGCAAGTTAGGTCAGCTGATGGTGAATACAAGTATAACTAATCCATTTGCGGTTGGACTCAGAGTCTTTGGGCAGGCGTTGGTTGATTCTCTGGAAGTGAGAGGTACTGCTACTACGACAACTTTGAATGCAACCAGTGTAAATACGACAAATATTAAAGTTACTGGTGGTTCACCGGTGGCTGGTAAGGTTTTAACCGCATCTGATGCGGCAGGAAATATGACATGGCAGACGCCAGCAACTGGCAGTGGAGGCGTGGCAAAGATAATTGCGGGCACTAATGTGACGATAAGTCCGACGACAGGAGTGGGGAATGTGACAGTGACTGCAACTGTGCCAACTGCTGTGAGTGGATCTGTAGGTGGGGGTTGTAGTTCATCTCAAGACGGAACTGGTACAGCATATAGGTCTTATTGGGGGGTAGGTTCTCTTGCGGCCCCAGCCGCAGGGGGATGTACCTGTACGTCGGGATATACATCACGTCTGATATTTTCTGAAGCTATTTCTGGGATGAGAAGTTATCTTTGTGTACATAATTAATCTGTATTGCTCTCTACATTGTACATTACACAAATTTACTATGTCCCATATCAAAATAACCACCAAACTTAGTCTGGTGGTTATTTTAAATTGACAGTTTATGCAGTCAATTACTTCTTTTTGTCGCTATGTATTATTTCTTCTCACCACTGGTATAAGTCAGTGCCATCTTTTGATCCTTTGGATCAAATAGGGAAATCTTGAAGTCGTAAGTCTTGCCAAGTTCAAGAGCCTTTCTTAGCTTCTCTTCAGAACCGAACTCTGATACATGTACGAGTCCAGCAACTCCTTCTTCTATAGAAGCCAATGCACCATGCTTGTTGAATTTGATGATAACACCGGAAACAGCCATGTCTTTCTTGTATTTCTTGGCAGCTTCGGTCCATGGATTGGCCTTCAATTTCTTGAGTGATAGGGAAACCTTGCCGTCCTTTACTTCAATAACCTTGGCAGTAATCTTCTGACCAACTTTTACGAAATTTCGAGGATCATCAACTAGACCCCAATCAATCTCAGAAATGTGTATGAGTCCTTCTAGGCCTTCCTCGAGTTTGACGAAGACTCCGAAATCAACAACGCCAGTGACTGTACCTTCGATATCATCTCCGACTTCATATTTGTTAACGATCTTTTCTTTCTCTTTTGACTCTGGACCCTTCTCAGAGAATATCAGTTTACCTTCCTTTGGATCTGCTGTGATGATCGTTAGTTGTAGACGTGTACCGACTAGTTTCTTTAGCTCATCTAGGATCTTGTCTTTATCACCATCTGTGATACGAGGGTAATGCTCAGCCTTTAGCTGAGATGCTGGTAGGAATCCGACTATACCTTGCCACTCTACTAGGAGTCCACCCTTGTTGGCTTCCTTGATAGGGAGGTCGAGGACCTTCTTTTCCTTGATAGCAGAATCAGCTTCATTCCAGATGAGAGCTTGTCTAGCTTCCTTTAATGATAGCTCGTAATAACCTTCTTTGTGTGAAGTGTCGACGATCTTTGCGGCAATAACGTCACCAATATTGATCCTCTTGATAACATCTCGAGCTACGATGAATTCACGGCCATATATGATACCTGTACCGAATGGTGTGAGGTCAACATAGACGGAAGATTTCTCTATAGCGATAACAGGACCTTCTACTAGGTCCCCGATTATCGGAGGATTCTTCATAACCGTAACTAACTTACCCATTATGGTAAGTTTTTGTTCATCGGTCATTTCCATTTCCTTCTTTGCTTTTGCTGACTCGTCTGCGTCAGTTCTAGGTGCTCTCTTTTCACCTGGAATATTTCTGGAACCTGTTGTTTCTACCTCTACAACGTCACTAGTAACACTGTCTTTTGCTTTTTTGAACATGATTTGCCGTCTTTTGACGGTGCGAGCCGCTTTTTAAATTGATAATGATAATTGCGGGTACGCTATAGTTAATTTTGCACGACATACTGTCGTTATTCATGAAAATATGGGTGCGCACTAACTGGGGGAAATCTATCATAAATAGGGGGATCTGTCTATGTCTACAGAAATGTTTACAGAAATGGTTATGACAGCGCCCTGGCATATTGTGGATAAAGTTGCAGTGATGAAAATAGTAGAATAAAAAAATCCTACCATGCGGTATTCGCTAGGCAGGATGATGTTTTTGGGGTTTTTGTCCGCATGCTAGCAATTACTGCATGCCTGCGGGTCCAGTCCAAGTTTGTGAGTCGGTGTCAGTTGTCGGATCGCCGTTATTAGTTCTTCGATATAAAACGGTTTTTGCATGTACTTGTCTGCACCACATTTGTTGATGATGTGGTGGTCGAGAGTTGAACTGTACATGATGATCTTTGTTGTTGCGCAAGCAACTTTAGCTGTTTCAACTATCTCTGTACCATTACTATGACGAAATTCATGGTCAGTGATCACGATGTCGATTGGTCCATTCTGACCCATAATCTGGTTTGCTTTACTCACAGAGTGGCACTCAGATATTTCTAGTTCGGAGTTACTCATCGTTTTACTGATGAGTAACTTGATAAGTTGTGTTATTGGCGGTTCTTCATCTACAACTAATATTCGTATCGTGTTCATTATTTATTCTCTCTAATGTGCATTTACTATCACGACAACTTCGCGTTGCCATATCTATGTCTTAGAATACTACAAATTACCCGAGTGGTCAACCTATTGGATAATATTCGTTTTTGGTAGTATTATTAACATTATGATAATAAATTACCTAGGAGGAGAGTTCGTGAAAATCCAGTTTGGAGATACTATCTTGGCCCTGAATCCTGTGTCCAAGGATTCATCTTTGAAGACTAGTAAGTTTGGTGCAGACATAGTCCTTATAAGCCTGAACCATGTTGACTTCAATGGTATAGATCAGGTCACTTTCGGTGAGAAAAAGCCATTTGTTATGAATGGTCCTGGTGAATATGAAGTGCGCGGAGTTTTTGTGAAAGGTCTGGCTTCAGAGTCTGGCTATGATGGTGAAAAACGGATAAACACGATTTATTCTATTTCTCTCGAGGGCATGAACATATGCTTCTTGGGTGCTATCAATAATGAACAACTTCCAAAAGATGCGGATGAGGCGATCGATGATGTCGATATACTATTCGTGCCTATTGGTGGAGATGGGGTTTTGAGTCCTGCGGATGCATATAAGTTGGCGGTATCAATAGGTCCAAAGATCATCATTCCTATTCACTATGGAGATATAGGAGGGAAAGATGCTCTGAAGGCGTTCTTGAAAGAAGCGGGTGAGAATCCAAAACCAGAAGCGAAACTTACATTGAAAAAGAAAGATCTCGAAGGCAAAGAAGCAGATGTTGTGGTGCTAGAGAAAGAGTAGTACAATTGGACTATGGACTTCCAAGCTAAACTAGAAAATTTGCGATCGAAGCCAGATCATATAAAGCGTAGATATGCATTTTGGAGTTCGCTCAGCTTCACTTCTCTAGTTTTTGTCTTTTGGATATCTTCGTTCGCGTCGTGGGGATCGACTACAACACCTGTTGTTGCAGAAGCAGTGAATAGGGCCGGTAGTCCAGGTCAGTCAATGGTTGCTGCGGTAGGATCATTCTTTGTTGATATCAAGGATATGGTATTTGGACCAAAGAAGATGTCGTATTCGAACATTGAGGTATTACCAGGTAAGTAGTTTGCATTTCTTTTCAATTTAGGGTATATTTGTTGCTCAAGAAGTTAATACATTTATGTCTCAAGATAAACTCATACAACTCAGAAACAAATCAACCGGCGAGGTATATTGGTCGTCCAAGAACAGGAAGACTGTAGAAAAGAAGCTGGAACTCAAGAAATACAGTGCTAAGCTTAGAAAGCATGTAGTCTTCAAAGAAGGCAAGAAATAATAGAGGATTTACGATTGGTGAATTATGAAGTATGATATATGCAGGCCCGATCGGGCCTGTGGTTTGTAATGGGCTTGTGTATTCAGCTTCATTCATGGGCGATTAGTTAAGTGGTATAACTGCGGTCTCCAAAACCGCTGTCCGAGGTTCGATTCCTCGATCGCCCGCATGGATACTTGGCTCTTACATTTTTCGACGGATCATAGCGTACTCATATATTTCGCAATCATTGTATTGGCATGTGCAGAAGGTCCTATTCTGTCCATATTTTTCGGAGCATTGATCAAGATCGGAGCATTTCCATTCTTACCTGTATATGCTGCACTCATGGCGGGAGACCTCATAGGTGATATCGTCTGGTATGAGATCGGCAGGCATGGAGCTTCTAGGTTCGTATACAGATTTGGTAAATATTTCAATCTGACACCTGAAAGGATCGAGAAAGCCACCAAGATATTTCATAAATATCATGGCAAGATCCTGATAGTCTCCAAAGTGACCAATGGCTTCGGTCTGGCACTCGTCACACTCATGGTAGCTGGTATGGTCAGGATCCCTTTTGTAAAATATCTTCTCATCAATCTCGTCGGTCAATTCTTCTGGACAGGAATATTGCTAGCTAGCGGATATTTCCTAGGTGATATGTATATGAAATTTGACTCAATATTCGGAAAAGTATCCGTAGTTGTAATATTCGTTATTATACTACTCGCGCTCAATGAATACCGAAAATATATCGGTAGTCAGATAGGGAAGGATATTGCATAATGGTCACTATTTGAAAACATTCTTAAAAAAGTGATATATGTATTTTGATTCGATAGATATGACTCCCTCATTCTTGAATCTTCTAGCGGAAGTCTTCATGATCAATGTCGGACTGAAGACGACTCGGCCATACCTCGAAACACGTTTCGCTGTATCAGTGTCTTCACCATAGAATGTTAGATCTGTGTTATATCCGTCAGCTTTCTCCAATATGTCTGCTCGAATGAAGTTATTGCCACCGATCAGGATCGCTCCGTTCTTTATGAGTGGTGATTGTAGAATGAATTGAAACGGTCTGTAAATATATTTCTGTATAAAGAGTGAGGTATTTCGGAAGAATGGCTTCGCATCATGATAGTCATACGGTCCTGTAACAGCGACTATTTCAACGAAATGGTCGTTTTCATCTCGGATAAAGTGTTTAGCACCGCGAGTCAGCCAGTCTTTCTCTGGTACACAGTCGGCGTCAATATTGGCGATGATCTGGCCACTTGCTTCCTTACGTCCTTTTTCGCGTGCCCATAATAATCCTTTACGAGATTCATTTACCAGTCTAACTGGGAATCCGGACACAATCTCGGCGGTTCTGTCTGAACTAGCGTTATTAACTACTATAACTTCAAAATCTGGATAATCTTGCGCGAGCACAGCGCGGATAGTGTTTGCTATGGTTAGTTCTTCATTATGGGCTGGAATAACAACTGAGATTTTCATATTTATGTAATTTAATAGATGCTGGCGTATTTTTGATAAAATAAATAAAATATTTATCGAATTATCTGCGTTTTATGTTACCTGATGGCTTTCCATTCTCTCGATGCAGAAACATTTTTCGTCGCAACGGAGAAAGAATCCCTCATCCATATCCATAATAATTTTGGCCAGCCGATCGCTCTCGACCTGCGCCCTGAATGATAGACTACGAGCTCCCGATCAGCAAACGTGCGACCTATCTTGTTCAAACGTTGGAATATATCCGCGTCTTCACGTGATACTAGATCCTCGCGAAATCCGTTCACTGTGAGAAATGATTCATTTCGTATCATCTGGAATTTACCTGGTGCTTCGCCAGTGTGTAATACATTATTTTTCAGACGGTGGACTATGTTAAAGATGGAATACACGAGTATGTCCGCGAGACTAGCTTTGTCTGGACTCACCCAGAATGATCCAGTGATAGCAACTAGTTTCTGGGCCTGTTTCTGGTTTTGGTCTTGGCTAAATCTGTGAAGAGCTCGTTCGAAAAAACTATTAGCATCCAGTATTCTACTGTCAGCGTCCAAAAAAACTAGGAATTCACCTTTTGCTGATTTAGCTCCAGCATTTCTATTCGCTGCAATAGTTGGATGTTTCTGTTTTGCCTCTATTACTATTACATTGGTACTTCTAGCTATCTCTAATGTTTTGTCGGGACTACAATCATCAGTAACGATAATCTCATGAGGTATTGTGAGTCTGTTGAACTGAGAGATGGCTTCGTGAATGTATTTCTCTTCTTTGTATGTAGGAATGATGATAGAAATCATGTTGATAAAGACATGATAGCACGGGGGTTTGTTTTGTAGTATTATTGTGGAATGAGTGCTACAGCTTACATGTTACCTGCAGAAAAGAAACTGGTTGAAATAGTGCAATAACAATAATGAAAAATTTTACACATAAATATAGAGTTACTTTTACAAACAAGCAGTTCGTCATTTCATTCATCGTATCGATCTTGGCTCTGGTCGGGGCATTCGTGTTCAATTATTACACATCCAATTATGCTACTGAACATGCGAGCAATCTAGTTACAGATATAGTTCTGAGTAATATTCCTATATATAATGTTGATGGCGTATTCGTTTATGGCCCACTATTCGTATGGGCTTTGATCGCATTTCTATTGTTGAAAGAACCAAAGCGGATACCGTTTGCACTGAAGGCCATAACGTTGTTCGTGGTCGTGAGGTCTATTTTTACTACTTTGACACATCTCGGACCATATCCATATGTGATTCCGTTCGATTATTCATATGGGTGGATAAAGAGCCTGACATTCGGAAGTGATATGTTTTTCTCTGGGCATACTGGACTTCCGTACCTCATGGCTTTGATCTTTGGAAAGATTCACAAGACATATTATTATCTATTCTTATTAGCTGCAGTATTCTTTGGAGTGATCGTCCTTCTCGGGCATTATCATTATACTATCGATGTTGCTGCGGCATTCTTCATCACATACTCAATATATGCGATCGCTACAAAATGGTTCAAGAAAGATATGGGGCAGTTCTATTCATAGAGTGATTGATCTTCTGTTCAGACCTATTTAATAAAAAGACCGACGTACATATGATGTTCGTCGGTCGTGTAAACTAAGGTCAAGTTAACAAATGATTGTTCTTAACTTTTGAAACTGCGGAGCCAGCGATTGATCTCGCTAAACAGCTCTGAACAGTTCTCTTGGTCGCAGTGGACCATGTGTTGTGCGTCTCGAATATTGACGAAGTCGCCGCCATGATAGCAGCACATGTCGCGCTGGCTCTGCATCGAGAGTAATTGGTCTCGGCCGGACGCGATCACCAATACGGGGCAGGTGTTGATCGGTCGAACAGGGTACTTACGGAAAAGAATTTCCCGAGAAGCGAGCCCTGATTCCGGACCAAGCGCGATATCGGTACAGCTATTCCCACGCAGGAATACCTGGTCAGCTGGTTTCAGGCTGTATGCCTCTCCGCTACAAAATGCGCGGATGTAGGATGGTCGCAGGAATCTGTAGTTGATCTTCGTGCCAGCAATGGTCTTAACTCCTGGTGGAGCGCTGGCAATGAGTACGAGACTCTTTACGAGTCCCGGTACGCGATTCGTTACAGCCTGAGCCACCACACCACCCATAGAATGGGCCATGAGGTGTGAAGGTCCGGTAACCTTGAGAAAGTCCACGAGATCTTCCTCGTAGTCCTTGAGGGACAAGCCATCTGGCCTCGTGATTCCGTTATGACCTCGCATGTTGCAGGTCATAAAATCGAAGTCACTGAGGTAGAACCGAGCCAGCTCCCACTGGTCTTTCTTTGCTGTTGTCGTCGCGGAAACGCTCCACGATCCAGACATCGTTACAATCTTTTTTGTCATCTTTGTTGTCATATGTCAAACTCCCATTTCCCGATCACTATTTTGTATCCTTTTTGATCGGATCTGGAGACACTATACATCTAAATGGCATTTATGTCAATATATATGGGGCTCTATATTCGGGTCCTTAAAAATTTTAGAATTTCATCATCCTGTCCAGGTTTGAACCAGTGTATTGCTTCATTTCTCTTGAACCATGTCATTTGTCTCTTTGCATATCGGTTTATCTCTGTATTGAGTTTTGTTATCATTTCTTCTTTTGAAATTTTGTTTTGTAATAGACGGGCCAAATATCTGTATTCAAGTCCGAGTGCTTCCATTCTCTTCCAAGACAGATTCACACCTCCGGCTTTCATTGGTTTGTGGAGATTGATCGCTTCCTCGATCATTCCGTTATCGATCCTTTTCATCAATCTATTGGCTATGCGCTTTGTGAGCGTCTCTCGGTCGAGTTGTAATCCAATGTATATTGGTTCATATTCCTTTGCCTGTGCTGTGGTTGTTGGTACTGCCGCTAATGCTGCCACCTTTCTGTTATATTTTGATAAGCCTTTGGCAATCTCTATAGCTCGAATGAGTCTAACAGGGTTCTTGCTATCCGATGTATTCAATTTCGCAGCACGGACTGGATCGAGTTTTTGTAACATAGAAAGCAATCTCGTCGGTCGTAGCTCTGAGAGCTTTTCGCGCAATTTCTGATCAGCTTGTACATTCGTAAAGTTGATATTATTTACAACGGCATCTATGTAGAATCCAGTACCGCCACATATGATCGGTAGTTTGCCGTTCTCGGAAATTTTGCTGATCGCATTTTCTGTAAACTTCTTGAATTGTATGACATCAAAAATTTTTCTAGGACTACACACATCGAGTAGATGATGCTTTACACCTTTCATTTCTAATTTCGTGATTTTTCCTGTTCCAATATCTAGTCCTTTGTAAACTTGTCGTGAGTCAGCAGAAATAATTTCAGCTCCGGTGTAGAAACCATGGCTCAGTTCTTTGACATGGAATGCGATATTGACAGCAAGATCACTTTTGCCCGTGGCTGTAGGCCCGAGGATTACGAGGAGGGGGATTTTATTCATTTGAGTAGTATATCTTGGATAATAGCTCAAGAGAGTCGATTTTGCCAAATTTCAATATATACATTGAATTTCCAATTTTGTTCGATTTAGTCTTGTGTAGTCGGCCAGCTACATGGAATATTTCAATTACTTTTGATTGTAACCACTGTATATGCGTTTGACTAGCTGAAATGAATCTTACAGAAAGCCTGTTATAAACATTTATGCCTCCATTTTTTTGTGTGTAAGTCTCCTCGTATGTTGTTATTGAACCATCACCATCGAGATGGCCTCTGAGAAAATCCCCAAAGTACTTATTGGGTATAGATAGTGGCCCTATAGATAATGATTTGTTTGCAGTCAAACCAATCGATATAAGCCAATCATATAGGAGTACATTACTGAATTGAACCCTATATGTTGCACCATAAATATTTTTATTAATACCGATTTTCGGATAAATACGGAGGGCTGATCTAATGTTAATAATTTGTTCCAAGTCTTTTGATGTCAATGAAATATGTCTCCGGTCAGAGTATAGACAGCCATCTGTTGTAATTAGACCAACTGCATAAGCCATCAGATTGGTCCAATCAAAAAATTTCACCCCACTGGTTTTGTATCTACTAATTATCATGTGCCGAAGGTGGGACTTGAACCCACACGAGCTTGCGCTCATAGCATTTTGAGTGCTACGTGTATGCCAATTTCACCACTTCGGCGTATACCTATAGTCTACTTGAAATTTAACTAAAATCAACTATGGAATATATCATTGAATAAAAAAAGCCCGGCTACCACTGAGGCGGCCGGGTTGAGAACAAAAGAGATCTTCTACCTCACATACTGCTATAGCAGACTATGATCCGAATGCATGGAGATGCGAGGGCCGGATCGGCTCTTCTGCGCGCTGCGAAAGTGCAGCGTAAAGAGATGTGACAAAAGCTTCGGTAGTCAGAGACTCGTTCAGCATCTGTCTGGTCTGACATTTATTGGTTGATCCACCTTAGCTATGAGTCTGGCAGGGGCATATGGTATGAATTATCATATGGATCAGTAACCGTGTTTGGCATACTGAATAGTATTTAACCCTGCTTCTAGTCAACCGGTTGTAGTCGTGTCGGTCCGCGGACTACTTGTGGTTAACGTTCAAAGATCAATTCTGTTCCCGATTATCATATACAATCCTCAAAATAAATGCAATACAAAAGCCGGCAGTATTGGAGCTGCCGGCGATATTGAGCCGTTTTCATCTATTCATGAGACGGATTATGGTGTTCACTGTTTTTTGAGCCTTTCCAGATCGAGATCGTCTCAGACGCAAAATGCGGATTTCCGAAGACGGATTGGCTAGTGTGGAGTGTTGGCTTCCGTATCGTAGATCTGATTCCATTTGATCTCTTGTTTTTCTTCTGGAGCGTATTCGTCGAACCGTTCACATGGAACATTGGTACTTCATTTGTTTCCATAGACTACTAGAATCTGCTATAATTATAGCACTATGCATCAGAATTCGTATGTGAATAACGCCATCTTCTGGATAGAGGTGGAAAAGATACATCCAAACCCATATCAGCCAAGGCAGGAGTTTGATCAGGTAAAACTAAAAGATTTGTCTGAGTCCATAAGGATGTATGGAGTGCTGCAGCCGTTGGTTGTAACTAGAAAAGAGGTATATCACGAAGGTGCTGGTATGACAGTAGAATATGAGCTCATCTCCGGTGAGCGACGTTTGCGCGCCTCCAAGTTGGCAGGGTTGCAGCAAGTCCCAGCACTTATCAGAAATGGTGAGGAGGACGCACAGGTCAAACTTGAGATGGCTATTATTGAAAATCTACAAAGAGAAGACTTGAATGCTGTAGATCGCGCCAGATCATTCGATAGACTCGTAAAGGAATTCAAACTCAAGCAATCTCAGGTTGCTGAAAAAGTCGGCAAGAGCCGTGAGTATGTCTCTAATTCATTACGCATTTTAAGTTTGCCGGACGAGATGATCACGGCGCTTCAGGATGGCAAGATCTCCGAAGGTCATACGAGGCCATTACTCATGCTTACTGATAGACCCGAAGAACAGTTGGTACTATTCAAGGAGATAATGACCAAGAAGCTAACAGTTCGTGAAGCGGAATCATTGTCACGACGTGTAGCAACTGAAAAGATACGTAATAAGGGGAAATATCTGGATCCTGCCATGATCGAGATGGAGAAAACTTTTACAGAAACACTCGGGACGCGCGTGAGGATTGAAAGGGTAAAGGAAGGTGGGACTGTCGTGATCGACTTCTTTAGTCCAGATGATCTACGTGTATTGCTCGAAAAACTGGCGAATACGGAGAGAGGAGTTGCTGTGAAGGAAGTGGGCTTAGTCGGTAATGGAGGAGGAAGTAAGGATCAAGAAGGGAATAATATAAATGTCGGAGAAACTGCGGTCATTGCAGAGAGTCAGTCAGCAGTTTCAGATCTGGTGGATGATCGGGCACCCGCTGATGTTGAGAAAGAAGACAATCAGGATCTATATTCACTGAAGGATTTTTCGTTGTAGAGTAGAAATTTTTGTATTGTATAATTTTATCGATTCAGTAATAAAAATAATTAATAATTTAAAATCTATGAAAAAAATTATCGCTCTATCAGTCGCCATCATCACTTTAGCTGTCCTCATCATACAATCTCCCACCACATACGCTCTGCAAGGAGACTATGATACTACAGGATCATCTCAATCTTCCTGTACCAACCTTACATCTGACTTACGCTTCAGTACCACCAACTCTGATGTCACAACATTACAAAATTACCTGAATGTCACAGGCTATATGACAGTAGAAGCCACTGGATACTTTGGTAATGTCACATTGAATGCTGTAAAGAGCTATCAAACAGCACATAGTCTAGACTCTACAGGTTTCGTAGGACCACTAACTAGAGCTGCTATACAGAGAGAAAGTTGTGGAACGACTTCTGGTGCAAGTTCTGGATCAAGTGGTGCTAATGCTGGTTCTGTTGTCTGTCCAGCAGGCTATAGCTGTATCGCTGCTACTCAGACTCCAGTTGCTTGTCCTCTAGGATATGTATGTACACAAAAGTCAGCAGCTCCTGGTTCAGCAGCTACTCCGACATATGTCGAGGGATCATTCTATAGAACATATCTAAGTGGTGCAGGAAGTGGTGGAACGACGAATAGGACGAGTACAACTACCAACGCAACTCAGAGTTCTAGAGTTGGTACGGGGGTAACTGCTACAGATAATTCAGCAACGGCAGCGAATACAACTATCGGGACGTCAATAGATAATACATTGAGTAATTTGAGCATATCCTCAACTACTTATCCTGCTACTCTATCTAAAACACAATCAGGTGCAACTATTTCTGTATGGACGTCGATATATGTTGATGGAGTTGGAATGAAGGTAAAATCTATGTGTGGACCAAATCAGTTTTACAATTCTAGTGTGGCGCCTCATGGATGTAAAGACAATTTTTTGACTAGTGCGCCAATAGCATTGAATCCCTCAATATCTTTTGAGCCTAGTGGCACTGCGAAGTTAGGAGATAAGATAACTGATCCATATTGTCCTGGAGTCATCGCGTATGATCAATTTGGTGGTTCACGATTTATTCGAGATGCCAGTCCAACGGCGGACAGATTGGGTGATAAAAGTCCGAATTTTGTCAGCCTGACGCAGACACAGAGTTGTGTATTCGGTGAAGCGAGTAAGAATGCGTCATATAACAATCCTTGGATAACACTAAATAATTTGTTTGGTCTCATCAACATCCGATATCCTGATCCAGTTCTCCGTGGTACCAATCATGTTGGATCGAATTTCTGTAAGAGTTATATATCCATGACTGAAGCAAAGAAGATGGATGATACGATAGCATCAACAGGTGGTACAGCTAATAAATTAGTTACTCAATCTAGATTCTATATTGCAACATCACCATCACTTGGTGAAGTAGAAGATGTATTTACATACACCGTATCAGGTGGTCAAGATGATGGTCGTGTATATTGGTGGAATGGGGTCTTTGCAGGGTATGTTCATAACTGGGTTGAAACATACTGGCAGAACAGTGATATAAAGAATCCAGAATTCTTGGCACTATTCAATGCTATGCAATTTGGTGCACAAAATCCTACCAGTGCTATTCAGATATGTTTGGACAATGGTTATAAGTCCAATTTTCCAGCAGTTGCAGGACATTATCAGTCAGTGATATTGAAACTCAAGGCGTTGGGTTGGATCTAGTAATTGTTTAGGCTTGTGTCTTTGAATCAGTCGCTTTCTTCGCAAATCTACCTTTTCTAACCGCTTTTGGAATAGCGAGCATTTCGAGTGCGCGTTCTAGTGTGATCTCGTAAACGTCATCTGGCACTTTGATCGATCTGAAATTGCCATCAGATACTATATATGGGCCAAATCTGCCAGCAGATGCGACAACGTCTTTACTTGTCTTTGGATCAATACCGAGAGTTCTAGGTAAGCTCAAATATTTCATAGCGTCCTTCACAGTTACTTTGGATGGATCCATCGTCTTTGGAATAGAAGCCATGCGGGGTTTGACTGGTATAACCTTAATGTCCTCGACGGGTTCCGTAGAAGAGATTTGTTGTATTTCTCCTTCCTTCTTGCTCCTTGCTCCTTCTTGCACTCCGTAGCTCCGAGCCTGCGAGGAGTGAAGGATGGGCTTCTTCGCCTTCTTCACTTTCGGCAATTTCACACCCAATTGAACATATGGTCCGAATCTTCCATTCAACACAAATATGGGAAGTCCAGAAACTGGATCTACACCTATCGGCTCATCTTTCTTAAATTCGACACCTTCTAGAGTCAGCGCGCCATCACAGTCTGGATATTTTGAGCAAGATAGGAACTTGCCATTACGACCAAGCTTGATATCCATAGAGCTAGCACATTTCGGACATTTGAACTTTGCATCGGCAACACCGAGATTGGTGATCTTCGCCGTTTTTTCCTTCTCTTTCAATTCTTTACTAAACGGCTTGTAGAAATCAGATAAAGTTTTGAGATAAGTTCTTTCACCGTTCGCTATTTCGTCCAGCTCATTTTCCATCTCTGCTGTGAATGAGTCACTGATATAGGTTGGGAAGTTCTCTTCGACAAATGAAGACACCACATCGCCGGTATCCGTTGGTTTAAGTGATTTGTTGAGCTTTTCTACGTAGCCACGATCTTCTATGGTCTTACAAATACTTGCATATGTAGACGGTCTGCCGATGCCTCTCTTTTCAAGCTCTTTGATGAGACCTGCTTCCGTGTATCTTGGAGGTGGCTCAGTCTGCTTTTCTAGAGAATCAATGCTTACCAATATTAATTTTTCACCCTTCTCACATTTTGGCAGATTGACTTCTTCACCTTTTGACTCTGGATCAGCTATGAGCCAACCATCGTATATCACCCTTGAACCATTTGCTTCAAAGTCGGGAATCGTGGAAGTTGTAGAGTCTCCATTACCACCCGTCACATTTGCTATGATCTTTGTCCTAGCAACTCTCGCATCTGCCATCTGCGAAGAAACAGCTCTTTGCCAGATCAGCTTGTAAAGTTTCTTTTGTTCATCATTATGTCCAGCATTTAATTTATCGAAATGTGAAGGACGGATAGCTTCATGGGCCTCTTGTGCATTCTTACTCTTTGTTGAGTATTTCCTAAATTCCAAATATTCTTTTCCATATTGCTTTGTGACAACTGCTCCTATCTGATCAAGTGCTTGCTGGCCTAGGTTCGTCGAATCTGTGCGCATGTATGTGATGAAGCCAGACTCGTAGAGCTTTTGTGCAATACCCATTGTTCTTGAAGGTGAGAAACCAAGCCTGGAGCTTGCTGCTTGTTGTAATGTAGATGTAATAAATGGTGCCCTCGGAGACCTTTTTTGCTCAGATTCCTCGATGTCGACTATTTTCCAAGGCTCACTTCTAGCTATTTCCAGGATTTTCTTTACTTCTTTTTCATCTCGAGGCTCCTTTGAACATTTTAGTCGGAGTTCTGCACCTTTCGATGTGTTCCAAAGACCTTCTATAGCCCAATATTTCTCAGGAATAAATGCACGAATCTCTCTTTCGCGTTCCATTATAATGCGCAAAGCTGGCGACTGAACACGTCCAGCCGAAAGGCCGTATCTAACCTTTTTCCATATGAGTCCTGACAGGGCATATCCAAAGACACGGTCCAGGACTCGGCGCGCTTCCTGAGCTTCACGTAGATGCTGATCGATCTCGCGTGGATGTTGTAGTGCATCCTGGACAGCTTCCTTGGTAATCTCGTGGAATGTTATACGTTCCATCTTTTTGGATACTGATTTCCCAAGTCGCTCGCGCAATACTTCAGAAATGTGCCAAGCGATCGCTTCACCCTCTCGGTCCGGGTCAGTTGCCAATATAATTTCGTCAGCATTCTCCGCCAAGGAAGCGATCTCGGCGATCACGGGTTCTTTCTTTGCTACGACCTCATAATGTGGTATGAAGCCACCCTCAATATCTACAGCTTTCTTGCTGGATTTTGGTAGATCTCTGATATGTCCGACTGATGCACGCACGGTAAAACCTTCGCCAAGATATTTGGTGATTGTCTTTGATTTTGATGGGGATTCAACGATGACCAATTTCATTATTGCATAAGTATTACATGAGTTTGACAAAATTCAAAATTTGGCCCGCATTTATGTTGCCAATATTTATCATTTCTAATTGGTACCAGCGTCGATTTTGTATATGCCGTGTGATTCTGAGATGATCCCATAAAGTTCCAGTTTGGTAGCCAATACATTGAAGTATGTTGCCGATATACCGAGTTTGTCGATAAGATCAGTGGATGACATCGGTTTGAACTGTAACTCACGCAATATGATCTTTTGATCGTCAGGTAAACTCTTCATCGCACGTTCGAATATGGCGACTGTTCGATCAGTGTGTTCCTCGTGTATATCTAGATCGAGATACTCTAGTATGTCTTTTGCATTCATTACCGGTTTGGCACCCTGTGAATATAGTGTGTGGGGGCCATACGATAGGTCAGAGAAGATCGATCCAGGTACTATATATACATCCCGGTTCATATCTATAGCATTTTGGGCTGTCAGTAATGTCCCTGACTTCTGCCGACCTTCTATTACCAGCGTCGCATGAGATATTCCAGCCATCAATTGGTTCCTAACAGGGAATGTCCATTTGGTACTATTTTGGTCTGGTTCGAATGGAGAAAGTAACGTGTTACCAGATTCAATGATGTGTTTTGCCAATAGATAGTGCGATCGAGGATATATAACATTGTCGTCCAATCCTGATCCAGGAATAGCGATCGTCTGTAAACCGTTCTCTAGTGCTGCTGTATGTGCGAGTGAGTCAATACCCAGCGCGAGACCTGAGACTATAACTATTGGATAGTTCTTCAAACCACGGATAAGTTCATAGCATACTCGTTTTCCATAATCGCTATATTTCCTGGCACCTACAACACAGAGAAATTTGTAGTTTTTGTCTGGGTAAGGTATCGGTGCTCCGGCTATATATAGATATGGTGGCTGCTTATCCAGCTGTTTCAAGAGGTAAGGATAGTTGTCTGGTAATAGTTTTGTGTATTGCATGATCTCATGCTATCAAATAGCAGATAAAATCCTGCTCAATTTTGTATCAAGATTCGATAAAATTGTGATAAAGAAGTAAATGAGTTGATAGGTTGATGAGGTTTATAGCCAGAATACCCATACTTCAAATATGAGGAAAACGGTGCTACAATAAAAACACTATGTTAGATATAAAATTCATAAGAGAAAATAAGGACTTGATCCAATTAGCAGCAAAGAAGAAGCATATTGATTTTGATGTAGAGAAACTGATCACCGCAGACGATGAGAGGAGGAAATTCCTGACAAATTCAGAAAAGCTTCGTGCGGAACAGAATGCCGCGAGTGACAAGATCGCTAGTGCAACGACTCCAGAAGAGCGTGCAAAATTGATAGCCGATATGAAAGTCGTAAAGACTGCTCTAGAAAAGGATGAGGAAGCTTTGAAACCTATTATGAAGGATTGGCAGTCACTCATGCTCCAAGTACCAAACATTCCTGATATGTCGGTTCCAGATGGCAACAGTGATGCTGATAACAGAGAGATAAAGACGTGGGGAGACAAGACATCATTTGCATTCGAACCAAAGGATCATGTAGAGATCATGACCAAGCTAGGCATGCTCGATCTAGAACGTGGTCAGAAAGTGCACGGTTTCAGAGGATATTTCCTCACAGGAGATGGTGTAAAATTATGTTTTGCTATCTGGTCTTATGCACTGGATTTCTTTTCTAAGAAGAATTTTACTCCGGTTATTCCACCAATATTGGTTAGGAAGATCAATCTATTCGGTACAGGGTATTTACCACAAGGAGAAGAAGATATGTACAAGACTCAAGATGGCGACTATCTCGCTGGTACTGCCGAAGTTCCACTCATGGGCCTACATGCTGACGAGACTTTGGCTGCAGCCGATCTACCAAAGAGATATCTAGGTTTTTCTCCTTGCTATCGTCGTGAAGCTGGTGCGCACGGCAAGGATGTGCGTGGACTCATCCGAGTCAATGAATTCTACAAACTCGAACAAGTGGTCATGTGCGAAGCCAATCATGAGACGTCAGTCAAATATCATGATGAGGTCAATAGAAATACTGAGGAGTTCATCGAATCTCTGAGGATTCCTTACAGAACCGTGATCAATTGTGGAGCAGATCTAGGTTTGGGACAAGTAAAGAAATATGATATCGAGCTCTGGGTTCCAAAGGAGTCGAAATATAGAGAGATCAGTTCAGCTTCATATTTCCATGATTTTCAGACGCGTAGATTGAATATCCGCTATCGTGACCAAGAGGGAACATTGCGCTATGCTCATTCATTGAATTCTACTGCTATTCCAACACCGAGAATACTCGTATCGCTCGTAGAGAATTTCCAACAGGCAGATGGTACGATCAAAGTCCCAGAAGTATTGGTCAAGTATCTCGGCAAGGATATTATAGGTGCGTAGTTGCAGAAAATTCATCGAGGCCTCATTTGTCAGCGGTCATATAGTTATGAAAAAATGTTATGCATGCAAAAACACGTCACCAAAACTTGCAGTCGCAAAATTTTTCGAAACGTAGGAGGATTCGTATCATCATAGCTTCTTCATTGGTGGTCGTATCCCTATTTACGTGGGTGTTTTCATTCGTCAGGATTGCTTCACTCGGTGTTTTCAGTTTGGATGATGTGAAGGTAACTGGTATTTCTGACGGTATCATTTCCTCGATGCAAGCTTCGGCACTCATGTCTCTAGAAGGTAAATATATGGGAATATTGCCAAAATCTAGCAAGTTCTTTTATCCAAAAGATGAAATATTATATAATTTACAGAAGATTTCACCTGAAGTGGAGACGGTCAGCGTAGTAAAAGCAGGTGGCAACGTCCTAGATATTACGGTCAAAAGCAAGACGCCAGTAGCGATCGTCTGCTCAGGCTATCCAGATTTTTCTGAGATCAAAGACATTTCTCTCATCGAGGCTGATTGTTATTATATCGATGCTCATGGGTATATATTCAAGAAGGCTCCATTATTAACTGGAAATGTATATCATAGATATTATATTCCATCACTATTCGACAATGGTAGTTCAACGGAGAGTATTATCGGTAAGTACGCGAGTTCTACTGAAGAGTTTTTTGGTTTACAGAAATTCTATAATGATGTTGTCAAAAGTGGCATCATAGCAGATGCCATCTTGGTCAAGGGAGCTGGTGAATATGAATTGTATGCTGAGAATCAAGCCAGTTCGAGTGAATTCAATAATGTTACGGTGATATATTTCAATGATGATAGGCCACTAGATGATGAATTGGCCAATCTGGTTTCTTTTTGGAAAAATATGACGAACAAACTCAAGAACAAGTCTGCAACTACGACCTTTGATTATATTGATGTGAGGTATGGTGCTAATATATTCTATAAATGAAGTCATTCTTCTATATAGTTTTTGGTGGACTGGCGACACTGGGGATCGGTGTAGGTTTTGCTCATGGAGTCAGTATGGCATGGCCAGTAGTAACGCAAGCAGCGAGTTCAGTAAAAGTACCGAATTTGGCCGCAACATTTTCCAAATATGCAAATTTTTCTATATCATTACCAATATCGTTGAGCCCAGGGATCACAGCTAGTACCACTATATCTGGTCTGAAGAGGATGATCCGATATACAGCTAGTGAAGAAGAGGATCTGATAAGTGCAGCTACTCTGTCATTACCAGATGCTTCACCGGTCAATGTGACAGCCGGAGCGTATATCGTAAAGAGTATCAATTCGGGTATAGTCTCACTAGAACATAATTCAAATACAGTCATGCCGATCGCTTCGTTATCAAAATTGGTTACGGCTATAGTGGCTAGACAGAAGGTTAGTCCTTCAGCACGGATCACGATGAATCAGCGAATCATGGCGACGTATGGTAATACTGCTCAATTCAAAGTGGGTGAGACATTCGTAGCTAGTGATCTGTATTACCCACTACTTATGGTCTCAAGTAATGATGCCGCTGAGGCGTTCGCACAGTTTTATGGCAGAGCCAAATTCATACAAGCGATGAATGACTTCGTCCAATCTATCGGAGCATATCGAACATCATTCGAGGATCCATCAGGTTTGTCTCCACGTAACGTCTCTACTGCCAATGATCTAGTCATCATAATGAAGTGGATCGAAAAAAATGATCCTGGAATTATGGATATAACAAAGATGAAGACCAAGACGGTTCGTTCTCATACTTGGGTCAACCCGACACATTTCTTGAATTGGTCGAATTATGCCGGAGGCAAGAATGGTTATACACCTGAGGCCGATCGAACTGGGGCAGCACTGTTCTCTATGGATCATGATACGGATAAGTATGCCGTCATCGTGTTGGGTAGTGCTGCGAGAGACGCAGATGTGGTCAAACTGCTCTCCAAGGTCAAGTAGTAGGTATATGAGTATGTTACAAAATGGATTGTAATATATGTTAGAAATTTGAATGAATGTCAAATACATGGTAAAGTCGCGTTATGACGAAACGTCGCGACATGCCTAAAGATCAACAGATTGAGAAACAGACATTTTGGTCCAAATTGCCAAGACCATTTTTTGTGATTGCTCCGATGGCCAATGTCACGGATTCGGTTTTTCGTAAACTATTCCCAAAATATGGCAAGCCCGATGTAATGTGGACGGAATTCGTTTCCGCGGATGGACTGAATTCTGCTGGTCAAAAAAGACTTCTCGTAGATCTGGTATATTCAGAGAAGGAAAGACCTATAGTCGCTCAACTATTCACAGGTCATCCAGATGAGATGAAAGCTGCCGCAAAGTTGGTTGCCAAGCTCAGTTTCGATGGTTTGGATATCAATATGGGCTGTCCAGATAGAGCCGTTGTCAAACAAGGTGGTGGCTCAGCCCTCATGAAAAATCAGAAGACTGCATTGGCTGTATTGGAAGCGGCTAGAGAAGGGGTATCGATGAGTCATGTAGCAGTTTCTGTCAAAACCAGGATTGGTTTCAATACTATCGATCTATCGTGGATCGAATCGTTATTGAAGCAGGATCTTCCAGCACTCACGGTCCATCTGCGTACAAAGAAGGAAATGTCAGAAGTACCTGCGCACTGGGATCTCATGCCTGAAATCGTCAAAATGCGTGATCGGATAAGTCCTAGTACATTGATTATTGGTAATGGTGATGTGCAATCTCTCGATCAGGCTCGCGAGTACGCGTCCAAATATGGTTGTGATGGAGTGATGATAGGTAGAGGAATATTCGGTAAGCCGTGGTTTTTCGAAAAAGGAAAGAAAAGTTCGAAAAAGATCGTGAAAGCACGGGCGATCGATAGGACACCGGAAGAAAAGCTCAAGATCCTACTTGAACATACAAAATTGTTCGACAAGACATATTGTGGCAAGAAACATTTGAAGAGTTTCAATGTCATGAAAAAGCACTTCAAAGCATATGCTTCTGGCTGGGATGGTGCAAAAGTATTGCGTGGCAAGTTGATGGAAACGACCAATGCTAGGGAAGTGGGTGTGGTCATAAAGGAGTACCTACTTGCTAATAAGTAATAATAATGTAATATATCGCACAGGCATCAGTTCTTCCAATTTTGATTTTGCAGCTCCTCCTCGATGAGTTGGTTATACCTCCTCCAGTTCATCCGGACTTCGGTCCTCCCCGGTACGTACACTTGCCTGGGAACGGAGCGGTGCTGCAGGCGCGTCCCTTCCTATCCTTGGGGACGCGCCTTTTTCTTTTTCTATCGGTATTCCTAATTATAGGGCCTATTTTTGTTTGAATTGTGAGATTATATAGCTATTGACAGCTAGGTTACTAGTAGTGTATAATACTAGTTAGTAAGAACATTAAATTTTAAGGCTTTAAATAGGTGTGCCAAAACAATACACCAGTGAAGGATTGCAATGAAGAATCATGAAAAATATTACCTTTTGTGCCGAAAGCTTTCGAGCTTCGGCATTAGGTCGCTCACTAATTGGGCTGCGAGAAAGGAACGAGAATGGCTGCAGGATATGGTGCCAATTCGGAAAGAAATGATTGAAATACCTGGCGATGAAACGAGTAGAGCCTTTCATGCACAGACGGATAAGCATATACAAACCGTCGGTTGTCTGATTCGGAACTATCCATATCGTTTTGTTCACGCGCGAACCCATACGAATTATGGTGTCAACGGATTGGGAAAGGAACCGATTGAGGAGTTCAAGAAAATGCTTCTCAAATTAGGTCTGACCCCTGACGACTGGCCTGCACTCGTGCCGCACGATGAGCTTCTGGTTCATCTCTCGAAACCAGCGATTCTCAACCTGCCAGCAAAGGAAATCTTTCCTACGTTGGATAAACGCGAATGTCGAGGGTTTACTCGTTGTCTGGGGTGGACTGATGAGGGAGCGGAAACGAAAACAGTTCGTGATCTGATCCAATTCGACCCACTCAACATTGCAGAAGAAGCACCCAATATCTCTCCTCGGCGTTTCTTCGAGAGTCGCAAGCGATTCTTCATTGCTCTACGACAGGATCTCGTCAAAAAAGGTTTTAGTTCAAAGGATGGGAAATTCTTTAACTGGAATCCAATTGCTCCTGCCGTTAAAAAGGCACAACGAGTGCTCCGTAAACATAGCCTGACTCCTTCTGAGCTTCTGAAGTTTGCCCAGATCGCGGTTGCCGAGCGTTGGGTTATCTAATCAGTAAGCATTTGATTATAAGACTCTTGGGTTACATCCCCAAGGGTCTTTTTCTATATTATTACTTTATTCTTTATACTTAATACCTTATACTTACACTATGCCAGTTTTATATCGAACATATCGACCGGGTAAATGGTCAGAAGTTGTCGGACAAGACCATATAGTGAGTGCCCTCAAAGATTCCATAGAGAACAAACATGTTTCGCATGCGTATCTTTTCTCTGGGTCTAGGGGAACAGGTAAGACTAGTGTTGCGAGAATTCTAGCAAAATGTCTCGGTACCAAAGATGAAGATGTCTACGAGATCGATGCTGCTTCCAATCGAGGTATTGATGATATACGTGAACTTCGAGAGCATGTATCTGTTTCTCCGTTTTCTTCTATATATAAGGTATATATCATCGATGAGGTGCACATGCTATCAAAAGACGCATGGAATGCGTTACTGAAGACTCTGGAGGAGCCGCCAAAGCATGTCATATTCATATTGGCTACTACCGAACTAGACAAAGTGCCAGATACGATAATATCTAGATGTCAGACATTTACATTCAGAAAGCCAGCGAGAGATATAGTACGAAAACAAGTGGCCGGAATCGCCAAGAAAGAGGGTTATGAACTCGATTCGGGTGCCGCTGATCTCATCGCCCTACTCGGTGATGGGTCATTCAGAGATGCACTAGGAATGTTAGAGAAAGTAATTTCTTCGTCTCCGGACAAAAAGATTAGCAGGGAAGAGGTGGAGAATATAACAGGAGCACCGAGGGCGGGACTTGTGAATGTTTTTATAGCGGCTCTTACAGCCAAGAATTCCAATGAGGCATTGAAATGTGTCAGTGATGCTGAAAGAGCTGGTGTCTCCATGACCATGTTCGTGACGCTCATATTAGAAAAGATGCGATTCATACTATTATTGCAACATTCCGCATCATCCAAGGAGAGTATAAAGGATCGTGTATCACCTGATGATTGGGAATTCATAGAGACTCAAGCCGCGAAGAAGTTACTGACACCCGCTATGCTCATAAAGATGCTAGATGCAGCAGAAGGTACTGGCAGAGCTCAAATCGAGCAATTACCGCTGGAATTGGCTGTTGTGGAGGTCTGCGGAGGGTAGCAGTCATAAATTGATATATAACAGAAGCTTGTATATTGGCCTTTTGCGGGTTAATATAAGAGCAAGTTCAGACCTAAATCGTAAGATTACGGGCTGGATAAAGGGAATAGTTGAATATTGGGGGATCGTCTAATGGTAGGACATGGGCCTTTGAAGCCCAGTATCGGGGTTCGAGTCCCTGTCCCCCAGCAAATAAATTTAGTATTGTATGACTGATGTGTATCATATGTTGAACCAAGTCATTGTAAGCACTTGCAAATAATGATATTGTAGTATCAATATTTATCAGTTTTTAATAAATGCAATAGCTTAATATCATGAAAATATTTTATACAATCGTCATCATAATTGCGGCGTTTTTTATTGCATTTGCAATATACAACAGATCAGATGTGGGTAGTTCGACAAACCCTTTCAATAATGCTGGAAAGGAGAGGAATATGGTAGTAGTTTTGAGTGATCTCCATCTTGGTGCCGATCTCGCTTATGCCGAATTTAACAAAAATACTCCCTCTCTAGAAAAATTACTTAAACAGATAAAAGATTCGTCAAACGTGAAGGAGCTCGTTATCGCTGGAGATTTGCTGGATGAGTGGTATGTACCAGCTCCGGTAAATACTTACGCTGGAAAGGACCAGCGTGATTTTGTACAACGTATCGCGACAACCAACAAGGGTGTTATCGATGGTTTTAATGACATTATCAAGTCTGGAAAGATTCAACTCACTTATGTTCCTGGAAACCATGATCTCACGATAACTGCGGATAATGTAGATCTCATCCTCCCAGGAATACATCAGGCGCGAGATAAGGAGCAAGGCCTGGGTACTTACTCACCGGCCGAATTTCCAAAGATAGCTATTGAGCACGGTCATCGTTACAATTTCTTCTGTGCGCCGGACCCGATCTCCAACCAGGATATTGCGCCTGGGACGATAATGCCCCCGGGATATTTCTTTACGAGAATAGCCGCTCTGCATATGATAGAAAAAGCCACGCAACCGGGCGAAGCTATGCGAATAGTTACACCAAATGTTTCTGGCGATAATAGCCAAAGTTTGTTGTTCGGTTATTGGAAACTCTGGGAATGGGCGATGAATTATCTGCCGATAAAGGAAAATCTCGGTGAGAAGGTCATAGTAACGGACGTTGACGGGTTCACAGGGAAATATTCAGTCAATGATCTGGTGCCTTACCAGCAAATATCTGGTGGAAAACTAGATCTAAAATTATATAGAGGAATTCAGGATACATGGAACAAGAGACAGATTCTGAACAAAGTGCCTGTAAATATTCCCGTAGCTCAAGCTATTGAGAGGGCTTCTGTCGCAGAAGAGACTGATAATCAGGCAAAAGCACAGTATTTCATGAATCCTAAGTCTGACAAAAGGATCGTTATTTTCGGACATACTCATGATGCAAAAATCATTCCATCTCTCAATTCCCAAGGGCAAAAATCAATTTATGCAAACTCTGGGACATGGATTGACAAGAATCCAAAATTGACGACTATGAATTTTGTCGTTATAACACCACAAGATGCTGCTACGACTTCGCAGACATATGTCAGACTTTACAATTTTGAGGATAACGTCATAACAAAGATGAGTGAAGACTTCTTGCGCTATTAAGAGTAGTCTCATTTAAAAAATTATTGAAGATGGTGGGAACGCATTTTCCCGCATGCTAGACTCTATAGATGTATTACATATACATTCTAAAATGTGTTGACGATACACTCTATGTTGGTAGTACCAATGATCTAGAAGGCCGCATATATCGTCACAATAACTCAAAATCTGGCGCTCATTATACAAAGATTAGGAGACCGGTAACTTTGGTATATAACGAAAAATTTGATACCAAGAGTGAGGCTCTGAAAAGAGAGATTGAGATCAAGAGTTGGAAACGTGACAAGAAGTTGGATTTAATCAACGAAAAGGGGTAAGATTTCTACAAATTATTAACCTAATATAATATCCCCATGCAAACAGAAATAGAAGCAAAATTCCCTAATATCGATGCAAAAAAGTTTCGTGCCAAATTGAAAAAGTTAGGTGCCAAGTTAGGCCATCCTGAATTATCAATGAAAAGGAAGACATTCGATCTTCCTGGTGGGGCATTGGGTAGCAAAGGTGCATGGGTTAGGGTCCGTGATGAGGGTGACAAAATCACATTGAGTTACAAACAATTGAAGGATAGGTCACTTCATGGGACTAGTGAGCTCACAGTGAATGTCACTCATTTCGAAGATACATGTAAATTGATGGAACATGTAGGACTTGTACCGAAATCATATCAAGAAACAAAAAGGGAAAAGTGGTTCTACAAGAAAGTTGAGATAACGATAGATACATGGCCGTGGGTACCAACTGTCGTCGAATTGGAGGGCCCATCAGAAAAGGTTGTGAGAGCTGTTGCCAAGGAATTGGATCTGAATTGGGATGAAGTCATGCACGGCAGTGTTGAGCCAGTCTATCAATTGCTCTATGATTTTACCGATGAAGAAATATGCCATTGGGAATCCATAACTTTCACAAAACCACCAAAATGGCTGTTGGCTAGGAAGAAGAACACGAAGAAAAAGTAGAATATTGATGCGTCAATCGATTGACTCGAACCTAGTTCGGAGTAGTATTGACTATAGATTTTGCGCGCGTCCATAGTATACATGGTGAATGCGCAATTTGTTTCAGTAAAAAAATACTAATAAAATGAATACTGAGCCTGTAGTCCGACCAACCAATGATCCTTTGGTCTTGGAGGAAATGCTGTTCGATAATCTCATTTCGGCATATCCGCGAATACCAGTTTTTGGTCACGTCAGTGTCGTTCATCGTAACAAATGGAATGTTTGTTATATCAAATGCCCTCAGGGTGTTGCTCCAGAAGATTTCGCACTGATCGTTCGGCAGTCAGAACGTGAGTTATCCGCGATCTGGGATAAACCAGTTTGTTTTCCTGATGGCAATTCACGCGGGCGTGATAGTTTGGGCAATCATTGCTTGGCTGTTTGGTTACCGGGACCTGACCGGACTCATCATGATTTCGTACATTTCTATCCTGATTCCTGAGTTGGGTCCGAGCCCCAGTTCATCTTGTTTTGTAGTCGATCGGGCCTGCACTTGTGTGGGCCTTTTTTGTAATTAATGATTCAACAAATATTTGTATAAAAAACCGCCGAAATATTTCTCGGCGGTGTGTGTGAACAGCGATATTCATAGTCATTCGGCGTCTTTGTATTTCTACTCGGACTTTACCGATTGCGCCAGAATATAGTTGAATACATCTTGCACGTGGATCACGTCGTCCTCATTCTTCATGAGTGTTTGAGCGATACGTATCGCATCTTTACCCAAGGTCACGATAGGTGGATAACTACCATCACCGAGGCATGAAACCTGCATGAGCCCAGCACACAAGCAACTGGAGTTAGTGGCACAGACATCCCCACCACTTTCGATGAATTTGTCGATCGGACCAGCTGAACACCTGTAGCCCACTGAACCGTCAGGTTTCTCGTAAAGTTCACGTAGAACGCCGTATATACAATTTCGTTCTACGGATGACAAGACTTCAGACCTTGATAGTGATCCTTCCAAATCAGCGACTTGGAATGGAAAACCTGTAGGTGAAGCTTGTAAACTAGCCCTGACTGAGAGTTCACCTCGGAAGGCCAGTCTCCTGACTTCTTTGCGAATATTGGCTCTCAAGCCAGACTCTTCACACAAGGCTAGTGCGGTACCGACTTGGATACCACAGGCGCCTTTATTCAGTGCCAGTTCCAAACCTTCTGGAGAGGCTTTCGAACCGCCGATCCAGAAAGGCATACCGAGGCTAGCTAACTTTGCATGATCAACTTGATCAGCATCGTCGTATATCGGTTCACCAGTTGCATCTACTCCATGTCTTCTCGGTGGTGCGTTGTGCCCACCAGCGGTTGATTCTTCGACGATGAAACCATCGATCCTGTTTCCAAGTTTTTTCTTCAATGCCCATGCGAGCAGATTGGAAGAAACTATTGGCATGAATAGTGGTTTTGCCAAATTCTCTGGCCTCTCGCCAAGGAACTTTGTTGGGTCAAACTTGACCGTGTAGCTACCCATATTTCCGGTTACTGGAACTCTATAGGTAACTTCGCGCCACTCATTGACTGCGTCTATGACATCAGGTATCTGGTTCGGTATTCCCGCACCAACTACGATGACATCGACTCCTGCGAGCATTGCTCCAGTTATGGCCGTCGGCATCGGTAGGGATATCTTCTCCAGGTAGTTGATGGCTACTGGATTCGTATGTCCTTCTTTTGCCAACCAGACGAAAACGAAGTTTCCGCATATACTGAGAGCCGCTGCCATCTCACTAGGCTCTACTGCGAAGAAGGGAGTTCCTCTAGGTTTCTTGCCTAGTGGGTTTCCAGCTCCGATGTAGTATGCATCGAGTACCATCTGTGCGATATGAGGAAATGGAAAATGTGACAGAGCTCTGCGACAGCTTCCATCTACATCGCCTTTGCCGAGTAATATCGGTAGTATGAGTTCAGGTGCGACACCAGAAACGGTGCCAAGTCCACCCAATCTCGAAACCAGGTTTGCCATGAGTGTAGAGATATAAAACCCCATTCCGCCCATGACAATACGTATCTTTCGTAAGTTCATGATGTTCGTCATAAAGTTCTCCAATTCTGTTCTCGTAAAGGCGAGAACTCCTGTATTTGTTAAAGATCGAAATCTTGCTTTTTTCACTATAACACAGGTCTGGTTTGTGCGATATCGATATAAAAAAGCGCCGCATATAATATAGCGACGCCTGTGTGGACTTGACTCGAGGTCAAGTATTAGTCCTGCATCATGTTTCTCAGGAAATCTTCCATAGGGTTGGAATTTTTGAACATCACAACTTTCCAGCCCTCGCGGATGCCGATCGAGACGTTTTTCGACCGGGACTTGGGGAATTCACTGTAGACCAATTCCCAGAACAGACTACTGACGCACGATGTTCGGTTCTTGATCTTGTGCAGCTTGGCTTCGATCTGAAGTATCAGTTCAGCCTTCTCCTCGGGTGTAACTTTGTCGGGTAGGCCTTCGATATAGTTTCTCGCTCCGCTACTCATCTCTTGTGACAGGGAATAGAGTGCTTTGGCTACTGTGCTCTGTAGCACACCCAACTCGATCTCTCCCATTTCGACGGGTTCCTGCGGCATATGTCGGCACTCACGTTCGCCGACAAAGATTTTGCGGATGGCCTCTTCGAATGAGGTGTCCGTGCTTTGTTTCTGCATATGATCCTTTTTGTTTATTGGTTGTCAAATTTACCGTCCAAATAGCCAAATACTCAACGATGATTTGAATGTTCTAGCTAAAGATTATAATAGAATTTAAGTGAGAAGTTGTCAATAGTAATGCGTCGTTATGTACGTTGAGTTGATGCGTGTGGTTGACAAAACGAGGCATTTAGTATATGATAGTACCAACTAAATACGGTAGTTTCTCTTATATATAACACATCGAATCTAGCGCCTTTAGAAAAAATAATGCATACAAATAGATTCAATAGACGACCATCTAGGCCGTCAGGTAGCGCTCCGCTAACATTCAGCCCTGGTGCAAGATCAGGTGGTTTTCGTCCTGGGGGTGGAGGCGGTAGTAGAGGCGGAGGAGGTCGCGGAGGTGCTCCGAGGAATTTCTCACGTGGACCGATGGTTGGACAATTCATTCATCCTTCAAAATTCGTTAATAAGGCGGTTATAACGGAGGAAGTCGAACATTTTGTTCCTGAACATAAGTTCGATGATTTCGCTATAGATGCGAGATTGAAAGCTAGTGTTATTGCGAAAGGATATGCGACGCCAACACCTATTCAAGACAAGTCTATTCCCCATATATTGAAAGGTCAGGATCTAGTAGGTATAGCCAATACGGGTACAGGCAAGACGGCAGCATTCCTCATTCCTCTCATCAATAAAGTATTACAGAATCCTACAAAGGAGCAGGTGCTCATCATCGTACCAACTCGTGAGCTCGCTATACAGATAGACACAGAATTCAAGGCTTTCGCAAAAGGCATGAAGATGTTTTCAGTCTGTTGCGTCGGTGGTATGTCCATCGGTAAACAGATTGGAGCTCTCAAATATCACAATAACTTCGTTATCGGTACTCCTGGACGTTTGAAGGATCTCATCGATCGCAAGATCCTGAAGCCCGTCAATTTCAAGACTATAGTTCTAGATGAAGCTGACAGAATGCTCGACATGGGATTCGTAGCAGATATGCGTTTCGTTATGTCACTCATGCCAAAGGACAGACATACACTATTTTTCTCAGCTACTATCACAAGTGAAGTCGAGAGACTTATCAAAGAGTTCTTGAAAGAGCCTGTTAGGATTTCAGTCAAAACTGGTGATACATCGAAAAACGTTGATCAAGACGTAGTGAAAGTTGCGCTCGGTAAGAACAAATTTGATGTATTACATGATTTGCTCAGTCAAAAGGATTTCAGTAGAGTTCTCATATTCGGACGTACCAAACACGGTGTTGAGAAGCTGTCTCAAATGTTGTTACAGAAAGGTCTGAAGGTTGAGTCAATACACGGTAACAAGAATCACGGCAAGCGTCAGCAAGCACTGCGTTCATTCAAAGAAGGTACAGTCCAGGTCCTAGTCGCAACAGACGTTGCTGCACGTGGACTAGATATCCCTGACGTTACTCACGTTATCAACTTCGATATCCCAGCTACTTATGATGACTACGTTCACCGAATCGGTAGAACTGGTAGAGGCGATAAGAAAGGAAAAGCTCTGACTTTTCTATAAATTGCGTTATAATATAGGTACTTTGAAGAAGGCCCTAGAAATAGTCGTACCTTTTCTGTTTATTACAGCTATCATTATCTTTTTGGTCGCTTATACAGATCATAAACCTGTTCAGCTCATCAATTCGACGACTCCATATGGTCCACATATGCCAGAGAAGAAGTCCGTCCCATATAGAGCAGCCGCACCAAAAGTCCCTAGTACTTCAGTACAGATCTCTGAAAGATCACCTGAAGTTTTCGCGTATGCCCATGGCTCGGTCATTGTGGATGGTAAGATATTCATCGGTATGGCTGCAAGTAGTGGGAATAGTTTTGCGACCAATCAGCTTTTTGTATTTACCAATCCGAACAATCTCAAAGAATTCCGAATTATTTCTATACCGAGAAAAGGTGATATAGGCTCTATGGTATATGATGAGAAACATCGTGCTATATACTTCACACTTTCTGACCGAGGATCGTTGGATATATACAGGATTGATCCAACTACGTATTTCATTTCGACTGTGATCAGTACAACATCTATCAATATTGGACAAAAGCCGGCAATAACGACTGATGGTGAATACATCTATGGTATTACATATACGAATCCAGCGAAGATATTCAAAGTTGGTATATATGGCACTCCTTTTGTCGTGAGTGAAGCCGGGCATATATCAAATGGTCACTCTGCCAATATTGGTATATATAGTTCATCGACGGAATTGTATTTCGGTGGCGGTGAAGCCGATCTATTCGAAAAAGTTAATGCCAGTGATCTATCATCACTCGGTATATTAAATTTTCCAGGTTGTTCGATGACGGATGATATGCCGTTTCAAAGGGTTAATGAAAATGGCGGTTACGTCTATCTAGGCTGTGAGAAAAAACCAATAGCTATTCGTGTAAAGACTGATGATATGACCGCTAAAGAATTTGCTTTACCTGGTAAATCTTTTGGATTGTATATCTATGACAATGATCTATACAATGCAGCACAGGATGGTAATTATGATATATTCAAAAATATGGATATTTCTAGTATAAAGAGATACTATGTCGGACAGGATATTCAACTCAATGAATTGTTTGTTTTGAATAATATTGTCTTGTTCACAGGGTGGTGGGGAATAAAGGGTCTTTTCAGTGTGAAGAGTATGGATTTCGCGCAAAATTTAATAAATAATAATCTGAATACTAACTCAAATTGAATATGAAGAAATCAAATACACCGATCACAATCTTTGGATTGGGTCGCATGGGGGGCCAGATCATTCGAAGATTGCATGCCGAGAGTTTCGATGTGAGAGCTTGGAATAGATCAGAAGGACCTGTTGAAGAAATAACAAAGAAGACTAAATTGCAGGCGTCTAGTGATTTGAGTGAAGTTATCGGTTGGTCAGCGAATGACAAGCAGAGAATATTTTGGATAATGTTGCCACATGCGATAGTTGATGAGTTTCTATTCGGTAAGTCTGGACTTGGAAAATATTTGAAGAAAGGGGACATCGTTATAGATGGTGGTAATTCTTTCTATAAACTGACTATTGGACGTGCCGCCAAGATGAAGAGGAAAGGTATTCACTATTTTGACTGTGGAACTAGTGGCGGAGTTTGGGGTGAAAAGAATGGCTTTGCATTGATGGTTGGTGGACCGAAGGACAAGTGGTCGACTATAGAGCCATATATACGAGCTCTGTCGGCGGGCGATAATTATGCATATTGTGGCAGTTCTGGAGCTGGGCATTTCGTAAAGATGGTACATAATGGTATAGAGTACGGCATGATGGAAGCGATCGCTGAAGGTTATGCGGTCATGCATGCAAGTAAGTTCAAACTGAATCTCGCCGATGTTACCCGTGTCTATCAGAACGGATCTGTGGTAAGGTCATGGCTCATAGACTTATGTAGGAATATATTCGAAACTGAGGATATTGCCAATACTTCAGGGAAGATTGATTCCAATGGTGAAGGCGAATGGACCGTGAAGACTGGTAAGGAGTTGGGCGTTGACGTAAGAGTTATTGAAGACGCTTTGAAAGTGAGGAATGAATCTGTAGATCCAAAAAATCAGAAGAAATATTCCAATAAGATAGTGGCACTAATGAGAAAACAGTTTGGGGGGCATGCGGTACATAAGAAATAACTATGAAATTCAATCAAATAAATAGCGGTGAAGGTGCGAAGCGTTTGGCAGATAAGATTCTGTCATATATTAATGATGGTAAGAAAGTTTTGTGGCTCGTATGCGGTGGATCGAATATTTCGATATCAGTAGAAGTATTGAATATTATGAAAAGTGAACTAGATAAAGAGATGAAGCGATATACATTGAGGAATGTTACAGTTTCTCTTACTGATGAGCGTTATGGGTCTATCAATCATCCAGATGCCAATTGGCGCGGACTCAAAGATAAGGGTTTTGATTTTGAAGCGGTCACTTTGTCACCTGTTTTGGTCGGGAAATCATTTGATGAGACAACAAAACTATATGGTATGAGTATGAGAGATGTATGGAGTGCCAATGATGTACATATCGGACAGTTTGGTATAGGAACTGATGGACATATTGCTGGAGTTCTACCTAGAACAGTTGGTGTATCGAGTCCGGGTACAGTTGTTTCATATGATGCTGGGAATTTCAAGAGACTTACTGTTACGTTGGCGACTATCGAGAAACTCGATGTCGCGTATGCATTTGTATATGGTGAATCCAAAAGGGCAGCGCTAGAAAATCTGAAGGCGGATCTGACTGATGATATACAGCCAGCGCAGGTGCTGAAGAGGGTGAAGGATGCAGAGGTGTTTACGGATTTGTTTTGACTTCTTTGATATTTTGGCTCCGCATTTTTCTGTAGTTGTGAGGAGTTATCTGACCTAAGACCCGCCCATTTTTAAATCATGCCGTGGCATGATTTGTAGATTTGGATTCAATTTTACCGCTATAATATGATATTAAAAATGACAAATTTTCTAAAATCATGCTATGGCATGATTTCAAAAATGAATGTTTTGGAAAGGGTCGTGTCACTATAGTAAATTATATTTTGGTTATTAATAGATAGCATATAGTGAGGTAATTTCCCTCCGTCGCCTGCGAGCGCTAATCGCTGGCTACCCATTCTCGGCGCACTACGGGAAAATAGCCCACGATGCGTTACATATTTAGTTATCCACAGGTATTCTTTGACAGGTGAACACCCGTTCACCTATAATGTATATACAACAAAGAAGCAGGAAAACGCATTGAGCTAATGTTGCAGGAGTTGCGAGAAAAATATTATCAATTAATAAATTTATCCATGAGCAAGTATCAAACCATCAGAACAATTCGTAGTGAGATAGGTAGACTCAACCGCGAGATCGATCTATGTATCATCAAAGGTATTCCTTATGCCCGACAGGCATTACGACACAAGACTTTGAGGTCACAACTTGCTCGACTCGCTCCTAGTAAAGTCAGTTTCTTCAGCAGTTTAGTTAGTACGTTTATGTTTTAAAGTCCCCGATTCGCATAATATGAATAATTACAAAGACAAAATAATAAAGTTTTACAGAGACACCAAACGCATGCCTAGCTATGCAGAGATCATGAAGCTACTAGGTTTCAAGTCGAAAAACGCAGTCTACAAACTAGTCAATAAACTAGTAGTCGAAGGCATGTTAGACAAGGATTCTAGTGGTAGGCTCGTACCGAAGAAACTATTTGGTGAGATTCCAGTTCTAGGTTTGGTAGAAGCTGGTTTTCCAACTGCGGCAGAAGAGGAGTTGGTAGATACTATGAGTATAGATGATTATATGATCGAACGTAAAGAAGCCACATACATGCTGGAGGTAAAGGGTGACTCGATGATAGATGCGGGTATACAAGAGGGTGATCTGGTCATAGTCGAGAGAGGCAAGGAGCCAAAGATTGGAAATATTGTCATTGCCGAAGTCGATGGTGGTTGGACGATGAAATACTACAGAAAGACTGATGGTAAGGTCTGGTTAGAACCGGCTAACAAGAATTTTGGTCCGATATATCCAGAGAATGATCTGAGGATAGCAGCAGTCGTGAAGGGTGTTATCAGGAAGTATTTATAAGTGCCAGGTTTGATCATAATAGTCGTAAATCAAATCGGCTGGTTGCGGGGAAATGCTAATTTTAATGACATCTTAGGTGTGCGTGTTTTATTCGCATTGATACTTTCTCTATGAGTCGTCCTCTTTCTTGCTCCTATTCCTAATTCCTAATTCTCCCTTGCAAATCCTCACTCACCACTCTTTTCCGCGCGCGATACTCCATGTAGATGGTGATTCATTTTTCGCATCATGCGAAGTGGCAAAGAATCCAGCATTACGAGGTAAACCAGTAGTTACGGGTAGAGAGCGTGGTATAGCTTCATCGATGTCATATGAAGCAAAGGCGCGTGGTGTCACTCGAGCCATGCGACTTTCAGATATTCGGAAGCTCTGTCCAGATGTCATCATATTACCATCAGATTATGAAACTTACAGTCTATATTCACAACGGATGTATGAGATTGTCCGCAGGTATACCAATGATATAGAGGAATACAGTATCGATGAATGCTTCGCTGATCTAACTGGTATGCGGAGACCTAACAATATGTCCTATGAGGAGATGGCAATGAAGATAAAACACGACTTGGATACTGAACTCGGCATGACATTTTCTATAGGTCTTTCTGTCAATAAAGTTACAGCGAAGATCGGTTCGAAGTGGAAGAAGCCATCAGGGCTCACTATCATTCCTGGATATAATCTCCACCTATATCTATCGAAATGGCCTGTAGGTAAGATCTGGGGTATCGGTCCAAACACGGAGAGTTATCTCCATAAGCAGGGCATAGTCACGAGCCTCGACTTTGCTACGAAAACTTCTGAATGGGTTAAACTCCATCTATCAAAACCATTTCAGGAGATTCATGCAGAATTGAATGGCAAGTTCGTATATCCTCTGGTTCTCGGCGAGAAACATGATTATGCATCTATCAGTAAGACAAAGACGTTCACACCACCGTCAATGGACAAGAGTTTCATATTCTCTCAGCTTTCTAAAAATGTAGAAAATGCATGCATCAAACTTCGCCGCCATCATCTATATACAAAGCGTTTTACATTCTTTCTAAAGACTCAGGATTTTCGATATCATGCACTAGAGCTCAAGTTATCACAGACTGTCTGTATACCAGAGAAGATCATCGAAACCATAAGAGAAGTTTGGAATACTATATATCGTACTGGTATCCAATACCGTGCGACAGGAGTGACGTTGATGGAACTTTCGCATGAGAATATCTCTACAATAGACATGTTCGGACATTCAGAGATACTAGATCATGTACAAAAGATACACGAAGCAGTTGATCATATCGACCAAAGATATGGGAAACATAGTGTTTTTCTCGGGTCTAGCTTCAGAGCCATGAATGACGGGGCGCATCGTGGTTCTCGTGGTGAGGAGTCAGAGAGAAGGTCAAAACTCTTGAAAGGTGAGACAAAACGCAAAAGAATTGGTATACCGTTTTTGGGACAGGTTTGATTATATGAAAAGTCTGATCGTTCAGTGATAGTTCAAGAGTCAATCTCAGCTATTCTGTAGTCTTTCCATCGAACTCGTCAGTCTTGTCAGCTTCGCCCTCAGCTTTTGTAGCATGAATAACACCATCCCTGTGATGTGGTGGCATGTACAAAGTATATAACTTCATCGAACCGGTCGCGTCGTTAATGATATTGTGTTTTGTTCCAGCTGGCACAACGATGACACTACCATCTTCAATCATTTGAGGAACGTCATTCAATATCGCTTTGCCGCTACCTTTTTCTACACGCAGGAATTGGTCGACATCATGAACCTCTTCACCAATATCTTCGCCAGACAGTAGAGACATGAGTACGAGTTGACTATTTTTGTCAGTGTATAGGACTTTTCTAAAGTTTTCATTTTCTAAAGAAGCCTTCTCAATATTTGTTATGTATCCTTTCATATATATAATATTTTAATGAGATTTATTAATAAAAGTTTTACTAATGATCCTATTGTAGCACGAAAAGGCCCCCATTTTGACCGATTATCTGTGTGTGGGGGCCGTGTTTGATGCGTAGCATCACCTAGATTTCAAACTCGATTTCGAAAACCTCGATTTCGCGGCAGAACTCAGCTCGACGTTTAGCGAATTCTACTGCGCCACCGTTTTCGATAAAGTGTTTGAGAAGCCAACCGGGATTCTTGAATAGTTCCCAGTCGTCGCAATTGCGCTCCTCTCGGGTGCAATGCCGATTCACAGGGCAAGTCAATGCTTCGACATACTGTCTCTGCATGAAAAGGCCCATGTCGAACTGTATGATTGTGTTACGCACTTCAATACCTTTCTCTCGTTAGTGGTGTTAGTAAAGAACCGTCCAGATAATTATCTGACATTCAATATTTTGTGTCAATACAAAAAGTGGATAAGAGAAAACCGCTATATCTTTCGAATCTAGCGGTTTCTGGTAACTTTTGAGTTCATTACTGTTTTTTGATATTGCAGTTATGTGTTCTCAACCCTGAGTGATAACTCAGGCCATTTATTCATTCTCTCACAACTGTGAGCGTGTTAGTTATTATGAAGCGTACTGATATAACTGCTTGCCGAGGGTAGTGATAGAGCATCATTGATGAAGCCAGTCGTAATCCTCGAATTATCAATAGACATATATTCGCCGATACCATTGCCGGTATTTCCGTCAATAGTTTCGTAGCCAAACATTCTGACTCTGATCCTGGCGTATCTCTTTTGACGCCAGGTGTGTTCACTTGTTTTGTACATAAACTTACGTATTTTCAAATATCTTCCATTATTTCATTTCGGCACATAACTGTGAGAAATTGGCGAAGAACATTCCTGTGTAACACTATACCATACTATGGCCTCTTTGATAAGGGGCTATCTTATACCACAGACATTCTTGAGCTCAGATATGTCATTTTCAGTAAGAGTATTACTTGAGCCCTCATTCATATAGTACATGATAGCTTCTGGGTCATCGACATGCAGTATTCCTATAGCATGTCCCAGTTCGTGTTCCAAAACGCGTATCAATTTGCTCTCGTTCTTAAATTCATAGATATTGATGCGTTTGCCACTGACGTCCTCGATGTATTCTCCTTCATTGAATACTTCTCCAGACAATCGGCCCACATTGTTATAAGTCGTGACATCAATATTCAGACTTTTTGCCAGATTATTCAATTGCGTTGCAGCGTTGTTCAAGGTCTCGACCAATGCGTTGAATTTTGCTCGATTCTGTTCGATTATAAGTGCTCTGGATTCAAGTTCAGATCTAGTTGATCGCAACTGATCGACCTCCATACCAGATGAACTTCGGTACACACTCGAATTCTGCATACTCTGATTGTAGGCTGCCATCGATTGATTGTAGCTGTCAATACTTTTCTGTAGAGCTGATTTGTCTATACTATATTGAGCAGATAGAGATTCATACTTTTGCTTCATTGCATCATATGACGCCTTCTTTGAAGAAATAACTGAACTGATCTCTGCTTGTTTGGTCGTTGCCTGCTGTCTATAATCGTATATAAGATTGATCTTTAGTGATCCTTTTGGGTCATACTTGAGAAGGGTTTTACCTAGAGCATCATTCCAGACGTTGGAGGAATTTGCTATATCAGCTATGAATTTGGCTTCACTCATATTGAAATTGCTATCGAAATCTCCAATGGAATACAATATCGGTCTAGAACATGGTGCGGGGTTGAGACCCAGTACTTGTATCAGACTATCTTGATTGAACCAGATGATGCCACCGAGCGTGAGTATCACCAATGTATAGAAGAATAGACGACCCATGTAATAATTATAGCAAACAAATCAATCAAAATCTTAACGCTGATATGGATAGATCCTCATGTAGATGATGAATGCAATAATCCGTATATCTGTTATGATTACTTCATGAAATTGCCAGTGTTTCTCCCTGATTCAAAGAAGAGCTTCTTGCTCATATTCGACCTAATACTCATAGCTAGTATCGTGTTCTTCCTCATTTCCGAATTTGCTCTGAAATATATATTTACATCTTCGCACCTCATATACGTAGTCGGGATTATTCTGGCGGGATTAACGATGGTAGGCCTCATCCCGGTTGGGATCAGTGCAGTCAGGGCTATTGTGAAGAGACATATCACGATCGACTTACTCGCTACTATTGCTCTCGTATTTTCACTCGTATTGCATGAATGGACATCGGCAGCGTTCATCACACTTATGCTCACATTCGCCCGGGTATTCGAACATATCACAGATGCGCGAATGGAACGTACGATCAAAGGTTTGATGAAATATCACGTTGAATGGGTGAGGACGAAGGTTGGTGATAATATCAAGGATGTTCACATAAGTGAGATAAGAAGCGGAGATATCGTCATCGTTGAATCTGGCGAAAATGTACCAGTTGACGGCGTTATCATTTCGGGCCAGGCGGATATTAACGAATCGTCATTGACCGGTGAGAGTGAATTGGTGCCAAAAAGGGAAGGTGACAAGGTATTCACATCTACTATCAATGAGTCTGGGTCTATCATAGTAAAAACGGAAAAGATCGGTGCTGATACAACATTGGCGAAAATTATCAAATTGGTCGAGGAGTCGAGTCGTGAGAAGAATGAGGCAGAAATGGCCGCAGATCGATTTTCTGAGAGGTATATATTAGTAGTATTTGTCTCGTCTGTTGCACTATATTGGTTCGGTATTGATCCAAAGATCATATTGGCCCTATTGTTGGTGGTTTGTGCAGATGATATCGCAGTCGCTGTGCCACTTACATACACGGCTGCTATTGCCTATGCTGCACGTAGGGGAGTTCTCATCAAGGGTTCTGGAGCACTCGAACAATTATCTAGAATGAATTACATCTTGACTGACAAGACTGGAACATTGACCAAAGGTAGACCGAAAGTCGCTACTATAAAGAATTATGGAAAATTGTCATTCGACGACGTATGCAAGCGTTTTGCTTCTGGTGCTTCTGAGTCCAAACATGCTGTGTCGAAGGCTATCATTGCGTATGCAAAGGAGCACAATATCAAGCCTCATGTGCCTGATGAATTCGGGGAGATTCCTGGTGAGGGAGTTACATTCGTCCATAATGGAGAAATGATGTTCATGGGTCGTGTCTCATACACTGAGAGACAGAGTCATCAGATCAATGTTGATTTGAAAAATGATATCGAAGCGGAAAAGAATGTTGGCCGCGGAATAGTATTACTCAGTGTAAACGAGGAAGTTGTCGGTTTATTGTCATATATTGATGAATTGCGTCCGAATATATCAGAAATAATCAGAGAAACTAGGCAATTGGGAATCAATGAGTGGCATATGCTAACTGGCGACAATGAACGTGCCGCATCGGCCATAGCACATAGCCTGAATATTCGTCATTTCCATGCCAATATGACACCAGAGAGTAAAGTCGAATTTATAAGAAATTTTGAAAAGGAGCATGGTCCGAAAGCTACTAAGCAGAAGGGCGTCGTAGGGTACATTGGCGATGGTGTTAATGATGCAGCACCACTAGCCTTGGCCGATGTTTCTATAGCGATGGGCGGTATCGGGTCTGATGCTGCTATCGAGGCGGCTGATATTACAATAATGAAAGATAACTTGAACCGCGTGCCAGAGATCATCCGGATCTCTAGAAAGGTGCGAAGTGTGATGAGGGGGAATTTCTGGATCTGGGCAGTGACAAATTCAGTTGGCTTACTACTAGTCGTCATCGGTATTCCAGGGTTCGGTCACCTGGGTCCAGCTGGTGCTGCTACATATAATTTCTTGACTGACTTTTTCCCGATTTTGAACGCTTTTAGGGCTGGTAGGAAGTAGGTTTTTACTGAACTCATACCTCCATTATTTTACCGTCGGTGATCTATATGGCGTGACAGAGTATAGTTAATGAATATTGTCAGAAAAACTGTGTTTATCCACAGTATATGAGCAATATTTGTATAATTTTGTGTTACAATTAGCCAGTAATGAAGCCGCAATTCGGAAGTTTTTTGAAGAAGTGGGCTCAGTGTATTCATATTGAAATGGTGCAACTTAATAATTTGAGAAATAGATTCAAAATTGTTAATGAAAAGTCCGACGAAATCTTACAAGATGGTCATTTTTTGTCTTCCAAGATGTTCAGGGTAGTTATGATCATCGTCGTTACAATATCTGTAGCTTATGGAATTTCCCGTGCGCAGATATCGACTCCGAACATTGATCTAGATCCTGCTCAGAGTTTTACTGGTATCTATGGCACGGTAGTTTCGATGGGAGATGATTGGTTCAGTCTAGATAATACTGATGGATCGAAATACGAGGGCGTTGATGTGTTCCAGGTTGATACAAGTAAGATTGAGAAGGTTGAGACGAATGATGATAGCCCCGTGTCCATATCCATTACTGATATAAAAGTAGGGGACAAAATAATTGCTCGGGGGATCATAAACGGTAATAGGCTTGCTGCATACAACGTTATTTCATTTTCGTATATAAAAACCGCTGAAATAGAAGTGGCTAGTTCACCGGCTACAACTACAGCAACAACTACCGCTTCGGCAAATGAGATTTCTATACCGACTTCTAGTACGACTACTGATGAAATCTCCACGACGACGGATTCGACCTCAACTGATCCAGTTTCAATTCCTGAGTACATATCAACTTCGACTGATCCAGCCTTAATTGAGACTGATTCCAATACCAAAGCCGCAGAGTCTGTAGAGCCTGATCCTACTGAATCGATGGAGACTGACATAAAGCCGCCAAATTAGTAATCATTATGCAAAGAAATACCACGAAATATCTACGAATTTTCACGATTGCGGCCTCTGCATTCTTTTTTGTTTTTATGTCGACTCAGAGTGTTCATGCTGCCACACTTTCTCCGGGTAACATTACTACGTGTGGAACATTGGCCTCGGCTGGAACGTATACACTAACGCAGAATATTGGCATAGCTACTACTACAGGACCGTGCTTTATAGTTACATCCAACGGTGTGACTATAAATGGTGCAGGATTTTCAGCTACGACGACATCAGGTAATACTGGATATGCAGTCATCGCTACGAATAGTGCTGATGGTGGTAATGCGTATGGAACGACGACTATATTGAATATTTCATTTGTGAATTTCAGCAACGGAGTGAATGCAAGTGGCAATAACAGTTCGAGTATATCAGGTGGGTCTGGGGGCAGTATAACGATATCAACATCAACGATGTCGGGCAACGTGATATCCAATGGTGGTTCGGGTTCAAGTGGTGGAGTTGGTGGAATAATTTCAATAAATGCGAGTACCATAAGTGGTAGTATAAAGTCAGATGGGGGATCGCCTCTCTCTGTAAAGTCACCATTTCCAAATAGTGCTGTTTCTAATGGATGGATAGATATGACTGGTAATGTCCTTCTGTATCACTTGAATGAAAGCTCGGGAACATTCACCGATAGCTCGGGTCAAGGATTTACAGGTACATCAGAGGGGGTTGTTACTTATGGGGTGGCTGGTGCATTAGATAAGGCGATCTCTGTGAATAGCTCGGGTGTTTCCTATGGCGCCAATGCTTCAGCACTGAAACCGAGTTCAGCACTTAGTATTTCTGTGTGGGTTAAAGGTGGTTCACAGAATTCTAGTTACCCGCAAATGGTGTCATACAGCAATAGTACTGATGGTTATAATCTATTTTTCTCAGGAACGCGTCCCGCGTTCATAGTTAATGATGGTGGTTGGGGATCATGTTATTTGTTAAATGGAAGTATAAATATACTTGATGGAAACTGGCATAATCTTGTTGGAGTCTATAGTGGCTCACTCATAAATATATACATAGATGGTGTAAATGCTGGTACGTCTGGCTGTGGTAATTCCGGAATAGATTATGGAGGGGCATCTATGGGATGGATAGGTAGAAAAGGTGGTTATGAATATTTCAATGGGTCATTAGATGAAGTTGCTATCTGGTCTAGACCTCTTTCTGCGGCTGAAGTATTGAATATTTACAATACACAATATACGGGTACAGTATCAGGGTCCGGTTCAGCCGCAGGGACGATCTCAATCACTGGTAATTCTGTAGTAGGTAGCATAACTACGAATGGTGGTACTGGCACATCGATGGGGTCTGGAGGTACAGTAACAGTTGCAACATCGACCACTGACAGTATCTCCGCTATTGGAACAGGTGGCACTATCAATATTGCTGGAGCGAGTCTTGACTTTACTGGTAAATCATTCACGGCGAGTTCAACACTCAGTCTCTCATATACGGGTCTATTAACCACGACCAATGCTACAACATCAGTCTTATCATCACTCGTAGTGAATGGTACAAATTATGGTGCATTTTCTGGGGGTACACTTCCACTGTTTCCAGGACTTATAAATGTTTGTGGTACGATCTCGTATGCGGGGACATATACTTTGACTCAGAGTATTTCAAATATTGATGGAAATTGTTTCAATGTTCAGGCCAATAATGTCACCATAGATGGGAGTGTGAATCATTATTCGGTTAATGCGAACGTCGGTAATACAAATTATGCCGTGATTGCTGCAAGTACTACAGTTGGAGCTCCAGCTTATGGTACGACAACTATACAGAATCTCACGTTTACCAATTTTACAAATGGTGTGAATGCGAACGGTTCAGCCGGGTCCTCTGGTGCAGGAGGTGCTGGTGGTACAGTTATAGTTTCTTCGACCACGATCGCTATGGTATCAGCAAATGGTGGTAATAGTGACGGAGGCGTCGGTGGGGCTGCTGGAAATGTAATTATTGTAGGTAGCTCAACGATTATAGGAGGTTCTGCTTCTGTCAGTACTGCAAAGAGAATATATTTGACCTCTGGAGCTTCTTGGAGTGTACCAACAGATTGGAATAGTGCGTCTAATACTGTCGAGGTTATCGGCGGAGGTGGTGGAGGTACGTATGGGGTCGCGTCTAATGCTGGAGGTGGTGGAGGTGGTGGATATTCAAAAGTATCAAATTTAGTTTTAACTGCTGGTTCATCGGTTAGCTATAGAGTTGGACAAGGCAGTCTTGGAAGTCTTAATGGAGATGTTGTTCCTGCCGCAGGAACCGATTCGTATTTCTGTAATTCATCAAGTAATTGTGCATCGATTTCAGGATCCGCAGTAAGGGTGGGTGCAAAAGGTGGAAGCGGTGGTATTTCAACTGGTAGTTTGGGTGGTCAATCAAGTGCTGGTGTAGGAACAGTCAAATATTCTGGTGGTAATGGAGGTGGTACACCTGGGTCATGGGCAGCTGGTGGTGGAGGTGGTGCGGCTGGACCACGTGGAAAAGGAGGTAATGGAGGTAGTTCGACGTTTGGCAATCGTGGTGGTGGAGGAGGTGGGGGTAATGGCGGAGGCGCCAATGCTGCAAGTGTTAGTAATTCAAACGGAACATCTGGTGGAGATAACTATCTTGGTGCTGGTGGTGGTACCGCGGGTGTAAGCTCAAGCCCATATACAGGTGGTGCTGGAACGAATGGTGGTGGTGGTGGTGGGAGTTATGGTGCTTGTAATGGTATGACACCGTACATGCCTGGTATAGGAAGTACTGGAATTGAATGGGATTCGACACATGGTTCTGGTGGCGGAGGAGGAGGTGGGGGTAATGCTTGCGGAAATACTGGAGGATGGGGTGCAAATGGCGGACTTTATGGTGCTGGTGGTGGTGGAAGTTTGAGTAGTAATAGTATCATTACAGGTAATGGTGCTAATGGTATAATAGTAATATCATATACTAGTATCTCGAGTGATCCGCTCAGTATTTCTGCATCTGGTGGTACTGGTACTTCACTGGGTGCTGGTGGAGTAGTTACGGTTGCTACATCTACAACAGCGAGCATTTCTGCTATAGGTGCTGGTGGTACTATCAATATTTCCGGGATTAATTTGAATCTTTCCAATAGCACATATACAGCGAGTTCATCTCTCATACTTTCATATACAGGTTCTCTCGGTGTATCGAATGCAACAACGTCAGTTCTCGCTTCACTAGTTGCCAATGGTACAAATTATGGCGCATATTCTGGCGGAGCGTTTCCGTTGATACCTGGATCAATTTCTAGTTGTGGAAAAATGCCATTTGTTGGTGTATATACTTTGTCAGCCAGCATTTCTGGTATATCGGGTACATGTTTCAATGTTCAAGCGAACAACGTAACTATAGATGGAAGTAACAACCATTACACTATTTCTGCAACTTCAAGTAATAGTAATTATGCTGTTACAGCTGCTAGTACTACAGCTGGAGCTTCAGCCTATGGCACGACAACTATCCGGAATATTACTATCGCGAATTTTGCAAATGGCGTAAGTGCCAATGGATCAGTTGGTTCTGGCAGTGTGGGTGGAAACGGAGGTAATTTGGTTATTTCTAGTTCGAGTATTCAGTCGATACTATCAAGTGGTGGTAACGGTGATACAGCTTTCACTGGAGGTAGAGGAGGGTATATTATGATAACTGCGAGTTCAACTGTAGGATCAACAACCTCGCAAGGAGGATCCGGTGGAAACAAATCTGGATCTGGTACAGCTGGTAATGGTGGAGATACTGGTTCGATCTCTATTACGAATGCAACATCGACGGGTCTTCTGGCTCTCATACCTGGAAGTGCTGGCGTTGGATCCGCTGGAGCCTCAAGTGGATCAGTTGGTAGTGGTGGAATAATTACGATTTCTACATCGACGACAGTCAATGTGACGAGTGCAGGTACAGGAGGTACCATAAACATGTTAGGTACAAATTTGAATTTGACTAACAATATATATTCCGCGACGTCTACGCTCGGGCTAGCATATTCCGGCAGTCTAACTACGACAAATACCACATTATCTGCACTAGCACACTTTATTACAAACGGAACTGATCTCGGTTCCTTTGTGGGTGGTGCATTTCCTCTAATACCAGGGACCATCAGTTCTTGCGGGTCTCTTGCTTTTGCAGGAAACTACGCGTTAGGATCAAGTATTTCTGGAAATTGCAATGTTGTTATCGCTGGCGTTATATTATCTGGTAATGGAAATACTCTCACTGGAAATATTACTTCCAATAATAATGGTGTAACACTTTCAAATATAATCGTGACAGGAGCGGTTTCTACGACAGGAGCTGGTCCAGGCGCCCTCATCATCAGTAGTTCGACGAGTGTCACTGGTTCAGTTAGTGTCACAGGAGTAATAAGTGGAGATGGTACAGGTTCACTTGCAAGTACAACGATCAATGCTGGCGGCAGTATTTCTGCAGGATCTGTGACTTTGACTGGAAAGGTTTTGAATAATGGTACGATCAATGCCAATAATCCAGCAATGGGGAGTATGATCAATAATTCTATTATAAATACTGCTGGCGGCACATTTACCTTTAATGCGACATCCTCGAATACCGGTACAGTCAATGGTAATGCGATATTCAACGCTTTTTCTACAAACTCGGGTACAGTTACTGGTACTGCACAGTTCAATATGTTAACTGGATCTGCTGGTATAGTATCATTTGCTGGAACTGACAGTTTCCTAGGCACGGGCTTTGTTACTGGAAATATTTATGATTCGAATAATTCCCAAATTACCAACTGGGTTTTCAATGCATCAAGTACCAATTCTGGAAGTACCAAAGGTGATGCTGTATTCAATGCTTCTAGTACGAACAATGTCGGTGCGACTATAGTCGGTAACGTTATACTCAATAATTATTCTAGAAATCTAGGCACGATTACAGGGGATGCAGATGTATATTCACCAGTTGCTAGGCCAATCGGTGGCGTAGTTAGTGGTCAGATTACGTATCATAACTATACTGGACTGTACTTCAATGATAGTGCTCCGGGACATGGAGTTACTGGTAAATGGAATGATGTCAATAATTGGTGGACAGATTCATTGGCAACAGTTCATTCTACGTTCGTTCCATCTGGTGGAGATAGTGTAACTATTACGAGTGGAAATATTTCTACGACTACGAGTTCAGCTGTAGTAGATTCAGCTACATTCTTAGCTACGTCTTCAAATTCGATATATTTGACTGTGACCAGCACATCGACAGGAGCAGCATTATTTAGTGCTTCTTCTACGAACTCTAGTTTAGGTACGATCGTCGGTAATGCTACGTTTTCTGGTCCTGACACGACGAATGATGGTACTGTGACAGGTTATGTTACTCGTCAATATACGGCTGGTGTATTCACAGTTGTTTCAGATTTTACTCATAATGGAGTCCATTGGATCGTCCAATCAGTGAATGGGGCAATCGTCAATTTGGCTGGTGCTACATATTCTCTAGCAACGAATGCGTTTCAAGCATTGAATAATGGAATATTCAGTGCGTGGAATGCGATCATCGGCAGTGGTGGATCTGGCGTACCTGTACTATCGATCACTTCTCCTGCGGCTGGAACTATAACGAGGTGGTCTCCAAGTATTTCATGGGGCACGAATGATACGTGTCAGTACAAGATGGATAGCGGCAATTATCAGGCGGTAGTCTGTTCGAATAATGGCAGTGATATACCAAAGCCTGTTGCCGGTTCGCATACGATATTCCTGAAGAGTATAAGCAATCATTCTGATCCTACAGATAATATTTCAGAAAAGTCTGTCTCGTTTACATATGACAATAGTCAGCCAATAAGTACAGACTGCTCTACACCTCTAGATGAAGCTGCTAGGCCGTATTATTACCTAACTGCGAATATAGTTGGTAATTGTTCTGTGTCGACTTCAACTACATTGCGTGGTGATGATGGTGCAGGACATTATTATTCAATTAGTGGGAATATAACAGGTAGTAGTACCAATAACCTCTCATTACAGAATGTTACAGCTACTGGTCTAGTGTCTAGTTTGAATAATATTGTAGTTAGTTCATCCACATTGAGTGGGTCGATCCATGTTACCGGATCTCTAACTAGCGACACAAAAACTACACTTGGTAGTACAACCATAGAATCAGGCGCTACGGTAACGGGTGGTACATTTTCGAATAATCTTACGAACAAATCTGGTGGTATCATTATAACAAGTTCAATAACACCAGTAACTGTGGCCGGACGTATTGATAATAGCGGAATAATTGTCGGAGATATAGCGTTCAATGGAACATCAACAAATTCTGGAACCGTGAATGGAACTGTGATATTGAATGATCAATCACTAAATTCTGGAACAGTTAATGGTAATGTTTCCATAAATTATCTATCGAGTAATTCAGGAACAGTAAACGGTGATCTTACATATAATAATCTCGTGGCTGTATCTGGAGAAATAAGTTTTTCTGGATCTGAAATATTCCGAGGAACAGGCCATGTTTCTGGTCTGACTAAAGATAACTCAGGTAGTACTATCCTAAGGTGGGTATTCAATGATTTTGCAAGTAGTACTGGATACATAAAAGGGGATACGTCATTCAATGATCATTCGGTAAATATTGGAGTCACTTCTGCTAATGCTTATTTCAATGATTCATCAAAAAACCAAGGTACAGTTAACGGCAATTCTTATGTATATGGTCTATCTGCAGCACCTCTAGGTGGTACAACCCTCGGTTCGATCGTATATTATTCATATCCGAATTCAATATCTTTTAGTAATATTTCAGGAGATGGTTTGTGGAGCAATGTGCAAAATTGGTTTACGGATACTAGCTTAGATATACCGAGTGGTAGGATACCATCGGCCAATGAAGCAGTAGTTTTGTTTGCCTCTACGACTCTTACTGAGAGTGTAACTAATGATCTGTATATAGGAATGAATGGGGTGATTGTGGATGGTACAGATAATACTTTGACTGGATCAATCTCCGGAAATGGTGCATACGGAGGAAGTAATGGATATAACTTTGGACTTGAAAATTTGGTAATTACAGGGACATCTTCTGCTAGCGCTTCTCTTGGTGGCTCTATCGGTGGTAATGGAGGTAATATCGCAATATCAACATCAACAACTGCAGCGATCGTATCAAATGGTGCAGATGGTTCAACTAATGGTGGTAATGGAGGTACGTTGCTGATAGTAAATTCATACAGTAGTCCTCTAAGTTCGATCGTTCAATCTAATGGTGGTAACTCTACATCCTGTGGAAAGGGTGGTGATGCTGGATCGATCTCTCTTACTGATTCTTCATATAGTGAACCGATCGCCAATCCAGGTACTGGTAACAATACGGGTTGTCCAGAGTTACCGGTATATTCAAGTGGTAGAAGTGGTAGTGTTGCTGTTGTGGGTAGATATGTGCCAGTTATTAGATCGAATTCTGTTGCGCCGAGTGTTCCTGCAAATCCGAATAGGCCCTATTCCGGTGGCTCGACTCTTGATTCGGAAAGCCTGCTCAGATTATTTGCACCAGGCTTACTGAGAAAGGTGTCTGTGCCGTTCATCATTCCTTCTAAATTGGCATTGGGAAGTCTTCCGAAGTTTGGTGAAGGTAATGGATCATTTTCATTCAAGAATGAGATACGAGCTTTCCTATTCGATCCAGCACCAGAAAATATTTCTAGGGTACTCAATTCATCTCCAGAACTCAAGAAGTTCATGGCTGGTGTAGGGCTCATAACTGCTGGGGATGTTGTCAGATTACGTACAGTCCCGATAGTGATCCCTGCCACATCGACAGTGCCGGGACTATATCAGGTAGTCGTCGGTACATCTACGATTCCTGTATCTATTGCTAATGAGTCAGTCGATACTCTAGTGCAGAGAATTACAGTCGACGTAGGTCAGAAGATGACTATTAACCTAGTGCCGCTTAAGGATGTAAAGACTGTAGCGTATTATCAAAATAATCCTATCGATTTTACCAGCACAAAAGGTAAGCTGGCGGTTACACTTTCTATCCTTGCTCCTAGTGAACCGGGAAGATATTATCTTGTTTCATCTAACGCTGCATTTCCTCTAGCCATCGATGTTGTTAAGCCAGTAAAGCCTGCAGAGAAGAAGGGATTCTTCTTGAGGGTGTGGTCATCGCTACTTAATTTCATAGGTATATAGGTATCGATGCGAATATACGAATAGGTTACATCGATACAGATATATAAAAGCCGAGCAATCAATTGACTGCTCGGTGTGTTTTGAACTATTTCTGATTCACATCATTGACTACAGATGTTTGTCAGGGTTCAGATACGGCCCAGACAATAGGGAAATGGGGTTTTTCTTGTCAGGATGTCCGCAGCTCAGTACGTACAACTGGTCATACTGATCTATGAAACCCATACCACTGTAGCCAGCTTGCGAATTGAAATACAGAGCGATCCTCTGAGGACCCTTGGTTCCACCAGCGATGAGATATTCATCTCCAGTCACCAATGATCGCAGTTTCATGATCTTCTTTTCCCCGATCGTGAGCTCATTGAAGAAAAACATCTTGATGTTTTGAACTGATTCTTCTTTGAGTGCCGATTCACACGGAAGAGGTTTGGCTTCTGTGTTTTTCGGACGAAGAAAGACGACGTCGTCATCTTTTGGCAGTTTGGCCTGCCAGTTGAAGTAGGCAACCTCGTACAAGCCATTCGTGGCTGTGTGTTCATCAGGTGATAGGAATCGGATGACGAATAGATCATTTGCAAACTTCTTTTGCAGCAGATGATCCACGGTAGCAACGAGCGGGCCGTTTTTTCCAACGAACCACGTACCGTTCGCTGTAAATGCCGGGCGATTGTCGCCTCGGTAACGATAGATGAGTACCGGTCGAAACTTCGGACTGACCTGGTTTGTCGCGGCGTTGTTCACGAGATAACCCTCAGGGCTGTTGTTCCAGGCCTCGAGGGAATCTCTGTCCGTCTGCGCCGTATTGGTTTTTGAAACCGACGCCTTTTGTATATAGCTAGCGTCCACAAAATATACGAATATCATGACGGCTGCGATGACACTTAAACTTACGACAGAATCAACTATGATGTTATGCTTCACTTTCAATCCTTTCTGTAGCAACATTCGTTGCTGTTTATTAATCTGCCGCTCATTATACTAGCAGAACATCGAAATGTCAACTATTTTCGTATACTATTTCAATTCGGCTTCTATAACTCTTTCCAATTTCATCTCTTTATTTTCAATAGTTTTGGCAACCGCTCTGAATAGATATATTTTCTTTGGGTTCATCATATAAGGTAGAAAATGCATCAAGAGGTGTATGAGCAGACCAGAAAGAGATATGAATATGAGTATCGGTAGTTCTCTATATAGACCAGTTGTAAATACAGTAATACAGATGATCGAATGCATGCCGGTAATACTCAAAAACGATAGTATGTCAAAATGTTTCAGGTATTTTCTGCGATATTTGATGAGTGACCACAATACTATATGGATGAGTTCAGTCATGATAACTGTGAATATTATCAATTTCCAAAATTGTACTTGTGGATCAGCTAATGTAGAAAAGTCAGGTGCATAATGGAATTGCAATAGTAATGTCCAATTATTGATCTGATATGGAAGTATTGCGATAACACTGAATATGGTCAATCCGAGTAAAAGTCCGATATACGATAGAAATGGTGACATCACCATGATGAATATCGTAAGTAGTCTCCTTGGATTCAATGTGCGAATGAAACGAATGATGAATGAGAAAGAAAGTACCACGAGTATCCAGCCGACTAGATTTTCGAATGGTACGCCATACCATTCAGTATTGAGCGGAATAGTCCATGTCCAGAATCCTAACCTAATGGCGACTATATCCATTGTCATATCCAGAAGTACTGCTCCCAATGCATCCATGAAAGGTCGTAGATGCCAAGGAATATTGTATTGATCGCTGAGTAACATCACACAATATATGATGACTGCCCAGCTAAGTCCTATAGCGACTGGGACATGTGCTAGATTGAATAGGAAGCTAGTGCTATATGAGTATGTGTGAGCAAGATATGTGTTTCCTATCTCCAATATCATACCGAAAACAGCACAGCTCACTATTTCGAATAGTCGCAAATAATTGCGGTGATATATCTCACGCGCTATGACTAGTGCAAATGATATAAAAGCCAGTGATTCAAAAATCAAGAAATAGTTGATAGAAAAGTTCATTACGGACCTATTATATCAAATTGGTGTTGTTATAGGAATGGATGTACTTGTTAATAGCAGGATAAATATATAAAAAAATTGCGCCAACTTATTCAGAAGGCGCAATCGATGAAGAATGGTCGCACTTTGCAGGGGACTCAGAATAGAATCCCAAGTTTCACTCCGATGCCGGTGCAGCCGCCAAATTGGGCACTTGCTTCGACTAGTATAGTCTTGTCGAAGACGTATCCGATCGTCGGGCCAGCAGTGAAATACGCTTCGGTTTTCGTACTTTCACTTTGTTTGCTACCGAATCGCTCCCAGCCGTTATCGATGAATAGACCGGTTATGCCGATGTCTCCACCGATATATAGACTGTCGTTCCAGATGTAATATTGCAGTCCAACATTACCGTAGAAACCGAACTGGGCACGTGAATAGACATATGCCGAACTGCCATCTGCACGAGGATCGTTGGCGTTCTTTTGGCGAGTCTCTGCGTTACCGAATAGTCCGCCGGCCTCGATCTTCCACAGAAGCTTCGGAGAAATGGCCGAGATGGGGTGAGCGTAGCGCAACCCGACAGAGCCAAATGGCTGGAAACTGTCGATTGATGTTTCGCCCGCCGAGCCAGGTTGCCCTGAGTTAGGCAGGAACGAATCACCCGGATGGGTGTCGTGTGCGTAGCTCTTGCTACTGGGTTGGATAGCCATGATGCCGGCAGTGATGCCGAAAGATGCCTTGGGATCATCTTCTTGTGTTTGGGCCGTGACTTTAGAGGTCAGGAGGCCAGTTGCCATGGTGATGAGTAGTACGTATTGCGTTTTCATATGTGCTCTTCCTTTTCGTTTATTGGTTAACTGAACAAGTGTCTAGTGACACTCTAACGCAAATCTACCTCAATACCAAAATTTGTCAAGAGCTGACAACCAGTGACACTAGTGTCTAATTAGTAGAACATTTGCCGTTATACAGATCTATTGTTTTGCATTTTGTACCATTTTTTAGCGTACAGATAGAGTCCGCAACAGCATAAGTCTCGCCACCGAGCCATGCACAATAGTTTTGGTCGATCGTGTCATATCCAGTTGTTTTTCTACCACCGACTGGACATTCACCTCGAAGTAGTGCCCATTCTTCACAAGCTCGATTGTCATCAAAACTACATAACCCGTATTCATCGCCGTTTCCATTCTTTTGAATAGTTAAAGTGCCGCCTTGTTTAGTGCAATTGACAGAAGCTGGATTGGCTAGTCCTGTTGATGATGACATGTTCGCTATTTGGGGAAATTGAGGAGACTCTGCAACATCCTTCTTTGGTCCATATGTTAGGTACAAGATACCGCACAATAATAATACGAGTGCAAATATGATTGGTAGTGATTTTTTCATATCTACATTGTAGCAGACATTGAGGATAAATAGTACGTAAGTATGCCAAAAACTCACAATTTTCATTGCTTGCATGGGAATGGTATGTATAACACGTGAAACTCGTTCGGCTACTACAAAAACATTTTCCAGTATAGTGCAGCCAAAACGATAACCACGAGAAGTATTAATAATGCTCTTTTATCACCTGGGGCCATGGGATAATTATATCAAACTATTATGAAACATCCAACAAGTTATTGAATACTATTTAGACACTCATCCATCCTCTTTTTGCTATCGAGAAGAGGTTTTAGAGAAACCTCCTCAACTAAATTATTTTCCCCCTCATAATACCCAAATGGATTGTCTAAATCTTTAATGAAATAGATCATATAAATTAGAATGAAACTAACAAAGGAAACAAAAAATATGCTCTCATAAAATGGGTCCATCTTAATAAATACCAAACCGGTAACAAGAACAAAAGTAATTATTTCGGCAATAGCATAACCTGTCCCCAAGAATGATGTTTCCCTAATAGTATGAATCCTAGTTATCATCTTTCTCACAGAGTTTTGTTCTTGTTTAAGACGAACAATGAAATTTGCTTGAGTTTGATTTTCAAGAAGAAGGAAATCGTCATTGAAAGAACGCAATTTCACCATAAGAACATCAGTCTTTTCTTTCTTATAGAACCAATCTATCAACGTTTTATTGAACGTAGATAATTTCATTAAGAGATTTTTAGCCTCAATGCTTTTCTTATTCTTATGGATTATAAGAGCCTCATCTGCCATGGTCTCTAAACTAGACGCCAAATCTCCAGGCAGCTTCTCACTTTCTTTATAATCTACCAATACACCAGAAATCAAAAATCCGATCAGAAAGACATTGGCAGATATAATGGCTGTAAATAAAGAGTTCAGAGTTAAAAACTCATAACCCAAATAGTGAGAAATAAACTTCAAAAATATAATAACCAATATAAAAGGAATAGTCTTAATCGCAAGTTTCCAGCGGGAATGAAGATGAATTTTGCTCATAATCTTTTGCATTAAAAAAGTATAACACAAATATAATGAGTTTAAAGCATCATAATGGGTATCAAAAATAGCGCTTGATTTATGGCTAAATAATATGTAGGAATTACTTCTTAGGTGGTCCCCACTGCCAGCGTGGCTTTTCTCCTTTCTTGTAACAGATAATGATGAGTAGAATGGTCAGTAAAATGATTGGTAAAGCCAATGTTAGGAAATTGCTTCCTGAATCAGGATTACCTGGAATATCCGCTTCTCTTGTGAGAATGAGAGTCACAATGAGTGCGATATATGCAACTATAACAAGCCATCCCTGCCATTTTACTGGTGTCCAACCCCAGCCGTATAGCTTTGCTTTGAACCAGTGGCCTTGCGGGTTATCTTTCAAAATATGTTTATTCATTATTTTTTTAATTAATAAATTATTAACTACAGAATTATATCAAAAGCTCTGAACCCTATCTAGTTCACAAAAAATAGTCCTAACAAATCCTAAATAATCGGCCCGACGTTGTGCGCGAGGTAATAACCTTTTGGAAGACCAATAAAGAGCACATTTATATCCCGAATTATAGGGATGGATTGTTTAAGATTACACAGTCGATTGAAAAAGTATAACAAAAATATTTAGGCAAAAAAAACCCGTCTCTAGGAAACCGGTTTTCCTTTGAGACAGGCGTGGTTATTATCGAGCAGTTGAATTGGCAATGGGGCGCCATTTTTCAAACGAGTCATTGGTTGGAGACGGATTTTTTTCCTTGCTCTTTTTCAATTCTTCCTCGTTCATTTTGGCAATCATTTTTCCGCTACATTCCCGGAGGTCAAATTCAGCCTTGTGAATCGGAGAGTTGGTTTTCCTTAGTACGCCTTTAGGTTGGATGACAACATGGAAGCAACCATTGACGTGGCGAACGAATTCGACGGCCATTCCATTGAATCCACTTGCGTTGTTTATGACCTCTGTGCCGAGAATTTCGAACGGAATTTCGACTTCCTCGAACTGGTCGTCCGAAAGTTTCAATCGTTCCTCCTCAAGGATGATTTTCTTTAAGGGTTGTCCATCGTCTGGATTTGTTCCAGGGGGCTGGAAGAGATAATCAATGCGTTTGCCCATATTACAAATCCAATGAGTAACAGTTCCATTGAGATCAGTAGCATTGTCTTTACAAACGGTCCCAAGTTTGATGACTTTTAATTTTATCATATATAAACGTGCTTGCTGTGTTTTCTTTGTTCTGACCAAGTCTCTGGTCATTGAATATAATTGTTGTTTGTGGAAAACAAAGAAAAATTCTATCCGAGATAATATTTACACGACTTACCACAGTTGTCAAATGCCCGACGTTGTGCGCGAGGTAATAACCTTTTGGAAGACCAATAAAGAGCACATTTATATCCCGAATTATAGGGATGGATTGTTCAAGATTACACAACCGAGTGAGAGGGAGGTGGCGGAGTTTGTTAGATAGTGAGCGTCTTATTTCTTCCTGTTGTTATACTCAAGCAATTTCTCAGCAGGTGAAAGTCCCCCTATGATTTTGTGGGGAAAATAATTCCAAGCATCATTGAGAACATCGAGGACATTTTGAAGTTCGATACCACCTTGTCCGTTATCAAACATAGCCACAGCATCAGTCAAAGCATCCTGACCATCCTCATTGTAAATAACATCTTTGACATGGTCTAAAGTAAAATGGCTTTCGGTTTCAGCTAAAAGTTCTATAATTTCCTGCTCAACCTCTTTTTTCTTGATGTCTATTTGTTTCTGAGATTCGATTTCCATGTATGTATTTTGCATACAAGGAAAATCTTCACAGAATATTGTTTATAGCCATATTTTCTTAAAATTTGCTCCTTGTAAACAATTATCTGCAAGAAAGAGCCGTCTGTGCATAACTCCTTGTTTTTATCCTTTTTGACCAGTATAATACTTGTACTGGTCAAAAAAGACATATTTTGACCACTAGAACCAAAATAATATGCTAAAAACCATAGTATCCAATCAAAAAGAGCAAAAAGAACAGCTTTTATCGCTTGCTTACATACAAAGAAGTAAAGAACCATTTGCACGGAAATGGCTTAATTCTGATTTAATAAAAGTGATACTTGGTCCTCGTCGAGCGGGAAAATCTGTCTTTTCTTTGGTACTCCTTAGAGATCGACCATTTATGTACTTCAACTTTGATGATGAAGTCATAGCAAGTAATGGTGGAATAAATACCAATGAATTGATGAAGGAGTTACATGCGGAGTATGGTCAAGTCAAAACTATTCTTTTTGATGAAATACAAAACCTGCCGAACTGGGAACTTTTCGTGAACCGTTTACATCGTGAAGGATATAACCTCGTCCTTACAGGATCTAATGCCCACCTACTTTCAAAAGAACTCGCAACACACTTAACGGGTAGACATATGCCAATAGAAATATTGCCATTTGATTTCAATGAATTTTTGAAAGCAAAGAAATTTGATACTAATTCTGAATACAGAATGCTTCCAAAGAATCACGGAGAGTTACTCAACCTTATGGAGAACTACATGGTGAATGGTGGTTTTCCAGAAGTTGCCGTAAACAATGCCGACCCCCGTGATTATCTAGGTGTATTGTTTGATGCACTCCTATTTAAAGATGTGGTGAAGAGACATAAAGTGAAATTTTCTACTCAAGTAGGAAATCTTGGTTCACATCTCATAAATAATTTCTCAAATTTGTACACGGTCCGAAAAATAATGGACGTATTAAATCTGAAGAGTACAACGACTGTTGAAAAATATATAGATTACCTTGAAGAGGCATACCTTGTTTTCTCGTTGCATCAGTATTCTCCAAAGTCTGTTACTAGAATAAAATCGCCTCGCAAAATATTTGTGGTTGATAATGGTTTTGTCCTTGCAAAAGCTGTCCAACACTCACCAGATAAAGGAAAGCTCATGGAAAACCTTGTTTTTATAGAACTTGTTAAAAGAGGCAACAAACCGAATCGTGAATTGTTCTACTACAAGACTCGTAATGATCGAGAAATTGATTTTTTGCTTATCAAAGGACATGTAGTAACAGAGCTTGTGCAGGTGTGCTTTGAATCAATAAATTCAGATGTTGAACAGAGAGAAATAAAAGCACTGGTGGAAGCAAGCGGTGAATTGAATGTAAAGAACCTTACTATGCTTACCTGGGATGAAAAGCGTGAGGTAGAAAAAGATGGGCTGACAATTTCCTTTAAACCCCTACATGAATGGCTACTCGAGATAAATAAAGAAAATTAACCGCTATGAATCCTGTTGCAAACCGAAATAAAATAGAAACCTACATCAAGTGCAAGAAGTGCGGTGATGAAATCTATTGGAATACTCACAAGAAAATGACCTCATGCAAATGCGGGGCTATTGATGTTGATGGGTGTGAGGATTATGTGAGAGTGATTGGTGGCAAGGATAACTATGAAGAAATGAAAAAATAATCATATGAAAAACTCAAGATCAAAGAATAAGAAAAAGGAATTAGGAGGCTGTGATGATTGTATGATCTGTAGTGGTATGAAAAATGGTACAACAAATTCGTATGATGGTTTGATGAAAGCTTTTGATGAACAAAATCTCAAAAATAGCGTTATGTCCATGAGGGTTCAAAATATAGATGACCTGTATTACGACGCAATGGAAGTGTTGAATATAGATGACTATAAATCTGCCGAAATGATGTTGCTCAAAGCAAAAGATATTGATCCAGATTATGTACAAACTTATGTTGGCTTGGTGTCAGTATACTCAAGAAAGAAAGATTTAAAGAAAAGAGAGGAATGTATTATAAATGGATTTGATAAAACCAAGAAGATGTTCCCTGTATGGCCAAAAAGATTAGAATGGGGACTTATGGAGCACAGGGCGCCACTAAGAGCTATTCAGTATATGGCAGATCTGTATTGGGATAATAGTGATTATACAAAAGCTGAGGAATTGTTTAGACTGCTATTAGGTCTTAACCCTAATGATAATCAAGGTGTGAGATATGAGATTTCTGCAATGTTTGCCGGAATTACTGGAGATTCTTTAAATCAGATGTTTGATGAAGGGAATAGTGGGCAGAATTGGGATAAATTGGAGAGATTGGTAGATATACAAAATAAGAAGTATAAATTTTGGAGGAGACCAAAGGATTGCTAGTATCAGTCACGCCTACTTTTTAAAGGTACAGATCAAGGGCTCCGGGAGCAGGATTCGGCCTCGTCCTCACTCGCTACCCGCTCGTTCGTCCTGGCCACCGGCTCACGGTTTCTCGCCGCTGCTCGAAACATCGCTCGCTGTTCTCATCCTGACGCAAGCTTCGCTTGTTCTCCCTCAGCAATTGAAAAAGACGCACTATCGTGCGTTAGCTTTTTCAATTGCTCCCGAATCTCAACGAGTTCCGAACCGTAAAATGGCAGGATTTGTTTGATTTTCCTGAGACTTCGCTCAATCAGATGAGGCAGTTGCTGGATCAGCCGGAATGGGTGGTTTAATTGGATAAAGCTAACTATACTCAATTGTACCCAATCTTACCCAATTCCTATTTTATTGAGTTACCGTAACAACCAACCCAATACTTCCCAACACCTTAGCTACTTTTTCACATTTTTCATTTGAACCTTCGCATACTATTACACTTCCAGTACGGTCAGCAAAAAATGCTAAATTGTCAGCCCTCTCTTTAGTGCATTGAATAGCTAGTATTATTTGTTGAGTAACTGCTTCGAAAGTGTGGCAATTACAATTGAATAAGATAGTTTTCCAACCAGATGAATGAGTTGGGTCTACTATCAATGTCATGTTTATTGGATCAATTTTTGTAGTACTTAGACTCATATAATCATATCTTACTCCTTCTTTAGCATCTTATAAATACGTTTTGCAGATATAAGTTTATTTTCTTCATCCAAAGCACTCATTTGACCTTGTACATAATTCACTAAAGCTTCGTCGTTATTGCCAACTACTTCCTGTAATGTTCCAAGTGCAAAAGCAACTATGCTTTGTCCCTCTTTTTCAACTTTTCCTTGTGCCATCTTTAATATTCCCACAGCTAGTTCGTGATCTCCCATTTTCTGAGCGCTGAGTGATGCCATACACCAAGGTGCAGCTTTGCAGGGCATATGAGCAATTTCTTCAGTGAAAGCTTCGTAGGCCTCTTTGTATTTTTCTAGTTCAGTATAGTTTTCACCAATATAACCCCAAATAAATGGGAAGCGAGGTTCAATTTCTATAACTTTTTTATAGTGCTGAATTGCAGTCTCATAATCTTTTTCCGATTCAGCTATTTTCCCCAGATAAATAAAGGCGATGCCGTTGCTAGGATTGGAGACTAAAAAATCAGTACACTTTTCTTTGCAGATATCGTATTCTTTGTTTTTGAAATTTTCGACAATATCTTCAGGTAAATCTCCTAAAGCTTTGAATGTGCCAGTATTACTCATACATTGAATATTACCCTATATTTGCAGGTTTATGCTAGTTGTTGTCTAAATGGACTTATGCTATAATATGAATTATTGTTCCTAAAAAGCGGAATAATATTGATTAAAATGCAGTATTTAGACTTAAAGACACAACTAAAGAACTACCCAATCTTCTCAATAAAGGATATCGAGAAGGTGGATTTGTCGTTCCATAAGCAAAGATTGAGCGAGTGGCAAAAGAAGGATTATGTAAAGAAGATCTGCAAGGGTTTTTACATCTTTTCTGATTTACAGATCAATGAACCTACGCTATTCACTATCGCAAATAGAGTATACGAACCATCATACATCTCACTTGAAATGGCGCTATCTATTTACGGATTAATTCCTGAAGCAGTCTACGGAGTAACGTCAGTCACTTCTCAACGTACCAAGAACATGAAGACCCCTGTTGGCGATTTTATCTACAGACATGTACAGCCTGAACTTATGTTCGGATATGAACTCCGAGAACATGATGGTCATCACTATCAAGTGGCTGAAATAGAAAAGGCTATCCTTGACTACTTACACTTTAATTCAAAGATCAACGATAGCGAATCATTTGAGGGAGTACGATTCAATATTCCTGAAGCTAAGGAAAAGATAAATATGGAAAAGTTTAATAAGTATCTTTTGGCATTTAACAGCAAGGCTCTCGAAAAGCGAGCCAAGAAGTTTTTAACATACATAAACCATGCTTAGCCTCAAGAATATAGAACAATACTATCCGGATAATCAGAAGCCTTTCAAGCGGAATATCTTGAGAGAGTATTTACAGTATAAGATTCTTGAAATCATCTTTAATTCAAAGTATGCACAGGACCTCATATTCCTTGGTGGCACTACACTGCGAATTGTTTACAACAACAGTAGATTCTCCGAGGATCTTGATTTTGATAATTTCAAGCTTACGGAAGAACAGTTTGCTGATCTCGCTAACGAAGTAAAGAAGGGTCTTGAACTCCAAGGCTACGAGGTCGAGATAAAGAATGTATTCAAGGGGGCATATCGTTCATACATCAGAATGCCGAAGGTGTTGTTTGATAATGATATGTCTGATCTCCAAGAGGAAAAGATAATGATTCAGATCGACACAGTTCCTCATGCTTTTGACTACAAGAAGGATACCAAGATACTCAACAAGTTTGATGTCTTCACGCAGATATTTACTACACCTATCGACATACTGCTCTCGCAAAAGTTTTATGCTGCCGTCAATCGTTCTCGAGCAAAGGGTCGAGACTTCTTTGATATCGTATTTCTTATCCCCCAGACAAAGCCGAACTATGAATATCTCGAGATGAAGCTTGGTATCAAGAATGGAGTTGAATTAAAGAAGGTGTTACTCGAAAAGATAGTTGACTTTGATTTTGACGAACTTGCGAAGGATATTGAACCTTTCCTTATAAACGGTGAGGATAGCAAGAAGGTGAAGATGTTCAGGGAGTACATAACTTCGATTGAATTTTAATATATGGCAAATAAAAATCTTACAAAGGCAAGGAATGCAAAAAATGATGAGTTTTACACTCAATTTTCTGATATTCAAAAAGAAGTCGAGTCTTATCTCGAATATAATCCAAACACTTTCAAAGGTAAGGTTGTTTATAGTAATTGTGATGACCCATTCGAAAGTAATTTCTTTCGCTATTTTGTCTTAAATTTTAATCGTTTAGGACTAAAAAGACTTATCTCAACTAGTTACAAGCCTTCCCCAGTCGCAAACACCCAAATAACACTATTCGGTGATGATGTTACCCTTAAACCAGTCAAGGGGCGACCAAAAATTGTCGCTAATAAATTAATTATCAATGATGTTGGTGATGTGGATGGTGACGGTTCTTTTACGCTAGAAGATATTGCAAAGCAGCTTAGATCAAATAAAAATAACGAATGGACTCCACTTGAAGGTGACGGTGATTTTAGAAGTGATGAATGTGTCGAACTACTCAAGCAATCTGACATTGTAGTTACTAATCCTCCATTTAGCTTATTTCGTGAATATGTAACACAAATTTTTGAAAATAAAAAGCAATTTTTAATTATAGGCAATCTTAATGCAATAACTTACAGAGAAGTTTTTTCAATGATCAAAAAGAATAAGGTCTGGTTGGGAAATAACGCAAGGGTTAATGGCGGTGCAATGTTTTATGAGATTCCAGAAGCTGTGGCGAATTTGGATCAGGTACGTGAAATAAAAACTGATGAAAAGGGTAAAAAAGTATATATAACACGAGTCCAGGGTGTGCGTTGGTTTACAAATCTTGACCATGGGCGACTTCATCAGCCGTTCCCACTTATGCCTGAATCGGATGTCATAAAATTTGTAACAAAGAAACCATTTGATAAATATGATAATTACGATGCTATAGAAGTATCCTTAGTTAAAAATATCCCAAGTGATTATAAAGGTCTTATGGGTGTTCCCATTAGTTTTCTTGATAAATATTCACCTGGGCAATTTGAGATTATTGGAAGCTTTAATAATGGTGAGCATGGTGCGGAACTGGGAGCTAAAAAAATTGAAATACTTACAGAAGGAAAGAAGATGATGTGGAACGGGCCGGCAGTAAATAAAAGTCCGATTTATAAGAGAATTATTATTAGACATAAGAAAAAATAGTTATGAAAACAACTTTAAAAAATAATATTACTATCAAAGAAGTTTGCGACGGTTTCGTCTATAATGAACTTGAAGGAAAAGGGTTGTTTGGTCTATCTGGTAAATTAACTATTCAGCCAGAGTATCAGCGTAATTATATTTATGCTGATGGCAAGCGTGACGTTGCTGTGATTGAATCAATTTCGAAAGGTTATCCTATCGGTTTAATTTATTTCAACCAAGTCGGCAAGGAAAAGTTTGAAGTACTGGACGGTCAGCAACGTATCACGAGTATTGGTCGTTTTGTAACTGGTAAATTTGCCGTTAAAGATAAAAATGGACATGAGCAATACTATAGTGGTATGGCTGAGAGCCAACGTGAACAGATAATGAACACAAAGCTGCTAGTTTATCTATGTGAAGGCGATGAACCTGAGATCAAGGATTGGTTTAAAACAATCAACATTGCTGGAGTGCCATTAAAACCACAAGAAATTCTTAACGCCGTCTATTCTGGACCATTTGTCACGCTCGCACGTGAAGAATTTAGTAATAGTCAGAATGCAAATGTCCAAAAATGGAGTACGTATATTGATGGTGAACTTAATCGACAGGCATATCTTGAACGGGCACTTGATTGGGTTTCTGAAGGATCAATTGATAGCTATATGAGTAAACACCGTAATGATAAAAATATTAACGAACTAAAAAAACATTTCAATACTGTTATTGACTGGGCCTCAACCGTCTTCATTGATGTTGAGAGTGAAATGAGAGGTCTTGAGTGGAATAGACTCTATCAAACCTATCATAAGAAAAACTATAACCCCACTAAAGTGTCCGCTACGGTCCAGAAACTTTACGCCGATGGCTTTGTAAAAAGTCGCAAGGGTATTTTCGAGTATGTTTTAGGAGGAGAAGTTGAAACAAGACTACTCGAAGTTCGAGTATTTGAGGACTCAACAAAGCGTTCAGTTTATGAAGCTCAAACTGCTACAGCAAAAAAGAAAGGCGTCTCAAATTGTTCGCATTGCGCGATTGGTCACGACGCGAATAAAGATAAGATTTGGAATCTTACAGATATGGATGCCGACCATGTTGCCGCATGGAGTAAGGGTGGTGCTACTGATGTAAAAAATTGTGAGATGTTATGTAAAACACACAATCGAGCAAAAGGAAATCGATAAATTATGCATGAAATCTTTTATCAATTTTTGGGAGGACTAGTGAGTTGGTTTGATACTACAATCAATGTTATTTTAGGCAGTCCAATTTGGAAAACCCATTCCTCATACAATTTAGGTGTAGCAATCACCGCAATGTCAATTGTGGTGGCTTTTATTGAGTTTATATCAAACAAAAGCGAGTTAAGATTTCGTTTAAATTACAGAATGAGAAGGGTTGCTTTGTGGATTGCTATCACTAGTATTATTTTGGCGTTTTTCGGCGAACTCGACGGTCTTTTTCTTGGATGCCCATTTATTTTTGAATTTACCGGTGCTGTTTTAATGTTTATCTCAGTATTGATGTATTTGTATTTAATCTTTATTCCACTGAAGCGACTTAATAAAAAACAGATTCCTATTCTACAAAACATTCTAGCTGGGACATTGTCTAATTCACATTTGGATAACCCTCAAACAATTCGGGGTTGTATAGATTTATTCGACAACCTACTTAGTCTATCTTTGGAAAATAAAGATGTACAAAATATTTTTCGGAACGATTTTGCAAGTGACATTCTCTTAAAGCATTTCTCAGAATCCTATTTTGTTTTTGGTCGCACGGTAGATTTTTATGTAGAAAAAAGAAAAGAGGGCAAACATGTCTTAGATCACATAGAGTTTTTTCTAAAGCGACTCATAACGAAATCACTAGAGAATAGCGAGTCATTTTTGAATATGTTTATCGGACAAAAAATCTATCCGAATGCCCTTTTTTGCCTTGATGACGTAATGATAAAAGAAAAAGATGGTTCATTATTGCGAGTTATGTTTGGAGAATATAGATTTAGTCGACTAGACAGTGTAGGTCAGTTGAATTACATCGCTCTTGTTACCAGATACTTTAAGTTGGTATACGAAAAGAATAATCATGTGAGCTTGAAAGATCACTACCAAAAAAACTACGAACTCAACGATAAGCTGATTGAAATCTTCTTTAAAGAAATCGGTGATTTTATAGAATCATGCTACGAACAAAAGCAACTTGAAGCGATTATAGATAAGGTAGAGAGCTTTTCGTGGTATTACACTTGGGGTGTAAAAACTAGAGATAAAAGCGAACATGTGAGAAAAAATACAGGTAAGTTTTTGTATAATCTTTTTCATAATTCTATCAGTAAATACAAGATTGAGAATGAGGAGATATTTAGGTTGAAAGTACATCAGCTGTATGATCACTTTCTCGAGATGCAGGAAAACCCAGTTGAGAATAATGTTGCTTATAATGCTTTTGTAGAAAAGCTAAAAGAAAAAATTCTTGGTGATGGAAAAAATGGACATATGCCAAATTACAAAGGCTATTTTCCAGCAATGATTTTAGTCTATTTTTATATGTTTGGTTTCTATGCGTTTTCTGAAAAACAGAATGAAGCACAAGCAGAGGATTTGCATATTCCTGTTTTTTCAAAATTAGCCGAAGCATTTCCAAAATTGTATCAAGGTTTTAAACAGGAATTTTATGATGCAGAGTCATTACCAGAAGGAAAAAAAGATTTACTCGAGAAACAAGGACGAGAGATTTTGGATCAATTTTTGAAAAAGAACATGGTCTATAATTTCGAGGAAAATTCATTGTCGTATTATTACAGTGGAAATGTCCACAGCTCAAAGATATTTTTGAATGATGTTAAGAGCAATCAAAAAATAGAACCAAAAAAATTATAGCCTGGAGCTATCTAGTGAAAGCTATAATTCACACCTAGACAGTCCTGTGTACGCTTTTTCCTACATACTCGGGACTTCTTACGGCTACGCGCATTAAAGACGAACAACCTTGCCTATATCGCCTAGCTGGAATAGGATAAGACCATAATTACAATGAATATGAATAATGAGAAGGATTGGAAAGCTCTCCTAGAGATATTTCCCAAGGAAGGCTTCAATCCGAATGAAAAAGTTAAAAAGGTTGCGGACTATATTTTTTCAGCGTACGAATCGCTGGCTCTTGAAACTGATCGAGTTTGGCTTACTCAAGATGATATGGCTCTCATCGTCTCGGATGAGGAGGTACTCCGATTTTTAACATCACTCCTTCGTCGCAGTATCATTGAAGATTTATATATTCCTTTAAAGATTACTCGTGGACCTGGCAAGTGGATTAATTATACTTATGGTCCTCACTATTCTTCACTACCAATTTTGGCAGAAGTCGCTCTTCGTGACCCAGGAAAACTAAAGAAACAATTTGTTGGATTTACAATGATTGATTGGGAAGGGTTCATCGGTGTACGCAATAAGGTTTACGAGATACTTCAACTCGAAGTTACAAAAGAGATGCGAGTGAATAGTAAGCTCACGTTCAGCGATGAGAAGGGAGTTGTCTATAGCCAAGGTAAGGAGTTGGAAATTCCTAGAAACACTAATCAATATTTTCTTTGTAAAAAACTATTTTCAGTAAAAACGGGAGTGCAGATACAAGAACAGGAAATTATAGACATGGCTGACTGGGCGAAGGATTCAAAAAGAAGTGTCTATGATGCTACACGTCTCGTCAATCAAAAGATAAAAAATGCTTTCGGTGTTGCCGGTCCCTTCAGATATAAAACGAATCGTGTCTGGCGAGAGGAATAAAATATGACTCGCACAACTCGCAAGATTTAAATATCACTCAACCCCACTTCGATAGGCTTATCTCACAAGCCTATTTTTATTGGCAATAACAATGAATATGAGAATTGATAATAATACGACCTACCAGACTTCCGACCTTGCATGTGCGGCGGTTCTTTCATTGTTCTTCCCGATAGAAAGTGTCGATAAGGCTGATCCACGCCGTGCATACTTTCTTTTCGAACGTACGACCAAACTCGACACTGTTCTCGGGAAATACCAGAAACAGGAACTCAAAGTCGAACCGAGAGCCTACTTTGACCAGATCAAGGCACTAAAGACGCGCCTGTACGAGCCAGTTTAAGCGACGTTGAGCTATGTTGACCACAGAAAGCCTAAATGACCTCTCTGACATCCTTCACACCGAATTCGACCAGAATTTGACACCGGAGGAGGTTTTCGCCGTTGGTCAGAGACTTGTCGGTATGTTCGATCACCTGATGAAGCTCGACTTTGAAGATAAAAATAACAATGAAAAGACAGATACCAGAAATGGCTAGGAAGGGGTGCATAAAATTCTATCGTTGGGAGTATAACCGACTGATGAAATTATCAAACCTCGAATATCGCCTCTACATGTTCTACCGACAGATAGTTCCATGGGATCTGAAGAATAAGCACTTCGGTAGTACTTCAATTTCTCTTAGCGCTATACGACTCGGATATTTTAGCGATATTCCCGGCTGTTCGATAACCATGTTACAAGAGGCTCGTATAGGACTAATCGAAAAGAAGTTTTTGAGGGCAGATGAGAATGATTTCACCCATGTGGATAACATGAGGATATTCCAACTTCGTGTTCCAGTGGCAGAACAGATGTTTCGGCTGATAGAAAAGGGTGTTCAGCCCACAGAAGAGTATATTCGACGGGCAGAAGGATTACCTATCAAGGAAGTGCGTCAGATGTGTCAGGAATTGGCTCAAAAGTTCAGTATTTCTTCAACTCCTGTTCCGCCCGCAGAACATCTAGTAGGCTAAAGAACTCTAAAGAAACTCAAAGAAAAAAAAGAAGCGAAACGAGAACCGAAACGCAGGCAAAAAAATATAAAAAGGGCAATGCAGAAAAAGGCCTAGGAATAAGGGGAATGCCAGAATAGATGGCCATAGATGACCACTCAAAATCCCGAGAAGAAATATGGTTCGTCTAGGAATAGATACACAAAGATACACACTCAAAAAAGTGGAGAGCCACAAGGGTTTTGCTAGAATAGACTGCCATCAACTACCAATGATTTTTCTGAAAAAGTTAGTTCTGTAGGGTGGCTCTGTTAAGCTCTCATTCTAAAATAGAGACGAATAGATACGAATGAATTTTTACTAGATAAATAAGCATTTTACCCATATACTATGGATATATCAATGAAAGCAGTAATATACGCACGAGTATCGTCAAAAGACCAAGAAGAAACGGGATATTCACTCCCAGCTCAAGAGAAGTTCCTCAAGGATTACACTGGAAAGAAGGGCTTTGAGGTCAGTAAGGTCTTTGCCATTTCCGAGTCGGCTAGTGGCAAGAAACAGCGTGAGGTTTTCGGTCAGATGATCGAGTATGTCACCAAGCAAGGCATTAAGATTATTATCTGCGAAAAGGTGGACCGACTTACCCGAAACTTCAAGGATGCAGTCTCTATCGATGAATGGCTCGAAGAAGATCTGGACCGGCAGGTGCATCTTGTTAAGGATTCTCTTATCCTCCATAAGAATTCCAAATCTCAAGAAAAACTTAACTGGGGTATCCGTATTCTATTTGCTAAAAACTATATTGATAACCTTTCTGAAGAAGTGAAAAAAGGATTGGGAGAAAAGTTACGTCAAGGTTGGCTACCAACCAAGCCACCAGTGGGCTACAAGACTATCGGAGAGAAAGGTCGCAAGACTCATATCATCGATGAGAATACAGCACCTATGGTCCGAAAGATGTTTGAGCTCTATGCCACTGGTAATTATTCAACTAAAACTATTGTAGATGTACTTCACGAGGCGGGTATGCGAAGTAGCACTGGAGGCAAGGTCTATAAGTCTCGAGTAGCACAACTCCTCACCGATCCTTTTTATATTGGCAAAATTAGATATAACAATATGATTCACTCGGGCGCGCATGAGCCTCTCATCATTGAAGACCTGTTCAATGCGGTCCAAGTGAAACTCAGGGGTAATACTATTCCACGCTATCGCAAGCACTTACCACTTTTCAAGGCTCTGATCACATGTACCGAATGTGGTGGCTCGGTAACATGGGAAATCCAGAAAGGTCATTGGTATGGGCATTGCAATAAATATCGAGACTGTACCCAGAAGAAATTTGTCCGTCAGGAGAAAGTTGAGGAACAGCTTCTGCCATATTTTGAGAAAATCAGCCTCAAGAACGAGAGACTTATCGGTTGGATCAAGAAAGCATTGAGTGATAGCCACACGGATGAGATCTCTTTCAGCACTAGCGTCAGAAGTAACCTCAATAGCAGGTATCAGATAGTCCAGAAACGACTCGAGGCAATCTATGACGACAAAATAGACGGCAAAATCACTGAGGATTTTTACCAAAAGAAGTTTGAGCAATACACCCGAGAGAAAGATGAGGTCCTCAAAGAGCTGAAGAAACTCGATAATGTAGGAAATAAATATTATGAGCTAGGTTCAAGCCTGATTGACCTTGCCAATCGCGCCAAAGACATCTATATGCATCCAAAGAGGACCGTAAAAGATAAAAGATTGCTTATGAACCTGATGTTCTCGAGCTTAAAGCTAAAAGATGGGGAACTCACCATCACCTACAGCAAGGCATTTGAGATACTTTCTAAGTTTGCACCTACCTGGAAGAAATTCGAACACAAGCAAAAACCACCAGAGAATGAGAAACCATCAAGCTCTGCTGTTATTACAGAGATTTTACCCGCACAAAATCAAGCCGAACCTCAAAAGAAAATTCGAACCGCAAAAAACACAGACGTACCAACGCAATTCGGGCTTTCTATACCCAAATCACAACTTCTTGAAGCGTACCCCTTTTAGTAGACACTTTAGAAACCCGCCCCCGCGCCTTCTA
>JBAXUB010000019.1:0-8095 GCA_037129895.1 Candidatus Tayloriibacteriota bacterium | reverse complement strand
ACAGAGACATCATCTTCACCACTCCAAAGGGAAGTGATACTTCTCTGGCAATCGTTACACTACCTACCACACCTGGTAGATACTACCTAACATCAGACAGTGCTGCCTTCACCCTAGCTATCGATGTGATATCCCCAGTTAAGGAGGTGCCGGTTGTTGTTCAGAAGGTTTCTCTGTGGAAGAGGGTGCTGGGGTGGTTTGGGTGGTAGGGAGTGTAGATGTGAATATACGAATAGGTTACGTCGATGCGAATATACGAATTTTACTAATTATACGAATACATCGCAGTGTTTGCGACGTATGAAAATACATGGTAAAGTATCGGCATGAATCAAAAGCTATCTTCATATTTCTTTTTCATATTACTTGCTGGTGCCCTCGTGGCAGCTGGTATCACTTTCTTGCCATTTCTCACACCACTCATATTGGCAGCGGCTGCGGCAGTCCTCACTTTTCCTATTTATAAACTTATAGTCAAAATATTGGGCGAAGGCAAATTCATGAAGAGTGTCGCGGCACTCATCACAGTGCTCATCATCTTGGTTGTGATATTGGTGCCGCTGTTCTTCCTTGCTGGAAGTATATACGCTGAGATACAACTATTGTATGCATCACTCATAGATGAAGGCAATCGCTCAGTTACTATCAACCTATTGAATAATTTTTCTCAGTCATTATCTCAAAAAGTATTGGGTATATTGCCAGCGTATTCATTCGATTCATTCAATATTACTGAATACATGAAGAGGGGACTCGAACTATTGTTTTCCAATCTTGACGGACTATTCACGAGTCTGGCAGAAGTGGCAGGTTATGCACTAGTGTTCTTGTTGGCTCTATTCTATTTCTTGCGTGATGGTCACGCACTAGTCCGTAAGATACTTTCATGGAGTCCACAACTGGATCTCAATCATGTATTCGTCATTCGAGCATTCAAGAAAGGGGTTAACTCGATATTCATAGGTTCATTGGTCGTCGCTCTATTACAAGGCGTCTCTACTGGACTCGCATTCATGGCCTTTGGAATACCGGCACCAGCTTTGTGGGGAACAGTTGCTGCAGTCGCTTCACTTATACCTGGATTCGGTACAAGTTTGCTGGTTCTTCCAGGTGCGGCATATCTATATATTATCGGAGAACATACTTATGCATTTGGATTGCTCGCTTGGGGTTATACAGCGATATTGCTCATAGATCACACCTTGGGACCTGCATTGGTCAACAGGGGTGTCAATGTTCATCCTTTTCTGGTATTGTTATCAATCCTCGGAGGTTTGGTCGCTTTTGGAATAATAGGGTTATTCATAGGACCGCTCATATTGGTCTTCCTATTCACACTTCTCGATATTTACAAGGCTTCTACAGCGATAACGGCTGGCGATACGAATAAATGATTTGGGACCTATACGTATCATTAGAATGATTCGTATATTCGAATCGATACCTAATACTTAATATTTTTACCTAATACTTCAAAATCATGGCATTCATTGACGAAATACAATTTCATGCGAAGGCGGGCGACGGTGGAACCGGCGTTGTTAGGTGGCGCCATGAAAAAGGTAAAGAGTTTGCAGGAGCTGCGGGCGGTAATGGAGGACCTGGTGGCGATGTATATGTTCGAGCAGTTCGTGATATCAATATCCTAGCCAGGCACAAAGCGGTCAAACGATTCGAAGCCAAGAATGGTGCTGCGGGACAGAACCAGAGTATGCAGGGTAGGACAGGGAATGATTGCTATATAGAATTGCCGATAGGATCAGTCATCAAGAATATGACATCCAATCGTGTCGTAGAACTCTTAGAGGATGGGCAAGTTTCAAAGATCCTCCATGGCGGTAGAGGTGGACTCGGCAACGAACATTTCAAAGCTTCTACAAATGTTAGACCTGAACAATCTACTCCTGGAATACTAGGTGAAGAGGCTGATTTCACCGTTGAACTAGACTTGATAGCAGATGCAGGACTCATCGGATTACCGAATGCCGGGAAGTCTAGTCTATTGAATGCATTGACTCATGCAAAAGCCAAAGTAGGTAGTTATCAATTCACCACACTGGATCCAAACCTCGGTGCTCTGCCGGGAGGCTATGTATTGGCTGATATACCAGGGCTTATCGAGGGTGCTTCAGAAGGTCGTGGTCTCGGTCATAAGTTCCTGAGACATGTCAAAAGAACCAAGATGTTATTGCATCTGGTCTCATTAGAAAATCCTATAGCCGATGTACCTACTATTTATAAGACTGTACGAAATGAACTCGAAAAGTTCGGCGAAGGTCTCACAGACAAGGATGAGATCATCATATTGACAAAAACAGACCTAGTCGATGCCGCAGAATTGAAGAAGATCAAGACTAAAGTCGCTAAAATCAACAAAAATATTGTTACTGTTTCAGTTCTAGATGATGAGAGTGTAAAGAAGTTACGTGAATATTTGTCAAAAAAGTTGCAGAAATAAATAGGAGGAGTAAAATGAATTTACTTATTTGAGAAAAGGCATTTAAGTACTGTCAGTCTATCTGGCTGTATTAATAATTTAATATATATATTAAAATGTCTAAGAATATTAGGGGGACAAAGGTCATAGAAAATAGTGAAGTTACTATGGCTAATATCAGTAGTCTTATCAGTAATCTACTTGATTCGAAGTTTGTGGCTATAGATAAGAGGTTTGAGTCTATAGACAAGAAGTTGAGTACTATAGATACCAAGTTTGGTGAAGTAGACGGAAGATTGGGTAGACTTGAGTATAAAGTTAGCGGTCTGAGCGGCCACGTAATGAAGTTGGATAATGATATCAAGGATTTGAGGGATGATGTTGGTGCCGGTTTTGCTGAACTGGGCAATTACATAGATGGAGAAGTATCGAGCTTAGCGGGGATGGTTCAAAGAGGGTTTCAGGAGCAAGCTAAAATGTTTGCGATGCGAAGTATGTAGACGATACTTAGGATTTCAATCTCTCTAGAAACAATTGTTTTACCACCTCAGGATTGCCAGCACCTTTTGTTGCCTTCATAGCTTGTCCGATCAGGAACTGCAGGGAAGCGGTTTTGCCACCTTTGTACTCTTCTACAACCTTTTGGTTGTCGGCTAGTATCTTTTCTATAGCTGGAATAAGGATAGAAGTGTCACTTTTCTGTATAAGTCCGTTTCTCTCAGCCAATTCCTTGGCACTTTCGTTCGGTGAATCAACTAGTAATAGTATGACATCCTTTGCACCACGTGAAGATAATAGACCATCTGCGATCATGCCGATCATTTCTGCAAACGTTTTTGAAGCGATGGCTTGCTTTGGATCGAATTCCAATTTCCTGACTTTCAATACCCCTAGATAATCACTAAGCAGATAATTCGTAGCCAGCTTGATCTTCTTTGCGTCTCCCTTGAATGACCCGGCTATCGAATCAAAGTAGTCAGCGATAATCGGTGATTCGATAAGTACAGCTACCTCTTTATCAGTCATTCCGAAACCTTTGATGAAACGATCACGCTTCTGCCATGGAAGTTCTGGAAGTGTCTCTAGTAGTGTAGACCTACCGAATTCGGAAATTTCGCTAAGTTTCAATTTCGGTATATCTGGCTCCGGGAAATATCTATAATCATGTGAACTTTCTTTGCTTCTCTGAGAATATGTTTCATTCTCGACATCATCCCAACCACGTGTCTCTTGCTTCACAACCTCGCCTGCTTCGAGTAGGGAAGTCTGCCTCTCTATTTCGTAGGCTATCGCTTTTTCTACGGTCTTGAATGAATTGAGATTTTTTACTTCTGTTTTCGTTCCGAGCTTCGCACTTTCTCCCGACCCCTTGCTGCCTTCTTCATGTATCTTTGCCACACTGATATTTGCCTCGACTCGCATCTCACCCTTTTCCATGTTCGCTTCGCCAGCTCCAAGGTATCGCAATAGTAACTGAAGTTCTCTCGCAAACCTGACAGCGGTTGCTGCATCATGTATGACAGGTTTGGTGACAAGTTCCATCAGGGGAACACCTGAACGATTGAAATTCACCAGACTCTTTTCGTGAGTGTCATGAGTTGACTGAGCTGTGTCTTCTTCCAAGTGTATGCGTTCGATCTCTATTCCAGCAAGTTTACCACCTGAGACGAGAGGGTACTTGTACTGACTGATCTGGTATCCTTTCGGTATGTCTGGATAATAATAATTCTTTCTATCCCATTCAGTAAAATCAGCTAGAGTACCATCGACTGATATTCCGACCCTCAACACATGACGTATCGCTTCCATATTCAATACTGGAAGTGTTCCTGGATGACCGAGACAGATAGAGCAGACGTTCGCGTTCTCTCGCTCTTCGTCCGGATCATTCTTACAAGAACAAAACATCTTTGATGCTGTCTTTAGTTCCGCATGTATTTCGAGTCCTATTGTTGGTAGGTATTTGTTATCTTTCATATATTAATAGTAGCAATTATCTCGGAATGAGACAATGGTTAAAGACTTCTGGCACATAATACAATGTGTCGATGGTCCGAGGATTGTAGCCAGCGGGAGCGTCCGCAGGACCGGAGATATATTGTATTATGTGCCAAATAGTTTGTAACTATTCCAAATGATTAACAATAAGTTTCTTCACTTCCTGCTTCGAAGGTCGCTTTCCTTTGCTAGCCTCAATATCTGTCAAGAGCTTCTCAATGTCAGAAACTTTGTAAACACGGTAATTATTTATAGGATGCCTAGACGCAGGGAACTTTCCAGAGTTGTCCCAGTTGCGCAGAGTGAGTGGAGTGACACCCAAAATCTTGGAAGCCTGTTTTACGGTAATAAGTTTAATAGTGGAGTAATCCATGGGGTATATAAACATTGATAAACATACATATACTATTATATCAGTATTGATAAAATTATGTAAGTCTATCAAGGTTTATCAATAGCAAGTTTCGAAGCTTTCAGTCGGCATCAGGGTGTCTACGGAGCACCTTGTTTCAAAATTTTGTCTGGGATTTGATCCAATGGCTTGCCTAGTACGTCATCAAATGCGCCATATCGCAAATTTGAGGCATACAAAAGGTCTTCGAAATTTCAAAGAAATATTCATGGAGTTGGAGTTGTCCACAGCTTGATACGAATATTTCCCGACGAGGGGTTATAATGTTACCCGAGATCTATGGAACAAACATATATTTATCAAGGCAGAAATTTTATCTCGTCAAAGCGAGCATCCGAAATCTCGGATTATGCTAGCGACTATATTGGACAGCTTTGCAGAGCAGGAAAGCTAGAGTGTCAGAGGGTTGGACATGTGTGGTTTCTGACGGAAGAATCTCTACGAGCACATATGACCAAAGTCTGGAGTGCAGACAACCTACGCAGCCGCGCTGATAATCTGAAGAAGCGATTCATGAAAGACGGTCAGACGACAGGTGGTTCAACTGGTGATGGAAAGAACAGGATTACTTCCAAGCAAGCAGCTCTCTTGTCTGGCTATGCTGCTGATTATATCGGTCAATTGTGCCGTGGCGGTAAGCTTGATGCGGTAATGGTTGGCAAGACTTGGATGGTTGTCGAAGAGTCATTGAAAGAACATTTGGATAAGATCAGACAAGAGGAAATTCAGAAGATAGAGGAAAAGAAGAAAGAGCAACAGATCAAACTAATTGAGTCGAGATTGCGTGAGAGAGCGATCGAGGTCGCAGAAGTCCGTCAGGTTCCGAAGGTTGCGAGTGTGGAGAAAGTTGCAGAAGCTCGAGTACGAGAAAATGTTTCTGCATATGAACCGGTGAACCCAATCTCGGTAAACCCATATACATCTCTTTTGAGAAATGCGATAACGACGATTGCATCAGTTATCGTTATCGTTATGGTCGGTTCGATGGCAGTTATGAGGATCGCTGGTAGTGACAATGGAGCAGTTAGACAACCTCTCGTCGCTTCAGTCTACAACGCAGCTTTATCTGTTAACGACTTTATGACAGGTCGTGGTTTGGCAGTTGCACCAACGACTGGAGATGTTACTCGTGATAGTGCTATGCAAACAGCTATCAAAGATAGTTTTTCTGATCAAGTAAATATTTCTGCGGACAAGAGTGGTACTGCCGGAGTTATAACGCCTGTATTCAAGAAGACAAACGGGAAGGAGTTTATGTATGTGATGGTGCCAGTCAAAGATGCAGCAGACAAAGCTACGACGACAGCTACAGTGTCTACCAACAAATAACATGATATTCAACATTAATTCAAATTTGAATAAAGTTTTGAATCAAGTGATCAATGTTATTTTCGTGTGTACTTTCGTTTTTGGCTCATTCGTGACTTTGGATCTCGGTAATGTGAAGATCGCAAATGCACAGATCATGTCGAGCCCATCATACAAGATGCAAGGCGACAGCGTAAACTTCGGTGGAGGGACGAGTGCTTCCGGTTCTTACAGAGAAGAGGACACAGTTGGTGAGATCGGTACAGGTGACTCAGCTAGTGCGAATAATGCTCTCCGAGCAGGTTTTCATCAAGCTGATGTTATAACACCAGTTCCACCAACTCCTACTCCTACATCGACTCCACCTTTCCCACATTCATCGTCTGGTTCACGACCATGGTTCACTATGTCTACTACGACATTGGGTCAGGAGATAAAAAAGTATATCGATGCAGCTTCATCAACAAGAGAAAAGAATGTGCCTGTTACACCAGTGCACTGGGTTCCATCGAATGAGGATCCATTTAAATATATTGAATCAGTCATGAGTCTAGACCCACGACTACAGATACTCACTCTTGCTGATTTTGATTTTATCCAGGATGATGAAAAGTTGAAAATATTCGAAGGTTCTATCATCGCTGTCGATGGTACAAAGAATCTAACGGTGAGACTTGATTACATCAAAGTTCCTGAAATTTTGAAGACGGTCGCTTTCACTCTAACTGATCCAACTGATTCAACGAAGGTATTTCCATTCGTACTCCGAATAAATGCCGACAAGACTGCATACGAAGCAACGATCGGCCCGCTCGGTAAGACTGGAGTATACAAAGTCAATGTCGTCGTTCTAGATTATCAGAATCAAGGATTGAAGAGACTTGATGGTAATCTATTGGCTTCTGTTGGAGTATTGCCACCAGAGGTAATTGCAGGCTTCATGGCATTGCCGTGGTTAACTATCGGGATAATCTTCTTGATATTACTCATTATTATCATTATATTATTATTGATCCGCAGGAGGAAAAATGAGAAGGACGCGAAAGTAAAAAAAGTTACAAAGTTGTTACTGATATTCATGGCACTGACCTTGGCTAGTCTCACTATTGCACACGCTGATTTCAATAGAGAGATCAATTATCAAGGTAAACTCTTCACGAGTGCTGGTACTCCAGTTGCTGATGGTACATATAATGTACGCTTTGCTCTATATAATAGTGTAAGTGGTGGGATACAAGCTTGGAGTGAAACAACAACGGCGACTGTTTCGAATGGATTGTTCAGTGTGATGTTGGGTAGTACCTCACCATTTGCTGGTGTTGATTTTGCACAGACTCTATATCTAGGTGTTGAGATCGGTGGTGTCGGAGCGCCAGTATGGGATGGAGAGATGACTCCTAGAAAAGTATTGGGAGCTGTTCCTGCTGCATTCGTCTCAGAACATTCAAATACTGCAGCGATGGCTAGTACTTCTGATTATGCTATGAATGCTGGAACTTCTACATATTCTACAAATTCTAATTATTCTAATACTTCTGGTACATCAACATATTCAAATAATGCTGGGACTTCTACATATTCATGGAATGCAAATAATGCAGTTACAGCCAGTACTTCAGACTATGCATTATCAGCGGGAACTTCTACGTTCGCACTAACTGCAAGTTCATCAAACGCACTCCAGGGATTCTTTGCTTCACAATTCATGAGGTCTGATGTCGCCAATTATGGTGATCTAAATATTTTCGGCAATGCAAGTTTCAGTGGAAATATCATCGCTGCTAACATCACTGCCACCGGAACATTGTTTGCTAGTTCTACTTCATTCGATGTCCTTCAGGCACAGACTGCCTCGATAGGTAATCTCTCAGGCCTCCTCTTCGGCACAAACGGCGCAGTCTCCGCACTCTCCACCTCATCCCTCGCTATCAACACAGACA
>JBAXUB010000018.1:0-8603 GCA_037129895.1 Candidatus Tayloriibacteriota bacterium | reverse complement strand
TTTTCATTTTGCGCCCATTTGATTAATGAGTGCAATATGTATCTGAGGTTAGTCAGGGGTAAATTAATATGCTATTCTTGTAGTAATATAAGCGATTTACTCCTATTAATATAAATAAATGAAAAAACATTACAAAGTTTGTTGTTTCGGTCTAGTCTCGATAATGATACTGACCGCGGTTATTGGTGGGGGAAGTTTGATTCGGGGTAATGTTAATTCTGTCAATGCGCAAACTGGGTCGAACACGATTATTGGTTATGTTGGAATACAGGGGAATAGATATTGCAGCCCACTATTTAATGGAAGAAAAACTAATATATATAAGATTATTAACACTGATCAGGTGTTTAGCTTTCCTGGCTGTAACACAATTGACACGGTTCAGATAGATGCGATGGACCCTGGAGGTTCTATGCTTGTTACATGTAATCTTGGGCAAACTGGTAGTCAGGTAGCAACTCTAACTGGAATAGGTACTTATAAAAATATTTGGCCTACTGGTAACTGTTCAACCATAACAATAAAGGTTATTCCACCACCACCTCCTCCTTTAACAAACATCTGTACCTTGACTCCTTCTCAGCCTATATCTGGCCAGGAGGTAACCATCAGAAATGCCGAGCAAAGTCCAAAAGGTGGTGGGATGCTAAATGTTCAATTTGACTCAGGACGAGGAAATTCACTATTGGCATTTGGACGATTCCTCACAACTGGACAGAATTTTTCTATGCTTTTTCCTGTACTTGTGGGGCCTGGTCAATATACGGTAGTTATTTCACAAAGTGGAGATAGTGTGTGTAGTAATACTTTATCTTTGACTGTATTACCACCGGCAGTAGTAGATGCGACACCGACGGGACTGTCAGCGAATTTTAGTTTGAATGCGAGGAATGTAAGTCTGTCCTGGTCTATACCCAGTGGAGCAACGATAAGTTCGATAGAGGTTGAAAGGGCGGATACGCTCAGTGATGATGTATCTATCGGTGCATACAATAAAGTTGCTACGCTTGGTGCAGATGCGACATCGTATATTGATGATATAAAAAATTTGACTAGTTCATTTCCTTTGCATTATAGAATAAGGGCAAAATTATCAGATGGTTCGTATTCAAGCTTTTCCAATGTCGCGGTAGTAGCTAGCTGTGTGAATATTGAAGGAAGCGGTCAAAAAAAGATCCTGTTTATGAGGGGAGCGTCTACATATCTTAGTACTGCAGAATATCTAGATTTTATCCGCATACTTGTTGACGGAGGCTTTAAGACGATAAATCCATTTAAGAAATATATAAACAATTTTTCATTCTACGCCGACTTTGCTGTTACAGCTGACGAAATAGGATCAGCGGGTGATATTGGTAAAATGGATGCTAGTGTGAAAAATTATAATACATGTAAAGGTGTATCAAGTAATTTTGATGTCTATATAACCCTATCATCTAAGCCATTATTGGATCTTTTGGGTGGTGCATTAGCGAGTAATATTGATAGAGGTTTCGTGTATATGAATCCACATAGTAATATATTTGCAGGAAATGTATTTGCAGGAAAAGAGCCTTTAGTATTGATGCACGAAGTTGGTCATGCTTTTGCAGGACTGAAAGATGAATATATTAAACACGTCACGGGTGATTTCGAAACATATGTTACAAAATCGTGGAGTGGTAATGGTGAGAATTGTTCTTCTCAACCGGCGTGGGATTATAAGAATGCGGCCGATAATAGATTATATGGGTCAGTAGTAACTAGGGGGTGTCTAATGTTTAGTTCAGGTGGAATTCCTAGAGATAGTGAATTATATTTCCGACCATCAGAAAATAGTATTATGAAAACTTCTGCCGAGATGGTCAATGGGCAGCTCGTCTTGACCATGGGAGATAATTTCAATGTTGTTAGTTGTGGGTATATTATGGCAGCGATAAATGGTCAGGCCTTGACTCAGGCTGTTGCTTCTAAGTATTTTCCCGAGTGTAAGGCTATGTCACCAGCACCTAAGGTCAATGGCGTTGTGCCTGACACAAGTTCTGGAACAGCGAATACTTTCAAGGTGTCAGGTTCCGAATTTAATACAAGCGAAAACTTGATAAAACTCATACCAGTTTCTTCGGGGGCTATGATTTCGTCAGACGATCGTGTTGCTAATATATTTTCGGCTTTTGATGTTATATGGGAACAATTGAAAAATCTGGTGCCATTTGTACACGGCCAGACTACTGTGAGTACTGGTTACTATTTGATTAATAATATCCCGGCCAACGGGGCATCTCTTTCGTTTACGGTTCCTTCCAATGTTCCAGATGGAAAATATAAGGTTAGTGTCAGTGGGGTTGATAGTCCGTGGAATGACACCAGTTACACCATAGTTGTCTCGGGTAATGGTGCTGGTGATCCAAGCACGGCTATCGTAGAAGATCTACCACCTACGGTTCAAAAACCACTTCCAACAGGAAAGATATTAAAATTGATCGGTAGATCTGCTTCTGTGGCTAGTGCTAGGGCTGGTGAAGTAACTCTGTCGTGGACCGTACCATCTGGGTTATCTATTCCTGGGTATAACCTATATAACTCAGATAGTAGAGGAATTGCGAGTGGTGCGCCAATACTATCAAATACCAATTTGACCACATATACCGTAACTGGATTAATCCTTGGTAAGAAATATTGTTGGTCGGTACAACCTTCTGCTATTTATTATGCAAAACAATATAATTCGTATTGTTGGCAGGTTTTCACGTCCTCGAGAGGCAGTGCAACAACTACCCCTGTCGTAGTTACGCCAACACCAGTGGTACCTGCTGGACTGAATGTCACGGGAGTAATTTGTAATGCTTCAAATTTGCCGAAAAATAATACTTATTATGGCGTGTCAATAAACGTTCAGGGATCTGCGGCTGGGGGTGTATCACCATACTCGTATGAATTATTACGTAGTCCCATCCTCAGGTCATTAGAGGGTACCACGGCGTCGGTTCCGGCTAGAAACTATCTGCCAATATCCGCGTCTTGGGCAACAGTCACATCAAATAATAGTTCTGGCTGGTATGTGAATGTGAATTCTTCCGATGGTAAATATGCTAAAGTCAATTGTAAGGCCCTGAATTAGTTGCTGTCTATAGAAACTTCCTCACCAATCTGATCAGTATCTCTGGTATTTTCTCTATGAAAAAGCGGTTTTTCCAATCCTTGAATAGAACCTCATTGGTTTCCTGAATGTCGCGGACAAAGTGAGCTGATAGTTCTTCTGCAAAAGCGGTATTTGTGGTGATTATATTGGCTTCGAAATTATATAACATGCTAGCACTATCCAAGTTCATCGAGCCAACTGTTGCCCAGTTACCATCTATGACTGTTGATTTACTGTGGATCATATTGCCGGTGAATAGGAATATCCTGACTCCAGACTCTAGGAGCATATGGAAAAATGCTCGTGCCCCGAGGTCGACGGCATAATAGTCAGATTTTTCAGGAATGATGATCCTAACGTCGACTCCTCTATTGGCGGCAGCTTTCAATGTTCGAGCGAGTCTATGAGTTGGCACGAAATATGGAGTAGTTATGTATATATAGTGACGGGCATTGCGTATAGCATCTATCAAGCTTGCATATATATGTCGCTTGCCTGGGGCAGGGCTGTTCGTTATGTATCGGAACTCATCGTCATGGGCACGTGTTCGTGGGGGAAGATTCTTTGTCTTGTTGGCCCTGTACCACATCCGTTCAAAGGCATTGTACATTTCCGCTGCTACTTTTCCCTCCATACGCACATTCGTATCTCTCCAGCTTTTCATACTGTCATTTACACAGATGCTACCTGTATAGCCGACCTTTTCATCGATAACTAGTGTGCGCCTGTGATTTCGCAAATACCAAGATCGGAAGTTTGGTACAGTGGAATACGGAGGAATGAGTGTTCGCCAGAATACTAGGTTAATGCCTTTCTTTCTCAATTCATCAGCGATATTGGTTCCAAAGAATGTGAAGCTGCCAGCAGCGTCCCATAGGAATTTCACAGAAACTCCTGCTGCCGCTCTCTCTGCGCAAATATTGATCAGTTTCTGACCGAAGTCATCATTTACAAAGATGAATTGCTCGAGGACGATGCTCTTTTCTGCGCGTGCGCAGTCACTGAGCATTGCGTACCAAGCTTCTTCGTTTGCGTAGTATAGTTTCCAGTTTGTGGGGGTGGTTGGCATGATTTATATAAGTGTACAGGGATATTGACTTCATCTCAAGGTATTGTTGACTTTATATAAGGAATTGATAGAATACTTTCATATTTGGCATTTGCCACGTCCACTCGCTTTGTAAGAAGCGGGTGATTTATTTTGATTGAAACAACAAGGTAAATAGCTTGTTTTTGATCGTTAAGAAATCATTACAAGTAATTGTGCATAGTCTTTTATCGAGACGTCGATAATCATAGTATCTAATCTGAGAGAGTATGACTGTATTTGAGTCGTCATTGATCAAAATATGGGTATACCAATTACCATTTCGTCTTGTTTTTGTAAGAGGTAAACCGATAAATGAATATCGATCTAGTTTTCTGATTATTAATACAGGTCTAGTAAAGAAGCTACCTTTGCCACAAATTTCATTTCCAATATTTTCTCCGACCGCACACCACCATACCTCCCGTTCTTTAAAATGCGGTGGCGTATGGGTATATGAATCTGCCGTCGACTTAAACTGAATCCATTGAATGAATCTCTTTATATAAGTTTTCATAAATCGTATCATATCAATTACATGATAAAATCCTGATAAAGTTTTGTTCAAGAAATGATAAAAATGTGCTCAAAATAGCTTGATGAATAATATTTTCTAATAATATGCTACGATATTACAGTCATGACGACATATGTAAATAACAAGAAAGCCCATTTTGACTACGAAATCCTCGAGAAAATCGAGGCCGGCATTGAGCTGCTTGGTTTTGAGGTAAAATCGATCAAGAATAGCCAAGGATCACTTGAGGGTGCATATGTCATCATCCGCGGCGGGGAAGCATATGTCATGAACATGTTCATACCGCCATATCAAGAAAATAATACACCGAAAGACTATGAACCACGTAGGAATCGCCGACTTCTCTTGTCCAAGAAGGAAATGCATGAACTATCGAATACCGAAGCAGACAGAGGCTTGACAATAGTGCCTATTTCGATATATAATAAGTCCAATCTCATCAAAGTCACTGTCGCTGTCGTTAGGGGCAAGAAGAAGTTCGACAAGAGGGAGACGACAAAGAAGAGAGAGACTGATAGAGAGGTGAGAAGAGATTTCAAAGATCGTTGAAAACACATGGGGATGATCGGCATAGACAATCAGCCGTTTTCGTTCGTGCGGTGCGAGCACCATTAACTCGTAAATCTGATGGAAACCTTAAATGCTAAATCAACCGTTTCTCCGTATTTCGGACAAAAGGACTTTGCATTCGCTCTCGTTTAACGAGGCTGTCACTCTATAGGGATCCTAACTATAGTATTGGCATAATAACGTGGATGTAGGGTAGTGCGTCTTCTCAGCGCATTATTCGAAACTTAGAGATCGGGCTGCAGCGTTTTGCATACTTTCTTAACTGCAGTCTCAAACATCAAAGTCTGATAACATCGTAGATTCGTTCGACAAACATTGATTGCACGGCGGTTCGATTCCGCCCATCTCCACAAATGATATTGACTCAGGTATAATGTATATTATGAGCATTTTTTACTTTCACGCTCTTTTGGCAACATTTATAGGCTTCTTTATTGTGAGTATTATTTATCGTGATTTTGTATGGACTATTACTGGTTTCGATTGGAAACGATACAGAGGGAAACGAGCAGTATTTATTTCGCTAGCTTGTTTGTTTTTTATATCATTTATTTTAGTCCCAAGTCTTGATGCAAGATATGATTGGTTTAATTATACTACTTTTGCGTATTCGTTTGTTGCTGGTATTCCTGTAGCATGGATATTGCATAGAATACTGGTGTGGTTTGTTAGCAAATCTGGATTATCTTCAGTTGTGCTAAATAGTCATTCAAAACAGCCAATTACGATGACACGTTTTTTATCATGGCTAATTGTTGGAATTCCTGCTGGGAGTCTGTTTGGTTATTTTGTATACATCGCTAGTTCCTATTATATTTTATCAATTATTTTAGGTGTTATGTGCGTAGGTATTATTACATGGCTCTTTTCTCGAGCAGATTGGATGTAATTAATAGCAGTTTCCATTTCCATTGTAGAGAACAACATCAAGCTGTAAAAGCCTATTTTCAAACCCTTTTGCCCCTAAAATCGCCTCAGATGCTTCGACAACTTGTTCGATATGCGTATTATTGTGACGGCAAAATTGGTGAATTAGATTTTATGTGATATTGTTTTAATCACCCTATGTCAAATAATACCGCAAATCCAAAGCAGAATGGCCTGAAAAATCAAAAAGGTGCCAAGAAATCTGGTGCTCCAAAGATGAGTTTTTTGAATATTATCTCTATTGTCATACTTTCATTCCTATTACTATCTGGCATATATGCAGAGGTAGCTTCACGATCAACCGCTGTTGTTACAGTCCCTCTCTCATCGATAGCACAAGATATCCAGAAAGGACGCATCACTTCTATCGATGTTCAAGGAGATAGCGTCATCGCGATTTATGCAGATAAGTCAGTGAAGACCGCACAAAAAGAAGTCGATTCTTCGGTTACGGAGAGTCTATCGCGATTTGGGGTTTCTACCGCGACTCTCGCTTCTACGACTATCACTATAGAAAGTCCGAGTGGTTTTTGGTTCTGGGCGGGTCAGCTCGCTCCATTTCTGGCGCCACTCATCATTCTCATTTTGTTCATATGGGTATTGTCCAGACAAGTTCGTGGAGCAGGTATGCAAGCCCTCAGTTTCGGTCAATCAAAAGCACGTATAACCTTACCGGATGATACGAAAGTCAAAGTGACATTCAAGGATGTTGCTGGTGCCAAAGAAGCAAAACAGGAACTACTCGAAATCGTTGATTTCTTGAGGAATCCAAAAAAGTTCATAGATATTGGAGCCGAGATACCAAAAGGTGTGATATTGATGGGTGCACCTGGTACTGGCAAGACTTTATTGGCGAGAGCAGTCGCTGGTGAAGCTAACGTTGCATTCTTTTCTATATCTGGATCTGAATTCGTGGAGATGTTCGTCGGAGTTGGAGCTTCTCGTGTGAGAGATCTATTCAAGATGGCAAAGGAAGCTGCACCATCTATCGTATTCGTCGATGAGATAGATGCTGTCGGTCGTGCACGTGGTTCAGGTATGGGAGGTGGTAATGATGAGAGGGAACAGACACTAAATCAGATACTCGTCGAGATGGATGGCTTCGAACCAAATGAAAAAGTTATAGTTATGGCAGCAACGAATAGGCCTGATGTCCTCGATCCTGCATTACTCCGACCAGGTAGATTCGATAGACGTGTTGTTATAGATCTGCCTGACAGAGAAGATAGAGAGGCAATATTGAAGATCCATTCAGCCAAGAAACAATTGGCAGAAGATGTGAATATACAGATCGTCGCCGAGAGAACACCTGGGTTCTCTGGTGCAGACCTAGCTTCACTCATGAATGAAGCGGCAATCCTGGCGGCGAGAGAGGACAGGACAAAGATAGGACAGTTCGATCTCATACGTTCTATAGAGAAAGTCATGCTCGGTCCTGAGAGGAAGAGTCATGTATTGTCTATAAAAGAAAAAGAGATTACGGCATACCATGAAGCTGGACATGCTATCGTATCCTCTGTATTGCCGCACGCAGATCCTGTTCATAAGATTTCTATAATTTCTCGTGGTCGTGCAGCGGGTTATACATTGAAGCTGCCTTTTGAAGAGAGGAGACTCCAGTCTAGAATGGAATTCTTGGATGATATCGCCGTATCGCTTGGAGGCTATGTTGCCGAAAGAATGATATTCGGTGATATGACTACTGGTGCCTCCAATGATCTACAAGTCGCAACAGCTTTGGCTCGTGACATGGTTACTCGTTATGGTATGTCAGAGAAGATAGGTCCCGTCGCTCTGGAGAGTGCACAGGGAAGAGTCATGTTCGGAATGGGCGTTTCTGATAGAGAATATTCGGAAAAAGTTGCTGCTGAGATAGATGGCGAGGTAACCAGGATCATGACCGAGGCTAGAACGCTAGCGGAAAAGACTTTGGGCGAGCATAAGGGAGCTTTTGAGGTTGTGGCCAAGAGATTGGTTGAGAAGGAAACGATAGAGAGGGAGGAGTATGAGGCTCTGGTTCTCAGTCAGGGTATTGTTGTGAAGAAGAAAGAAACAGTGTAAATTATATTGGCACCCGCCCCTAGCTCAACGGTAGAGCAAACGACTTATGGACTGGAGTGAGTACCTGTAAAAAATTGTGTCCGCCCTTAGCTCAGTTGGTTAGAGCACAGAGCTTATACCTCTGGGGTCCTAGGTTCGAATCCTAGAGGGCGGACAGAGTTTTTTACAAGGTACGAGCGAACAGTCTATATCGAAGATATACTCGTTCGGTTCCTGGTTCAAATCCAGGGGGGCGGACAATCAGATTGACTAACCTCAGATACATATTGCACTCATTAATCAAATGGGCGCAAAATGAA
>JBAXUB010000017.1:0-8662 GCA_037129895.1 Candidatus Tayloriibacteriota bacterium | reverse complement strand
CTCGTCAGGATTACTTTCAAAATAGGTTCGAATTTTGTACAATAAGCACCGCATTGACAACTAAGTATCGGTGTGTCCTTATTGCTCTAGAGCAAAGTGTGACCTACATGCCTTGCTGAGTTTCCAAAACAACGCCGTTATTACGGTGTTGTTTTGTATTTGTATAATTATGTAATGAATCTTGATACTGCGGTTAAAACAATTAATTCACTTCTAGAAAAAGAACAACCTAAAACATTTAGTAGTTCATGGATCTCTGCTCACTCTCCCTCTGTATATCAGTTCATCCGTACAAACTTTAGAACCGAGAATGATCATGTTGATTGGGACAGATTTACTTACGGACTCGAAAGAAAATATCTCAAACGCTGGACTCATTACAAACGCAAACCCGCCAAGCAATATGAGAATCAAGTAGAGGTTGATCTTATACTTATAAAATACCAAGACAAAATATATACATTCGTTGCACCCATAGATGACACGGACAGAGAAATCCGTAATCGAATAATCATTGCTTTCGTCCGTATTGCACAGAAAGGAAATATTCTTGCTCAGCAAGAGTTGGTTAAATGGATGCGATACGTTGTAGATGATTGGGTTGAAAAATATTACCCGCTATTTAAATGGAAAGGATACGGAGAAGATATTGATGAAAAAATACGAGGATGTATTCGAGGATACAAATACACAGGTTCGTTTGTTGGCTATCTATTTAAAACTCTTCAGTATTCAGCGCGTGGCATGAGATCGCTTCAAGCATGGTCGCTCGATGATCCTATTGGTGAAGATGGAGCAACTAAAGTAGATTTCGTGACACAGGATATGAAAACGGGAGAGGTTAAATTGTTTGGGAAATAATTCAAAAAATAAAGGATTTTGTGCTCTAAAAATGCTAAAATGCAAAATTGAGTGGCTTTGTATCACTCAATAATTATGTCACGTTGCATCTACTGTCTTAAAGACGACACACAAACTCTTTTTACAAAAAGAGAGCATGTTATTCCTGCATCACTGGGAAGTTTTGTACCGTTGAGTCCGACAATTACTGCCACCGACGGTCTTGTTTGTAGCAACTGCAACGAGAAAGTCTTCGGTCCTCTTGAGACAAACTTTATCGAAGATTCTTTGGAGGGTGTCTACGCACAGAGACTCAATCTTCAAGGAAGAAACAGTGTGATTATGAGAGATAAGAACTTCAAGATCGAGAGACTGGCAGGACTCGGCGACAAGTTTTTCGACCAGATGTTTTTCTTTCTAGAAATGAAAGATGGCAAAGTTGTACCTGTCATGAAGGATCAGATTAAGCTCAAGAGGTTCCAAGGAGGCTCTCGGGTGTTCTTACCAGAAGCTCTTCGAGAGATAAAGAAAGATTCATCTGTTTTTAAAAAAATATCTGCTGACATGCAGAAACTGGATCGGAAAGATATGGCGGTGTTTGCTGAGACAGTCGAGAAAAAAGATAAGATCGTCGCTTTGCTATATGAGTTTGGAGTACCGTATAAAGAAAAAGAATCCAAGGAACGCAAGTTTGAAAAAGGAGAGAAATTTATGCTCGAAGAAGATTACACCTGCACGATCAATCACGATATCGGCAGGGTGCTAGCAAAAATTGCATTTAACTACTTTGCATACTGTGCTTTGCAAGATAATCAGACTGAAGTACTTTATAGCTCACACTTCGATTCCATACGTAATTTCGCCCATGTCGGCAAAGGAGTGCTTCGTCAAATCATACCTTCAATATCGGAGGAGCCTATTCTCTATGAGGAAAAGATTCGCAATCAACGGTTGCATGCCCATGTTATAAATTTCCTACCTGAAAATGGTTCCATCGTTGTTAGAATGACTTTCTTTGGAAGACCTGCCATATATAAGGTTGTCTTAGGGACGTTACCTCCAGAGTTGAATCATGATCATTTTGGATGTGGTCATGCTTTTGATCCTTTCAGTCACCAGATTGTACAACTATCCCAACAACTTCCATTACCAAAAACCGAAGATCAAATTAAAGCATCTTTCGGATTGTTCAAAAGATATATCGTACCTAAATAAATCTCACTATGACCAATTCAAACTTATCACTCACAAATAAAATATGGTTCTCGCCAGTCAATGTTATTTACCATTTCAAAAAACTAGAATCTGAAGGCAAAATCGTTCCTGACAAGAAACACTACAGAAAATGTTGTGAGGCATTTATCGCTGCGATTTCGCTAGTTGGAGTAATCAAAATACTAGGTAGAGAATTTTGGATGCAGATTGTCGATGACAGTGAGGGTAGTCCTGATGTAAGGACGGGTTGCTACGAAAAGAAAATTAGAGACAACGATTTCGCTGTCATTGATGTGGAAGTAGTCACTTACGATATAAATTCACCCGAGAATCTCGTCGATTTTTTGCTACGCACTAAGCTCTCTAGTACTAAGAGCTACGATAATTTAACAACTATCCTGTGTCACATAAATAAAATTACCAATGTGCCTGACGCTCAAGAGCTGAATCGCCAACTCCTTGCAAAGAATCCAAAAATAAAATCTCCTGTTGTTATCATCGGCAAGTCCGATCCTATAAAGGAAATTTACCGTATGGTTCAAATCTATCCGACGGTGGAACTCGATACTACATTCGATGTTATAGCTGAATGTAAAGCACGAACATACAATGGTGTTTTAGTACTCAGTAAGGGAGCGAATAGAATCCCTGAATTCAAATCAAACCAAGACGAGAAGCATTATCCTTTTGAAGATATGGGGCTTGTTTAGTTTTCTATTAACAATGTCAGCGTCTTGTCCTTGTACACAATCCTCGACCTAAGATTCGCCAGCAGTTCACGTTTCTCATTTACCGTGCCCTCTTTCAATATATACTTCGCATAGTTACGTATATCCATATCGTTTCTCGCAGTAGCTTTGTCTTTGCTGCCGAGCACTGACCTTTGGAATATATTGAATCTCGCAATCTCGTCTTCCAATCGCTGTCTCATACCAAGCTCGTTCAGATTCACTTGATCCAATATTTTCAGCAATTCAGTTATTAAATCCTCCTCTCTAATATATTTGTTCTTGCAGTTTCGGTCTCTCGCCCTTGAGCAGGAGTAGTAGATGTATCTGTTCGATCCGCCACCTTTGAGCTGTTTCCATTTCTCCTCGGCTGATATACCTGATCCACAGTATCCGCAGGTGAATAGCTTGGTGAAGGAGAATTCCTTTGTCTCTCTTACGATCTGATCACGCTTCAGATGGGCCTGTGCCTTTTCATACAGCTCTTGTGTCACTATGGGCGTATGCTTGCCCTGATACCAGTTACCACTCTCTCGTGGATACTCGAATGGTCCGTAATATATCGGGTTATCTAATATCTTGTATATACCACTTAGTGTCAGTGGCTTGTTTCCTCTGGTATGAAAGTTCAATTCAAACTTGAGCCAGTTGTACACCTTTCTTCCACTCCACTTTTCGTAGGCCACTTTTTCAAACATTTTCTTGATAGTCGGTGCTCTAAGTGGATCAATCGCTATCTGACATTTCTTGTCCATGAGCTTTTGATTCAGGTATCCGAGCGGTGCCACTCCGGGCCACAGGCCCATCTCTACTCTGGTTCGCAGTCCTCGCTTCACATTGATGCCTCGATTGTCATTCTCAAGCTTTGCCTGTGACCCCAATATCATGAGCATGAACTTCTCATTCGGATTGTTGGTGAATCTCTGTCCGAATGTGCGTATCTCGACAAGGTGCTTTTGATCCATTAAGTCCACGATTCTTCCAAGGTCACCTGCGTTTCTGGATATACGGTCAGGTGCCCATGTCAGTATTCCATTGAACTTGCCACTCCGTATCTCCTCGACTATCTCGTTGAAGATTGGACGTTGCCCCGTATCCTTCGCTGAGTGACTTTCTCTCTTGATTTCTGCTATCTCCAGTCCCTCACGTTCCGCCAGTTGAATCATCTCCTTGATCTGGCTGTCGATTGAAAGGACTTGTCTTTCTTCTGATTCTGTCGACTTTCTCGCATAGAGGCAGTATTTCATCTTTATGGGGACTACTACTTTGGCCGTAGTCCCTAATGGCGCCTGTGTTGTTGCGTTTGTCATACAACACAAGGAATGACGCAATACCCCTCAGGAGTCCAGAGCGCCCTTAGTGGTTGGTGTTGGTAACTTTTATTGATGTATTCAGGTGTGGTTAATATCAAAGGAGTGCTGCGCTTCAAGGCAGAATGTGCCCCAGCTATTGACAGATAGTATCTAAATGTTATACTATATTGAGTATATTAGCACATTGATAAAGGTTGAAAGTAGCCTTAAAGGTACAGGTTTCGCGTCTTTAAGGCTACTCTTAACCTCAACAAACTAAAAAGAAAGGATAATCGAATGATTATTACACTGAAAAAGCAACACGACTTACAAGAACTCATCAACACCGGGTGTCAGGTGAGGTATTCTTTGGAACATTGTCGTTTTCCTATGGGTAAAATTGGTGTTCCAACAGAGATTCATTTACTTCCTATTCCTGAGGATTGGGATTGTGATGATACGTCCTGGGCACCTCCTGGTTTTGAATCCCTTCAACTGTCAGCACTTATTGCTGTTGGGATTGAATACCCTGAACTTCAGAAACAAATGACGATTACTGCGACAGGGGCTGTCGATGACTGTTCAGAAGTTTCGTTTCCAGGGTATGCATACCTTGGAGTTGATGAAAAAGGAAAGTCTGTGATCGGTATCGACGGAATAGGTTTTGTTCCATTTTGTTTACGCAACAGTAAAGGTAACGAGTTCAGACTCGTTGGAATCTTTCGTAAAATCGAACATGACTGTGGTCTATGATCGTAAGATGAAAAATAGATCCGATTTAACATAGTGATTATCAATTATTCAGATACACCGCATGGTTCGCCCAGCGGTGTTTTTTTGTTTGAAATATGTAATTTTTTATGGTATTTTATATCCATGGAAAAAGAAACTATACTCACTCCACCATTATCAGATGTGCCGACAGAACCAAAGGCCGAAGAACACAAAGAAAAAGCTGGCTTCGATGTTCGTATTGTTGATTTCAAACTCGTACACAATCAGAAGCAAGAAGACTTTGACGCTTTTGTGAATATCATTGACCCTAAAGACGGCCAAGTAATACTGGACGGCATGGACGGTTACGGAGCGGCGGCAAAAGAGATTTTGACTACGGCCGCACAAAAAGGTGTCAAACCAGAAATATACACTCTCGATGAAAGTGCTGTGCAGGTAGAGAAGGCAAAGAAAAATGTGCCCGATATTGACGAGAAGCATATTATCAAAGCAGATATGAGAGAGACGCCTTTCAGTAATAACTTTTTTGATACGGTAGTTATCAAAATGGGTATACATGAAGTTCAAAAGGAGGAACAGCAGAAAATTGTAAATGAGGTATATAGAATTTTGAAAGAAAATGGCAAATTTGTAACATGGGATTTGTCTCTAGCAGACCGAGAAACTCAAGTTATATTTCAAGACATAATAAGAAAAAAGGACGAGCTAGCAGGTTTTGATAAGCTCGTAGAGAGTCGTTATTTCCCTCGACGAGATGAGCTTCTTGCTCTCTTTGAAAAAGCAGGGTTTCAAAATGTTTCTGTGGCTCACAAAATTGACGCAAAGCTCTCTTTACGAGTTCGAGAATCAGAGCTTGTGTCAAAAGAAAGAAGCCAGATTATGAAGAATAGAGGTGTTGTATCACTAGAAGAAGAAACACAGCTCGCAGAGCTTGGAAAGAAAAAATGTGATGAGCTTGTTGCTTTCGCTAAAGTTTATATGAAGGACGTACCCGATGAAGTAAAAAAGAGGATGAATTACATTGAAACAGAAAACGATATACGGTTTGAACCTAACAAGGAAGTTATTGTGGGATACAAAAATAAATGATTATTAATTCCTCATTTATCTCACGTATATCTGGTTTAAAATGGGATGCAAAATACGAAGAACTGGACAGTTTTGATTCCATTCGCTCACTACCGAAACCTTCTAAGGGTGGTGCTGCTGGAGCGTTCTGTTTTTGTGTAGATAAATTAGTTATTGTATATGCAAATAAACGAAAGGCATGGGAAATACCTGGTGGTGGTCTAGAGGAAGGAGAAATAATTGAAGAATGTATTACAAGGGAAATAAAAGAGGAGACAAATATGAAGGTTCTGGAGCTATTTCCACTTGGTTATGACACACTTACAAATCCTGAAACTCAAGAAAAAATATACCAACTTCGTTTTGTGGCTAAAGTTGAGCCATACGGACCATTCGTTGCTGACCTAGCCTTAGACGGTGATATTACCGAGGTAAAGCTTATTGATCCGAATGATTATAAGAAGTATTTTGATTGGGGTGAGAGAGGTGATGCGATGATGAAAAAAGCAATGAAATTAATTTATAATACATCAATTTAATGCAGTTAGTTTATATCCCAATCTCTGGATACAGCATTTCTTCCTCATCCTCCTCAATCGGATAATTGTTATTTCTTTTCTCGTACACGAACGTCATTGCAATTGCATCAGGAATTGAAATATCAACACCATCTTCTCGCAGTGTCTCCTTGTCGATAATCTGCATGTTGTTGTCATGCTCTTTCCATGTGATGTAGAGAAGATCATCAAAGCGAGGACGGTTGAATAGCTTACCACCGCCTCGAAGCCACTTCGCTAACTTTGCAAAGCTCGCTGCGTACAAATCTTCATAGTGTCCATCGCTACTAAACATATATTTTCTCGTGACATCAAGTCCGTACCTCTGTCGATTTTCATATTTGTCGAGAATAAATTTGCCTTCAGCATGTTTTCTTACAAGCTTGCACAGCTCAACTCCGTTTCCGCTATCATCAATAAATATATTCTGATCTGAAAGCGGTACTTCATACTTCTGGGCTAGCTCAACTACTTTTCTCGCAACAACATCTGCATCTGTGACCATTTCGTAATACAGGATTTCAGATCCATTTTCAGTTCGAAGCACTATAGTTGAATGTGTTCGTCGTGTGTCTGCTAGTATCACCCCGAGCATGCCTTCTCCGCGAAGAGGAATCTTTTCGTGGTAGCTGTCATTGAGCAACTTCTCATCAAACAGAGGAAAATATCCTTTGTTGATTCTCGAGTCTTGCTCAATGACACTCAGCACTAATATACCCAAAGCATCACAGAGATCGTCATGTGTTTCGCTTCCGAATCCAAGAAGTTGAGTGATTAATTTTTCAGCACCTTTTCGTGGAAACACCACAGTGCCAGATTGAATGTGATTTGATACGAGTGACAGTCTTGCTCGTTTGTCACTCCCACCAGTTTTCCATTCCTTGGCAGGATATCCATCGGAACGTAATTGATCAACGATTGCTTTCTGATATGCCACAGACTCAATCCACATGGACACAGGCACTCCGTTACCAAGAGTGGTGGAAAGTGATTTTACTCTTGATATGGTTTCGGTGAAGTCCAACTGTTCATTTATGGGATTCGCTAGTACATATATCTTAAGGCTCTTTTTTCTGCCATAAATATTTCCTGACACTATGGCAGTCGAGTCGTTATCACTCTTCTGCCCGATAGCAGGATCTACTCCCATGCCTGCATAGCGGAGGTTGTCATTTGGTGGGAGCTCATCGTAATACTGAATCCATTCGGGACGTATTAGTTGGTTGTCATCCGAGACAATATTGAGCATGTACTCACGCTCCCATGCTTGGAGGCTCGGTACTGATTTTCGCAGGGTATCTATGTCCGTTTGCAATGGAAACTTCTCAGGCCACATTGCTGTACCGTCAGCATTGAGAAACGGGTACTTCTTAGTGATTCCATCCATTCTGCCTTCGATGATCGCGGTCTTGAGCTTTGTTATCAATGAATCATGATGAAGTGCTGTACCAATGATTACAAGCCTCGTATCCTTGTCTCCAAGTGGTATTACGTCACCTGTGAGCCATTTGAACATCTTGTCACGACTTTCTTGAGTCTTCACAATATCCAAGTCTTCTAGGTCATCACAGATGATTAAATCTGGTCTATGAGCGCCATGCTTGATACCGCGGATTGAACTCTCGATTGATGCCACGGTAATTCGTGCCTTGTATTTAGGAAGCACAATTGATGTTGCTCTCCATTCATCATCTGGTTCTTCGAACGGTCCTAGATCTGAACGCAAAAGTCCGTTGGATTCCAACTCTATTTTAATATTCGCCAAATACTGTCTCGCCTGAGATTCAGTCTTAGCAATCATAAGCACAAACTTTTTCTGTTGAACTCCAAGTATGGACCAGATGGCATACGAAGTGCCCATGATCGTAGTTTTTCCTGATCCACGGAAAGCTTCAATCACTACTGTTTTATCTTTCTCATCTTCCGTGACTTCAAACAATTCTTTCTGAAATCGTGCCGTCTTGTATTTAACGTAGTGGGCAAAATAGATGTGGAAAAACCAGTGATGACAGGCTTTGGTCAACTCACGTCGAATACGCTGATCTTTAACGATTAGATCAATCTTTTCTTTTTGTATTTCTATATCATGGTCATGCATGTGTTTCCTTTATACCTAAAGCCTCTCTCACCAACGCTTCCTGTTCGGGAGTCATCGGATCTTCAGCTTCGATTTTTGTTCTCACCTCAAGCTTGTTTCCGTATTTCGGATGGTGCTGGCGGAGCCACA
>JBAXUB010000016.1:0-11056 GCA_037129895.1 Candidatus Tayloriibacteriota bacterium | reverse complement strand
AAGAAACCAATGAATTGTGAAATCTGTGTCCACTTTATGGGGTACAGATCACTGGCGGAAAGAGTGGGATTCGAACCCACGGTTCCAATGAAGGAACGGCGGTTTAGTAAACCGCTGCCTTAAACCACTCAGCCATCTCTCCTTTTCAACTTGGTTATTAAAACATATATTTAATATAAAATAAAGTACGGAGTAAGAGTGTTAAATACTATGAGTTTCTGGCTATTTCAATACTTTCTGGTAGTATCATGTCCAGACAAACAATTAACTGTTTAGGAGAAAGATCTATGAAAACAATAGCAATTGTCGGAATTGGTGCCGTTGGAACTGAACTGGTTCGACTGCTCATAAAGAGAAAGTTCCCTTTTGGTTCTATAGTGATACTGGCTCGGTCGGAAAGGACTGAAATTATTGACGGGATACCCTATCAAGTGAAAGCGGCGATCCCAGAATCATTCGATGATGTCGATATAGCCTTCTTCGCAGGGACCGAAGGAGCAAAAGGTGCTTCGCAAATACTAGGTTGGGAAGCGGTAAAGAGAGGCTGCGTCGTGATCGATAATGGCGACGATTTCAGAATGGACGCACGAATTCCACTTATCATTCCAGAAATTAATACTGCTGCACTTAGAGAACACCAAGGATTCATCGCCAATCCAAACTGCAGCACGATCATCGCCTTGATGCCCCTTGCACCTCTTCATCGAGTTGCAAAAATCAAACGCATCATCGCGAGTACCTATCAAGCCGTTTCAGGCACAGGTGCGCAGGCAGTTATAGAACTTGAAGACCAAGTGAGGGCATGGGCGGGCGGACATGCGATGCATTCAAAGATGTACCCGCACCAGATTGCATTCAATGTGATACCTTGTGTCGGTTCGTTCAAGGATGAGTCTGGCGAAAGTACCGAGGAAATCAAAATGCGCCGAGAGACACATAAGATCCTAGGAGATTCATCGATCAAGATAGCGAACACCTGTGTCCGCGTGCCAGTCTTCAATGGTCATAGTATCGCGATTAACGCTGAGTTCGAAAGTCCAATCACTGCGAACGAGGCCAGAGAGATACTAACACGGTCTCCTGGCGTGCACGTCGTCGATGATCCTACGAAATCGTTATATCCAATGCCCATCAATGCATCAGGTCAATTTGATGTTTTGGTTGGCCGGATACGAAAAGATCAAAGTGTTGAGAACGGATTGGCTCTGTGGTGTTCAGGTGACAATATCTGGAAAGGTGCCGCACAGAACGCTATTCAGATCGCTGAACAGCTTGTCTGAGGCCCGGGGTTTGGTGGAGAAATCTGCCAGCCCCTTTTTTTATAAAAATGAGTAGATTGTTTGAAGACTACCTAATCATTGCAGTAACAATATATAGATTCCCACTGTAATTGCATGTCAAATTGAAACCTGCAGAACCACCGCGTGCCAATTTTAAAGAACTTAAGTTACCACCAAATTCGACTGGTGTGTTGTGAAGGGAATCTCCTTTCCAAGCACTTGTCCCAGTGTAATAATAATGACAAAGCTGTTCATTATACGTAGAGCCAAATCCTGTACCTTCCCAATAGAAAGTATCCCCGACGATAGCATTGACATATGTACCTGACGTAACAAGATTACCATTAACATATAACCTCAGAGTCGGAACAACTGGTGCAGTAGATGTAAATGACACCTGGTTTGTGACTGATGCCCCATCCAGATTCGTACCTTTATAACAGCGAAGTGTTATCTGACCAGAACTACCAGCAGTGGCTGTGAAACTACCAGAAGTATTAACTTTTCCGTTATTTGCAATAAATCCTGAAGATTGATCTGCTTCAAAACTACACGAGTTCACTGCTGATGCATTGGACCAGGATACTGTAACGGATTGTCCTGTAGTCGGTGTACTTGGTGACAGCGTGATCTGTGGTGCACTCAATAGACTAGGTTCCACAGGACTACCTGTACTTCCTCCCCCCATTTTTCCGCTCTCGAGTGCCGCACTCAATTGATAGTTGGTCGATCCAGTTGAACCAGAAGTACAACCATTCCCAAGTGAACAATAATATTTCACAGCAGCTGGTGGTATATATGTATAACCAAGCGGTGTACCATTCGCAGCAACACAACTACCACCAATACATGGATCATTCGGAACGTTAGGCATATATTTACTGATCGTTGCTGTAAAGTTATTCCAAGCAACTTTACCATCAGTATTAACACCTGCAGTTGATACAGCTATACAACCTGATACAGAACTTGTATCCAAAGTATCTACTTGATATTTACAACCCCCCCACTCTGGTGGGATACCATTATTATCTGCAATATACTGTTGAACTGCCAAGTCGATCTGACGTACTTCCTGTACTCTTTTGGAGTCTCTAGCTTGTGCACGTATAGGATTGACTGTCGCCAAGACGACACTGGCTAACATCGAGACTAGAGAGATGACAACCAGAAGTTCGACCAAAGTGAAGGCTCTATTTTTTGTTATCTTCATATACGATTCTATAATATTAATACATTATAGAACAATAATGTCCTGATTGCTATTCGCAAAATATTACTCGTATCTCGTGCACCTTATGGGGTACAGATCAAAAGCGGAGACGGAGGGATTCGAAGCTTACAGCTTCAGTACAGTCTTCGCGTGGTACTCGGCTAACGCCTCCGTGCCACACGCTCAGACTTTTCGAATCCCATCACGTGACGCGAGCAGTCGCGTCACTCGTCCCTCGCAAAAAACATTCGCTCGCAAGCTCGCTCATTTTTTTGCGGCAGTTTTTACTTGAAGTTCGAACCTTTTTCGCCGAAAATCCCGACGCCTGACTTCTCTGTGAATGAAATGCGGACTCGCTTCGCTCGACTGTTTCCTTTTTCATCGCAATCTCAAAAAAGGAGAGGACGGGACGGAAGACTGGGAGTGTGAGGGAAAGGATTCCGTCCCGTCCTCGCTATTTGTTTTCCTTGACTGTTTGGGAGGAGGAAAGGTGGTGGTGAGGGGGGGTGGCTCAATTCCACCAAATGAGCCACAGGTCTGTTTCGGTGAGCCATAAACAGTTTAGCACAGTTCGTCGCAGTGATTCGAAGCGGCCCACTTCCGCTTCTGACTAGTTCTGTGGCGCAACCATCGTATGTCCGAATGGCTCTCGCACTTTCCACCGTTGCTAATCGCAACCGTGGAGTGCTTCGCCATACAGACATCCTCTGGATGCGAACAACGGTTGGTGAGAGAAGCGGAAGTCGGCCGCTTCTCGACAAAGTTCGGTGATAATCGGAAACGCACGTGGCTCAATTGGTGGATATGAGCCGCAGACATTTCAGCGTATGAATTGATACTTTGCATCGCGTGGGTTCCCCACGCGTGCAAGGCGACCTTGCTGGACTAACTTGACCAGATATCTGGTAGCGGTGGCGCTAGAGATGTGTAAAAGGAGTTGAATATCTTCATTCGCTACGATTTTCTTTTTCTGTGCGAACAAAATGATCTTATCGAGCTTCTTCTGCTTGTTGAACTGAATTTTTGCTTGAGCTTTAGCGAGCAAAGCGCGGATGAATCCAGTTTGATCTGGTTGCGCCGACGATTGCAGCTGTGGTGCTTGCGGAGTCGGTAGCGTCGGCGCGGACGGTGCAGACTGCGTCGAAATCGGCTGAACTGGTTCAAGATTTAGCTGCGGCTGATCTTTATCAGATTGGCTTGTTTCAGCCACTTTTGGTGGTTTCGACACCTCGCTTTCTGGCTGATTTACCCCTCCATTTTGATCTTTGACAGGAGTGATTATAGAATCGTTTGTAGGCGATTCTGGGGCCTCTGGGGGCGTATTCGATGCCTCAGAACCGTCTGTTGGGCTAGAAACAGGTGTTTCAGGAGCTTGAGCTTCTTGAGGTGGTACAATCGCATCTTGAGACTGGTCGTCATTCATAAAGGAATATCAGATCAGATTCGCAAACCAACTGATTAGATTCGTCCACCAATGTTTTGATTTCATTTCGATATTCTCGTGGATACCAGATCCTTGAACAACATTGAATTCCGCGCCATTGTAATCATAATATCCACCAGCAGTAACCGTCAGTTTGTATGTTCCCTCTGGAACTAGGAATGAGTACATGCCAGTCGCATCTGTTTTCTGTGGATTGACTTGTTTGTAATTTGAAGATGGCCAAAGTTCAAAGGCTGATGTTTTTGGATTCTTCCAGAAGATTGAGACTTTTGCATCGTGAATACGAGTCTCATCAGAACCGCTCTTCTTGTACACATATCCCTCCGGATCAACCACGGTTGTCAGATGAAATTCCTTTGACCCAAGCTTGGCATCCTTGTATTCCATTATAGTCATGATGTCATATTCCCCATGTATTTGTGGCGCATCTATGTGAGCTGTGTAAATACCATCTTTGTCGGGATCAGAATATGTGAATGTTGCAAGGACGAGTTTAGTGTCGACGACTGGAACTTCTTTGGATGATTGTGCTAAGAGTGAACCGATTGAAGCGGTAAGCATTGAGTTAGCAGGTATGGCTTTCATAGCCACCTGTCGGTCTATATTCTTAATAGTTAGATAACCTGTGATATTTTTAACTGGCTTATCTGGTTTGAGTGCCAGATCGATAGATTTCCCAGCTACAGTGTGTATGGTTTGTTCAGCTGTTCCATTATCAGATATTGCTAGTGAGACATTGTAGTCTATGAGATCACCGGCTTTAGCAAAGACGACTTCAGAGGGTAGAGATTTCTTTTGGGTTGGTGTAAGAGATGCGAGAGGGACACCTGTAGACGACCCAGCTTCTTTACTCATTCCTGGAAGGGTGAGTCTTGCACCCTTCAGTTTTGCGACAATATTGTTTCCGGCACTTTTACTTAAAGAAAGAATAGTCCTGCCGAGCTCTGGGAATTTACCGATGAGTGTGAGGAATTCATATGGAAGACCTTTGAGACTAGACATTGCTTCAGGAGATAGCGGAGGGATACTAGAGGCAGGCGGGTTGTTATTCACTTTGGGATTTGTCGGTAAATATGTGATGGTTGAATAGTCATTATAATTTGTTGCGACTGGATTCACTGTAACCGTCGGTGATAGGAGTGCTAGAACTTGTGGCGGCAATTGTTGTCCTTGGGATTGCAGAGTGAGGAGGAGAGCACGATTTTGGTTCACATAGGTTGTGAGATAGGCAGTGTTACCCATAGAAATGAGATTGTAAATCTGACTTAATGCAGATCCTCCTCCACCAGAACTGCTACCACTTGAAGATGTTGTGGTGACTGGAGTGACTGAACAAGCGCTAGTGGTAAATGATACAATCGTCCCATACCCCGTTCCCGCCGAATTTGTTCCGTATGCCCGGAAGTAGTACGTAGTGCCACAGGAGAGCGAGGAAAGGTTGCGAGCGGTAGAAGAAGTGAAAGCGCCGGTGCCGGAGAAAGCGCCGCCGGTTGTCGTAGCTGTGCCGGTGGTCAGACCGGACGAACTACCCCAGGCAAAGCCGTGCTGGGTCGCGTCAGCGCCTCCATTCGCCGTGACATTTCCGTTCAGGGTGGCCGAGATTTGGGTGATGGAGTCGACGGTTAAAGAGGTAGTGACAGTTGAAGAAGCTGCGATAGTGGTGAATGATTGTATGGAACCAAAACCACTCCCAAAAATGTTCGTTGTGTATGCTCTAAAGTAATAAGTTGTATTAGGCGACAGGCCAGTTAAATCTTTCGTGAACGTACCAGTGCCAAATGTACCGGTTTCGGTTGATGTTGCAATAGGTGTAGCAAGTGTCAAATTCGTACCCCATGCAAATCCTCGTACAGTTGTTGAAGCGTTTCCGTCATTTGTAATGTTCGCATTTAAGGTTACTGTCGAAGTTGAAATTGCCGTGGCAGAGGAACTAGTAATGGCAGGTGGAGACTGCGGTAGTACAACAAGAGACATAAATTGGGAACCGCCAGTCGGTATGTTTATATTTGCCCCTGAATATATTCCCGATGCTAAAGTGGTTCCCCAAATATCCTTAACATCATAAATAGAATACGGGGTTCCGACAGATAATGCGGATGACAAATCTATACTTTGTGTTGCAGCATTACTCCAATTGTAAATCGCTATGCTAGCTCGTCCACTTTCATATTCATTTGGAATGACCGCGACTTTATCTGCCGGAGGAAATGATACTACTTGTGAATTTAGATCAAAAGCATTGCCTGCGGCGGCAGAAGCAGTTTGCCATGAAGATAACGTTGTATGGCCGCCACTAACGTTATTCGCATACAACCAATAGTGAACAAGACTCGAATATATATTACTGTTAATAATATCGCTGTGCTGCAAAGCTGGTATTCTTTCTTGTTTGCCCGATAGTGTATAAGCTAGTGTGCCGATGCTGAAATTGAATGCGCTGTTACTATAAAACTCGTTGCTAGTAAACGCATTCGGCGCATACTGTGTGTTAGTTACTTCTCCAGCCCCCCAGAAATTAAGATCGATCATATCTCCTCCACCCATATAGTTACCCTTGAACTCAACCTGCGACTGTTTTGTATATCCCAATAGGATTGTAGTTGAACCAGACAAGGTATTATTATAAAAATAATTATTCTTCACGACTTCATGATCTGCCGGTCCCGTTGAACCACCAAGCAATGTCCCGAGTCCATTAGCAATTATGTTGTTACGCAGATAGAATCCCTGAGTTGGATCACTTCCCGAATATCCATGAAAGGCATAGCAATTACTTGCAGAAGTAACGTGTCCTCCTCCATCAAGAACTAAATTACATCCTTCCGTCGGAGGATCAACTAAGATGTTGTTGACAAAATATTTATATCCATAGGCAGAATAATCATTATGGGTATAGATAAGATGACCGCGCTGTTGAAGAGGTGTCTGTCTCCCACCATAGAGAATATTTCCATAAAAAACTTGTCCCGCACCGTCATTCCACGCTCCAATTCCATCTGCTCCACCTTGGGATGCCTCCGGAGTTAGAAGTGTCGCGCCCATAAGATCATGTATGATATTGTTGATGGCGTGTACGCCAGCCGCTTGCACGTTAATTCCGTCACTTCTTAGGGCAGAAAGACCATCCGGATCTGAAATATCGAATCCCCATATCCAATTATATGCACCAGTAACAAGAAAAGTGCCATGGATTGCAACATGCTGATTGGGCATAGCACGGTAGACTATTGGATGAGAAGCGGTGCCTGCCCGTGTCAACTGAGCCTGTCCTATTGGATAGGTTCCAGCCATTAGCCAATACTCATCACCGGCAATTGCTGTTGATGTTGCAGCATTCAAACTCATGGGGCTCGAAGTTGATGAGCCGTCTCCTGTGCCAGTCGGTGAAACATAATACTGATGAAGGGGTGTAAAACTTGAATACCAATGGTTGCTGTTATCAACTGTAATGGTTACGGCAGTAGAGGTTGCTGAGACTCCAAGGGAATTCGTCGCCACAGCAACAATTGAATAGCTCCCATCTGAAACTGTCGATGTATCCCATGCCAAATTGTAAGGTGCAGAAGTGACAGCTGCACCTATATTACTGCTATCTGATGCAAATCTGAATTGCACACTGATAACTGGATAATCCCCGCCCGCATTATCTCCAAGTAGAATCGTATTACTGACAGTACTTCCATCCACCGGTAAAGTCATGACACTCGTAGGAATGCCAGAACAGGCGCTCGTGAGAAATGTGGAGTCAGTCGATGTGCCAGTACCATACGAGTTCCTAGCAAATGCAGCAAAATGATATGTTGTATTACAATTAAGCCCTGAAATATCTTTAGTATATGTGCCGAGGTTAAACGTACCTGTCGTTGAAGCGACGGAACCATAGGAACTATCAAGACCGTAGTAAAACCCTTGATCAGTTGAAGACGCTAATCCGCCATCTGTCACAATTGTGCCGTTTAATGTTGCACTATTTTTCGTTAAACTTGAAGCCGTTTGCGCAGTGACATAAGGCGATAACCCTTGGTTATACAATTCCGTTACATCGCCAGATGACAAGGCCCGCGAATAGATACGTACATCATCAATTATTCCAGTAAAATTTTGAGTTAATGCCCTTTTTGCTCCAACAGAAGGCTCATTAGTAGCTCCTGTAGAAATCGTGGCAAGGAGTGCATTCGTGTTTGTAACAGGAGTACCGTTGTCTATATATAAATAACCTGTGGTACCACTCCTTTCCAAGATAACATGGTGCCAAACTCCATCATTTAACACAGAAGCTGATGTCATCGTAACAGCATGGTAATCATGGTCTCGTATGTTCCCATTAATTTTATTTGCCGTCGTTATGGTAATTTCAATATTACTGTTGTCTCCTGCACTATTATCAGTATTATCTTGATAGATATATTTAGCTCCACCGCTAAAATTAGTACTCGTCTTGAACCATATTGAAACTGATATATTTCCAGTTCCAGGGCTGAATGCTGGATCGTTACCGAGAAGAACATAGTTAGATCCTGTACCCCCGAAAGAAAGAGCTTTGTTTACCTGACCAGTTGTCCACTGGACAGCACTGTTTTTAGTTCCATTGTACGCACCCGCCGAATCAGTTATGACGTTACCAGTTCCGTCATCAAATTTGTACCAGCCAACAAGATTAGTAGCAATATCCGCCCTCGCGACATTTGTAATAGAGAAGAAGCATGCCACAAAAAACACCCCGACAAGAAAACCTGTAGGAAATTGTTTGCTAATCTTTTTAGAGAGAGCTTCTACTCTCTCTCTCTCTCTCTCTCTCTCTCGTTAATCGCATCATATAATTTCATAAAACTATAACTAATTTTTTGTATTTATAATTTTTTTCCGATTTACTTATAACACATAATTGGTGTAATTATACACCCATCACAATATTAAGGAAGTGCATGAATAACCCCACCCTAAGACCTACCCCTCACCACCACCTTTCCTCCTCCCAAACAGTCAAGGAAAACAAATAGCGAGGACGGGACGGAATCCTTTCCCTCACACTCCCAGTCTTCCGTCCCGTCCTCTCCTTTTTTGAGATTGCGATGAAAAAGGAAACAGTCGAGCGAAGCGAGTCCGCATTTCATTCACAGAGAAGTCAGGCGTCGGGATTTTCGGCGAAAAAGGTTCGAACTTCAAGTAAAAACTGCCGCAAAAAAGTGAAATCGGTTTCCGTGGGCGAAATCGCACCGTCGCAAACCACGAGTGGAGGGCGGGGCGGAATTCCTCCCCAGACCCCTCCTTCCGCCCCGCCCGCTTCATTGCTGGATTTTTTTGGGATTTTTGTCACAAATGCAAAGGGCGCACGCGGCGAAAAAACGAGGGTGCGGTCGCGGATCAGAGGTTTCTCACCGGCTATTACTTTTTTATCGCAAAACACAATCACATTGTTCGAAGCGGCCCACTTCCGCTTCCATAGATGTTGGTGGCGCGCCTGCGCACACATCCGTATGCCTCCGCGCATTCCCCCAGTCGCTAATCGCGACAGGGGTGCGCTTTCGACATACCGATGTGTGCTTGGCGCGAAAAACGGCTGGTGAGAGAAGCGGAAGTCGACCGCTTCTCGATGGAGTCTGTGGTAAAACGAGCCAAGACACGTTATACACTGTTTACGCACAGATTTTTTGAAAAAATACTTCTTGACTTCGCTGAAGAATGGTAAAATATATCCATGAGTGATAAAAAATATTTTATTTATGCTCGAAAATCGACTGATGACAAAGATCACCAGATTAGAAGCCTGCCTGACCAGCTTGCAGAACTACGCGAGTTGGCCAAAAAGGAGAAAATAGAGGTTGTTGATACATTTATCGAGAAACAAACTGCCAAAGTACCTGGCAGGCCTATTTTCGCAGAGATGTTAGATCGTATAGAAGCTGGTGAGGCTTCCGGAATACTTTCATGGCACCCGGATCGTCTGGCTCGCAACTCTGTTGATGGTGGCAGAGTGATATATCTCGTAGATATCGGAAAAATAACTGATTTGAAATTTCCTACATTCTGGTTCGATGCCACTCCACAGGGTAAATTCATGCTTTCAATTTCCTTTGGTCAGAGTAAATATTATGTAGACAACTTATCGGAAAACATCAAACGCGGACACAGGCAGAAACTCAAAAACGGTATCTGGCCTCAAAAGGCACCTCTCGGATATTTGAATGATAAAAAGGTGAAGACCATCGTCGTTGATCCAGTAAAATCTCTGTTGGTGAAGAAAACGTTTGAAGCATATGCTACAGGTAACTTCACATTCGCCCAGATTAGGAGAAAGATCAACGAACTTGGCCTCAAAGGCACCGGTGATGGGGTACTTTCTATTTCCAACTATCAATATCTTTTGAAAAATCCTTTTTACCATGGATTGATCCGTTATGGTGGTGAATTCTACGAAGGTAAACATGAACCGATCATTTCGAAAAAGCTTTTTGATGATGTTCAGGAGGTGATGTTGCGAAAATCCAAGCCCAAGACGAATGAATTGAAGTCGTATGCGTACCGCGGACTATTCCACTGTGGCGAGTGTGGCTGTTTCATCACGACTGAGACGCAGAAAGGCCATAACTACCTGCGATGCACGAAGCGAAAAGGTCCATGTGAGCAAAAATATGTCCGTGAGGAAGTCATTACCTCACAGATTCAAACAGAGCTAAAAAAATACTCTCTATCTGACGAAGTAGCTGATTGGTTGATCGCAGAAAACGAAAAAGACAAATCAGAAAATGACAAACTTTTAAAAGATCAGACTGATAAAGTTAATGCCGAGATTGTGGTCATAGATTTGAAGCTTGATAAACTGATGACCGCCTACCTAGAGAACGCCTTAACGCTTCCGGAATATCAAAATGCCAAAAACAAACTCGTGACTGAAAAACATGCTTTCAACGACAGATTGGCATCATTGGCACAGGTTTCGACGAGTCGGTTCGAACCAGTGAAAAATTTCCTAGAAATGAGCAAACAAGCCAAGATTGTGGCAGACGAAGGTGATCTGACGAAAATCCGCTCATTCTTCCAAAAGGTCGGTTCGAACCCACTCGTCCGCGACCGCACCCTCGTTTTTTCGCCGCGTGCGCCCTTTGCATTTGTGACAAA
>JBAXUB010000015.1:0-14623 GCA_037129895.1 Candidatus Tayloriibacteriota bacterium | reverse complement strand
AGAAGGCGCGGGGGCGGGTTTCTAAAGTGTCTACTAAAAGGGGTACGCTTCACAGAAAGGAAAAGTCAATCGGTTTTGGTTCGCCTCGCTTCGCTCGTCAACAAATTCGTATTCAATTTTGGTAGAAGAAAATTTTTTAATCATTGAATTTATGAAATCTCCACTTGAAATTAACCCAAATAAACTTGTATGGATTGTATTTATCCTTGTTCTTTTTGTTTTGCCAGTAGCGTTTATTCTAATGGGAATTGAATTTAATGCGAAGATCTTTGGGACTCTCATTGGCATTGGTTTGGTAATTTTTTTCTTTTTCATATATCCACGCATATCAAAAAACAAAGAATTTTTGGCACAAGTAGAAGAAGATAGGGTGGTCGGGAAAACCGTTCGCCAATTTCCTGATTTCTTTAAGGTCAGGGTGGTGGGAGTCATTATGTTGCTCTTAATGTTAATTATTTCTGTTTACCTCTACTTCACTGATAAAATATATTATCTAGAATTTATTGCTCCGGTTTTGGTGCTTGGTTTCATGATGTACTATGCTAATTTTTTACGACGACATAAGCAGACAGCAGAATATGGAGAAAAATTGGCAAATATTGAAAAATCTGGTTTTGGCACTTTTACAAAGTTAAGTGCGATTAAGGCGGTGATATATATAGTTGGCATTATAATTTTTGCCATTTTTTTCCTTTATTTGTATTTACAAAGGTAAACAATTGCCGCCAAAGATAAACTTGAAATTGTCAACGGCACGGCTCCACCGCCTTTCCGAATTTTCGGGGGGAGGATTTTTTCGCCAAAATGCGTTCGGACTAATTTAAGAATACTGCACAAGTGAAACAGAACCACATAAAATCAAAAACCAACTTCCCTATATTTGAGAGAAGCTGGTTAAGATTGACGGATGTTACTAGTGATATAGATTTCCCCTGCTAGCATTTGAAGGAAGTACACTGGCCGGATCTGGATCATATGGCACGACACAGGTCTTACTTCTAGTTGCACCAGTACAAAGAGTTTCTCCAAATTTTAGAACAGTAAGAGGTGCACTTGTAATTTTACCAGTATAAGATCCTGCTCCATATTTATTTACAAATGCAGTCCAATTATTGATATATGCTGGATAATTTGATACATAATCAGCATCTAGACATATACCCCAACTTGGAGAAGAATCCACGAGGCCATCAGTCACAAAAGGCTTAGCATTGATCCATGTCGAAATAACACCACTAATACCTGACCCTTGATTCCAATCCACATACCATGATTTTTCACTCAGTAAATAGTCATCAGTAACACCCCTTCTTTTCGCTTCATTGTACATAATCTTTGCATTGTTGATAGACACAGGATAGTGACAAATATTTGTTGAGATAAGCAGTCCTTCCTTATGCCCTTGAAACAATCCATCGTACCAGCCACCATAATTAAATGTACTTGTCTGAGTAGTATTTCGTTTCAATGGCAATATATCTGAATTTGAGTAGGAAGATGTGATCGTCCTTGTGACTTGATTGAGATCTTTAGCTTTCATTGTATAGTTGGTAGTCTTGCAGTTATAACGTGTATACGAAGCTCTTGTATCCCCAGGAGTATCCGTAAAAGGACCGCTACAAGTAACAACTGGCCGGGTCGTATTGCCTGAATTCTTTGCTGCAGCATTTAGAAAAGGATAACGAGTTTCGGCCTGAATATAGACTGGCACATATGAGCCCACCCCTGAAGCACCAGAAGTTGCAGCATGGGGTGTTGCTGTATATGCTGGCGGTGCATCACCGATATCTGTCACCGTAGTTTCACTAGTCCTACTCGAGCCAGCAGTACTAGTCGTTCTTGTTGTGTTTGCTGTATTGGTTGTATTGGTCCTATTCGTCTGTCCTAACCTTAAGATGAGTTCAGTCTCAGATGATATAGTGCTTCCGACAGCAGCAACCATCCTGGCCATATCTATAAACTTACAAAAGATACCCAGGGAGCAGGCACTACCGTTCTCCACTGTCACGGCCTGTACTATTGACCCACTTCGTACAAACAACACTGACGACAATATAACTAATGCGGCAACACTGACAACGATGATATTATTTCTCATAATTTATAACTAATTAATATACTAAAATCATTAGTCGGAGCACTCCTAATGCCGACTACTAATTACCATCAATTATAGCATTATTTTCATACCATAATACTGAGAAAACCACGGACTGTGTATAACTAACACAGGTATAATATGACTACTTACCCAGGAAACTCCTTCTATGGATGGGGCACATGCCACGCTTCTTTATCGCACCATAATGCGCTTTCGTGCCATATCCCTTATGTACATGAAAACCGTACCCAGGATAAACCTTCGTAAACTTGACCATTTTCCTATCGCGTAATACTTTGGCACATATAGACGCGAGTGCTATGACCATCTCCTTTTCATCACCTTTAATGATAGTCTTCTGATCTATGTATTCGATCGGAGCTTTGAGACCACCATCGAGTAATACCCTCGACTCGTCGGGTGCTATCCTATTACCACGAAATTCGATTCCACCGACTGATCTCTCCAATGCTGACTTTATAGCATGAGATAGACCACGCGCATCAATGATCTTCTCACTATTGAATGTCACCCTGTAATCAATCAAGCCCATTTTTTTCACATTCAACACTTTCTTGAACCATTCTTCCCTCTCCACTTCAGTCAACTGCTTGGATTCTCGGACACCACGAAATAGTTTCCTAACTTCCTTCATGTGTACAACAGGTATTACGAAAGCCCCAACAGCCACTGGTCCAGCGAGTGGTCCACGACCAACTTCGTCTACTCCTATCAGATATTTATAACCGAGTTGTATCCCAATCTTCTCCATACTTACAAGATAGCACGCATCTTTCAATCTATGAACCTTTCAATTATACTGTCTTTATGTCCGCATTCACCCACCTCCATACACATTCACACTATTCACTGCTCACAGCCTTACCGAAAATCGACGACTTGGTTAAACAAGCCCGGAAAGATGGAATGAAAGCATTGGCTCTGACTGATAACGGCAATCTATACGGAGCCATCGAATTCTACAAGTCTTGCGAGAAGAATGAGATCAAGCCTATCATCGGTGTCGACTTCTACATCGCTACCCGTTCCAGAAAAGATATGCAAGCCGGTATAGATAACCGTCGCTCACGACTCGTACTTTTAGCAATGAACGAAATTGGTTACAAAAATCTGATCCAGCTAGTGACGATATCTAACCTCGAAGGATTCTATTACAAACCTCGCATAGACAAAGAGTTAATAGAGAAATTTAATGAGGGGCTAATAGCGATATTACCATCATTCAGTGGTGAGATCGCACAAGCGTTGAAAGGACGCAATCAAGACAAAGCCATCGAACTCGCCACGTTCTATAAAAAAGTTTTTGGCAATGACGTTAGAGGCGTAGGAGAGAACAGACTCTATATAGAGATAACGCGTCACCCAGAGATCGACGGTCATGAGGCCAACATGAAGACCTTGATAGATTTTGCAACATCCCAAAATATTCCCATCATGGCCTCTCACGATGTCTACTATATGAAACCGGATGATCGGTTTGCTCGAGAGACATTGATCCGAGTGAATTCACATAGTGACTCCAGTGAGAAAATATCAGATAGTGACGAAGATGACTTTTCATTCATTTCCACAGAACGGGCGAACGAACTCTTCCATGACTTACCAGAAGCACTAGAGAATACAGAGAAGATCACTGCGGCCTGCAATCTGACTCTGAAACTTGGTTCTTGGGTATTTCCCGCACTCAAGGTAGAAAGTGGCAGAACCCCAGACGATGAACTACGACACATCGTCTTTGAAGGCTTTGGAAAGAGAAATGTTGAAAAAAGTCCCGAGATGATCAAGCGTGCTGAATATGAATTGACCGTCATCAAGAACAAGGGTTACTCACCTTACTTCCTTGTTGTTGCAGATATGCTCCGTTTTGCACGCGAGAATAGCATACTTTCTAACATCAGAGGATCTGTCTCAGGTTCACTCGTCACTTTCCTAGCAGGAATAACCAATATTGACCCGATAGAATACGAGATCCCCTTTGAACGTTTCTTGAATCCTGATAGACCATCGGCACCCGATATCGACATGGACTACGCTGACGATCGCAGAGATGAAGTTATAGAATATGTCCGCAAGAAATATGGCAATGACAAAGTAGCACAGATAGGAACATTCGGAACAATGATGGCTCGCGGCTCTGTCCGTGACGTAGCTCGTGCCATGGGATTCTCGTATGAGATAGGTGATCGTATTTCCAAGTTGATACCGATGGGGTCACAAGGTTTTCCGATGACGATAGAGAAAGCCTTGCAAGACGTCCCAGAACTTCGAACTGCATACGAGCAAGAAGAAGAGACAAAAAATATTATAAATATGGCAAAGAAGATCGAGGGTTGTGCCAGACACATCGGCGTCCATGCCGCTGGCGTCGTCATATCCCCAACATCACTTACAGACTATACGCCTCTGCAGTTCGACCCAAAGGGTGAAGGTAAGATCATCACCCAATATGATATGTACTCAATCGAAGAAGCTGGACTACTCAAGTTCGACTTCCTTGGATTGAAAAACTTAACGATTATCGCTGACGCAATAGACCGAATCGGAAAGATCGCGGGAGAAACTATAGAGGTTGACACTATACCGATAAATGACAAAGAAACATTCGAGAAACTAGCCCGTGGCGAGACAGCTGATCTATTCCAATTGAACGGAGATGGTATGACCAAATTTCTGAAAGATTTGAAACCAACCACGATTCACGATATTAACGCTATGGTGGCGCTATATCGTCCTGGTCCTATCCAGTTTATCCCTGACTATATCGCACGTAAGCACAATCCAAAGCTGATCAAATACCTGGATCCAGCACTCGAAAAGATTTTGAAGAAAACATATGGCGTTCTAGTCTATCAGGATGACCTCCTCATAATGGCTCACGACCTTGCCGGTTACAGTTGGATAGAAGTGGACAAATTCCGCAAAGCTGTGGGAAAAAAGATTCCTGAAGAAATGGCCAAACAAAAGGAAAAGTTCATCCAAGGCTGTATCACTCATAGCAAATGGTCCAACAAGAAAGCTGAACAAATCTGGAAATGGATCGAACCATTCGCTGCTTACGGATTCAACAAGGCTCACTCTGTATCCTATGGACGCATTGCTTATATTACAGCGTATTTGAAAGCTCATTATCCGGAGATATATCTTTCATCGGTACTGACTTCCGAGCAAGGTGAGACTGAGAAAGTAGCGGAAACTATTTCTGAATGCAAACGTATGGAGATTCCTGTATTACCACCTGACGTCAATGAAAGTTTCAGTCAATTTACTGTAGTGAAGATTGCTGAGGGAGAATTGAAGGGGTCAGATGTTCATTTGAGACGACTTTCGGAAGGAGCGAAGGCGACTGAGAACGAGGTGCCGGTTCAGCAGAACCGGACACCGTTCGTCGAGGGTGAACATCTGACCCCTTCAATTCCCACTCTTTCAAAGATCAACCACTACCGCATTCGATTCGGACTAGTAACTATCAAAAACTTCGGCCAAGGGATCTCCACAGCGATCATCGACGAACGAAAGAAAGGAGGAAAATTCATTTCACTGGCAGATTTCCTAGACCGTGTAAAGGACAAGAATTTGAATAAGAAATCTCTAGAATCACTCATAAAATCAGGTGCTATGGATTGCTTCGGTCACGATCGTGGCATATTGCTAGCAAACCTCGACCTTATGCTGAATTACAATAAAGAAAGCTCAAACAATCACAAAGACCAGACTTCCCTTTTCGGTATGATGACAGACGCGTCTAGTGTACCAACACTCAAATTGACTGATGCACCATTAGCTGAGATGAAAGACAAACTCGCTTGGGAAAAGGAACTGCTTGGCCTCTACGTTTCAGGACATCCATTGGAGAAATTCCGCGAGATTATCATGAAGAAAGATATAGACATAAAGCGCGCTCTCGAGACAAAGAAAGACAAGGATGGAGTAGTACTCGCAGTGATAATTGACGAGGTCAGGCTTATACAGACCAAAAACAATGAAACCATGGCTTTCGTGACTGTGTCTGATTTTTCTGGAACAGCTGACGCCGTCGTATTTCCTAGAACATACAAGGAATGCAAATCATTGATAGATATAGACAAATGTCTGGCGATCAAAGCAACTATCAATTCCAGAAATGGAGAAAAAGGATTGATCATCGAAAGGATGCGGGCGCTATAAAAAACACCCTATACAAAGATGTATAGGGTGGGTGAAAGGGGCTATGAGAGAACAAGAAAAAGAGTTAGATGTGTGGACAGAAGAGGCCACAACATCTTCTTCCTTGACCTGTTCTCTGTTTGAAAGAACCTCCACTATGTATACGACATAATAAAATATTTTGGTGCAAAACACGTTTAGATGTATTACTTTCGATCATATGATATGATACGCTTATCATATGACTTCAAGACCAATAAAACTCAGTACAGAGGACTATATCTTGTATATCCTCAATAAATTGGAACCCGATAAAAGCGACAAGATCCGCCTTAACAAGCTAGCTTTTTTTGCTGAATTCGCATTCCTAAATAAATTTAACTTCCCACTCTCAAACGCTCAATATGCTGGAATAGATATGGGCCCTGTTATAAATGACTACGATACTATTCTGAACAACATGCAAAAGAAAAATCTTGTCAAAGTTGACGGCTACAAAATACGACCGTTAGCATCACCTTCCGTTCAGTTGTCTACAGAGTATGCGCAATTTATCGATGGGATTATCGAGAAATATTCCAAATTGTCCAAGGACATACTGATAGGTATTTCCCACATGACCGATTCGTACATGATCACGACCAAGAATGAAAAAGTCATGGGTGGAATAATAGACAAGAATCTCGCGCTTTTGGAAACATTCCTATTGAATGATGAGCGCGATGATATTGTAAACGAGGACGAGTTACCAAATATTGATCGCTCAAAACTTGTGCCATATGACATTAGATAAATCTTACGCAATCTTCTATGAGAAGCGATTCCCAAAAATCCTCGCCACCCTACCTGAGGAGATTAAAAGTGTATTCACTTCTAAAATGGAATTTTTCCGGGAAAATCCACACCATCCGAGCCTGAACACAAAACCTATCACTGTGAGCATTCAGAAGCTCAAACAACTCGGTGTCGACCAAGTATATGAATTTTATATAAACAGGAAGGATTATCGGTGCGTCTTCTATGTGACCCACGATCCCAAAGAGATCATCATCGCTTTCATAGGCAACCACTCGCAGGTTAGAAATAAGTTTTAGACTTGTATCAAATAGCTGTCGTCAATCATGCCTAGAATTCTATCACTATTTTTGATATGATGGTAACTATGAAAAACCCAGAAATCTCTCCTATAGAGACAAAGCGACACACCCTCGCGCACCTATTAGCAGCCGCAGTATTGGATCTTTATCCTGGGACAAAACCGACAATAGGACCGGCTATCGATAACGGCTTTTATTACGACTTCGAATTCGCAACACCTATCGCAGAAACTGATCTGAAAGACATAGAAAAGCGCATGCGCAAGCTTCTACCATCATGGAAAACTATTACTGGTGAAGAGACCACGGAGAATGACAGCAAGACTCTATTCAAGGACAATCAATACAAACTCGAACTGATCGAAGAGATCATAACAAAGAAAGAACCAGTTACTCTATATACCGCAGGTCCTGATGAAAAAATACCTAAACCATATACTCTCATTTCAGTGCCATACTTCACTGACCTCTGCCGTGGCGGCCATACCGAGAATCCATCAAAGGAGATCACTCCAGACTCATTCAAGTTGTCACGCCTAGCTGGTGCATATTGGCGTGGAAGTGAGAAGAACAAACAACTCACACGTATTTACGGACTAGCATTCAATACAAAGAAAGAACTCGACGAATACGAGGCCATGATGAAGGAGGCAGAAAAGAGAGATCATAGAAAACTCGGCAAAGAGATGGACATATTCGAATTCGATGATGATGTAGGACCTGGACTTGCCCTATGGTTGCCGAACGGTGGAGCGATGGCGGAAGAATTGGAAAAATTAGCAAAAGAAACGGAATTTGCCGGTGAATACCATAGAGTCAAGACCCCCCATCTAGCCAAAGATTCTATGTACAAGACGAGCGGCCATTTACCATATTATGAAGATACGATGTTTCCTCCTATGGAATACGAGGGTGGCAAATATTATCTGAAAGCGATGAACTGTCCTCATCATCACAAGATCTTTGCAGCCAGACCAAAGAGCTATCGCGATCTTCCATTACGCTTGGCGGAGTACGGCACTTGTTACAGACATGAAAAATCAGGTGAATTATTCGGTCTCATGAGAGTACGAGCACTCAATATGAACGATGCACACATCTATTGTACTGAGGAACAATTTGCTAGCGAATTCCGTGCAGTCAATGATATGTATCTCAAATATTTCAAGATATTCGGCATAGGTAAATACGTGATGCGCTTCTCAACACATGACCCAAAGAGGCTCGGCGAAAAATTCGTCAACGAACCTGAGTTATGGAAAAAGACAGAAGATATGGTTAGAAACGTGCTTATCGAATCAAAGATTCCATATGTAGAAGTTGCTAATGAAGCTGCCTTCTATGGTCCAAAGATCGACGTCCAGGTCTGGAGTGCCATCGGACGCGAATTCACCCTCGCAACCAACCAAGTAGACTTCGCTGTACCAAAAAGGTTCAACTTGGAATACGTAGACAGTGACGGTGTATCCAAGACTCCTCTCTGTATCCACCGCGCACCACTAGGCACACACGAGAGATTTCTAGGATTCCTCATAGAACATTATGGTGGCAACTTCCCCCTATGGCTCGCACCTCAGCAGGTAAAAGTCATCCCAATCGGCGAGGCACATATAGAAGCTGCAAAGAAGATTAATAACACTCTCCGTAGTCTCATGATCCGCGCGGAAGTAGACTTATCGAATAATGGCTTTGGCAAGAAAGTGAGAAATGCCAAAAACTCCCGCATTCCCTATTTCATCGTGATCGGTGACAAAGATATCGAAGTTGGAAAGGTGACACTAGAAAGTCGTGACCACGGCCAAATCGGACAGATGACAGCGGAAGAGGTCGTTACAAAATTGACTGAGGAAATAAGAGATAGAAAATAGCGATCCCCTAGAGCTATTGACGAACTATGAAGGAACAATATGACTTTCGTTTCCTTCTGGTAGATTGTGCCCTGTCACGAACCACGTTTTTGGGGTTTCTATTTTAGCACCTGACTCATCTACGATGGGGGTTTCCAATACTCTACGATTGGATTCGGACAGCTCAGCGAATTCTCTGGTACTTACGAATCCCTTGAACGTGAGATAACGTTGAGGAACCGACTCATCCTGAGAGATCGTTTCAAAATCAGCCTTAGGATCAAATACAGCCAATTTCTCGCATAATTTCCTATACAGTGTTATGTGATCAATCCTTCCTTCACCATAGAACGCCTCCTTACTGATCGCATCGATCAAGACAAAGAATGCCCGCAATGCTCTTTGCTCGTTTGCTGTAGGGTTGTTATACATGTACACGTGCTCTTCATCGGCTGGCACACCGAATGATTCACATACATCTTTTCTAACATCTTCGAATTCCCTTACTTCCGATCTAGAATCGATAATACGCTTTGTGTGCAATTCACCATGCATGAGAGCATCTGGCTCGATAGCTCTAACCTGAGTCTCTATATGATTGATAATCTTCAATATATCCTGTTGATAATGACTGCCCTCTTTTTGTTCAGGGCTTTCTATAGAAAATGTTTTTGACATAGTTAAATCATACCATGCACGAAACACAACCCACAACCCTGATACACATCACTCCGAAGACGTCAAAAGAAAACAGCCGGTTTCCCGACTGTTTTCTCACATTTTTATTTGATTCTCGCACCCGTCTGCCTTATTCGTATCGCATATCGATGATTAGATCTTCTGTCTATTGAATAACAAGTAGGTAACTGTTACGAATAGTACGAGTATAACCAATATAGCAACCCATCCCCATGGAATGTTAGAAAGTGAGAACATAGCTGCTGCTGTCTGATCGGCATTGTTTGGGGCAACTGGCTTTACGATAGGAGCATACCCAACATTTGGCTTAGAATCTCTAGAAGCATAATTACTAGAAGTCTTTTCTATAGCCAATGAATTGGAACATGCGCGAGTACCAGTCTTACCATCTGCAGAGGTAACTGTAACGATCGCACTCTTTGATCCTGAAGTATTGTAGAACTTCGTCACAGAAGACTGTGAACCGCCGAGGTCATCTGAACCACTCCAAGAGTAGTTATAAGGAGCCATACCACCAGTAACTTCGGCACTCCATGTAACAGGCTGATTGACCTTGGCATTGATAGGATCAACGTAACATCCGATATCGAGATTATTCTGAACTACATAATTAACAGGGTAAGGATTCTGATAGACGATAGGTGCTACATATTGAGTACCTTGGACATAACCTGTACAGCTCTGAGTTATAGACTGACCATTAGAGTATACAGTGACATACGCTGTCTTTGTACCTGCGTAAGTATAATTGAAATACACAGACTGTCCTGTTCCGTATAGACCATCTGAACCTGACCAACTATAACTGTAATTACCATTTCCACCTGAAGCATAGGCTGTCCATGTTACAGAATTGGAATTATTGTTATAACCATTATAGTTATAAGGATAATTATTATTGTAATTATAATTGTAGTTACCGTTTGTATTTACATTCGCTCTACATGAAACTGTAAGAGGAGAATAGTAAACCGGCTGGATAACTGGCTGTTGAATATATACCGGCTGAACTACGGGTTGCTGAATATATACTGGTTGAACGACCGGCTGTTGTATATACACAGGTTGCTGGATGATATTTGGTTGAGAAAATGGCAACGGTGCAGGACGAACCGGAGGTTGCTGTACTGGACGAGGAATGTAACATCCACCGTCGTAACATGCGTTAGTAGAAGCAGGAATGATCATGACCGCCAAAAATGCGAGCATGAATGCCGCGACTACGATTGGAAACTTTGATTTGATTGTATTATTCATGGTCATAAACACTTCCCACATTGCCTATTCGCCACTTATGGCTTAATAGAGCCACTAATGCAGTAAATGCATATATTATTTATTAACCTAAGTATTGTATACTATTTATAGCTTAAAGTCAAGGGCCAATACTCGTTGTGAGTAGTATCCACTCACAGAGGCCATAAACGGACCAGTAACAGAGCCAGCAGCTATTTCTTTGACTGTACATCCCTAGCTGATTTTCTATATGAACAATAGTCACAATTCGTAGCTGGTTTCGGCATCACCTTCGACATCAAGCATTTCCTGATATCATCAAGAGCCTTCTCTACCCAAGTATCATTCCCTGTATACGGTATAAGATCGATATCAAAGTCCAATTTTGCATCGAATGCTTCCCTATCAGTCTTTCCATTACAATACACGAAATACCCTGTCGAAGAAACATTGAAATCGTTGCGTCGGAATAGCCACTGATAAACTTCCATCTGTCTCTTGTAACCGATCTGCCATTCCTTATCTAGACTGACCTTCTCTTCCTTACTCGTTGATTTGTAGTCTACTATGATGACCTCGCCTGTTTTCTTGTCTACCCATACATCATCGACAGCCCCAGTAACCAATAGCTTGGTTGGTTCATGAACATATCGTATTCCCTTGAAGTTGCTACGCCACAAATCTAGATCTTCATGTTCATAAGGTATAACATCCTTCAATCCATATGCACTCATGAGTGGATGTGCGCGCTTCTTTGCACGGTGTATATCGAATTCTTTCTTCAATAGAGTGTCCACAGCAGAATTCAGTGCAAATGGAAATCCTGGAGGTCTCCCAACACCTAGCTTACAATCTAGATAGAAGCACATCGGACAATTCATGAAGAGATCGATCTTGGATCGACTCATTCGAAAGGGTTCGCTGCTCTCAGGATCAAAGAGGTTCCTATTTCTTCTGGAATTATAATATTCTGACATGATCGTTCAGTGCACCGATTACTTTGATGATGCTGTAACTTTGGTCATCTTGATATCTACAAGAGGTTTATCAGAAGGGTTTCTCTGTGCATTGGCGATAGCATCGACTACTTCCATACCAGAAATGACTTTACCGAATATACTGTAACTATTTGGCAATCCGTTGTTTGATTGCATTATGAAGAATTGACTGCCATTTGTGTTTGGTCCTGAATTTGCCATAGCGACTGTTCCGCGAACATAACCAGCTTTATAAGAAGGCGTAGCTGGATTCAATTCATCAGCAAACTGATAACCTGGGCCACCCATACCTGTACCTGTTGGATCACCACCCTGGATCATGAAGCCCGGGATAACTCTGTGGAATATGAGACCATTATAGAAGCCCTTGTTAGCTAACGTGATGAAATTCTCCACTGTTTTTGGTGCATCGGCATCATATGTTTCGAAGACAATAGTGCCTTTGGTTGTTTCGAGTGTAACTGTATGCATAAAGTTTTTTGTTGTATTAGTGTTAGTAGTATTTGATACTGGAGCTGTCGCAGAAGCAGAACCTGAAGCGTCGCTACTTGTTGCGTTGACTAGTTCCTTGGCCAGAGCTTCGGCTTTTGCAGTATCGTTTGCGACTAGATCCTTGCCGTATTCATTGAAATACGAAGTTGGTCTAGAAACTGTATACCAATGAATGAGAGCGAGCAAAGCGATAGAGACCACGATTCCCCATATCCATTTTGTTGTATTCATATCTATGAAATATTCTTATTATAATAAAAAGCGAAAACCTCGACTACCTAGTGTCAGAGATTATACATTTCCTTGGCTTTGGAGACAACTAGCTTTTTTGCTTCATCTATGGACATATGCAGATTGAGACCAGCAGCCGCTTTGTGTCCTCCACCACCCATAGAGCTAGCCAACTTGGATACATCATAGATGTCACCATCCTTGCTGCGTAGACTTATCTTGACTTGGCCTGGTTCCATCTCGACGAACATTCCAGAAAACTTCCATTCCGATATAGACCGAAGTATTGGGGTTATTTGCTCCCCATGTATCTCTGATTTTGCAATTTTATGATCCAAAAGAGCCTGATTACTGATGATAGAAAAGCCACACTGACCATCCAAGAATGTTTCGACCGAATTCAGAGCCAACGCTTGGAATCTCAATTCACCGAGAGATCTAGAATTCTCCATATCAGAAATAATCTTTGGGAATTCAGGTATGATCTCAGTCAAAGTTCCAGCAACATTGAAAGTTCCGACTGTAGTACCAGGATATTTGAATCCTCCAGTATCTGTGTATATTCCCATGAATAGATTGGCCGCAATATTCGAATCTATCTTGATTTTCCAAATACTGAATAGATCGAACAATACTTGACTCGTTGCTGGATACGCAGGTTCTATCAAATTTATATCGGCGAACGCACTATTGGAAATATGATGATCTATAGCAACTGTCCTTATAGTGAGTGGAAATTGGATGGGAGCAAGACGTGAGATCTGAGTGATCGATCCAGTATCAACTATGACGAATAGATCGAACCCACTAAGGTCCATTTCAGTGAAATTTTTCATTACTATGGCGTCCGCTCCAGGAAAATGCATGAAAGCCTGAGGAATTTCTGAATCCCCTTTTATTACCGTGGCTTTCTTGCCCATTTGTTCTAGGGCGAATCTCATCGCCAGAGCTGACCCGACCGAGTCAGGGTCCGGTGACGGATGACAGTGCAACAATATCGAACTAGCCTTTTGTATTTCCGAAAGAATGATCGAGGCTTTTTCCTTTATGAGAGGCGAGATTGAATCAGTATTCATAATGACAGTCTACCATACTGATTACAGCATCACATTCGTAACCATAGACATGAGTCTGATCGCATTCGTCTGTCCTGCAGCTGCATCCTTGGAATTGAGGAAGGCTGTCCATTGCTTCAAGATCGCAGGATCGTGTATCTGACGAACATCATTTTCGAGTTTGACTCGATCATCCATACTGATCGTACCCTCGGGATTGATAACGATATCAACGAATTCCTTCATGAACGTTGCTGCTTGATTGCGGACGGCGTTCTTTGCTGCAACCATCGAGTCCTCAGTTACCTTTTGCTTGATACCCTCTGTATATTGAATACTGAAAAAAATGTTTCCTGCGACTAGTAGAAGCATAAGTAAGTTCGATACTAGTCTCGTCTTGTCTAATACGCCCGATTGAAAGTTCATATTTATTATAATTAATTGATAATTAGTCTTGATCTCAATAACTCGATAAATTTAATGGTGGGTCAATTCTAGATCCCAAACCATCTCAATATCTTTGTCCATATAGTATCACGTTTTACAGTGACCGGCGCCTCCTTAACTGGGGATATCACATCGATAGCTAGAGTGAAGGCAGCACTGTCTGATGTCAGGTAGTATCTACCAGGTGTGGTAGATAGTGTGACGATTGCCAGAGAAGTATCACTTCCCTTTGGAGTGGTGAAGATGATGTCTCTGT
>JBAXUB010000014.1:0-19093 GCA_037129895.1 Candidatus Tayloriibacteriota bacterium | reverse complement strand
GGTATCTAGTCAGTGGACGACGAATGGTTCCAGTGTTTACTACAATGGAGGGAATGTGGGTATTGGTACGACGAGTCCCGCATATAAACTAGATGTTAATGGCACAGGGCGATTTACTAGTAATTTAACAATTCCTTCTGGTACAGCCATCAGTCCTGGTTTGAAGGTCGGAAATGGTACAGCGGGTGTTATGGGTTCTGGTACGAATGATGTTGCACTTGTGTCAAATGGGATAAACGTAGCAACTTTTGTAGCGGCGTCTGCTGCTGATGTGCGTTTCCAAATCAATACAACAAATTATTCAACAATGTTTGGTCAGTATGAAGGAAATTGGTTTGGAGTTATGAATCCATTAATTGTTCAACCCCTTACACCATCAACTGCACACGATATAGTCTTTACAGGAACACAGAATAATCCTACAAATGGAATAGTAATAAAGGCTGACGGTAACGTCGGCATCGGCACCACCTCACCATTCGCCAAGCTCACCGTAGTAGGAGATACATACATAGCAGGCAACCTAACAGTTGCTGGCATCACCGCCACATCTACAGCCACATCAACATTCGCTGGACCTATCAGAGCTTCATGCTTCAGTACAGATGGAACAACCTGTATTTCAGCAGGTAGTGCAACACTGTCAGGCGGTACAGCTAACTTCCTCACATATTGGACAGGTGCAGGAACAGTAGGTGCTACATCATCTCCTGTAGTTGGTTATATAGTAGCCTCATCTACTACATCTACCTCAACTTTTAAAGGAGGACTCACTGCAGGAACGAATTCTGCCTTCAGTGTGAACAGTGCAGCTACTGCTAACACTTTGACAGTGAATGCAAATGGTAATGTGGGAATCGGGACGGCGGCGCCAACAACCAAGTTCAGTGTAACCGGAGATAGTTATATCAGTGGCGTCTTAACAGCTGCGGGAGATAATCACCGCTTTGGTAATGCATTCCGAATAGTTTCGAACAGTGCGGCCGGGAATCATGACGCAGAATTTACACAAGGAGCATATATAGTCGGTGGTGTTTGGAAGTCTGATGACTTAGTTGGAAACACAAAGATAGCGATGTATGCTGGTGATATATATATTTCAACTGCCAACAATAATGCCGTTGGAAATACGATCAGCTGGGCCAAAGATTTTAAATTTATGGATATCGCTGGTGATTTTGCCATGCCGTCAAATTTGAGTGTTACAACAAAGATAACCACAGCTAACGCGTCAACAACTTCATTTACATCAACTGGTGCAACATTTTTGGCAACAGCTGGAGGAAACGTCGGTATTGGTTCAACCTCACCGATCGCCAAGCTTTCCGTTAAGAGTCTAGGCTTGACTACTGGTACAGCGTTCCAGGTTACCAACTCATCAAACGCTCCAAAGTTTACCGTGTTAGATAATGGTACAGTGACAGTTAATGCTGTTGGCGCCACCTCCACCATCAACGGCGACCTATACGTTAACGGCGCACTACGCTCAACAACTTCATACAACGGAGACCTATTCTTTGCCAACAACTTCAGATTCTATGAGTCAGACTTGAATCCTGCATTGACTCAGAACCTACTATTACAGAATCAGAATGGTGTAGATATATTCAAGCTAGATGATAAGGGCAATCTAACACTAGCGGGTGATGTCTGTTCAGCCAATGTACCATGTGTCAGTGAGTCATTGTCTAAACTATCAGCGAACATCAGTTCCATGGCATCATCTACCACGGTTGCTGATCTAGCTCTACGAGTAGATGGTATAGATAATTTCTTGAGTTCAACTACAGATAGGATCATGGCACTGGAACTATTCGCTTCGAGTACGCTCGAGACCCAGCTGAGTACGACAACAGTTACTGAGATCGCGAGGAACGTCGCTAGTTCGACGATACTGGAGTACACCGCTTCTACGGTATTCATAAACAAGATTGCTACCGCTGTTCAGAGTGTTATCGCTTCGACAGGGAATTGGGTGGTTGATAGATTCACAGCCAAGATAGCATATATAGATCGAGTCGAGTCTCAGGTGGTTGCAGTTTCGAAAGGATTCGAGATGGCTGATCAAGCAACAGGCACAGTGTATTGTGTATCTATAGTCAATGGAGACCTCTTGAGGAAGATGGGATCATGTACAGCAACTTCAACGCAAGTCGTAGTTCCTGGCTATGCAGTCACACCAACCCCAGTCACTCCAACTCCAGTCAATCCGACTCCAGTTATACAGACGGCAATCGTAGGTACAACGACGAGTTCGACAACAGCATCAACTGATACCGCTTCGAGTACGAATACGACGACAGCTTCAACTGATACGGCCTCGAGTACCAACCCTACAGTATCCGCTACGCCTGAAGTGACGCCACCAAGTACTGATCAGTCTTCCGCAACACCAGTTATAGAGGCTACACCTACAGTAAGCGAGAATCCTGTAACAACACCAGAAGCAGCATCAGCTCCAACAGCAACTACACCTGCAGAAACGGCGCCAGTATCTTCGGCGCCGTCTGATGCCACGAGTGGTATGAATTAAGGGAAAATGATATAATCGTGTCATATAAGAGTATTAATCGCGTCATTTTGATACGATTTATGCTATGATTTGATACGATTATGGCAAATATAAACAGTAAAAGAGAAGAATTGATCATAAAGTACCTGTTTACAAACAAAACAGGCTCATCTTCTGATATACACGCGTATCTGGTCTTAAACAGAGAAGATGTGTCCCTGGTCACCACCAAAAGAGACGTTTCGGCTCTCAAGGAGCGAGGTGTCTTATCCGAAGAAGGTGCTGGTCCAGCTACAGTATATAGATTGACTGTGGCAGGAAAGATAACTGCACCAGTTGATGCAAAAGAGTATTGCAACGTAGTACCTGATCGTCGTTACGGAAATACGGGATATGATTTTGATTTGTTTAGAAATATACCTGCGAACTTATTTACAAGAGAGGAGCTAGCTATTCTCGAAGCTTCATCCCTGATTTATCGTAATAGAAAAAGCGATATCTCGGAAACTATTCATAAAAAGGAATTGGAAAGATTCATAATTGAGTTGTCATGGAAATCATCGAGGATCGAAGGTAATACGTACACATTGATGGAGACGGAACGTCTCATCGAGAAAGGTCTAGAGGCTGTCGGTAAAGCCAAAGAAGAAGCTGTGATGATATTGAATCACAAGAAGGCATTTTCCTATATCTATGAGAATGCTGACAAATTCAAAGAGATAAGCAAAGGTAATATCGAATCCGTTCATCGATTGTTGGTAGATGGTTTAGGTGTAACTTTCAATCTACGTTCAAAGGCAGTTGGTATAACAGGTTCGCGTTACCGACCATTGGATAACCATTTCCAAATCATAGAAGCGGTAGAACGACTAATATCAGCAACAAATCTAGCAGCTTCGGGTTATGAGAAGGCGATAATTCTATTGCTGGGAATTAGTTACGTCCAACCATTCGAGGATGGCAATAAACGCACAGCTAGGCTGATGGCCAATTCCGTATTGTTATCAAATGATCTGGCACCGCTATCGTATAGGAGTGTAGATGAAGATGAATACCGCCAGGCTGTTTTGGTTTTTTACGAGTTGAATTCTGTCGAGCCATTCAAAAAGATATTTATAGAACAATATAAATTTTCTGCTGAGAACTATTCGTTGTAACCCTACCACATCGCTATGATCGCTCCACCGACCACGAGGGTGAGTAGTACAGATATCGAGTCTATGAGTACTAGTCTCGCTGGTGATTTTCTCCATATATAGTCACCGACACCAAATGGTGCGACGAATCCTAGCCAGGCAAAGAATCCGATGAAAGCCCCGTCGGTGGCATTTTGCACGCCGATAGCTGATATTGCAAAGCCGAGTATAGAAAGAGATACGATCGTAGCAACGAAATGAATGATGTAAGAAGTGAAGACTTTACTACTCTTCATAGCATCGACATCGTTCTTGGAAATCTTGACTAGCGACATCCATTCTTTACCAAACATGATAGGGGAATACCATATAGAACTTATGCAAAAGCTTACAATAGATGAAACAATTATGGACCAAATGTTTATCGTATACATGTTATTGAGTTATAATTACTGATATACTGGAATAGTAGCACAAGATATATTGATTGCCAGTCTATTAAATTTCCAAAAATTATGTCAAAAAAAACCCACGATAATTTCACATTTCTATCAATCGTTGTGGTTGGTTTCTTTGCACTAGTTGCGCTCACTATCTACTTGTCTTCCAAAGGAGCACTTCCACCACTTACAGGGATCAATCTCGATGAAGTGGTTAATATTGTTAATAGTGTTAGCAGTACAACTATGGCAGCTAGCCAAGCCAGCACGACTAGTCCAATGAGTACAAATGATGGAAAAAATGTCATAGAGGCACCACTTGGAAATATCGATATAGAATTAGCTGGTGATGAAATAAGCCGCGAGAATGGATTGAGTGGACGGACATCCCTCGGTGCCGACAAAGGCATGCTTTTCACTTTCATAATTCCAGGACGATATGGTTTTTGGATGGAAGATATGAATTTTCCGATTGATATAGTGTGGATAGATGCGGACCATAAAGTTGTTGGCATGAATGCGAATGTTCAGCCTTCGAGTTATCCAGATACATTCTTTCCACCGCAAAACATATCATATGTCCTAGAGATCAATGCTGGAGCCGCCAAAGAGTTAGGCATCAAGGTTGGAGAAATATTGAAATTCAATATTGAATAGTGACATCGTGACAAATATTGTTGCATGAAATTTTGTCTTTCCATTTTTTTATGCTGTAAAAAGTTTTCCACAGCTTTTTTTTGAGTGACTAAGGAGTTACAATGCATTCATATCCAGTGAACAATTATTATTTACATATCGAGTAAAAAGTAATTGAAAAAATTTATTAACAATTAGCTGATATAATCTCGCAGTCCGCCTGCGTAATCATATGCCAAAAAAGAAAAAAACCGCAACAGGAAATGCGGTCAAGGCTCCTTCCATCCCAACAATTATCAAGAGAGACGGTCGAATAGTCAATTTTGACTTGGAAAAGATCGTAAATGCTATATGGAAAGGTATGAATGCTGTTCATGAAGGCTCCATAGAAGAAGCTCGTATGGTCGCGAACAGTGTGTTTGCTGAACTAATACGTATAAAGAAGAAGTTCTCTAACTTCATACCAACAGTTGAAGGTACTCAGGATATTGTTGAAGCAGAACTTATGCGTGCAGATCTCGTAAAGTCAGCCAAGCATTATGTTATATACCGCGAAGATCGTGCAAAATTACGTGCCAAGGGTTTTGAGATACCTGTGCATGTAAAGAAGTTGGCGGAAGATTCAAAGAAGTATTTCAAGAACGCACTCGGTCAGTTCGTATATTACCGCACATACTCTAGATGGATCGATACAGAGAGTAGGAGAGAGACATATATAGAGACTGTCGATCGTTACGTGGACTTCATGAAGGAAAACCTCGGTAATAAACTCAAGGACACGGAATACAAGGAAATCCGTGAGTCTATCTTGAATCAGCATGCCATGCCCTCTATGAGACTGTTCCAGTTTTCTGGTAAGCCAGCTAGAGCAACCAATGTCTGTGCATATAACTGTTCATTCATCGCTCCTGAGTCATTCCAGGATCTGGCAGAGATCATGTATATATCGATGTGTGGAACAGGTGCTGGTTGGGCTGTTGAGAGTACCAATGTTGAGAAGTTTCCACAGATCATGATGCAAACAGATGAGAAATTACCTACTCATGTTATTCCAGATAATAAGGAAGGTTGGGCTGATTCATTGACTATAGGTATGAAGACCTGGGCTTCTGGAAAAGATATCGACTTTGATTTTTCACTACTTAGAGCCGAAGGTGTTCGTTTGAAAACTATGGGTGGTAAATCATCAGGCCCTGCACCATTGCAGAGATTGCTCGCATTTTCACGTCAGATCATGCTTACTCGTCAAGGAAAGCGTCTCCGCGCCATAGATCTACACGATATCATCTGCATGATCGGAGATTGTGTGGTGTCAGGTGGAGTTAGGAGGAGTGCCATGATATCACTATCTGACCTCGGAGATGATCAGATCCGCGATGCCAAGAAGGGTGCATTTTATATGACTCATCCTCATAGAATGCTCGCTAACAATTCTGCTGTATATATCAACAAACCTACCAATGAAGAATTCTTGAAGGAGTGGATGGCTTTGATCGAGAGTCGTTCAGGTGAGAGAGGTATATTCAACCGTGGATCACTCGCTGCAACTCTGCCAGAACGTAGAATCAAAGCACTCAAGGAATACAAGGGATATTTTGACCCATCAGGCAACCATATCATCGGTCCTATAGGTACAAATCCATGCGGTGAGATCATTCTGCAGTCAAAACAATTCTGTAATCTATCAGAGATCGTCGCTCGTGCTGAAGATACGGAGAAGACACTACTTAAGAAGATGCGCATCGCTGTTATTCTGGGAACATATCAATCAACATTGACGAATTTCCCTTATCTTTCAAAGGAATGGAAAGAACATTGTGATCGTGAGAGATTGCTCGGTGTTTCTATCACTGGTCAATGGGACTGTCCTGCTGTGAGGAAGCCAGAAGTATTGAAGAGACTTCGTGATGAAGCGATTCGAGTAAACAAGGAGTTCGCAAAGAGATTCGGAGTCAATGAGTCAACTGCGATCACGTGTGTGAAGCCTTCTGGAACTTTGTCACAGACTGTTGATTGTGCATCTGGTATGCATCCACGTCACTCAAAGTTCTATATTCGTCGCATTCGTATCTCTGCTACAGATTCATTATTCAAGATGTTGAAAGACCAGGGTGTACCGTATCATCCAGAAGTCGGTCAATCTCCTGAGAGTGCCACGACCTATGTACTAGAATTCCCAGTCAAAGCTCCTAGTGGATCGATATTCCGTGATGATTTGTCAGGTATAGAACAATTGGAATATTGGAAGATGGTCAAGGTCAACTACACTGAACACAATCCTTCCATCACTATATCTGTTGGCAATGATGAATGGATCGAAGTAGCCAACTGGGTTTACAAGAATTGGGATATCGTCGGTGGTCTATCATTCCTACCTCGTGAAGATGCTGTCTACAAGCTAGCACCATATGAGTCGATCGATGAAAATACATACAAAGAATTGGCGAAGAGATTGGAGCATGTCGACTATTCAAAGATCATCTCCTATGAGAAACAGAACGAAACGGATCTAAAGAAAGAGTTAGCTTGTGTAAGTGGGGTATGTGAGATCGTATAGTTGATATGTCAAGCCTTTAAGCCGTATTTTGGACATTATAGGCCAACATTTTTCATTGATATTTTGTTGCTATTCAGCTTCCATTTGGCACTGATAAATGCTATAATGTACTCATAAAAGAACTAGCTTCTTTTTTCGATTATGTCTCAAGATACAAAGAAAGCAAAAGGGAAAAAAGAAGCTGGTGAAGGTAATTATGATGCCTCATCTATTACCGTCCTCGAGGGTCTAGAACCGGTCAGGAAGCGTCCTGGTATGTACATCGGTACAACTGGACCAGATGGGTTACATCACCTCATTACCGAGATATTCGATAACTGTCGCGACGAAGCGATGGGTGGTTTTGCCAATGACATTGAGATCGCTTTATTGCCCGGCAACAGAGTTCGCATAACAGATAACGGACGAGGTATCCCAGTAGATATTCACAAACAGACAAAGGTCTCTGCACTGGAGACGATCATGACCGTCTTGCATGCTGGAGGTAAATTCGGTGGTGAGACGACAGGTTACAAGGTCTCTGGAGGTCTACACGGAGTGGGAGCATCAGTCGTGAATGCGCTCTCTATATATATGAAAGTCGTAGTACACAAAGATGGTGGTGTATACATGCAGGAATATTCAAAAGGCAAGAGGAAAGCCGCTGTAAAGAAGGTAGGATCGACGAAGAAAAATGGAACGATCGTAACTTTCGAGCCTGATGTCGAGATTTTCAAAGAAGGTATCAAGTTCGAATGGAACCGCATCGTCCAGCACATGCGTCAGCAGGCGTACCTGGTGAAGGGTCTCAGGATAAGTGTTATCGATGCCAGTCATGAGATAGAGGGATTCGGCTCAGATGAGGAGCTCTTCTATCTACGCGAAACTGGTGTTGAAGCCCCATCTTATACATTCTTCTTTGAAGGAGGGCTCGTATCACTCATCAAGTTTACTAACCAGTCACTCAAACCTTCTCACAAGAATATTTTTTACGTTGAAAAGAAAGTAGAAGGCGTCGAATCTGTAGAGGTCGCTCTGCAGTATGCCGATGATGTATCAGCTAGAATGATGCCATTTGCTAACAATATCTATACTGGTGAAGGTGGAACTCATGTTACAGGATTCAAAACGGCATTGACTAGAACCTTGAATACCTATGCAAAGAACAACAATCTTTCAAAGAATGGTGAAGATACGTTCACCGGTGATGATGCACTAGAGGGTTTGACGGCAGTTATTTCGGTAAAGTTACGTGAGATCCAATTCGAAGGTCAGACCAAGGCAAAGCTAGGAAGTATGGAAGCCCAGGGAGCAGTCGCTGGAGTTTTCGGTGATGCCTTCACAGCATTTCTAGAAGAGAATCCAGAGGACGCAAGGGCGATCATCAATAAGGTTATATTGGCTATGAAGGCTAGGAAAGCTGCAAAGGCAGCCAAAGACAGCGTTCTACGTAAGGGCGCTCTCGAAGGTATGACCCTGCCGGGAAAACTTGCGGATTGTCAGTCGGATAGTCCATCAGAGTCGGAATTGTTCATAGTAGAGGGAGATTCTGCAGGTGGTACTGCCAAGCAAGGCCGCGATCGTCGTACTCAAGCCATATTGCCACTTCGTGGAAAGATCCTAAACATTGAACGTGCGAGACTCGATCGAATGTTGGGATCTGAGCAGATCAAGAACTTGGTCTTGGCTTTCGGTACAGCTATAGGGGATACATTCGATATTTCTAGACTCCGTTATCACAAGATTATTCTCGCGACAGATGCTGACGTTGACGGCGCACACATCCGTACACTTATATTAACTTTGCTCTACAGGTATTTCCGACCATTGGTAGATGGTGGATTCGTATATATTGCTCAACCACCTCTATATAAGGTAAAGAGAGGCAAAGAGATCATGTATTTCTATGATGATGCTGCCAAGGATAAAGCGCTAGGCAAGATTGATCAATCTCAATTACTAGATGCAGAGGATGATATGGAAGGTTTGGAAGAAGACAAGGAAAGACTGTTGAATGCTGCCGGTGACAATTCGCCTATAGAGAAATCTCCTGTGGAAGAAGTCTCACAATCAAAAGGCCGCGAAAAGATCTCTATCCAGCGCTATAAGGGTCTCGGAGAGATGAACTCTGATGAACTATGGGATACGACCATGGATCCTGCAAAGCGTATTTTGAAGCAGGTCAATATAGAGGATGCGCAAGATGCCGATAAGGTTTTCGATATGTTGATGGGAGATGATGTTCCTGCTAGGAAATCATTCATTCAATCCAATGCCAAGATGGCTAATTTGGATATTTAGTATTTTGTCACATAGTCTGCAAAATTAGCTGAAAGGACCTTTACGCCGTCCTAACTTTCAATTTAGATTGTTTCTTTTTATCTAGTTTAGGTAGTTTCAATATGAGTAGTCCATGCTTTTCGACAGCTTCTGCTTCGTCGACATCTATCTCTTCTGGTAGGGAAATGGTTCTTGAGAATGAACCCCAGTACAATTCGCGTGCGAAATAGTCATTTTCTCTGGCAATCTTTTCCTCTTCACGTTTGCCGCGTATCGTTATCATGTCTCGAGTTATAGAGATATCTAGATCTTCAGGTCTAACACCAGCTATCATGGACTTTACTACTATCATTTCTGGAGTCTGGTATACATCGACTGTTAATTCTCCCTCTTGGTCAGTATCATTCTCTATCCAATTCGCAAGTTCAGAATTTTTAGATTCACCACGTTCTCCACCGCCGTGTTTTGTCGGTTTTAGATCCTCAGTTTCTTCTTCCAACCGAACTGTTCCTGTTAATCTTTCAAAAAATGATTTTTTTTCTTTTGCCATATTTTTTAGTAACTTATTTTACCAATACATTTTATACGATTATGTTAATAAGGGGAAGTGGAGAACTATTGTCTCTTCATTATTGGTTTAACGGCCTTGACCTCCTCAAAGAGAATGATGAGTAATACTACCGCGGCCCAGATCCATGCAAATACTTTGAGAGTGTCATTATTGATTGAATTGACTATGGAAATATTGAATGAAGCGTGGATGGCGATACTGGCGATCAGGCCGATCACGATCGCTATGAATTTGACCGCAGTATTTTTATAGAATGTAAGACCTAGAGCAAAACCAACGGCAGCAGAACTGACCACATGAACCAGTGTGGCACCGATGAAACGCATATTTCCCGTAATGATGCTTTGTGCCACTGCACCAAGTGATACTGGTTCCAATAGGAATAGGGCATTTTCAAGCGCGGCAAATCCAAGAGCAACGACTATACAATATATGAGAGGCTTCAATGGTTCATCATTATATTTAGATACTAACACTATGATTGATACTGCCATGAACTTGAGCAATTCTTCCGTGGCTGCCCAAAGAGTGTATTTGAGGTTATTGTCTAGGACATTATCAGCTATCAGTTTCTCGATCATTATCGCAAATAGGACTGCCACGAAACCTCCGATGAATGAGGCTGCAAGCATCCATTTTGGTTCACCATGTTCGCTATCCTCGCGGAGCCAAAACCATAACCATATGAGCGAAGGGAAGAGTCCTGCTATCAGTGCATAACCTACAGAGCTATATGTCATGCGTATATTATATGTCAGTATGCATCAAATACAAAGGGAAAAGTATAAAAAAGTATTTGGGCAGTTTGATCGTGATTAGGTTTGAGGCTATATAAACTAAATGGGGCTGGAAAATAGTTCCAGCCCCCCAGACATTGTCTGGTTTTTTCCACGCTCTCCAATATACACACGATCATGGCACAATTGCCAAATTGGAAAATGTAGAATGTGTAATGTCATTATACAACCACTTGACAAAAAGTCAAGGATTTGCTAGAAAGGACACTAGATCAAAGAATCTTGCCTGAAATTGACAGCTATTTACCAAGGAGGCTCTAGTTAGGGCTTCGGCTGAGAGATTGAGGGTAAAAAACGGAATAAACGTATGAAAAACAACATCAGTCGGAACATCGCGGTCATGCTTTGCGTGGTCGCCTTCGGTACGAACGTCGCCGTCAGTTATGCGGCGCCGCCACAGATCAAGCTGCAGTACTTCGTCATCACTGCTGCGACCAGCCCGAGCAATTCGGTCTGTCAGCAGAATGTCATGTCTTACATGGACAAGGATGGTGTAGTCGGTTATATCTCCACAGACGTGGCGAATGACCCGGCGGCTCTGAACATGCCGTGTTCGCTTCGTGCTTGCGATATGATTTGCTCTGTCGCCAGTTACAAGATGTGGGATGCAACCAATAGTCCGAGTGGTCCGTTTGCAGACCAGAATGGCAAGCGGTTTGCCATTGTTGGAGATTGGAAGGACGCGACTGCGTTCTACGCTACTAACATCTGGTTTGCTCTCGACTCAAACGATTCGGCACACACCCTTCGTTATAACGGTAATATCGCAGTTGATGCTGCATCTGGAACGAACCTGACCTTTTCGCCAACTTTGCGCGGAGAGCTCTGGGATGCTAGTGGCAATGTCATCGCTACGTATTACAAAGGCGAAAGTACTGCTACGTACAAGGTCAATCGTGTTATCGGAATGGTTCGTCTCGGATGGCTCTGTGGTTCTTCCACTGATGTCGTCGGTGATTTGAACTATTTCCGTGGACATATGACCATGATCCTGACATCGGCGATCTACATGCCTGATGGACCTGGACGTACTAACCAGATCTCGAGTCAGCCGTGCCTTGTTGCTAACGGAGCTCCTGCTGGCAGTAACATCAAAATCGCAATCCAAGGACAACGCCAGATTCCGGCAGTCTCCTATGGGCTGAAGAGGACACTGTCTTTGGGTGATACGAATCAACATTGGGCGGTCATTGTCCCAGGAGGTCTTGCTGACTCGTCCATATATTTAGGGACGCCAGCGAATACATCAGGCAGTGATCAGGCGTACTACAAGGCATTTGAAGTGAATAATTACACCCCGAGTACCTTGAAGACTGTGGTTGTCCAGCCGGCGGAAGTCACACCGTCGACAGTCAAGATGGTTTTGCACATTACGAATGGACCGGAATAACTAACCGGCAAACAAATTCACGAAGAGTCCCAATCGGAAGGTTGGGCTCTTTTTTATTGACAGCAATTGTATAGTATGATAAGGTGATTTTAGAAATATTAACACGCTAGTAGTCGATTATTATTCAATTATTAAATATTATTTTATGAAATTACGTTATTTTACGGGTCTATTCGCAATGGCAGCTATTACATTGGCTGTTGTTTTCAACGTTACCCCAAAGTTAGTTATTGCTGCTGATGAGGCTTCTGATATAGCGCCAGTTAGTGATTTTTCAACAGGTGCTGAGCCGTCAATTCCTGCACAGGAAGTTATACAAGAACCTGCTGCAACTTTACCAGTTCGAGACGTTGCAACAGATCCTGGTTCTAATTTAGTACCTCGAGAGACAGTTGATACTGGTTCTGGTAGCTCAATTCCAAATTCAACTGTTGATAATAGTCAAAATGGTGGAATGCCAAATACTCAGTTTTCAAGTGGATACGAAGGTGTCGTTGCGCCTGTACAGGCTCCTTCTGAGCCAGAACAGCCAGCTATAATCCCAGCTGTAACTCCAAGTGTAGTCACTGGCGGTGGTAGTTCTTCAGGTTCAAGTGGAAGCTACTCACTACTTTCATTCACATCAGGCACATCTTCATGCCCACTTATCACTTCATATTTAAAGTTCGGAGCAAATAACAATGCTTCAGAGGTTGCCAAGTTGCAGTCATTCTTGAAGAATACACAGGGTATCAATGTTATTGTAAACGGCATATTTGATCTTCAGACAGAAAATGCTGTAAAGATATTCCAGAGTAGATATTTCTCTGACATCATGGGTCCTTGGAGTTCACAAAGTGTGACTGGAAATATGTATATAACTACAAAGAATAAGATCAATCAAATCGCTTGTAGTAAACCTTTTGCATTGAGTGCAGCTGAATTGGCCGTCATTAACGCTTATAGGAATCGTCAGAATCAGACACCTGCTCAGACACCAGTTCGGAATGTAGTTAAGCCTGTTGTGAATGGTCCAGCGATAGAGGAGGCTTCAACTTCAGAAGATGTTGGACTAAATACAGGAACAACTCAAACAGCTTCAGTAGTCAATGCTTCTATATTGAGTAGATTCTGGGATTTCGTTGTTGGAATGTTTCGCTAATTGATTCGAAGTGTGTAGGTATCAAAATATGTAGATATCAAACAGAAGGCGCAGGAAACTGCGCTTTTTGTTTACTGATGACCCAATTTCTTCGTTCCATCAGCTTTCACTGTATGAATTTTCGAGTACGGTGTCGTATTCATCGCACCAGCCAAAGCGATCATGAGGGCATTGTCGCCAGAGATGTGACGAGTGGGCAGATATATCGGTATATTATACTCGGTTGCGATCTTCGTTAATCTCTCACGTAGCATCTTGTTTGCACTTACGCCGCCACCCATAATGATGGTCTTTGCACCTATCTCGTCTATTGCACTTCGTAATTTGTATTCGAGGGTTTCTGATACTGCTAGTTCGAATTCGTGTGCGAGGCCTCTTTTGAATTCGTCCGATAATGAACCATCTGTCTTTGCTGCTGCACGAGTTGCATATAGTACCGCAGTTTTCAAGCCGGAAAAGGAAAAGTTCAGGTTGCCACTATGTATCATAGGTCTCGGTAGCTTTACTGGTGATGGTGTCATCATAGAAGCTGCTTCTTCGGACAGTTTGGAAATATGTGGGCCACCTGGGTACGGTAGTCCGAGGAGTCTGGAGACCTTATCGAAAGCCTCGCCAACCGCATCATCAACTGTTTGTCCTATGATCGTATATTTCAATCGAGATCCGACCGTTGGATCATTATCGATTCGTACTAGCTCTGTATGTCCTCCACTTATGAGAAATGCTAGGGCGGGGAAGTCGATCGGTTTCATTTTCTGCCATGTTCCTGATGGTGTATCTGTTGTGAGTAATGATCCGATAACGTGACCCTCCATATGATTGACCGGTATTATTGGCACATTCCACAATGCTCCGAGAACTCTCGCGAAAATGATGCCAACCCAGAGCGCTGGTTCAAGTCCTGGACCTTCCGTGACGGTGATACGATCTATTGGAGGGATGTTACGTAGGAAATCAGCACCGGTAAGTGATTGCCATAGGTCCGGATTCTGAACTTGCATGTCGGTTTTGAAGCTCTCTAATATTTCAAAAAATTTGTCACGGCTGATTTCGTCATTCGTTGGCCCAGTGTGGCTCAATGACTTGAGGGCGTCCCCACTATTTATGAGAAGTTTGTGTAGAAGGGGAGCTAGATTTTTCCCGTGTTCTCGCTTTGCTAGATTTGGGTACACACCACCATATGCACTGTGTAGTTCTGCTTGCGAATGGACTAGTGAGTCTATGATGCGGCATTCTATTTGAGGGCCGTCAGTTGTGCTCGAAGTCCGTGTCTCTATTATTGCGAGAGCTGTTTCATCACATGAAGTTTCTATTCCGAGGGTGATCATTTTTCTATATTATTTTGTCTTGTGCGCGATACAGGATTCGAACCTGTGACCCTCCCCACGTCAAGGGGATGCTCTACCAACTGAGCTAACCGCGCATGTATTGAAATTTTAAACTGAAAAATTTCGGTACGTTCAATATATCTAATAATTGGATAAATTACAACAGTCGGTGGGAAAATGTCGATCGTAATAATTGCTTGAATATATTCAAAGTCCCCACAGCACGTTCTAGTTTTATGACCCCTATTTTGAAATCATGCCGTAGCATGATTTGAGGTATATAACTAGATTCTGTGGCTATAATTCGACAGATTATTATGCTAATAAGTGTGAATCATGCCGTGACATGATTTTGAAAGTGGCACCATGAAGAGGACTTCGCGCCCGCCACACCTCACCATCCAATTTTACCTCTCACCTTCACCATCCAATTCACCTTCACCTACCCAATCATTTAACAATAACACCCTTATTTCTATCCAGTTCAGTATTATAGACTTCAAGATTATTCAAACTCGGTCCAGCTGGTCCATTCACAAGTTTCAGAGACACTATCTGACCTTTGGTAACTTCAGGAGAGAAATACTGATCAAATAGCAAGTTACCAATAGAATAATAAACTGGTACACCGGCAATCGTTTCATTATTCATGATCACGTGAGGATGACCACCGATGATCGCCTTTGCGCCAGCACTGATCATAGATCTAGCTTGTTCACGCATGGCCTTTGATGGACTACTAGTGTATTCCTCTCCCCAGTGGGGCATTACGATAACAAAATTACCTTCAGAAGTTAGTCTCTTTACATCACTCAAAACTCTGCTAAGTCCGGACTGAAAAGCATGATATCCGACAAAAGCGATTTTCATGCCATTTTTTTCCATCACCAATTCAGTCGAGGAAGCATTCCATGGACTTCCGAACCATTTCAAGTCAGATTGTGCCAGCCATTGTTTTGTCTCAACAACACCTTTCACGCCGAAATTATCTTCATGATTATTCGCTAGACTAACAGCTGTGATACCAGCGTTTGCCAGAGCCTTGGTGCTCCCAGGTGCAAATGTGAATGCCATCTCTTTGGTTAATGTACCATCTGGGAGTAACGTCTTTGATGGATATGCAGTGACTGGACCTTCCAAGTTGACGATGACGATATCAGCAGTCTTGAATAGTGGAGTAATAGAAGAGAATAGAGAATCATACCCATTCTTTTGTCCCATCAACCTCACTCTACGGTCCAACATAACATCACCTCCGATCATGATAGTAGTAGAAGGCGAGGGTATCTCGATCGTCGAAACAGATTTGTGTATAAAGGTTGTCGAATCGAAAACTGCCGCTTGATTATCTGATCGAATCCCGAGATTGGAGCTCTCTCCACCATAGAAAGCCATATGTGCCGCATAAGTTCCAACCCAAAGAGAACCAAAGCTGAATATTAATGCCCCAAGTATAGAAAAGAAAGGAATACTATTTCTAGGTTCTTCTTCGTACATGGGGATATTATAGCAAACAATCGGTGATTATGGGTGCGATCTCATAGCTGTGTATTACGTTAACACCTGCATGATTTCATTGTGCTATAATTACGACATGAAGTTTTTTTCTAGTAGAAAAGTCGATGATCTTTCTTTGGTCTTGGATGTGCAGAGTTCAGCTGTCCTTGCTACTCTGGTATTGCATAGAGAAAATGCAAAACCGCATGTGATACTGACGCACCGAAGAGAGGTGCAACACCGTTATGATCAGAAAAGTGCTGAGGTTATAAGATCCACGATCAATGCGATAACTCATGTTGTATCACTCATATCGAAGGATCTCTATAATCTTCGTATGATCTACCCTGGTTTACCAAAGAAGATACGATCTGTTCATTATACGTTGTCTTCGCCTTGGATATTGTCTGAATCAAAGCATATCAAGATCTCTTTTGATAGACCGAAACTCATCACAGATGCTCTCATACACAAGATTTTGAATGATGAGAGAGAAAAACTATCCTCAGAATCTAGAGCGATGAGTGGTGCTTTACAGGTAGAGCAAAAGATATTCAATGTTGAATTGAATGGATATCCGATTTCTAGTTGGGTTGGCAAGGAAGTCGATGCTCTCTCCGTTTCATATGTTTCTAGTATATCAGGTGCAAAGATGGTCGGGCGTTTCAAGGATATGTGTATGACTATGGTGGGGAATCATAATATATTTTTTCATTCATCATTGTTCTTGCAATATCTCGGTATCGGTCATATGTTCCCACACAAGCGTAATTACTCGATCGTCCATGTTCATGGTGAAGTGACAGATATAGTAGTAGTCAAGAATCATTCTTGTGTATTTTTTGGTACGTATCCGATGGGGTCTGCGACGATACTGCGCTCTATCTCCAAAGGCAGCAGAGTCGGACCCAAGACCGCATCGTCGATGAGAACATTGAATACTAGCGGTATATTGGATGCTGGTTTGGTCGAGGACTCATACATCATCGATCAGAGTCATGACGAATGGCTATCTCAATTGAGGGTGGCATTCGAACGAGGAAAACAGCGATTGGATGATTCGTCGACGATAATATTGTCGACTGATGTAGGTAGAGATGATTATTCAAAAGCGTTGGTGAGAGCATTCCCGAATGTTACAGTTGAACTCATCTCGAGAGAGGATACAGAATCGGAAGTAACATATGAACCGTTGTGTGATAGTGCCCCGATGATCGATCTTTGCATTATCGCATTGGAGAAATTTCGACCTACTGAAAATCTATGATATGATTGTAGAGTAATGTTATATTTGATTATAGTTTCTTGATTAATTTTTCATAATTTCAATAATATATGCCAAGAAGAGTCCAGGACATCGTACCAAATGATCGCCGCTCTATCCGAGATGTCGTTCTCTCGAAGGAGAAATCTCCTGCTACGTCGCATTCCAGAACTCAACCAGAGAAGAGATCACCTAAGTCTAGAGATGAGATAGTATTGAAAATACATAAAATAGAAGATACAGATAATGATAGTGCTCTTGAAACTGGTGATAGAAAGGACAAGGATACTATGAGGAGAATGGCTATGACTCCTCCCGAAAAGAAAAAGAAATCTCACAAAAAGAAGGGAATTTGGTTGGGTGTATCACTCAGTGTATTTGTTTTGATCGGTGTTGCTGGCTTCTTGGCTTCGACATATTTCTCCAGAGCTGTCTTTACTATCACTCCGAAAGTTATCCCTGTGTCTGTCAATAACACTTTGGTCATCAAATCTGGTGTCGTTAATGACCTAGCGTATGAAGTTATAACAATGAAAGAATCCCAGAGTGTAGTTGTACCATCAGTTGATGGCCCGGCAGTCTCTACGAAGGCTCAAGGCTCAGTTACAGTATATAATTCATATAGCGCTAGCTCGGTACGTCTCATCGCTGGAACCAGATTGTCTGATGAGAGTGGTAGAGTATATAGATTGAATAGTTCTATCAATATACCAGGATATACGAATAAGTCCGGTTCGATAGTTGCAGGAAGTATTGTCACCAAGATCGTAGCTGATCAACCTGGTTCCTCATACAATATTTCGCAAGCGGATAGTGTGAGTGACTTCAAGATCGTCGCATACAAAGGTAGTACAAAATACGATGACGTTTATGCCAGATTGAAGTCAGATATAAGTGGTGGTGCTCAAGGAGTGAAGAAGGTGGTTAATCCAAATGTACTTGCTTCGAGTACAACAGGACTGAAAGCTAGTTTGTTGTCTGCTCTAGTTGCACAAGTCAAGAGTTCAGTTCCTCTAGGATATATAATGTATGATTCCGGTTATTCCTCGGCCTTTTCAGCACCGATTGTCAGTGGGTCAGAGAAGAATCAGGCAGTTGTGACTGTTAATGGTGTTGTCTACGGCATCATCTTCAAGAAAGCCGCTCTAGTATCTAAGCTGGCTGGCATAAATGCTGTTTCAGTTTTCGCAGATCAAGGTTACACTTCACCCGGATTGGAAAGTCTATCATTCACCATTTCGAATATGAAGGATTTTGCACCGGAAAAGAAAGGAACTCTCATAGTCAATATGAAGGGTAGTATGAAACTAGTGGGGACAATACCGATCGATGATTTGAAGAGTGCACTAGCTGGGAAATCACTCGCTGAATCACAAAGTGTATTGAAAAGATTTTCCGCTGTGATAGAGAATGCTGATGGTGAGCTCGTGCCTCCTTGGTCCAAGATACCTTCGAATGTTAGTAGAATAGTCGTTAATGTAAAGGGGGAATAGGCACGATCTGATAAGGCATTGACTAACCTCAGATACATATTGCACTCATTAATCAAATGGGCGCAAAATGAA
>JBAXUB010000013.1:0-23186 GCA_037129895.1 Candidatus Tayloriibacteriota bacterium | reverse complement strand
CGAGTATTATGTATCTAAATTACCAGCAGAGTGCAGAAATGGGTGGGGTTATTCAACCCCTTGCATTTACTTAGCCGCCATGCTATAAATACACCTTGTAATCCCTTGAGTATACGCGTCAAAATCAACCATCAGATCAAAGCCCCACAGTTGCGGGTAATTGCCGACGACGGAACGAACTTTGGCGTGATAAGCCTTCAAACCGCTTTAACAGAGGCACAGAATAGAGGATTGGATCTCATCGAGATCTCCCCTACTGCAGTGCCACCGGTTGCCAAGATCATGGATTATGGAAAGTACCTGTACGATGAAAAAAAGAAGCTAAAGACGACCAAATCAAAGACTCAGACAACTGAAGTCAAGATTATCCAAGTCAAGATAGGCACAGGTGACCATGACCTTGAACTCAAGGCAAAGAAGGTCTCTGAATGGCTATCCGAAGGAAACCGAGTGAAGATAGACCTATTCTTAGTCGGACGTTCCAAGTATATGGATATGAATTTCCTCAAGGAAAGACTAGAGAGAATCCTCAAGCTTGTTACCGTCGAATACAGAGTCGCTCAAGAAGCGATAAAGGGGCCAAAAGGACTAACTATTTATATAGAGAAAAAGTAATTTAATACCATGACAATCAAAACAAACAAATCATTCCTAAAGCGTTTCAAAGTCACAAAGAATGGCAAGATTTTGTCGCGCAAGCCTGGCCAAAACCATTTCAATTCAAAAGATTCATCAAAACAGAGTACCAACAAGCGTCGTATGGTTGCTGTTATGCATATGAATAACAAGGCCAAGAGTCGTTTCCTAGTAAACGCATAGTCTTTTCATCTATAATTATTACCTTATACTTAATACCTAATACTTTACTACCATGACAAGAGTCAAAAAAGCAGTCAACGCCCTAAAGAATCGCCGTACGATACTCAAAGCCGCAAAAGGTTTCCGTTTCCGCAGATCAAAAACCGAGAGAGCTGCTAACGATGCACTGAGTCATGCTGGTGCCTACTCTTTCGCCCATCGCCGCGACAAAAAGGGTGACTTCCGAAGACTTTGGAACGTCAAGATAAACGCCGCTCTACGACCACTTGGTTTTTCATACAGCAAATTCATTGGCGCAGCCAAGAAGAAGAATATTGCACTAGACCGCAAGGTTTTAGCGAACTTAGCTGAATTCAAGCCAGATACTTTCAAAAGAGTTGTGGATATGGTAAAGTAATCTCTGCGCATTTAGTTCTGCGTACATCTTGTCACCCGCGCACATCACACGGTTCATCATCAGTAAAAGTGCACCAGCTATGCTATATAGCCGGCAAAGGGTGTCAATCTGGAATCGGGATGGATATTGTTCCTCCCGATTTTTTTATATTTCAACCCTCCAACTCATAATCATCCCCTCTCACAGGAACGATCGCCTTCACACCCAACTCATCATTAATCCTCTGTGTGAGATGCATAGACGCGCCTGGCTCACCCATCACTACATATACTTGCTTCAATTTCTCTCTACTACTTGCAGTAGAAACAAACTCGAGTAGATGATCGCCGTCTTTGTGAGCAGAATATCCATACAATGTTTCTATATGTGCTTTCACTTTCACAACTTCGCCATGGATATGCACCTTCTTTGCACCATCCGCGAGATGTCTACCGAGTGAACCAGTGGTCTGATAACCAACGAGTAAGATCGTACTTTTCTCATCTGGTAAGTACCGAGCTTCATGACCTATCACCCTACCTCCTATAGACATACCAGAACCCGCCAAAATAATCTTGGCGCCTTTTACACGCTCAATATTTCTAGATTCATCTGCTGACATGGTGTACTCCAGGCGTGGGAATTGGAATATCTTGTCGCCATTTTGTATCTGTTTCTTCACTCGATCATTGAATAGATCCGTATTGGAAGCATATATTTCAGTAGCTTTGATGGCCATCGGTGAATCAACGAATATCGGCACTGACTTTATCTTGCCAGTTTCAACCATATTATTGAGTTCAAATAATAATGTCTGAGTTCGATCAATAGAGAAAGCTGGTATAACCAATGTTCCACCCCGAGCCATCGTATCATCTATTATCTGCTTGAATTTATTTATCCTACCTTCCCTGTCCTCATGATTCCTGTCGCCATATACACTTTCCATAACCAGATAATCCACATCACCAACCTCCTCAGTATCTCGGAGCAGTGGTGCTGGTGAATTCCCTAGATCCCCTGTAAATAGAATTCTCATTTCTCCTTCCTCATCGCTTCCTCCTTCTTGCTCCTTATTCTCCCCTTCCTGTTTCTTTACCCTCACTTCCACCATCGACGACCCCAATATATGCCCAGCATCTTTGAGATATATAGAGATTTCATCATCCAAATTGAATACTTCATGATAATTGATCGTCTTCCATAGAGAAAAAACTGCATCAACATCTGATTGAAAATAGAGGGGTTCCTCACCATCTTGTTTGGCCTCCGCAGCGAGAATATTGACTGCATCATTCAAGACTAGCTCTGCCAAAGCCTTAGTCTGTGGTGTTGAGAATATCGGTCCTCTGAATCCCTCCTTGACCAATTTTGGAATTCTACCCACATGGTCTAGATGTGCATGAGTGATGAATAGTGCATTTATCGATCCTATATCATATGAAAACGCTTCCCTATTGGCCGCTTCAGCCACCTTCTCACCTTGAACGAGTCCACAATCGATCAATATCTTGGTTCCTTTCGGGCTTTGAAAAAGAAAATTGGCCCCGGTTACAGTACCAACCCCTGTGCAAAATTTTATTGTTGATGTGTTCATAAGGTTTGGTAGTGAATAACTTATTATTAGTAATTACTAAACAACTCTCATACTTATATATAATAGTTGCTACTTTCTGATAAATGACCATGCAACGATAGCACCTCCCACCATATCATCGAACAAGTCCTTTGTTGTATCTATATAATACGCTTTGGTACCTACTGGAGCTCCAGCAATATTGAAATACATTTCGAACAATTCCCATATGATCCCAACACCAAGCACACCGAGCACAATGACGACCTTCTTGTCAGCAAAACGTGAGAAATTTGACTTCAAGAACGCCAAAACGAACAAACCTATACCCACACCACCCAGTATATGCATGAATATGTCATACGACGGTATGTTCCAATACAAACCATTGATACCAAAAAGATGAGCGATTAATGTAGCAGCTAGAACCAAGAAAGCATATATGTATATTTTCATCGCTATATTATAACAGAAAAATGCCTGCAGACATGACATCCGCAGACATTGTTCAAGGATTGCAAGAGTACAATACCTGTTATTACAGGTGGGTGATCTCACCATAAACACCGGGGTGCAATGGAATTTGAACCGAAGTTCGTCGATCTCCCGTAGATATAAATTTTGTGGAATTTACTCTCGCAACCTATGTATATTTTATTACTCCTATTGAAGTCTGCAAGGTGCAAAAGTAGTTGCGACACATTTTTTGAATCAAAATCAAAAAATATGTCATAAACATTTTTGCTCTTGCAAAAATATATTTTTCGTAAGTGAGAATTCCAACTTTCTATAGCGGCGTGCAAGTTTTGCGAGACGAAGCACTTTTTCTCTATTCCAATATGCCGTCTAGATCGACATCGTATAGCATAGCCTCTGAAATATGTCTGTAGTCAAATAATTCCCCTTTCTTGAACCAGTGATTTATCTCATCATTTGCTTCCTTAACGGATCCTGATGCATGAACGAGATTACGTACTGCTCTTCCATCTGTATCAGACATCCTGTATGAATCAATGACGAAATCACCACGTATAGTTCCCATTCCTGATGTTAATGGTTCTGTTCCACCTGTGACCTTACGAACTATCTCGACTGCATGTGAACCCTGCCAAACCATAGCGATAACTGGTCCTTTCGTCATATAGTTAACCAAATTCTTCAAAATGATAGCCGTGATCTTGAGTGGATCTGTATGAGGTGGCTTCAAACCTTTATCTGTATAACTCTTTATTGTCTTCAAACCTGTCTTCGTACGCCATTCTGGATCGAGAGTATAGTGCTTTTCTATAAGGTCTGCTGAAGGTATAAGCATCTTGATACCAACCAACTTGAGCCCGATTCTCTCGTATCTCTTGATAATCTCACCGATCAATGTCCTCTGAATGCCGTCTGGCTTGATAACGACTAGCGTGCGCTCGAACTTCGGATGTGTTGGTTGTGTTTTCATAGTGTGGCTATTATAGGTTATTTCGTAAGGTATTTCAATGGAACGAACTCCTGAATGGACACTATTCGTATCATTAGAATAATTCGTATATTAGCATCGATTCTTAATGCTTTATACCTTATATTTTTCTTTTTCCTATGCCGTCAATATTTCTGCACCACTTTTCGTTATAACAACAGTGTGTTCGAAATGTGCACTCGGCTTTCCATCTGCAGTTCTATAAGTATAACCATCCTTTTTATCCAATCTAACCTTCTTTGAACCGAGATTGAACATCGGCTCTATTGCGAGGACCATCCCAGGTTTGAGTACTTCGCCTTTACCAGCATCTCCATAATTCGGTACATATGGTTCTTCGTGAACATCATAGCCGACTCCATGCCCTGCCAGTTCCTCTACAACACCGTATCCATGTGCGGCTGCAACTCTCTCTATAGCATTACCTATATCACCGATACGTTTACCACCCTTTGCAGCACGAATACCTGCCATGAGAGCCTCCTTGGTAACATCGAGTAGTTTGGTCAACTCAGGTCGAATATTTCCAACAGCCACAGTCAAAGTCGCATCAGTTATCAGACCTTTATGAGTAAGTCCCAGATCTAGCCCGACAATATCACCTTCCTTAAGGATCTTATCCTCCTCGTTTGGGATACCGTGGACAATCTCATCATTTACGGATACACACAAAGCTGCTGGATATGGCCTCTTGGCTCCATATGGTAGATAGTTAAGTAGTGCTGGTTTATCACCTCCATCAGCAATCAGTTTCCTCGCAGCAGTTTCCAACTCACTACTCCTTACACCAGGCTTGACCATAGCGGCCAATGACCGCAATATTTCTGCATGGCGACGCCCCCCTTCTCGGAGTATGGCTATATCTGACTTTGTTTTTATTGAAATCATATAATTGCACCCACAAAACACATATTCAAATCACTCTCATATAGAGTAAAACTACACCAATCCTATCTTTTTCACAATGTCAGCATGGATCTCATCGATCGGTCTCTCACCAAATACTTTGATAAAAGTATACTTGGGATTGCCATCATAATAACTAAGTGTTGGTTCAACATCAGTCTCGTACCAGAGTAGGCGCTTCTTTATCTCAGCTTCATTATCATCAAACCTCTTCCTAGCCAGCAGTCTCTTTGCTGACTCCTCTGAACTGATATCTATATTGATAACCCAAGCTTTTTCGAAACCATAGAACTCTATCGCCGAATGCAGTACACCTGCTTCATGCAATTTCCTAGGCATACCATCCATGATGACATGTTGATCACCTGCATAATCCTTGAAATATCGATTGACCCACATACCAACGGCTAGAAACTCTGGCTGTAGTCCCCCTGTATTATATAGTTCCTTACATTTTTTCTGAGTGTAAGTTTCGCCTTTGATAAATTCACGCAATTCCATACCTGTCGATATATACATAACAGGAACAGCTGCGTCTTTCTCGTTTAACTTCTTTGTAAGCAATTCGGCCTGAGTACCCTTGCCACACCCTGAACGTCCTATGAATATAAATGCTTGAGGTTTCATGATGACATTATATAACAAAATAGACTGCCTAGACAGTTGGTTCTCGCTACTATGAGTCTGTGAGCTCAAATAATCAGCAAAATAATGGTATTTGAGGACACGGATATTTTTCTGCTGAAAAATTCCTCGTGTTCGCGCCAGTCGCGCTCACAAGTCCCTCACATACCATTATTTTGCTGATTATTTGAGACTCCTAATACTCCCTCATAGCAACCTGAGCATCGATCTTTTTCAATAGGTCGAGAACAACAGAGACGACGATGAGAAGTGCAGTACCGCCGATAGCCAATGACTGATTAGACGTAAATGCCTGCATACCTAGAGGCAACACCGCGATAATACCCAAGAATAGTGCACCGACTAGAGTTATTCTGGTAACAATATTACCCAAATATTGCATCGTGAACTCCCCTGGTCTCACACCTGGAATGAATGCTCCTGATCGTTGTAGATTCTCAGAAATCTGTTTTGGATCGAAAGTAACAGCTGTGTAAAAATATGTGAACAATACAACTAATAGAAAATATGAGGCCCCATAAACCCATTGGTTATTGAAGAATACGTTGAAAGATGCCGCAATAGAAGCAATGGTTGGATACGTTGTCCAACTAGCTAGTGCTGTGGCGATAACTTTAGGAAATAGCAAGATCGACAAAGCAAAGATGATAGGGATAACGCCAGCCTGATTGAGGCGAAGTGGTAGATATGTTGATGCTCCACCATAAACCTTATTTCCTCTCACCTGTTTGGCATATGTGACTGGAACAGATCGCTCTGCTTCTGTGACATAGACAACACCGGCGATAACAGCGAGACCAACGACGACAGCAACGATATATAAAGGTATTTCTGCAGGATTGTGAGGTGTAGATAAGAACTGACTGATATTGTTTGGCAAACTCGATACTATACCAGCGAAGATGATGAGTGATACGCCATTTCCGATACCAAATTCTGATACTAGCTCACCTATCCACATGAGTAATGTAGACCCAGCAGTGATCACTATGATATTCATTATGAAAGCTGATGTAGATATATGAGGCAAAACATTCTGAGATTGTAGAAGTGATAGGAAACCAACAGCTGATATGATACCTAGAGGAATAGACAAATACCTAGAATACTGTGAGAGCTTCATACGTCCAGCGTCACCCTCTTCGTGCATGAGTGCCTTCCATTTCGGATACATCATTGTGAGAAGCTGAATGATGATAGTACCTGTGATGAATGGTCCTACTCCGAGCATAACTACAGAAAGGTTTGATAGACCACCACCTGAGAATATATTTAGAAAGCCAAAAAGCTGACTGGAAGACAATAGCTTAGCCAGATTACCAACATCAACACCAGGAATAGGTATAGTTGCCAATAGTCTGAACAATACTAGCGCCAAAACTGTAAAACCAATCCTCTTTCTCAAAACTTGGTCTTTGAATGCCAATGAAATTTTAGCTAAGAAATTGTTCATGAGTTTTTATTTTACCTTCTTATCTGCCTTCACTGCAGTCTTCTCAACCTTCTTTACTTCTTTGTTGACTTGCTTCTTTTCTCCTTCTACCTTTGTTGTTACTTCACCTTTCTTTTCACCTTCCTTCTTTATTTTGACCGGCTTTGCGATAACTTTTTCCAATAGTGTAACGACTGATCCGCCAGCTTTCTCAATCTTTTCCTTTGCAGATCCTGATATATATAGACCGGAAACTTTCAACGCCTTTGTTACTTCACCATCTCCTAGTATTTTAATAGAAGGAACACGGCCAGAAATCATACTTACCAAACCCTTCTCAATGAGTGTTGCTGGCGTAACAGAGTCGTTGGCTAAAAATGCAACTTCGATAGCAACCAAATTGATAACTGCAGGCTTATCTGATATGGACTTCTGAGGACTGATACCACGACCACGTAGTTTTGGTACTCTCTTTATGATATCACGCCATTCTGGACGTCTCTTGTTACCTGCACGTGCTGACTGACCCTTGCCTCCGCGACCGGCTGTCTTTCCACGCTTACCACCACGAGCGACGATCGTTCGCTTCATGTTTGGATTATTTCTCTTTAGTTGATGGGTTTGCATGGGAGTTACAGAATTAAAAGATTAAAAAATAAAAGATTGAATGATTATGCACTTTTCTTACTCAATGCATCAATTTTGGATGCTTCGGTCCTGTTTGCAGCTCCTTGCTCCTTCCTCCTTGCTGCCTCCTCCTTTGAAACTGCTCCATATCTAGGAGTCTTGCTCAATTTCTTCAACGCCTCGATAGTTGCACGGGCATTGTTCAATCTGTTCTTTGAACCAGAAAGGAACTTGGCACAGACATCTCTGATACCTGCGAGTTCGATAACAGCACGAGCTGAACTACCTGCAACAACACCACGACCACGAGCTGGGAAAATCTTGATGATAGCACTCGAATACTTGGCTTCGACTGCATGAGGAATAGTCATCTGAGCTGACAATGGGATCCTGATGATGTTTTTCTTTGCTTCACGAGTTGCTTTCTCGACAGAGCCGGCTGTATCTATACCTTTGCCCAAACCTACTCCGACACGTCCCTTGTGATCTCCAGCAACGACAGCAACACTGAAGTTCATGCGGCGTCCACCAGAAGTCACGCGAGTCACACGGCGGATATCGATGATTTTGCTATCGAATTCAGGTTTAACACGCTCTCTATCACCTCCACGACCTCCGCGAGGTCCACCTCTACCACCAGCTGCACCACCTGATTGACCTGCGCCACCACGACCTCCCCTTCTAGCTGTATCACCACGCATCTTGCGTCCTTGAGTGATCTTGGATGTCGAAACAGGCGCTACGACTTCATCAGTGATGACTACTCCCGCTTCATTATTATTTTTTATATCTATTGCTGTCATATAAATTTATATTAAAATTCTAGGCCACCTTCTCTAGCTGCATCAGCGACCATCTTGATCTTACCGGTATATACATAACCTCCGCGATCAAAGACTACCTTTGTGATCTTGGCTGCTTTTGCTTTCTTGGCGATCTCAACACCAACTTCCTTGGCTCTATCGACTGGTGTCTTGCCCTTCATCTGACGTGAATCAACCGTAACTAGAGTATGACCCTTGTCATCATTCACTATAGATGCGTAAAGATACTTGTGTGACTTGAATACACATAGACGAGGACGCTCTTCTGTACCACTGATCTTGGCACGAGTACGAGCTTTTCTGCGGGCAAACTGTTGTTGTTTTTTCTGTAATGTTTTCATGATGATTATGCTGCCTTCTTACCCTGTTTCCTTCTGATGACTTCGTCAGAATATCTAACACCCTTACCTAGATAAGGTTCTGGTTTCTTCATAGATCGGATAACTGCTGAGAATTGACCGACTTTTTCCTTATTCATACCGGATATGATCACCGTGTTCTTCTCAGTTGTTACTTTCAAATCTGTAGGAATAGGTAAAGTTATCGTATGAGAGAATCCGAGAGCAAGAACGATGTCTTTACCCTTTATGTCTGCTTTGTATCCGATACCGTCGATGATGAGTCTCTTTTCAAAAGGTTTGTTAACACCTGCGATCATGTTCTTTATATGAGCTGCATATGTTCCCCAGAGAGCCTTGGCCTGTAGTGTTTGATTGGTCAAAGTCAATGTTATAGTGCCATTTTCGATAACCACGTTTACGTGTGGTTTCATGATCATGGTCAGAGTGCCTAGTGGTCCCTTTACTGTAAAAATACCGCCTGAATATGAAGCTTCAGTCTTGGCAGGGATGACGATTGGTTTTTTTGCTATTCTTGACATATATTTTTTATTACCAAATCTTGAACAATACTTCCCCACCGACCTTTAGCTTCTTGGCGTCGTGATCTATCATGATACCCTTTGGTGTTGAAAGGAATGTGTTTCCAAAACCACTACGGAATACTCTGATGTCTGAATACTTTCTGTATATACGTCTGGATGGCTTGGATACTCTCTCTACTCCATGAATACGTGCGCCCGATGCCTCGTCACTCACGATGCCGAGTTCTAACTCATGGATAGGAGCCTTGCCTTTCTTCTCTACTGTCGAAACATAGCCAGACTTCTTCAAAGCATGTGCGACATTCTCTGCAAACTTCGAATACGTGATAGCAACAACAGCCTTCTTTGCGTCGCTGGCATTCTTGAGTCTGATTATTAGGTCTGAGATAGGGTCTGTTACCATGGGATTAATTTAATTGAAAAATTGAATGATTGAAAGATTAAAAGATGTATTACCATGAAGACTTCTTGATACCAGGGATAACTCCTTCATTGGCAAATTCCCTGAAACAAATACGGCAAAGATCGAAATCTCTCATGTAACCATGCTTTCGACCACATCTGAAGCAACGACGTACAACACGCGACTTGAATTTCGGCTTCTTTTGTGACCTTGCTATAACTGATGTTTTTGCCATTTTTTTGTATTATTCCCACAAAAGCGAGAATATCGTAACCTATTCTTGAAAGAAAAGATGATTGGTTAGCTGTCCCCCTCTCGAGGTATGTGCTTCCAATCTATTATTCTCCAAAAACCTTATATTTAAGGTACTCATGATACTAGCAGATGTGGGGTGGCTAAGTCAACTAACGTTGCACTTCACCCCATATTACAAAAAATGAACCCCTCATGATTGAAGGGTTCATTTTATTAATTATAAGATTTTACTCGACCAGTAAATTAATGGAATAATAGCGCTCTCAATCCGGCCGATATTTCAGGAGAGGCTAATCTCATAGCTGATGTATTCTGTGTAGATGTTCCATAATTGATGGAGGTTACATAATACGTACCACTTCCTGTTCTAGGTGCAACGGCCATATATGAAGAGATGAACGAGCGAGTCTGACCTGGAGCAATATAATAGTATGAACTACTGTCGGTTGCGCCAGTACTATTGGCACTGAGACCACTCGAATAGGCACCCATTCCATCTAGATTGCCAGTTGTAGTTACAGCAGAGTTTTGATCAGTAGATATGTACATCGGGTAATTACCTGCTGTCAAATTGAAACTAAAATAGAACGGCTGTGTCGTCGTAGCACTACTTGCAGCGCCAACGATCGGACCATACTTGGTCGCGAGATTGCTAGCTCTTAGCAAAGCAGTCTGTGGAGGAGTAGATGAAGACAAGACTATGAGATATACCATCTTCTGGTCCGTTAAATCCAAAGAACCATTTTTGCCACAGACGAGATTGATCGTGGTTGTGCCAACTGCGAATGGTCCGACTTTCGCTACTCCTGATGCTGGCAACTTGCTGCCCCTATTGATATTTGATGCGTAACAAAAATCTGCATAGACTGAGGTCCATGAGAGAGTTGCTTGTTGACCGATAGATACGGCGAGAGGAGAAACACTCGCAGAGACTATTGACGGTTTCTGCGCTGTACATTGATACCCTACTGGACACCATGTTGATATCATCGACGTCGGGATACAAACGTATCCAGAAGGACAATTCCTAGGTTGAGGTGGTAGATCTGATGACCGACCACTACTATACACGGCTGCAACTTGAGATTCCAAAGGAATAAGTGAGATGAGACTCTCTTGTGATTTGTCGATCCCGTCGATAGTCTGCAGAGCGGCTCGTACTGATGGCATCGTATATACTATCCATGCCAAAGCACCTAGAACGAGAACGTACCTAAAGTTTTTTCTAAAGAAGTTTTTTTCAGCTTTCATTTGTTTGTTAACTTATAACCTGTATGGGCACATGATCATTGGTGTCCATAATCAATTGATAATACTTCCTACAAACATCCTGAATGGCAATCAGGTATATCTACAAAAAGAGAAAAGACATGTCCATCGATTGGATCATGCCTTGGGTAGTGAGAATATTATATCCTATATTAGAATTAATTGTAAACGGAGTTATCCACAGATGGATACAAAGACAAAAACCGGCTTTTACACCGGTTTTGCTCTAAAATTATTAATCTAAAATGTATGTTACTGACTACTTCTAGAATTATACATTAAACCTTCACACATATCTCATATGTGACTAATAAGGTGAAGTGATGACACGGACCCCAGATAACTGAGATTGATTAGGAATTGTCGAGTTATCATACGCACTAACCTTAAAATTATACGTAACGCCATGAGCCAAGGTTGTCGTGTAAGAATTCGTCGTTGATGTACCTACGAGAGAGTCGCCATTCCATATCCTATAACCAGCAACTGGATTGGTGCCAGCAGTTGAGGCATTCCATGACAACCTTATCTGAAACTGTGACAACCAAGTTACCCCAGAAAGAACCGGGACTGATGGTGCAACAATTACACGTGCTGCTGGTACAACCAGAGTAACCGTGCCTGCATACTGAGCTGAAAGATTCTGTGCTGCTGAATTGTCATATGCTTTTACATAGTAACGATATGTGGTACCAGGAGCTACCGTGGTTACGAAACTGTTCGTTGATGAGGTGCCAATCTGAATATATCCGTGAGTGCTATAACCGTATATCTTGTAACCAGCTATAGGATAGGTACCCTGAGCTGCAGCTGTCCATGTCAATCTAGCTTGAGTCGCCGATGTTGTGGCTACTGTGAGATTAGTTGGGACGGAGGGAGCTTGTACAACACCAAAAGTAACTCCAAAAGGAACTCTCGTTGTATCACAGACATTTGTACCAGAGATACACATCTTGAGTAAATATTTCGAGTAACCGGCCATACCAGAAACTTGCCAATCATAGTATGTACCCGTTCTTCCCCATCCACCTATACCTGTTTGATAGTCCTCTACATCAGCACCTGCAGGAATTGGGTAAGGTATCTGGATAATATCGAATTTTGGTGCCGTGCCCGGAGCAACGTTCGCTGTCCAGGAGATTCTATGTGTTGAACCAGATGCCCATGTCTCACCACTAACTGGAGCAGTGATTTTGATTGAACTTACCTGTGTTGATGGTACAACCAGAGTAACCGTGCCTGCATACTGAGCTGAAAGATTCTGTGCTGCTGAATTGTCATATGCTTTTACATAGTAACGATATGTGGTACCAGGAGCTACCGTGGTTACGAAACTGTTCGTTGATGAGGTGCCAATCTGAATATATCCGTGAGTGCTATAACCGTATATCTTGTAACCAGCTATAGGATAGGTACCCTGAGCTGCAGCTGTCCATGTCAATCTAGCTTGAGTCGCCGATGTTGTGGCTACTGTGAGATTAGTTGGGACGGAGGGAGGAAGTGTGATAGTGGTAACAGCACCAGAAGCTAGAGAATACGTTGCACTAGATGTACAAATATTCCCAGCCGAACAACTCGTCGGTTTTACGTAAGCAACACAACCAGAAATAACTGGCATATAAGTGGAACAAATCTGAAGTGGTGTAGCATATTTTATATCTCGATTATACGAATCACGTCCAACAGGAACAGAACCTGAAGTCTGATAAGTCTGTTGGCTCATTATGAGTACTGAATTGCCAGGTAAAGGAACAAAGATATTCGTATCGAATGCTGCCATTACTTTGTCTGCAGTTAACGTAAAGCTAACAATAGAAAATGCCGTAACAAGAAATACACCAAGGGAAATAAAAATTGTTTTTTTCATATGACTTTGATAATAAGTGGGGTATTAATATTCCCCTTACTTATCATAAGGATAACATTTACAAAAAGTTAATACACCATTATCTGTGGATAGTATTGAAACTCTCGTACAATACTCACATGAAAACAGCGGGCTTTTAACCCGCTGAATTCTATCTACATAAATATACTATTTCCTCTTTTCGACAATCTCCAACGCCACATTCGCAGGTACAACCTCATAATGATCGAACTCCATCATCGCACTTCCCTGACCTGATGTCATGGAACGTAGTTGAGTGGTGTAACCGAACATTTCTGACAATGGAACCTTGGCGATAATAGAGACATTCTGACCCTTTGGATTGCTGCCTTCGATGAGACCTCTCTTTGAAGCGATAGAACCGTTGACGTCACCGATGTATTTCTCAGGACAGACGACTTCTAACTTCATGATAGGTTCTAGAATAACGGCCTTGGCACGCTTTGAGGCATCTTGGAAAGCTTGGGAAGCGGCGATCTTGTAGGCGATCTCAGATGAGTCAACATCGTGATATGAACCAAATGTTAGTTCGCAAGAGATATTCACCATTTTGAATCCAGCGACGATACCACGATCCATAGCTTCATGAACACCCTTCTCAACAGCTGGGATGAATTCATTTGGGATCACACCACCTTTGATAGAGTTGATGAATTCAAAATCATCATATCTGTGAACAGTTTTTGGAATCTTCTCACCTTCTGGCCATGGTTGCATAGGTTTGACACTGAGTCTGACGTGACCATACTGACCTTTACCACCAGTCTGCTTGATGTATTTGTGTTCCGCCTCAGCTTCACCGAGAATAGTCTCTCGATAAGCAACTTGAGGTTCACCGACGTTTGCTTCAACACTGAATTCGCGCTTCATACGATCAACCATGATCTCAAGGTGTAGCTCTCCCATACCTGAAATGATGGTCTCACCAGTCTCTTGGTTAGATGAAACTCTGAAAGTCGGGTCTTCGTTACCTAGCTTCTTCAGTGCCATACCCATCTTTTCCTGATCGGCCTTTGTCTTTGGCTCGATACGTAGAGAAACAACAGGTTCCATGAACTTGATGATCTCGAGCACTATAGGCTTTTCTTCATCACAGAAAGTATTGGAAGTTAGGGCATCCTTGAGTCCGACAGCTGCCGCGATCTCTCCAGCATAAACTTTCTTGACCTCTTCACGTTTGTCTGCCTGAAGTCGTACGATACGTCCCAACCTCTCTCTCTTGCCAGTCGAAGAGTTATAAATATATGTTCCAGCTTCGATACTTCCAGAATATACTCGGAAGAATGTAAGAGCTCCAACGAATGGATCGTTCTGCAGTTTGAATGCTAGAGCAGCGAAAGGTTCATCATCAGAAGCGTGTCGTAGGATCTCTTCTCCTGTGTTTGGATCAATACCTTTTATAGGAGGCATATCTAGTGGTGATGGTAGATAGTCAACTACGGCGTCTAGAACCAACTGAACACCAACGTTCTTCAGTGCTGATCCTGTAAATACTGGGAAAATCTGGTTAGCTATAACTGCTTTACGAGTGATGACCTTGAGTTCATCGATACTGATCTCCTTGCCTTCTAGGTATTTCGCCATAGCCGCATCATCATTCTCGACGATCTTCTCTATCATCTCTGCACGATATTTCTTTGCATCTTCGAGCAAGTCCGCAGGAATCTCTTTTTCTATGACTTTACTACCGAGCTCACCTTCGAAAAAGTATGCCTTCATACGCATGAGATCAACAACACCTCTATGATCACCTTCCAAACCTATAGGGATCTGGAATCTAACAGCATTTTTATTCAATCTCTCCAAGATAGACTTGAAAGATCGCTCGAAAGAAGCACCCATACGGTCCATTTTGTTAACGAAACATAGACGTGGCACCTTACCATCATCAGCATAGCGCCAGTTTGTTTCTGACTGTGGCTCTACTCCAGCAACTCCGTCGAATACGACAACTGCACCATCCAATACACGCAGAGAACGCTTCACTTCCACAGTAAAGTCGATGTGTCCTGGGGTGTCGATAACATTGAAACGAACCTTCTTTGAAGTATCTGTGATCGGCATGTATGAAGGATTCCAGAAACATGTAATAGCAGCAGCCGTGATAGTGATACCTCGCTCCCTTTCCTGTTCCATCCAGTCTGTCGTAGTATTTCCGTCATGCACCTCACCGATCTTGTGAGTCATACCTGTGTAGAACAGAATACGCTCTGATGTAGTAGTCTTACCAGCGTCAATGTGAGCAATGACACCGAAATTGCGAACTTTTTCCAATGGATAATCTCTTTGCATGATGGTTGGCCAGTTAATTGTTAATTATTGTCTAAAAAAAGCAGAGGCTGCTTATTGCGCATACTATACGGGAAAACCACCAAATAATCAAATTGGGGTGACTTGAAACCCTATAGCACTACTTAACCGATCTTTCTCTCTCAATAATTTCGTAATAGCTATTGAAATCGCTGAAATGTCTTTTCCTTGTTCGTTCTGCTCTTTTTCCAGCTTTTCTATCTTTATAGCCAGTTCGGCATGGTCTGATAATAATTGTCGTAATGCCACGAAAGCACGCATAATGAATATATTCATTTGTACTGCACATTCACTATTAAGAACAGAAGACAACATCGCCACACCAAGTTCAGTAAACGCATATGGTAACGCTCGTCTTGCGCCGCCCCAACTTGAAGTCACAAATTGTGACTTCAAGTTTACGGCCTCATTGAGCGTCAATTGGAACATAAAGTCATCTGGGAATCTATTAATATTTCTCTTAACGGCTTGAATCAAGACCTTGGGCTCGACTTGGTACAATTCGGCCAAATCAGAACTTATTATTACTTTCTGTCCCCGAATAATCTTAATCCTGCTTTCTATAAATCCTGTTGTCACTGGTAACACCAAATTCGTTTCTTTGTTTTCTTTCATATTTGTTTAATTAAATGGAGCTTAATAATAGTTTCCTGTATTAAAAAATGGCCCTCCGGCCAAATATAGCTATTCATATTTTACTCCCAAAAAATACCCAGTCAACATTGACCGAGTATTTTTTGTACTTTTGAAAATATTAGCAAAAACACGAGCGAATTCGGCGCCATGAGTCGAGTATTACCAAGCAAAGTGAGCGAAAGCCTTGTTGGCCTCGGCCATCTTGTGAACATTCTCACGCTTCTTTACAGCTTCACCTTCATTCTTTGAAGCGGCGATGATCTCATCTGCCAACTTTTCATGAATAGGCTTACCCTTCTTTCCACGAGCAGCTTCAATAATCCATTTCATAGATAGAGCTAGCTTCCTCTCAGGACGAACCTCGCGAGGAACCTGATAGTTGGCACCTCCAACACGTCTCGAACGAACTTCCATAGCTGGTGATGTGTTCTTGATGGCTAGTTCGAACAATTCTAGCGGATTCTCTACTTTGGCCTTTTCTTTGATGAGGGTCATACAATCAGCGACGATGGAACGTGCAACGTTCTTCTTGCCAGACTCCATAATGTAATTGATAAATTTACCCAATTTCAAAGAATTGTAATTGATATCTGGTCTAAGCTCTCTTTTTATGTTTAGTTTTCTTCGCATGATAGTTAATTGAAAATTTAAAAGTCAAAATGTAAAATTATTGTATCATTTTCATTTTTTACTTTTCCATTTTACATTATGCCTTTAAAGCTTTCGGCCTCTTGTTGCCGTATTGGCTACGACCTTTGCGACGCTTTTCTACTCCTGCTGCATCCAGTACTCCACGCACTACTGAATATCGAAGTCCTACATCTTTTACACGACCACCTCGTAGCAATACCACTGAGTGCTCCTGCAAATTGTGTCCTTCTCCTGGAATATATGCTGTAACTTCTACTCCATTCGTGAGACGAACACGAGCGATCTTTCGAATAGCTGAGTTAGGCTTCTTTGGAGTCTTTGTCGTAACTTTCACGCAAACACCACGCTTGAATGGTGCCGGGAAAAAGATCGGACGATTCTTGATCGAATTGAAAGTTCTGGTCAAAGCGATCGACTTTGACTTGCGCTTGAATCGCGCACGATGTGACTTTGTGAGCTGATTGATTGTTGGCATCTTATATTATTAATTAATAAAATTAGAAATAACGAATAACTGGCCAAATGGTGGCTAATTATGCGTAACTGCTAATCTGTTGATAATCTTGAATTTTTCACCATTAGAGGCTTGAGTTCTGGCCAATAACGATTACTCACGATTATCTGAATAATGAACTTCAGTCCCAATGGACGTTGAGTACAAGATAACACGCTAAACCTTTTTTAGCAATAATTGTATAGAAAAAGGGGCGGTCGCTGAGAAAGGATGTCAGCGCCGCCCCCAGAACCAGATGGAATGACTGGCTCTTGAGTCGTAGGGGAACGGAAGACAGTAAGGGCTGCAACTGGCAGCTTGTTTCCTGGTCCTACGAGACCGAAGGTCGCGATTCCGGCAAAAGCTTCGCAACCAACGGAAAGTGAAATAAAGAACTATTGATTACTCTCGCGATGCCGCAGAGAATGCACGCTCGTGCGGCATCGCACCGAGATGGACCTAACACCGGAGGAACCGATAAAGGTCAACCAGACTAAAATATAGCGCTTATAGGAATAAAGTCAATACTCTGCGTAGAGGTCTGACCTCTACAACACCCTACATCCCTACCCCAGTGATCAAAGTGAATATGAGAGGAACTATAGGAGAGATAAACTGCCAAGCAAATATGATCAGTATCAAGACGAATATTGGCCCATACCTCTCCAAGGTCATTCGGGTACGACCGTATTGTTGAGGTAAGAAGGCTAGTAACAACTTGGACCCGTCCAATGGCGGCAACGGTACTAGGTTGAATACAGCCAAGACTATGTTAATGATCACTATATATGAAGCAAATTCTATAAAAGGTGTAACCCCACCAGCACCACTGTATACGAATCTGATAATGAGACCAAACACAATAGCTAATGTTATATTGGAAAGTGGTCCAGCGGCGGCTATCAACACCTCACCCACTCTTCGATTCTTCAAATTATATGGATTGTAAACAACTGGTTTGGCCCAACCAAAAGCGAAACCGGATATAGACGTTATAATAGGAACAAGTATCGAACCTATCGGATCGATATGCTTCAATGGATTCAATGTAAGCCTCCCCTGCAACCTTGCCGTAGGATCACCCAAGTGGTCCGCCATAAAACCGTGAGAAACTTCATGAATGATGACCGAGAACAGGAGGATTATGATGATTAGTATACTTAACATATATTTTTTGCATTTTTCATTTATCCATGATAGCATAACATCTCAATACATTTATGGCCAAGATTTGCAAAATAACAAAGAAAACATCAGTCGTTGGAGGTAGATACTCCAACAGAACTCGTGCAACACAATATAACCCTTGTGGCGCTATTCGCAAGCACCCAAATTTCCAGAAAAAGCGTGTCTACGTACCAGAACTCAAGAAATCTGTCGTTATCAAAGTCTCAGCTCGCGGACTTCGCACAATTGAGAAAAATGGTGCTTACGCAACATTGAAGAAGGCTGGCTTGATATAAGACTAGTCACTCTCGTAGATCAATTCCCTACCGTCAGTTATCATATGTAGATCTCCTACTTCTTTGAGGTTGAACTTATGATCACCAGTAATGTCGCCCAATGGATCTGCGACAATCTTTTTCTTTACATTCGCGACTTTTCCGATTGAGCTCAACATTCTCGAATATACTAGATAACTGGGCCCGAAGATTTCCACCAATTTACTGGCAATATTAGTTGGCATGGCACTGCCGTTAACAATGAGAACAGTATTATCACTACCTCCGAATGATCCGTGCCTCTTTTGTGTCAAACCAACAGATGACGAAGCGACATACTTCTGAGTTTTCACACTAGCTCCACCCAGTAACAGAAAACGTGAACTCTTGTACGTAATACTCATGATCAATTCTGGTGGACTCGCTTTGGAATATTTGAATTCTCCTTCTGGTACAGGAAACAATATATCCGCATACACATCTTCATCCAGTACGATCTTCCGACCACTGAGCAAATCCTCAATTCCAATATTATTTGACGTTACTTTCTCCGTGAATATTTCATACGACGTACCCGTAGAACTCGCCAAACCCAACGACTTTAGGGTTATTGCGGGTACATATATCTTCTCCACTCTATATCTATCCAATATTTCAATAAGGCCAGCTATGTCATTATCCGCCGTATTGGTCGCAAATATCATATCTATCCTCTTTGAATAGAATGGCAATATGCCAGTCAGTTTATTAACTATTTCAGAATTGTATCCACCATTTATGAGGATTCTCTTGTCCTCTGGCGTTCTTATGAATATCGCATGCCCCTTGTCTAGTGCGAATACATAGACTTCGAGCCTTTTCGGACGATGCTCCTGCTGCCATATATAATTGCCAACACTGAGCGCCACTGCCCCTGCTGCAGTTATTATCACGACTGGCTTTGATACTGATTTTATACTCATATATATTCGCCACTTCGTTATCTCGATCCGAAGTGTTTGAATATATTATCAATATAGGGATAAAGATCTGATCAAGAAGTGATAAAGTTTTGATAAAATTTGTATCAATTATTGATGAAAAATACGCCGAATATTCGTAGCAATAGCAAAATGTAGATTACGACGCACCATATTTCTATAAATGTCGTATAATCAATACATACTAATAACAGTCAAAACAAATGCAAAAATTTATAGCAAAAACATTCAATATTCCCCAATTAAAGGGAATATCCGTAAAAACGATCGAGGAACATCTCAAGTTATATAGCGGCTACGTCAACAATGCTAACCTGATATTGGAAAAAGTTGCAGAACTGAAGCAAGATATGACAAAGAATGGATACGCATTGAGTGAAATCACCCGTCGTTTCGGATTTGAATACAACGGCATGCGCAATCATGAAGTCTATTTCTCTTTATTCGAAGGCAGCCCGACGGCTCTAGCTACGGAAGGTCTATTAAATAAGATGATCACGGAGACTTGGGGTTCATTTGAGGCATGGCTCACTGAATTCAAAAGCATAGCGATGACACGCGGCATCGGTTGGGCCATCCTTTATTACGATAATACTGACAAAAGACTACTGAATACTTGGGTTGACGAACAACACATTGGTCAATTACAGAACTGCACACCGATAATCGCACTGGATATGTGGGAACACTCATTCGTCGCTGACTATCAACCATCAGGAAAGAAGAACTATGTAGAAGATTTCTTCACAAATATCAATTGGGGCGTTGCGGAGAAGAGTTTGTGAAGAATTAGGAGGATTTCGTGCTTATTATGTGAGTTGACGCGAATTCTTGACTAGTCGAAAATTTAGTATAAACTAATAACAGTTAACCTCTGACATCAGAAAGGATTTGCTGAGAGTTCTCCTTCTCAAGAAGGAAGTTCAAATGGAGGAAATTCCGCCCTCCCAGAGATATCGACAAGTTTTCTATAGGTTTTCTTATTTATAGGATACGCTCTATATAGGACCTCCTCCTCCAATATAGCCCAGCAAATACAGCATAAAATCCCACTACCCACCATTTTGAAAAAGCTGGGATATGTACTGATGCAAACGGTAGACGTGCGAAAGTTTCTACCATTAAGAGTTCGTATGACAACAATACATGGGTGAACCATGAGAGAATGTCCGCGATTGGAGACGAGATCATGCCAACGGAACCAGTCAAAAATACAAAAAGCATAGTTATCGGGATCACTGGCAAGACTAAGATGTTTACAATAACGCCAATGATGGATATATTTCCCATCATATATAGAATGTACGGCGACACGAATATTTGAGTTGCCACTGTAGAAGCAACTACACTCCGCATACCGAATCCTTCTGGTATGAAGCCTAGTCTCTTCTCAACTGGTCCCGCGAGCAATACGAGACCAAGCGTCGCTAGAAATGACAATTGGAATGATGGGTCATGCAGCAAGATCATCGGATTTTGGATGAGCATGATGAGTCCAACGAACATGAGTGCCCTCGTAACATCATAATCGCGGCGAATCACGAGAGCGGACAAGGCCACTCCAGCCATAAAACACGATCTAACAACTGTAGCTCCACCACCGACAAGTATGCCGAATGTTGCTATCCCGAGACCTCCGAGAACGATGCCCCAAACCCTTGGTAGAAATGACAGCAGCTTTCTGATCGCTGCACCGACTATCGTTATATTGTAACCAGAGAGGACGACTATATGTATGAGACCGACGATTCGAAAATCCATGAGAAGGTCGCTAGGTAATGCCGCCTTCTCACCCACTACAAGGCCGGAAGCAAGTGCGGCATGTGGTTCTCCCAGATGCTGTTTCAGATTATTCACGAAGTTTCTCTTGATTGAGAAAAGAGATTTTTTTATTTGTTCAAGCCGCAACTCCACGAAGTTCGACCTAATGGGCTCAACTGATTGATTAGTGGCAACCTCCGCACTTTTCATTTCATAATAGATATTGCTCTTGGCTAGATATCCCTCATAGTCAAACTGCCTGCCAGGATCTTCTTTGTTCAAGAAGTTCATCGGTTTCAATAGTCTGCCTTTGAAATTCACCATGTCACCATATGCGAATTTTGGATATAGTTTTGTCTTTACTTTCAATAAAAAGCTGGCATTGCAGTCCGTATCGTCACTAACTATATGCAAAGTGCTTACCTTTATTACCAAAACCTGACCACTTTCCTTTGTTTCTGGATCTTCATTCACTATTCCATTACCAAGTACGATCTGTTTGATACACGGCCCGATATCGTGCGGCTGTGTATTTAATGAAAATAATACACGGAATATTGCAGCCGCAATAAATATACTCCAAAAAATGATTGGCCCTTTTCGCATCCATCCATTCTACGAAAGGTACGATAAAATCCTGATGAATTTTTGTTCAAGATTTGATAAAGAAGTGATCAATATTCGTGCATAGGTCTGACCTTTACATACAGATCACAACTCACAACGTGCCGAACTCTTTTATTATCTCCGCCTCATCACCGAGACTTAGTGACTTTCTATACTTCGCACCTTTCGCACCTTTTACTCTCTTTTCACATTCAGCCCAAGTATGATGAGTTTCTATCACTCCACCGACAGAACTAACATACGAATATGCTTTCGCTCTCGAACGCGAAGAATCTGACTTTTTCTCTGCCATCTTACTTTCATCAAACGAGATATCCATAATATTTGGAAGATCGTAATTCGCCAGAAGTCCACTATATAGATCGACTTTATTTCCATCAGCGAAATCAGTAGCGATATGATCGCAACGTTCATTACCAACTATACCGACGTGGCCACCAACATACTTCCACGTGATCTTCTTGCCAGCTGCGGCAGCGTCTATCTTTTCCCACAAATCGCGATTCAATACTTCATCTTTAGTCTTTGTTATCCAACCATTCCTTTTCCAACCATGGATCCATTTGGTAATTCCGTTGATCACATATGAGGAATCAGTGAATACAGTCACTGTAGAGCCAACTTCGATATTCATAATTCCATTCAGAGCCGCACTAAGCTCCATCCTATTATTTGTCGTCATCTTCTCGTGCCCCCCGAGTTCCACCACTCCTCGCGTCTTTCCATCACCCCTCTCTACCTTGCCACCTCCCTCCTCCTTTACCACTACACACGCCCAACCTCCAGGTCCAGGATTTCCTCTCGAAGACCCATCAGTAAAGATTGTTGAATGATTGTTTTTCATTTTTTTATTATATCAATAATTCGCAACCGAAGCTCTGGTCTATTTCTAAACATTGATTTTTCAATCGAAGCCAC
>JBAXUB010000012.1:0-24604 GCA_037129895.1 Candidatus Tayloriibacteriota bacterium | reverse complement strand
GCCCACTCAAAAAACCGCTTACGCGGTTTTTTTTGTGCGCCGAGAGGGACTCGAACCCCCGATGCCCATTGGGCCGTGGATTTACAGTCCACTGGAATAGCCGCTATCCGATCGGCGCATGACTTGATCAACTTCACAGGCTCTATTAACCTGTGCAGCCATTCTAATACACTTCCCTCTTTATGGCAAAATTATTACAAAAATGTTAGTGTATATTTCGGACAGTCAGAAACAATGAAAGAAAATAGTTATGACACCATTCATACATGGAAGGCATGTTGTCTTGATCAACCAAGGCAACAATGGAAACGACAAACAGGCATGTGCTCGTATAGAGAGAATCAAGCGAGCATATATGGGGATACAACTCCCTGAGCGTCATCTAGAAATAGGTGACTCCAGTTACCACATTCTGAGCGTCATGGGGGATTTCATCATCCTGCCGGGCTCAGACTCGAAACGGGTACTTCCTTGGGAATACTATGGCGAGATCAGCGACAGGGCCATCAGTGTCAGAGATGTTGAATCCAGACATTGCATCGAATGTGACTGTAGGAGGGCGATCATCCTAGAACGATACCGGACACGCGGTCGTTGGCAAGGCAGACTCTGCCCTAGCGGCATTTGGCTCATGAGACGATACTTCATGTGTCCTCATTGTGCCATCATCGAGGAACTCAAACCGAGAACCAGATACCCTGTAGATTCACACGCCCGATAGATCTTTGGACATAAACTTTTTTGTGTGTGACACGGGTACAGCCGCAAACCAAGTATTGGTTTGCGGCTTTTGAATGAGCCGATTACTAGACTACTAGACTGGGCGGACTTCCCTATATTCAATTTGACTTGACCAAATCTTTCACAATGATCGGACTCTCACCTTTCCTCTTGTTTTTCACATCAAAAGTAAATCCTGGAGTATCTGAGTTTTGTGAAGCACCGACAACTATAACACCGCCCTTGGTCACTTTCTGAGCAATGAGTAAATTCGCGATAGGAGTGAGGATCAGATTCTGGATCAAACGCTTGAGAGGTCTCGCACCATACTGTGGATTGTAACCCTCCTTTGAAAGCTGCTCATACACTGATTGATTCAGTACGAGCTCTATACCCTTCTCATAGAGACGCTTCGTAACATGAGAAACTTGTATATCGACAATATCTCTGATCGCTTCTGGTGAGAGGATGTCAAAGATGATGATGTCATCTATACGATTCAGAAATTCTGGTCTGAAATAATCTTTGAGTGCACCGCTAATCCTATTTTTTGCTTCATTATAATTCTCCTTGTCTCTATTCACTGAATTCTTGGCAAAGCCCAATTTCTCCATACGTTCGATATGCTGTGCTCCGATATTGGAAGTCATGATGATCACCGTATTGCGGAAATTGACCACACGGCCTTTACTGTCTGTGAGGCGTCCGTTATCCAAAACCTGCAAGAGTACATTGAAAACTTCTGGATGAGCTTTCTCTATCTCATCGAACAATATTACCGAGTATGGCCTGTGACGAACAGTCTCAGTCAAACCTCCCGCTTCATCATAACCAACATATCCTGGAGGTGCACCGATCAGTTTGGAGACTGAGTGTTTCTCCATGAATTCAGACATATCTACTCGAATCAATGATTTCTCATCATCAAAGAGGAATTCAGCCAAAGCTTTCGTAAGCTCAGTCTTTCCAACTCCTGTTGGTCCGAGGAAGATGAATGAACCGATAGGTCTATTGGGGTCAGCGATACCTGCTCTAGAGCGACGTATAGTATCTGATATCTTCGTCACTGCTTCTTTTTGTCCCACGATACGCTTTTCTAGATCTGCTTCCATACGAGTGAGTTTGGTTGCTTCCGATTCCATCATTCTAGAAACTGGAATACCGGTCCAACGAGATACTACAGCTGCGATATCTTCTGCGTTGATCTCTTCTTTCAATATACGTCGAGATGCTTGGAGCTTCTTTAGACGCTTGTTCTTTGAATCCAATTCCTTCTCGAGCGCTGGCAGACTTCCATATCTGATCTCCGCTGCTTTGGATAGATCGGTACGAGCCTCAGCAGCTTCACCTTCGATACGCAATACCTCAAGTTCTTTCTTGATGCGTTTTATCTCCGAGATGGTTTCCTTCTCATTTTTCCACTTGAGTTCGAGCTCTGATGTACTCTCGCGTAGATCGGCAATATCCTTTTCGATCTTTTCTGTGCGCACTTTTGCTTCTTTGTTCTTTTCTTTCTTCAAAGCTTCGCGCTCTATCTCGAGCCGCATGATCTTCCTGCGAGTTTCTTCGAGTTGTGGAGGCATATTTTCTAGAGATATACGTAGTGAAGAAGCCGCCTCGTCTATGAGGTCGACTACTTTGTCTGGCAAGAATCTGTCAGTGATATATCGGCTAGCTAGAGTAACCGAGGCAACGATAGCGTCATCGGTTATACGGACACCGTGGAAGAGTTCATATTTTTCCTTGAGCCCCCTTAGAATAGCGATCGCGTCTTCTATTGATGGTTCAGATACGAAAACTGGCTGGAAGCGACGTGTCAGTGCTGGATCCCTCTCGATGTATTTCTGATATTCTTTGATCGTTGTTGCGCCGATAGCACGGAGCTCACCACGAGCGAGAGCAGGCTTCAACATATTCGATGCGTCCATCGATCCTTCGGATGCTCCTGCACCGACTAGAGTATGTATTTCATCGATGAACAGTATGATCTTGCCGTCAGAACGTTCGACTTCTTTCAGGATATTCTTTAGTCTCTCTTCAAATTCACCACGGTATTTTGTACCGGCTATGAGTGAACCCAAGTCTAGTGATACGAGTTCCTTGTCTTTCAATGACTCTGGGATATCACCCTGAGACATACGAAGTGCCAAACCTTCAACTATAGCGGTCTTACCGACTCCAGCTTCTCCGATCAATATAGGATTGTTCTTCGTGCGTCTGGAGAGTATCTGTATGATACGCATTATCTCAGAATCACGACCGATAACTGGATCGAGTTTGTTTTCCTTGGCAAGTTTCGTGAGTGAACGTGCGTATTTGAAAAGTACACGGAACTTCTTTGGTTCGTTGTCTTTGGATGCGGGATTGGCCTTGAGATCTGAGATGATCTTGATAACTGCTTCTTTCTCGATCTTGAATCGAGCCAAGATATCTTTGGCTACACAAGGTATATCGAAAATCGAGAGAAACAAATGTTCTGTTGAGATGAACTCGTCCTTGAGTGCACTCGCAACACGTATAGAATTGTCTAGGATCTGTGCCAAGTCTGGAGTCAGATATATCTGATATGAAGGAGAGAGAACGTTCGAACCTTCACTAGACTCGATCGCTTCCAATACAACATCAGTCAATACTGGACTATCTATCTCCAATCTATCTAGAATAGAAGCAACCATACTCTCTTCTTGTAATATGAGAGACGTCAATAGATGCACTGGATTTACATGATTCTGACCACGTTCAATAGCGAGCTCATGTGCTCTTTTCAATGCTTCCCGTGCTTTGGTTGTAAGTTTACTGAGTGGAGGCATGTTTTTATAGATTTATACTAATACAGAATATACTGAAAGTCAAATCTACTATTTTGCCACCTTGACCGCTTCCTCAAATTGAATAGAAAGGAGTCTAGAAGCCCCATCAGATCCCATAGTTACACCATATAATACTCCCGCACGTGACATAGTTTCCCTGTTATGAGTGATCAGAATGAGTTGTGAATGTTTCGACAGATCCTCTATCATGTCACCGTACTTGCGCGAATTTGCTTCGTCTAACGCCGCATCAGTTTCATCAAGTATGATGAATGGTGGTGGATTCACCTGAGAGATAGCAAAGAGAAGTGCTATGGAGGTCAGAGCCCTCTCGCCACCAGAGAGCATCATGAGGCCTTTGATCTTCTTCCTCGGCAGACTAACATTGACATCCAACCCTTCAGGTCCACTATCTTCTAACTCCATACTTTCTGAATCGATCTCATCACCGAGCAATCCGCCGAGTTCTCCTATGTCACTTTTCTTTTTTCGTTTCATTTCCTTTACAACCATGAGTTCCGCACGACCACCACCGAACATCAGAGTGAAATATTTATTGAATTCATCATTGATTTTCAATATGCCACTTCGGAACTCCATATCGATACGTGCATCCAGCTCCGCGATGAGCCTACGGAGTTCTTCACCAGCTTTCTTGAGGTCTTCCAATTCTTTCAATAGGAAGGCATCACGCTCTTCTGTCTCACGATACTCCTTCATAACCTCGGTGCCACCTGCACCACCAGAATCTTCTAGTCTGACTTTATTACGTTCGATCTTCTTGCGACGCTCTTCCTGCTCTTGTTTAGCTGATGCCGTTTGAGCCACGGAGGACTCCATGTCTTTCGAAGTCCAGTTAACTGCATCTCTACCAACCAAAATACCAGCCTCACCCAGATCCCTCTTGAACGACTCTTCTTCATGGAGTAAAGCAGATCTCGCACTATTCAGATTATTCACTATAGCTCTCACCTCATTCTGTCTAGCAATGATCTTGAATACATCCTTCTCTGCCTCGCGATTTGTATCTTTCTCCTTTTCGATTGAACTTTTCAGTGCATTATAATCAGCCGAGAACTTCATTTCTACTGATCCGATATCGATCAATGACTTTTCTAGATCAGCTTTCTTCTGATTTAGGCTCGCAATTTCTTTTTCTGCATCACCGACGAATGCTGAGTCATGGGATGTTTTGTTTTTCGACACAAAAGATCGCAATTTCGTCACTATATCGATGAAGATTCTCCTCGCTTCTTCGATCGAATTTACTACATCGAACTTGTTGGCTTCGATATCTCTCACGACTTCCTCTACATCCTTCAGATAGACTGTCTTCAATTCCTCATCCCTCATGCGTGACAATTCCTTTTCTATCGCTCTCCTGTTGGCAGCGATCTCCCCTTCTAGTCTACCGAGTTCGCGCGTCACTGTGTCCTTGTCCATCCTTGTACGCGCCAATTTTCCCTCGATCCGTATAACCTCATCACTTTTCTTGTCCTTACTTTTGCTGTCTGTGAGTATTCTCTTTGCATGCTCTAGGGCGTGATTGAGTTCGGTGAGTTCCTTCTCTGGACCGGACAAATCATTCTGTATACGACTCTTTTCGTTTTTCAGATATAATTCTTCATTAGCGAAATACTCCTTGTACAGCGAGATCAGCTCTCTGCGGAGTTCTTCTGCCTTCTCAACTTTCTCTACTTGTTTTTTTAGAAATTTAATATGGGGGGCGATTTCGCGTCGTAGTGACTCAACCTGTTTGATATTTTCTTCTGTCCTTTCCAATTTGCGAATACTCTCGAGTTTCTTCCATTGATATAGTTTGAGTCCGAGCGCGTCCTCTATCATCTCACGACGTTCACGAATCGATGCAGACAGGATGCGGTCAGCTTCGCCTTGAGAGATTATGTGGTGTCCCGATGCTCCGATATGGGCTGTCGCCAATAGCTCGATGACATCCTTCAATCTAACTTGGCTACCATTCAATAGGTATTCATTTACGTTATCACGATGTACGACGCGTTCGATAGAGACTTCATCAAAATCGATGGTCGGAAACATCTTTCTCGTATTGTCGAAGACGAGTTTAACACTAGCTCGGTTGCCCTTACCTCCACCGACGTCACCTCCACCATTCCAGATCATATCTTCACCACGTTTACCACGTAGAGACTTTATCGACTGTTCGCCGAGTACGAATCTGAAAGATTCTGCGACATTAGATTTTCCGGATCCATTCGGACCCACTATACCTGTTATCGGTGTATTAAATTGCAAATTCGCCTTTTTAGCGAATGATTTGAATCCGGATAGCTCCAGGGACTTGAGGTGCATTTATATATTGTAGCATAACTCACCACCCCTTCAATTTCAAAGCCTTTTCAGCCGCCTGTTGCTCAGCTTCCTGTTTGGACTGACCAGAACCAGTAGAAACTTGTATATCGCCTAGGAATACTCCCAGAGTGAAAACCTTGTTATGATCAGGACCAGTTTCTTTCAATGTCTTGTAGCTAGGGGTAACTCCAACCTTTTCCTGAGCTTTTTCTTGGAATTTACTTTTTGCATCGATCCATGTTTTCTTTGCGACGATTTCCTCGATATCGATAGTATTCAAGATACTTTCAGATATGAAGTTAGCGGCGGCATTGTATCCACCATCTAGGTATATTGCACCTATAACAGCTTCGACGGCATTGGCGAGAATAACAGACCTTGCACGGCCACTATCTTTGGCTTCACCTTTGGACATGAGCATGTAGTCATTGAGACCAACCTTTTCGGCGACTTTGGTCAAGCTAACCGTATTCACGATCGATGAACGAAAAGCTGTGAGCTCCCCTTCCTGTTTCTTTGAATATTTCCTGAATAGGAAACTAGTAACGACCAACTCCAAAACCGCATCTCCCAAGAATTCGAGACGCTCATTGTGTTCTAGGGCGGAGCCTTTATTTTCATTCAAATACGATCTGTGCGTACATGCTGTACGTAATAGAGAAATATCAGAAAATACTACCCCAATATGCTTTGATAATGCTTCAATGCTTTTCGTTTTCATAATACTTGGATTCCAACTAATAATACCTACTACTTTCCTTCACTGAGCAGTGTCACGGCTTTCGTCACTATCGGCAATATATCGTTATAAAAATTGAGTTCGAGAATATCTGACAATTTGAACCACTTTGCATCATCGAGACCTCCACTAGAACCGCGGACGATCTTATCAAACTTCGATTCTGCTAGAAAATAATGTACTTGCTTCCTTATCTTCCCTATCTCTGGGTCATTGGCGATATATTCATTCATACCTAGGTCAGACTTGATCGTGATGTCTAGACCCATCTCTTCCTTGATCTCACGTGCTGTACCAGTATTCACATCTTCATTCTCTTCAACTTTTCCCTTGGAGAGAGTCCAATGACCGAAAACATCATGCACGAAAGCCATGTATATATCATCACCATCATGTGCATACACGACCGCACCTCCCAAATGTTGTATCGGCATTTGTTCATATGGAACATCAGCTGGTTTTTTCTTCTTGGCTGGAACAGCATCTTTACCTGGCTCACCAAGCTCTTTGTAGACTGCACCTAGGACTCCATTCACGAATCTACCAGAAGTCTCACCGCCATAAGTCTTTGCGAGTTCGATAGCTTCATTGATAGCAACCTTGGCTGGAACTTCTCCACGATCTGCGAACAAGAGTTCATATAGACCGAGTCTGAGCACATTACGATCTACCGGAGAGATCTTGTCGATCGGCCAATCAGGCGCAGCCTTTTCTATGATCTCCTTCAGATCATCTTTCTTTGCCAAAATACCCTTCATGAGATCACTCACGAAATTATCATCACCCATTCCTGGAGCAAACTCTTTCACATTTCTAGAAACTATAGCTGGAAATGTTTCGTCATGTTGACCACGACTATCCCACTCAAAGAGTGATTGTAGAACGATCGAACGTGATAAGTGTCTATTTGCCATTTTGATTAAAGAACTATTTGTAACATTATTTCTATTTTCGGCGAAGTTACCTGCGCAATGTATTTCCCGAATCCCAAAATCTAAACAAATTCCAAATTCGACTCTCTCCGACCTTTCGGACCTGTTTAGTATTTAGGATCCCTGACTACCCTACTTCCAACTATTTCTTTGCCTCTCTGGCCTTGCGAGCATTGACTTTCTTGGCAACCTTGGCTGCGAGATCTATAACTTTGCGGCCATTATATGATCCGCAAGACATACAAATCTTGTGACTCTGGTGCAAAGCACTACATCCAGCACACTTCGATAGGCGCACTGCGTCTAGGGCGTGATGTGAACGTCTATTATTGCGGTGAGCCCGCGTTGCTCGCATTCGGTTTACCATGGGAAGTAGTATTGCATATATTTGAGGGTTATGCAAACTCTACGCGCTGCACGAGGTCTACCCTCCTACAGAGTTTCTTTATCAAATCTTCATCAAAACTTTATCGTTTCTTTATCAGTTCTTTATCACCTGTTTGATACGATACCCAGATGGACTATATAGCATACAAAGAATTACTTGAACAAACAAGAAAATGGTACAAAACTATTAGAAAAGTGTATTGCTTGTGTCTAAAAGACTACGTAATATTTAATGCAAAGGGTTTACGACATTTGAGATACGACGGCAAAGGTAAGGAACGTCCTATCTCCGAGCAGGTCATCAGATTGAACTTACTACCACATGTAATACCACTTATTAAGCAACAAACTCAAACATACAGTCAAAAGAAGTCTAATAATGGGTCAAAGGTGTTTATAACATTCCAAGGCAAGTTTGGTACGACCAAGTTCAGAGTTGTACTAATACGAGAATCGAGCAATCAGACAATATATTTCAGTGTAATGAAAACCCGATAACAAAAAGACCACCTTTTCAAGTGATCATTTTGTTATACCCACTTTCGGCTTGGGGGAACCTAGTTACCCGGATTCCGCATAACTGAACAAAGCTTTCGCTTCATGAGTATGTCGTAAGTTTATCAAAAATATTATCGATGTCAAATTTAACGCGCTGCACGAGGTCTACCCTCCTACAGAGTTTCTTTATCAAATCTTCATCAAAACTTTATCGTTTCTTTATCAGTTCTTTATCACCTGTTTGATACGATACCCAGATGGTAAATGTATTCCAATCATCAAAATCAAAATTACATGGCACCAACGGTACCGAGTTATACCACTTTGCCAATATCGTCTATAAAAAGATAGCATCTAAGACAAAGAGGAGGCCATATGTCAGATCCAAGTATTTCAATAAAGAAAAAGTATTTCTAGATTACTTTTGGGGGCATCTCGAAACGAAAAACTGGAATGATCGAGTCCGTCGGCTTGCATATTATAATTGTGCACTAGATCTGATCACAAACAACCGAACAGAGCCAACGATCAAGAATAACCCAAACAAATCAAATGAAATCTTGTACCGTTTCCAAGGAAAGACTAAGGATGGCCAAAGATTTGCCGTTCAAATAGTGGAAAATATTGAGAGAAAAGAGAAGTTTTTTATATCAATATTTCCATTCACGTAAACGAAAAAAGCCCTCCGCCAAGTGAGGTATATAAACCTCGGCCGAAAGCTCTTTTCTTGGTTACTAGTTTATCAAAAATATTATCGATGTCAAATTTAACACGATGCACGAGGTCTACCCTCCTACACCTACACATATGCATATAATCAATGAACATTATCATATCTATAACCGAGGAGCTCATAAGGAGCCAATATTTCTCGACAAAAGCGACTATGAGAGATTTATAGCTCTATTATTAGTAGCCAACTCAGAAAAACCTATTAAGAACAGGTGGTCTCATCACAACACTTGGTCTAAGGTGCCAGAATCAAAACTGGTCCATATATTCGCATACTGCCTTATGCCCAATCATTTCCACATCGGTTTGATAGAGATCAAAGAACGCGGAATCGAAAGATTCACACACAAGCTAATTACGTCCTATTCAATGTACTATAACATCAAATACAAGCATTCTGGGACTATATTCCAAGGCAACTATAAATGGAAACATGTCGACAGCGATGAGTATCTAAGATACCTTATTCAATATATCCATCTAAACCCATTTGGAATAGACGAGCCCGAGTTAATTAAAACAGCAAAGCCAGAATTCCTAAACCAAGCAATCGAATGTTCGAAAAAATACGAATATTCGAGTTACAAGGACTACTTGGGAGTATCTAGAAAAGAAGGACTTATCCTCAACCTAGATGTAGGAGGGTAGACCTCGTATACGAAACCACCCCAGATTGAGTCTGGGGTGGGGATAAAAAAAATATTCAACTAATTTACAATTACTGACACTTTGTTGTCGTCGCATTAACAGGGGTAGCATTCGTCGTAGTAGTTGCATTACCAGTACTATCCACACAATAATATCCATTAGCCGAACTCGACAATCCTACAGCAACACCCCACGCATCAGATTTTGCAGCACAAGAAATTGCTTTATAACCAGCATCATAGGCAGATTTCATCTGATTTTGAATAGTTACGTCAGTAAAAATGGTCCCTGCTAACCCCTGACAACCAGCCAATGTTGTAGCTACTGAAATTGAAGCTGGTCCATAAACGTTTGCATTATTTGCAACAGCTAACTCTGCTTGGGTTCTTATTCCGCTTACATTAGCCTTTATTGCTGACTCATTTCCCTTACTTCTTGCCGTACCCAAACTCACCAACACCACAGAAGCCAAAATACCAATGATAGCGATAACCACGAGCAATTCGATCAAAGTGAAACCTCGAGCATAACTTGTGAACTTTTTCATTTTATTATTTATACTAATATTAATAATTTGTTAATAATTATCCATTAACCTACGACCTTGATAATAAAGGTTGTTGGGTTAATTATAGCACCAATTCTACACTTGCTTGCAATGTATAGCTGTGGATAACGGTGGGTGGCAAGTACAGCCCTACTACCTTAGAAAATCCAAATAGTTATCCCTATTTATCACCAAGTAATCTGAATTGGCATATGTTTCTTTAAACAATTTCGGCTCTTTTACCCTAGCATTTCCCCATTTAAACTCGTAGCCATATATACCACCATCTCTTTCTTCGAGAAAATCAATCTCTTTTTGATCATATGTTCTCCAAAAAAACTTATTTGAATGAATGTTTTTGTATTGAGCCGTCTTTATCCTTTCAGAAATACAATAATTTTCCCATAGAGCCCCGATGTCATCCCTCGTATTCAAGGAATTATAATTGGAAATGATCGCGTTCCGAATACCATTGTCCCAAAAATAATATCTAGGAGTTTTACTATACTCACTTCTGAGATTCTTACTAAACCCAGTCAATGAAAACAGAACAAAAGTCTTTTCCAGAAGTTCCAAATATCTCATAACTGTTTTCTTGTTGACATTAAGATTCTGAGCTAGTTCGCTGTAGGAAATATCCTTGCCGACCTGAAAAGCTATCAACCTAAGAAGGTTCAATACAAATATTGAATTTTTTATATTATCAAGCTCCAGAATGTCCCTTAAAAGGTAGCCATCCTTTATAGATTCCAATTTTTTGATTTTATCATCAGTCGTATTTGATACAGCAACCTGTGGATATGAGCCGAATATTAACCTGTCCTCTAAATTTGCTTGGGACTGCAAAAAATCCTCAGTCATGCCCCATTCAATTTCACCAATTGGATACAGGTGGAAATACTCACTTCTACCAACAAGCGGTTCCCCTATCTTATTTCGTAATTCAAATGACGATGAACCTGAGACGAGAATAGACAAGCTAGGGATAGTATCAACAATCAATTTAAGGTTTGCTCCAATATTAGGAATATTTTGTGCTTCATCGATAAAGAGAAAATCATAGCCTGCAGTAAGCCTTTTCAGTTGTTCGGCCTTTTGACTTGATAATATTTCTGCCGTAGCCATGTCATCGCCCTGAACAAACAATATTTTTCCACCTATTTCGTCCTTGATCTTTTTCATGAGCACGGTCTTACCTGTTCTGCGGGCACCAAAAATACCAACAACCACGCCAGGTTTTAATGCGCTTAGTATCTGTTTTTCTATATATCTGGTTATCATGGTAACCGTATTATAACAAATTGGGGTATTTCTTGTCAAGAATACCCGCAAAATAGGCCAATTCACCCTACTGCGACGACGCAATATTATATATAGGCACGAGAACTGAGGCCAACAATACTGCAACACCACCTCCCAAAAACACAATCATGGCCGGCTCGATGAGCGACACCAATGAATCCACTGCCGTAGTAACCTCCCTAGAATAGAAATGCGCCATAGTCTTCAAGATCGAACCGATCTCTCCAGTCTCCTCACCGACTTTCATCATCTGCACCATGATACCTGGGATCTCATCTGGATGATTGGACAGAGATTCAGACAATGTCTTACCCCCTTTCACAGAATCAACAGACTCAGCGATGATACTTTCATAGACTTTGTTGTTGATAACATCAGAAGTTAACTCCAATGACCGAACGATCGGAATACCTGATGATAGCATCGTATTCATATTGTCTGACAGACGTGAAAGATACAGCTTTTTGAATAGTGAACTTACATACGGTATATGCAACTTGAACCTATCAAATGAATACGTACCGATAGGAGTACGGATGAATCTGATAACCAAGAATCCCGCTATGACCAAACCGGCCAATAGAACCAAGCCGTAATTGACCAAGAATGTACTGATACCCAATATCACCCTAGTATATGCAGGTATCTCTGCACCAGAGTCGGTGATGATACCGCTGATCTTCGGTATTATCATCGTAAACATGAGTATCATAACTACGAAGAATGTGACGATGACGAATGCTGGATATATGAGTGCCCCACGTACTTTGGAAGACAGCTCGTACGTTCTGTCCATATAATCAGCCAGATATAAGAATGTTTCATCGAGCTTACCAGATTCTTCTCCGGCTTTGACCATATTTGAATAGAAAGGAGTGAAGACCTTTGGATGTTTGGACAATGCTAGTGAAATAGAGCTACCACCTTGTATATCATCAGAGATGGTCGCCAATTTTCCAGCCAAAACACGATTTTCTGTCTCAGCAGCTAGTAATCTGAAGACTCTGAGGGCCGAAACTTGTGCTTCGAATAGTGTCGAGAGCTGTCTAGACAATATCACAACATCCTTGGTAGAAACTCTATCGAAAAGTGAGATATTCTTGGACAAGAATGACGATGGTGCTCCAGCCTCTTTCACAGAAGTGATAACTAGACCCCTTCTCTGAAGTGAGGAAATAGCGATATCAACATTGATAGCGTCTACTGCACCATTCTTCTTTGCCCCAGTTGAATCTATTGCTTCGTAATTGAATAACATATATTTAAATTTACATCATTTTCTCCAAGACCTTTGGATTGAATGAATGCATATAAGCACTCTCTACAGTGATCTCGCCACTACGAGTTAACTCCGCGAGAGATCTATTCATATCGATCATTCCCTCTTCTGAACTAGTCTCGATAACTGAGTTGAGCTCATGTGTCCTGCGTTCACGGATGAGATTGGACACTGCATTGTTATTGATCAATAACTCATATGCTGGTATGAGACCGCCAGAAATACGTGGAACCAACCTCTGTGAGAATATACCTGTCAATGACCCCGCCAATTGTATCCTGATCTGATCTTGCTGACCTGGTGGGAACGAATCGATGATACGATCGATAGTCTGAGCGGCATTGTTGGTGTGCAGAGTCGACAAGATGAGGTGACCCGTCTCAGCGGCGGTAACAGCTGTGGCGATAGTATTGATATCACGCATTTCACCCACCATACACACATCTATGTCTTGTCTGAACATTGCCGTGAGAGCTGTATGGAAATCCGGAGTATCGATGCGTACTTCCCTCTGATCGATTATGGACTTATTGGACTCATGCAGATACTCGATCGGGTCTTCGATAGTCATGATATGCTCTGCCCGAGTATCATTGATGAGCTGAACCATCGCTGCTAGAGTCGTACTCTTACCTACACCGATAGGTCCAACTACCAAGAAAAATCCTTGCTGTTTCCTAGTGAAAGATTCTAGTATCGGAGGCAACCCCAATTCTGTCAATGTCCTGATAATCTTCGGTATGAGACGCAGAGCTACTGATATGGCTCCCTGGTGATAGTATGCGTTTCCTCGGAAACGGGTATTGGTCATACTATATGAAAAATCGACATTCTTTTCTGTTTCCAACAGTGCCAGATTGGCTGGTGATAGCAACAGATTCAACAATCCCTTCATATCTTGTTCGGATAGTATCGGTTGCTTGAGTAGAGGTATGAGCTGACCCGCCACCCTGATAACAGGCTTACGCCCAGATGTTATGTGTAGATCTGAAGCACTTTCCTGTAATATTAGATTGACGATATTTTCTAATTCTTTTTTATAGTCCATGTTGAGATCGGTTATTGACTATTATTAATGTGCGAATATATTTTCTCTACTTCTGCCAAGACTTCAGATGGTATAGTCGTGGCTTTGACTATGTAACCATCGACTTTGAACTTGACCGCTTTCGTCATATCTTCAGATGTGCCCTGATTGGTCAACATGATGATGATCGACTTTTCTGCCAACTTTCCTTCTCTAACTTTCGCCAAGAATTCCATTCCATCCATTCCTGGCATAACTATATCTGTGAGAATGATATCAGGTGCAAAACCTTCGGTGATAGTCTTCAAGCCATTTTCTGCAGAATCACAAGCTTTGACCTCATACCCAGCCTTTGTAAACTTGAGGGCATACATGTCCAACAAAAACTTGTCATCATCGACGAACAGGATCTTTCTTTTTTTCTGATTACTTTCTTGCATATAAGTTTATTATAGCATTATAACTTATTTACTTCCTCAATAGGTATTATCCTCTGGAAAGCCTTGACGAAGGCGTCCTCTTTCAAGGTCATCATACCTTTACTACGGATGATCTTCGACACTTCCAACTCTGTTGGTGATTTCAAGATGACTTGCTCGATATCTTTGTCCATAGCGAACATCTCGAATACGGCCATACGGCCACGCGTACCCTTTGGACATGTAGGAGTTGGCTTGATCTTGTAAACTGTATCCGAGAAAGGTATCTCCTTCTTGAATTCTGCTGGTAGATCTGCGAACTGTCTATCGATAACGGCTTTTATACTACCCTCAACTGGTGTTGCCTCACCACCACCTTCTGGTAATAGCCCAACTAGACGTTGTGCGACAGCCAATACTAGAGTCGGAGCTATAAGGAATGGATCTACTCCCATGTCTATGAGACGCGGTATAACACCTGCAGCATTGTTGGTGTGTAGTGTCGAGAATACCAAGTGTCCTGTTAGAGCGGCTTGAACTGCTAGCTGTGCCGTCTCCTTGTCTCGGATCTCTCCCACGACGATGACATCAGGGTCCTGACGGAGTGTTGTACGCAATCCAGTACTGAAGTCGTAACCGATCTCCGGTCTGACCTGTGACTGACTCACTCCTTCGATCGAATACTCCACTGGATCTTCTAGTGATAGAACGTTATACGCTTCCCTGTCTATCTCATTCATGATCGAATACAGAGTCGTTGATTTTCCAGATCCTGTAGGACCCGTGAGCAAGATCATGCCATAAGGCTTCTCTATCGCTGTTTTCAATAGATCTAGATTCCTCTTTGAGAGACCTATATCATCTATCTTACGAACACCTTTTGCTTGATCTAGGATACGCATTTCGACCTTTTCTCCATAATATGAGGGGAAAGTTGAAACACGGAAGTCGATTCTCCTACCGTCTATCCTCGCCGAGAAACGACCGTCTTGAGGTTTGCGTTTTTCGTCCAATCTCATATTGGATAGAACTTTGATACGCGCAACTACCGCTGAGTGAACCTGCGAAGGTAATACTAGACTAGTATTCAATACACCATCAACACGGAAACGGACTCTGACTTTGTCTCTCATATGCTCTATGTGCACGTCAGATGCTTCACCTTCCACAGCATATCGGACGATCGTGGCTACGATCTTGACCACAGGAGCATCTTCGATGATGACAGTCTCCTCGGCTGCTCCAGGCTTTGCATTGGCAGGATTATCCTCTCTCTTTATGACATCAGCAGGATCAACAGATAGTTCAGTCTCCAGCTCTGTTAGCGCCTTGGTCACTTCCCCAGTCAGACCTTTGTACATCTCTATAACCTTCTTGAAATCATCGAGAGAGATGAGGAACATCTTGTAAGGGATATTCTTCTTTGCAACCAAGAACGTGATCGCATCTCTAGCTTCCATATTGTCTGGATCAACTATACCAACCTCTAGAACACCGGCTGCTAGGCCGACAGGTACAAAGTTATAATGCAGGGCCGCCTCCTCTGGAATATAGTCGAGGGCTTCGAAAGGTACAGGTGAATCAGACAGAGATCTCACTGGCATATTCATAAACTCGCCTCTAGCCGCGACTATATCATCGATTTTCACACCTTTGGCTATGAGTGCATCATCGATAGGAGTACCAGAACTGAGAGCCGTGCGCACTTCTCGCGCGTCGTCTTTTCCAATCAGCTTCTTCTGTACAAGTATATCTAATACGCTCATATTGTGTTTTATCTGGTCGCTCTAGGCCTACTCGTTGAAGCGGTTGTTGTAGCTGCTGGTGCTGTCGACGCAGATCCTACTCCAGGAAGTGGTGCAAATGGATTTGGTCTACCAACATTCTCCTGTGGGATCGCTACCGAATAGTCACGTAATGTTAGATACGCAGGATCTTTGAAAATACTAGTATCGATCTTCAGAGATCTGATCTGATTCAATAGACTGAGCACTCTCATCCCTGCCGCTTGTGCATCTGACGTTTCTGTCGTGGTTTGGAGACCAGAATTGGAGACAGGAATAGTACTTTCATAATAGAAATACGCCACGAGTGCTACTACCACTATGAGGATTATTGAGATCGTTGTCGATTTTGAAGATTTTTTCTGATTCATGTTGATGAATTATTGACTACGCAACCAATATGTCCTGAACTCGACACTATAATCATATGTTCCAGTATCATTGGCTGTCATCGTCATATGAGTGAGGTCCATGACACGGAGGTTTGCTTCGAGGGACTGCATAAAATTGATGAATTGCAGATATGGCGCGCTCAAACTGAATGAAACTGATACAGTATCGAGGACTGGCGCGGCGATATTGGTATTGGAATTATTGTTCATATTGATCTGCTGGGTAGGAGTGAGGGTGCTCGGTGAGGATCCGCCTTTTGCTGCTGAACCTGCCGATGCCGCTGTAGCTCGAATATTCTTCAAGGAAAAACCATGTTGTTGAGCAACATTATTGAGATCGATGACCAATCTTATGTTATCGACAGTGTTTGGTAGCATCTTATTCAGTCTCTCTCGATCCTCGGTAGAGAGGTTATTGTAGTCCTTCAAGACCTGATCACGGACTTTGATCAACTGATCTGCACTGTTCATAGCTGTCGTATATTGTGCGTTCACGACTTGTATAGCTTTTGCTTCATCGAGCATGGTCTTTGTCACAGTGAAATAGATTCCGACTGCGAGCACCACCAATATTGTTGCTATGATATTTCTATTCATGATGATTAGAGCGTATTAACCGGACTCGTTGATGTTGGTGGTGTCGTCGATGCTTCGTTCTCCAATATCAATTGCTTGTATGACATACTCGAAGGTTCTATCGAGGCACTGAACCCAAATGACACTGTGTTATTGCTATCCAAACTAGGATCGGAGAGAATTGGATTCTTGACGATGTTACGCAAACCGTAATTCTCTAGTTTCCCCAATACATCAGATTGGAATGCAACTGAACTAAAGTTCTTGCCATAGCCTCTCATACTGATCTTGACGCCGTCTGTTTGAGTTGTCGGCGCAGACAGATCGAGTGACAAGAATCTAGAGCTCTCAGAAGTAAAATGTGAAATGATATCGAATACCTGAGACATTGCCAGGTGATTATTCAAAAGTTGTTTTGCCAAGTCGACTTGGACATTGATACCCTTCAATTGAGCGATCAAGTTGACATTGAACTGCTTTTCCCTATCAGCAAGCTGTTGTCTGTAACTATCTTGAGATGTGCCTAGAAATTGTTTCCATGCATACGTTCCTCCGACTGCACACAGAGACAAGATGAAACATATAACGCCAAATGTTAGAAATAGACTGATACTCCTCCTCACAGGAGCTTTCTGCATCAACGCATTTTGTGCGATGAGTGGCTTCTTGGGAATGAATGATGTTTGAAATTTTGTCTCCATAAAGAATTCCTAGTTATTATAGCAGGAAACCAGACAATATGAGCTGTGTATAAGTCGTACAGGATATACACCTATTATCACTCCAATTCTGTCAATCTACGTAGTGCCGCACCGATCGCTACGGCGAATTCAGGGCCCGCTTCCGCAAACTCCTCTGCTAGAAATGCTGGCGTTTCTAGCTTACTGAATGGATCCGCATATATAACATCCGTCTGAAAACTTATCTTGGCTAGATCGATGAAACCTTTGAGGAGAACTCCTCCGCCTGTCAATATGACTTTGCTGACGTTCTTGGAATATTTCTTTTGATAATTGAGGAGTGCAGCATTGGCTTCATAGAACATATAATCGAGATTGACCGTGATGATCTCAGTGAGCTCCTTGTATTCTGGGCCACCTTTCAAGCCTTGAGTCCTCTTCATATTCTCCGCTTCGACAACTGTGATCGATAGGGCCTTGGACATCGCTAGTGTGATATCTTGACTACCTTTGTTGATGATATGGGATGCACGGAGAACGCCACGCTCTATGATATATAGTTTGGTCGAGCGCGCTCCCATATCGATGACCATACTCGTAGTTATTCCTTGATCGACAACAGAACGTATAGAGCTGAATATCTCTATTTCATAGAAACTAGGACTGAGTCCGCTACCTGACATGATCGACTGATAGTCACTTATGTAATCATTGTGTATAGCGACCACCAATACATCCATACTCTGTTTCTCTGTTTTGGTTGTCTCGTCGTCTGTAACATATTGCTCTTCTTTCGGAATGATCGAATAATCTAGGAGAACTTCACTGAGTGGAACAGGAATGTATTTGCGTGCCTCGATAGCCACCACATCAGCTATCTGCTTTTCTGGAACTGGTGGAATAGTCACGAATGTGATCAAGCTAGCTGACAGAGGTAAAGCGGTCCCACAATTGACTGTTGTGGTCTTTGCTTCCTTCAAGATGTCTTTGATCGCTTCGATCATCTTGTCTGCAGGCAGAGATACTGCCCTACCGACTTCTATTCCGGCATAAGGTCCTAGGGCCAATTCACCATATGTTTCCAATACTGCCCTGCCGTGCTTCTTTTTTACTTGCACGACCTTGAGTGCAGATGATCCTATATCTATACCCAGAACACTCGTTTCTTTCTTAAAAAAAGATGACAAGAATGACATGATGTTATTGTAACATCTAGCAAGAGCTTGTGGAAGCGAAAGTTTAACGAACATTCATCGTTGCTTTAATCTATCCCTATCTGTAAAATTAATTCGAATGTCGATAATACAAACGCTGTACAAAACTGTACTAGATGCCCTTTTTCCTATTTCAAAAGTTGAAGAGGAGGTTTTGTCCATGGACGCACAGACCGCCTTCGTAAGTTTGCCACGAGCGAGGAATTTCCCAATACACGAGGCCACCTCCATATTTTCATACAAAAACGAGTTTGTTTGGCGCTTGATATGGTGCATCAAATACAAAAGATCGATCCCAGCGTCTCGCATCGCCGCCTATTCACTATTTCAGATACTACAAACCTACACGCAGGCAGCATCCCCTATCATCCTCATACCCATGCCGATAACATCTCGAAGGCGACGAGAAAGAGGTTTCAATCAGTGTGAACTCTTGGCCGACGAGCTCGAAATATTCATCAATAAATCCAATTCTACGAATATCACCGTTATTCGCGACCTACTATTTCGCACCCAACACAAATCCAGACAAACTCTGAAGGACCGTAAGAGTCGTCTAGAGAGTACTCATGAAATTTTCTCTATCAACCGACATGTTGCTGAGAAACTCAAACGGGAGCTCGACCAACATACACCCAAGCATCTGATCCTTGTCATCGATGATGTCATAACTACTGGTAGTACTATTCTGGAAGCTATAAATATATTACGCCAAAATGGCCTCACTCAGACTTTTGGGTTATCTGTTGCACATTGAAATGGAGGACATACCGCACTGCGGTATTTTCATACACACCATTTACTAAACAACTTTCACGAACCTCCTTTTCCCAATCTTTAATATAGTACCCTTCTCAGGTTTGAAATTTGGATCAGTGACTTTGGTATCATCCTCCAACTTTATGCCACCAGCATCGATGAGACGCCTCCATTCAGTCTTTGATGGAACAACCCCTGATTTGACCAGTGCATCCGCCAATGACGCTGCACTATCAATCCCTATCTCTAGAATATCGTCAGGAACACCACCTTTTGTAAAAGTATTATTGAATGCTTCCTCGGCCACCTTGGCCATAGCTTCCCCATGGAATCTGCGGACTATGTCGTATGCAATGCGAGCTTTGGCTTCACGCGGACCTTGTGCAACCAATGCTTCTTTGTCACTCATAGGTATACGCGTACAATTCAAGAACAATGGATCGATCATCGGATCAGGTAATGCCATGATTGAACCGAACAAGTCATTTGCTGGAACATTCACGAAAACGCCAGTACCGTTGGATTTCGACATGAGCTCACCAGTCTTTGGATTGGCGATCAGGTTCAATGCCACTACGAATTTATCTTTGTCCTTGAGTCGTTTCATGAGAGTACGCCCTGCCATAGCATTGAATATCTGATCTGTGCCACAGAGTTCTGCATCAACATCCATAGCAAAACTGTCATATCCTTGCATCAGTGGATACATGAACTCGTGCAGATGTATCGGCGCATTCTCCTTCATTCTCTTTGCGAACATGTCGCGTTCCAACATCTGTTGAACAGTGAAATTTGCTGACAATTCTAGAATATCTCCAAAAGTGAGTTTCGAAAGCCATGAAGAGTTGTACATTATCTTTGCAGGATTTTCCTTGTCTTCAAAATTGAGAATCGGTTTCAATTGATCGATCCAACCAGACATATTCTTCTTTACTTCATCATGGGTCAACTTTTTTCTGGTTGCTTTCTTATCAGATGGATCACCGATAGTTGCAGTAAAATCCCCGAACAAGAAGATCACTTCATGACCGAGTTCACGCAATTCTTCTAGGAAAAATAGATTCTTCGCATGACCCAAGTGTATGGCGACACCTGTAGGATCAACACCGATATATATCCTTATCGGCTTCCCTGACATGAGTCGTGCGATGAATTCTTCCTTTGAAGGTAAGACTTCAACAACTGTACCACGCGCAAATATCTCATCTATTCGGCTTTTGTCTGTTATTACTTTCATAATGAGGATTATACAATAATTGTGAAATTTTCACCATTTCAATACATTCACGATATCCCCTTTACTCCATCACGTCCGAGGACTACTATTGTACACAGAGGTTAAATATGAGTATACCAAAATGGGAAATGGACAATCTCACTCAAACTGAATTCTTCGGTAAGTGGGAGAAAGATGAGACATGTGTCGGTCTATACGGACAAAAAGTTAATATCAATTTCGTCGAGCGACTACTCATAGAAAGTGAGAAGCGTAGAGACCGTCGCGAAGCCGCAAAATTGGTCCAAACATTTGACGAAAAACTGACCGCTGGTCTTCATGGTCCTGCACAGGTGTTGCTCACTGCGCGACGTCATAAAAAAAGATACATGAGTAGAGTCTGGGGTGAGGAACTTCCCCCGGGAACGCCGCACTTCCCTGAGGCGACAAATGTTCCGAGGAATCACTATACCCCGGAGGAAGTGGCTATTATTTGCCAAAGGAAGATTGATCGAGACACGAATGGTGGATCATAGATATATGAGACCCAGCGCAAAGATCCATAAACCCCGGCGGGCAATCACACGATTGTCCGCCATAACTTTTCATATGACATTATTAGAGCGTGGCATGTCCTCGTAAGTGAAAATTCACGTCCTTACGTATAACAAATACACTCTATTCGATCTTATCTGCCCTCACTATTTTCTCACCATCATACATAAGTCCGTGTCCAACATATGTCTTTTCCCCATTTCTTATCTTTAACTGTCGCTTCATAAATGTTCCATATGAACCAAGATTGAAAGGTGGTTCAGCCGACTTGCCTCTATCAGGAATACTTTGAGCAATTTTATCCCAAATTGTTTTCCAGTATTCCATAGTCTTTTGTCGAGATTCTGGTTTTAGAACCAACATCGCGCGATCGCGCCTAGTTTCTAACGTAGCTTTTATTTTCTCATTGTTAAACAGCTCACTAGACGCGGGAAGACTAAGATATCGTCTGATTGAATCCTCATTATCTCTATTGAAACCGATATACTGCGACCCATCGATAAGCTCCATAAACCCAGACTCAAATGTGCTGTAGCCCTTCTGACGGAGCAAAAACACTGCATCACTAACCTGGTACTCCAAATCTTCCCTATATACACCAGCATTACACTCTTCTGCATTACCCAATGGTTCTCTTTCCAATCTTTCCTTCATGCGTTTTGGTCCATCTACGGCTTTATCCTTGAAACGAAGATTGTAATTCCAAATATAATCAGAGATACTTTTCTCATCATTCAATATATTCGCATCAAAGAACCAATCATGAAAAGCGTCGATATAGAAGGCTGGAAACATAACATCCTTTTTGAGTATGTCCTTATACCGATATACTTTTTCAGAAAACTCAGCAAGTTTTTCATTTATTACTATTGCGTTTCGATCTTCATTCATATCCTCATAATACTGCGCCAGATATTTTTCGACTATTTGGTCAGGTTCAACATTTACAAAATTTTCGAGTTCTTTAGGTCGAAAAGCTCTCCAACCAGATGAGGATTCTCCAAATAGAATTTCCTGAATGAGTTCACGTAGATGGGCTATACTATGTTTTTCACTATTCTGGTCCTGTGGTGATTCGATTGATTCCATATATTTATATTAATATAAATATCTACTATTTACTAACGAAAAACTCTACGGCCGCATATACAAGCCATAATACGAGCAACATATATCCTTCCTTTTTCGATATTACCCTTCCAGAGTGCATGAACCATACCAATATGAGCGATGCGACCAACATGAATCCTCCAGTAACATATATGATATTTACTGGAAAATAGAATGGATTTATGAAAGCTAGAATTCCAACGACGATAGTTGCGTCAGCCAATACTGTTCCCAAGATGTCCCCGATCGCTAGACTATCATCTTTCCTCTTTACCGATCTAAGTGAATAGAACAACTCGGGCATCGTTGTGCCCAGACTAACGACTAGCATGCCGATAAGTATAGAACTCACTCCGAGGTCCAATGCGAGAGCAGTAACCGAAGTCACAGTAAAATGTGAACCTACCAATAACAAGAGCATTGCCAAGACGAGAAAAGAAATATTTTTGTACATCTCTTTGTCGTTATGCAGCGTGAGCGATGTCTTTGCTCTATTTTTGAATATTAAATAATAGAATAATGTTCCAGAGACGATCAGTGCCGCACCTTCAAGTCTAGAATAATGACCATTCAATCCGAGGATAAGTGGGATCATCAAGAAAAATGGATATAAACGTACATCTTTCAATATCATGCTCTCTATCTTGATACCGCGAGCTGCATATATGATGAGGATCGCAAACACCAGTGTGAGATCCGCTACATTCGAACCAATTAGTGTACCTAGACCGAATTCTGGTATTCCTTGGATAGCTGCATTTATTGAGATCAAAGTCTCAGGCAGAATAGAGATAAAGGCGACAATGACGAAACCAACTATGTATTTCGATATATGAAAATTCTCCGCCAATCTAACAGAGTATTTCGCCGCCAATGTCGCCCCCTTGATGACCAGGTATATTGAAAATATGAATATCAGAAGATTCTCTATCATAGGTCACTATATAGTACTACATTTGCGGAAAGAGTGTGGAACGACGTTGGAACTTTTTTGGCTTGTAATATGGTCAAAATATAATCCCCAATTTTGCTTGACTTTTAAGCCCTAATTGCTTAGCATACTAGATGTTATTCACAAATCGTCACGCTTCGTAGCGATCTGTACCAAGAGAGCGTGTCCTAGGTCTAGGGCCCGCTCTCTTGGTTTTCTACCAGATTTTGTATAGGTATTTCTTATCAATCACCTTCCTTAAATCTTTATTTTTCCCGGTAAAATAATCCCTTAGTGCCCCACTAACGAGATCGGACAATTGCATTGCATTCACATATTCTGAATTCACATGCGTGATGTGCTTTATCCGTTGAAGAGTCTTCGTATTTACCCTCTCTAGTAGATAGTTATTGAAACTATCAAACTCCCCTTTGAACATCCTACGATCAGCTCGATCGATAATGACCTCGGCGTCCAAAAGCTTTTGTCTATGAGCAGCAAACAAAACGAGTTTAGATAAATTATAATCATCAAAAATGTTGTGGAGTTTCGCATGACCAGATACTGCGAACTTTCCCTTATATTTTGTTTTATCTACAAGACGGTAGTAGATGGGTATTTCAATTTTATTTATAATCCCGAGCAAATCTTTATACATTTCAAGAGGAATGATAGTAGATTTTATCTCGCTTCTAAACCCATACTTCTGGCGTATCTCCATCATCTCATTTTCCAATGCAAATAGTTTTGCAGAATCGAGATAAATCGCCGTAAGAATATAAAAAAGGCTTGCTCCAGTAGGAATCTTGTTTCCTGAATCATCAATCTCGAACGGTTTTCCCGGATCTCCTGATTCGTCTATGAAAAAATAGTGTTGGGTGTTAGACATAATAGTTGTTCGATAATAACATAGAAGTCAACGAGTATGTACTATCGTGTCCAATTTATATGGTACAGATCACTGTGAAGCGTACCCCTTTTAGTAGACACTTTAGAAACCCGCCCCCGCGCCTTCT
>JBAXUB010000011.1:0-28747 GCA_037129895.1 Candidatus Tayloriibacteriota bacterium | reverse complement strand
TGCATGCCTTATCCACGCCGCCAGCGTTCATCCTGAGCTAGGATCAAACTCTTAACTATAAGCGAACGGAACAAAATAGAAAGCGCTAGCGATCTAAATTATATTTTCACCTAATTATCTTTGCTCATTCTCGTTGTCAGGTCTTGCTAAAAACCTGCTGTGACAACTGTTTGGAATTCTATATTGGAATAAATAGATTTGTTTTAAACTTTGCACATATTTCGTACTGCTCCGCTAAGAGCACATTACGAACACTTTCTTTTATAAGATCGGGTTAGCGATCTCGAAAAGAATGTACATTCTCATATATTATTTATGTGACTTTCAAAGTACCCCGCCTTGTTTATGGGCGTAGGCTCCATATTACTGGAATATCAAAGGAAGTCAAGGGGGTGTACCATAAGCATGTTTTTACAACATGAAATTCTACTCTTTCATCCAAAACCAAAACATATTACGTATGTTATTGCTCATTTCATAAGTGTCGGCATGTGACAACACTCCAAGATAAGAAGCAAGGGATGATCTCAAAGAGATCTCACTTATCCCACCATTTCTGTAAAGTACAACGCTTTGACGGAGCTTCTTTGGTATTTTTCTTTTTGTCTTTGTGCGAAGTTTTATGTGATGTGGCAATATCACATATCCTAGAAAGTCTATGCCTTGGTTATGTTTCCGCAGGGCCACTTTCTTTGGGTGTAATTCGAGGTGCAATCCTGTTTTCAAGAATTCTCGTATTGGAGTAAGTAAACCCTCGAGATACTTATTATCATCTGAAATTATCACGAAGTCGTCTGTATAGCGTGCATAGTTTTTTACTTTTAATTTATGCTTAACAAACTGGTCAAACTTATCCATATAGATATTCGCAAATATTTGCGAAGTCAGATTTCCAATAGGTACTCCTTTTGGCTCAAAGAGGTCTGCTCGCCCAGACTCAAAGCTACCGATAACCTCACGAAGAAGTGCTCTTACTTTTTCATCCTTTATTTTCTCGTTCAAAATGTTAATAAGTGTAATGTGATCTATCGAATCAAAAAACTTTTTAATATCACATTTCAAGGCATAGCATGGATGAGTATGATTTTTACTCACAGCTCGGATCATGCTCTCGACTCTTTCCATGCCCTTATGCGTTCCTTTGCCGATTCGGCAGGAATACGAATCACTAATAAAAGTCGGTTCAAATACGGGATCCAGAACACTGAACATTGCATGGTGAAGAACCCTGTCTCTCACTGTCGCCTTATGAATTCTTCGCAACTTAGGATCATGTATCCAAAATCCCTTATACGCTCCATGTTTATACCGTCCATCTTTCAACTCCCTATACAGGTCGAATATGTTTCGTTCAAGGTCAAGCTCAAAAGCCATAACATCGGGTTTATTCCTTTTGTCGGATTTGAAGATTTCCCAAGCACGAAACAATGTCTTGGGAGAAATTATTAACCAATATAAATCTTTATAAAATTTCATTTATGAACGAATTAGATATACCAATCTTCAAGAAGTCCTACGATCTGTACAAGGATTTTTACACACTCCGATTATCAGTGCCAAAACAAGATAGATACACGCTCTGGCAAAAATGCGAGAGCATACTAATCGAGGTCTTGGAAGGAATCCTCTTTGCCAGTCAACAGTCTAAGTTGGAGAAATTGCCGACACTTGGAAAGACCAGTATTAAACTGAATTTTCTTCGAGTCTGCATTCGACTAATGAAGGACATCAAAGCAATCGATGCAAAGAAATACGTCACCATTGAAGCCAGCCTAGACGAGATAGGAAGAATGCTAGGAGGGTGGATAAAATCCACGAAAGAGCGTTAGTAGAAAACCCACATCATGTGGGTTTTCTTAGGATAGAGTTATGACTGCCTGCTGGCCGACACCCCGAGGTTGTCGTTGCGGTTGTTGTCCCAATAGTTGTTGACGTTGACACGGTTACCGTCCGAGTCGAGATATTGCTCGTTCCCATCTATATCACCGAGACTCTAGGTTTACTAGCCTTTAAGGCTCTATATCCTCCCATCTCTGAATTTTATTCAGGAGCAGTTTTAAAGCACCTCCACGAGAAACGAGCAAGAAGTTCTCTCTATCCTTAATCGCACTCTACCGTGATCCGTAAACCACTAGCACTCTGGCGATATCTCAAGGCGAGATATCTCGCGAGTTTGAACCGTGATCCAAACTACATTAGCAAGATGTAAATATATTAGCCTTAATAGTATAAAAATGAAAGAGCCTCCGCAAAAAAATTATCGCGGAGGCTCAAGTATTCAAGAGGGACAAGCCCTCAAGGGTTCAAGGTTCACTGCTTCCTGCTGGCCGACACCCCGAGGTCGTCGTAGCGGTTACTGTCCCAATAGACGTTGACGACGCGGAGACCCCCGGAGTCGAAGCCCCCGACGTCGACACGGCGACCGTCCGAGCCGAGACTGGAGGTGCAAACATAAACACCTTCGAAGAGTCGGATGCCACGGACCTCGAAGAAGGTGGTGACGAACCAGCCCATCTCGGCGGCGTTCGGAACATGCTCGAGTGCAGAGAGAAGCTTGCTCTGCTCATCCCAGTTTTTGCTGGTCGAGTTGGCGACTGGCGTCTTCTTGATGGCGAGCCACCCGAACGACGTTTTGGCTTCACAAGCGAACTTCTGATCGGCATACCACCCACCCGTTTTCGAGAAGAAATGAACGGACTGGATCTCCCGAACGTCGAGCAATGAGCACGCTCTTGGCGGTGCAGGCATGACGGCGTAACCGTTGTCCTTGCACCACTTGAGCATTTCTTCCGACGGCAGACTTTTAGCGAGGGCCTTGATCTGTTTGTCAGTATAGGCAATGCTCGGGCGAGCCTTGCTAACCTCCTCGGGCGTAATGAAATCCGTTCCGAGGATGGATTGCGCCAGTGTGTAGTCGGACGCTTTGGCTGAGAAGCGACGAATCCCTGCAAGCAGATACTCGGCAAAGCCGGGGTGCTCGTTCAGGATTTGTGCGCCTTCATCATTGAGTCCCGCCTTGTTGAAATGTGCACGGAACGTTTCGGTAGCTCTCTGTCCTTTCGGACTGTCTGCTGTTACCAGTGCAGACGTGTTCAATGTTCTTTTCATCGACATCATCTCCATTCATTATCCGTTTCCTAGTCACGCCGTAGCGACTCGCCTCACATTGAGACTAGCTTTTCATGCCCTAAACAAGGCCCAAAAAGCTAGTCTCAAGCAGTGCATATTTATCAAATATCTGGTAAAGAGTATACCACTTCTATATCCGTTGTCAAGCCTACGTAATGTTTCAATACCTTCGCAACACCTCATATATTACCCTCACGTCACGCCGCTTTCATTAGCCCCCATTTATCGTAAATCCCATAGGGCCAGGTGGTTTCAGAGACTTATCTAATATCTTGTTAAACATGGAATATAGGTTATTTATATACTTATTCTGAAGCTTCTGTTCATGCTCCAATTCTTGGACTTTGAAAGCCAATTCTTTGTTTGATGACAGAATCTCCCGAATACGGACAAACGCCCTGACAATAAATATACTAATTTCTGCAGCTTTTTCACTTCGAAGGACCGAAGCAAGCATCAATACGCCATGTTCGGTAAATACGTATGGTAATTTGCGTTTACCACCCCAACTTGAAGTACCAAATTGGTACTTCAAGTTTCTCTTTTCCAAACTAAATTTCTCTTCTGCCTCCTCTTTAGATAATTGAAACATAAAATCTAAAGGAAATCTTTGTATATTTCTTTTAACTGCTCGATTTAGTGCTTTTGTTGCCACTTGATAAAATTCCGCCAGATCAGAATCAAGCATAACTTTTTGTCCTCTGATCAACAGTATTTTATGTGCTACAAATTCAACTGGAATAGGTTTTATTGATTGTTCCTCCATGTGATAAAAATTAATATTGATAATGGCCTTAAATCAATTTGAATTGCAAAAACCCGACAACGTCTATTCGATGTCGTAATTATTTAGTTGTATTCGTCTTGAAATCTGAGAGAAACTTACCGACTGATAATGCAATTTTAGCATATTATAGTTATCACACAAATTCACAGAGAAATATTTCTATTGTGTAAAGATATACTTACCAAAAAGACCTGTGGCGACCGCCTGCAGACATTGAATTACTTCACAAAGAACGTCGCTCTCACAGTCACCATCACATTTTTGTTTATAGAAGAAGTATCATACTGTCCATAGTCAGAAACATCTATAGAATTTGGAGATAATACTTGGACAACACCGCTAGAAGCTGACTTCAATGCACCAACTTTCGTACCGGCACTGCCCGCTATCTGTTGTGCTCTGGCACGAGCATCCGTGAGTGCTGCACCTAAGAGAGAAACTCTGAGTTCTGACAATTTGGTATAGTAATATTGGGGTGAATCGATAGTAACTACCATCCCTTGAGAAGTTAGAGCATCAGTTGATTTTGAAAGCTTGTCTATCGCTTGTGGATCATTGGACTGAACAGATATCGTCTGCCTAACATCGAATTCACGTGGACCACTCTGATCACTCTTGTACTGCTGCATCGCTATAGCTGGTGTAACTGTGATAGCACTCTCAGCTATACCATTTGCTGCGAGAAACTTCTTTGCGGCGATCAAGTCTCGAGCAATACCACTATATGCGGTCCCTAGATCGAATTCTGAAGCTTGTCTCGATAGCGACAATGACCATGTTGCATTGTCAGCTACGACTTTCTCGGAAGCTGAACCTGTCACAGCTAGAGTATTATCAAATCCCCTTGCAGCGATGAATGTGAATGCTCCGATCACAACTGAGACTATGAGAGCTATGCCGAGTATTATTGATGGAATAAAAAATGAATTTTTTTGCATGGTTTTATTATTTAATATTAATTGATAATAGATGATCCCAGATACTACTTATATGCCAATTATAGCACCTACCTCAATCCCCTCAACCTTTTCCGAATTTCCCTATAATCCGGCACCGTCTCCGCAACCAAGTCCCAAAATCCGCGACCATGATTGAACTCCTTTATATGACATATCTCATGGACGATCACATAGTCGCGAATTGACGGCTCCAAAAACACTAGTTTGTAATTGAAGTTAAGATTGCCTTTTTTTGAGCAACTTCCCCAACGACTCTTTTGGTTCCTTATGGCGATCTTACCTACCTTGATGCCGTGCTTCGGTTCATAATATGACAAAAAATGTATTACCCGCTCAGATATCAATTTCCGCGCATTTTCCTTATTTTCATTATAAAGTTTCCTGCTACGCGTCCTATAAACTGAATTGAATATCCGCACTCCTGTAATAGTAGTCGACTTGCGGGCAAATGGATTGATGAACCGGAACATAGTAGCTACCATCATAACGTTAAGTAGTAATTATTAAAATTAGTAATAATCTCATAAATGTGTGCTAGTATGTTTCTCATGAACAATATTTATGACGTGGCAGTGATAGGTGGTGGCCCTGCAGGCATGATGGCTGCTGGACGCGCTTGTGAACGCGGCCTTCGAGTGATCCTACTAGAAAAGAATGCCTCTCTAGGCAAGAAACTTCTCATAACCGGAGGTGGCAGATGCAATATAACGAATGCGGAGTTTGATAACAGAACACTCCTCGCCAAATTCAAAGGTAGTGACAAATTCCTCTTTTCAACATTCTCTCAATATAGTGTGAAAGAGACATTGGAATTCTTTCAGTCTAGAGGCATGAAGACCAAAGTCGAGGAAGGTCAACGAGTCTTCCCTCTTTCTGACAAGGCTCAGTCTGTCTGGGATGTTCTCATCGAAAATATGAAAGACAAAGTTCATGGAGGCAGTAATCCGGTCACGATAAAAGAGAATGCCGAAGTCGCAGGATTTGAAACCGACAGAGATGGTACGGACAGCAAAAAGAAAATAGTCGCGGTAAAATTAAAAAACGGTGAGGTTATATACGCCAACTCATTCATACTGGCAACTGGTGGCAAATCTCATCCTGAAACAGGATCAACTGGCGACGGGTTTGACTGGCTTTCAAAGCTTGGCCACAAAGTCGTACCACCAAAGGCCGCTCTAGTCCCTATCACAGTCAGTGATCAATGGGTAAAGGACCTATCAGGTATCTCTCTTGTAAATGCGAAAATAACAATATTCCAAAACGGCGTCAAAGTTGGTGGCAAGCGAGCTGTAAAGAAAGGTAAAATCCTATTTACCCACTTCGGACTGTCGGGGCCTGCGATCCTCAATATGAGCTCTGAGGTAAACGACTTACTCAAATACGGTGAGGTTATAATGTCACTCGACCTGTTACCTGCTCATGACTATGCAACATTGAACGATACTCTTCAGAAACTATTCACCGTGCAAAGCAACAAGAAATTCAAGAACGTAATCACTGAGATAGTTCCGTCAGCGTTTGTGAATGTTCTCTGCGACAAAGCGTCAATTGATGGAAACGTGTTTTGTCATAGTGTCACTCGCGAGGAACGTCTAACACTCATCAAGATATTGAAGGACCTACCTATTCATCCAACAGGACTCCTCGGCGCTGACAAAGCGATCATTACTTCTGGCGGAGTCGTACTTCCCGAAATTGATTTCAAAACGATGAGATCCAAGATAGTCCCAAATCTTTCTTTAATAGGTGATGTACTAGATATTGACCGACCATCGGGTGGATACAGTCTGCAACTATGCTGGACGACTGGCTGGGTCGCTGGGAATAGTGTTGGGAAATAGAATAAAAAAGAGGGTCTGCAAACATAGCAGACCCTTTGTCGGTCATAAAACCGTAACAGTAATTAGTCACCGCCAAGATTTCAGATCAAGGTCCATTTGAGCTTGGTCTGCTAATGCACTACGGCCTGGTTTACGGACCACACGTTTTCCTGTGCGTTTTTGCAGCATCTGTCGCAGGCGGGCACTAACTATCCTGTTCGCTTGATAAACCGTTTCCCGCAACACCTGATGGCGGCAGATTTTACCATCCGGTCCAGTCTTCACAAAGAACTCGATCGCCAGCCGGTCGCGAGCTCGTAACCTCACGAACTCGTCTTTCTCATTTTCACTGCAAGGCCAGAGGTCGCGAGGGATACGATCTTCGCAGATAAGTTTGCTAGATATATCCCTCCCTTCGAGCTGTCGCGCTACTATGATATTCAAGGTTTCATCTCCACCTGTGTAGACATACCATTGTGTATATTCACTCATAACATAATCAAACCGAATTTCTACAGAAAGAGTACATTATAAATAGAATATGTCAATAGTACTTCATATTCTCAATACGAGAGTTTGAAGTATCCTCAATGCCCCTCACTTTGCCAATCCTTGATGGATTGAACAGGAGAAACTAGCATGACTACATTCAATGTTAGGTTGTCACGAACCCACCAGAGACACCCGAGTTCCATCGCGATGATTAGGGCGATAATGATCCAAACTTTCGTAAATCTAGCGATCAAAAATCCTATAGCCATCATGCCAACATCGCAGACCGAATTCAATACACTATCCCCAACGTATCCGAGGGCGATCGTCGCTTCACGATAACGATTAATGATGAGTGGTGAGTTCTCCAATAATTCCCAACCGGCCTCTATGATGAGAGCGGCTAGAAACCAATATTTTCTGGGAAATTTGTCGTGGAGACGCTTCGGTAAACGTCTCGCTAAGAACCAGAGGAATCCATAAAATAGCACCCCATGAATAATATGTGAAAAAGAATATGCATCCGCAACACGCTGAGAATTCTCACTTGACCAAACATCTCCATCCCACCAACCAAAATGACCGTCAGGACCTAACGGTGATCGGCCCGAAAGAAGTTCGAGTCCAGCAACTACAGCGAAGACTACGATACAACTAATGATGATGAATCTATGTTTCTTTATGAAAGCACCAATATTTCGGATAATTTGCATAATCTATATGCTGTAATACTATCACAAATCCTTACACTAGCGCTCCTTTTATCTCCTGCTCCAATGCTTCCTTGGTCCTCAACCCCAGGAATTCTGCGATAACCTCACCTTTCTTTATAAGTTTCAAACTCGGGATACTCCTAATCTCATACTGAGTTGCTAAAGCTTGATTGCTTGGTTCATCAACGTCCACTTTCACGATCTTGAGTGACCCTGCCATAGAATCTGATAACTCATCCAATATAGGAGCCATCATTCGACAAGGTCCACACCATGGTGCCCAGAAATCTACCAATACTGGCAGATCAGACTTCATAACTACTTCATCAAAATCACTTTGCGTTGCATTTATTACTTTAGACATATTTTTATTTATTTAATTCTAATACATTTAATAAAATTCCAACTTTGTTACTTCCAGCAAAATTTTTTCCCTCCATAAAATTTCTATTTCCCCAATTCCAATGTCTCATCTATCCTGATCTGCTTCACGAATTCTGGAACATGGGATACCAATATCATAGCACCTTCATATTCATCTAGTGCTTTGGCTATGATCGGTAGATGTCGGAAGTTGATGTGGTTAGTCGGCTCGTCGAGTATGAGTAACCCTGGTCGGAGCAATACTAGTCTAGCGAACGCCACTAGTCCCTTCTGCCCTTCTGATAATGAGCCGATCTTGGTATGGATAGCATCCGCGCCGATCAAGAAACTCGCTGCAACTGCACGAAGTTCGGTTTCTACGAGGCGCCCTTGTGTTGCACGCACGATCTTCTCCAATGATTGATATACAGTGTCATTGAAATCCATCATAGAAAAATCTTGACGATAATAGCCAACACGAACAGCTGGGGCGATCTCGACTTCACAATTTACAGGTGAGATAGAGGTTGGCTGTGCTCCGACAATCTTCTCCAACAACGTCGACTTCCCTATTCCGTTCGGTCCAGACAATAACAAATGCTGCTTACGTCGCAACTTGATATCACAAGTCCTCTTCACCAATTTGTGCGTCTTTGGACTCATAACCGAATACGACGAGATCTTCAATATATCTCCGATAACATCCATCTGAGCAGGTATACCGAACGGTTTGATCGTCTTGTCTTCCTTACGCACATCGACGATCTCCTCTGAAAGCTCTTCTGCTTTCTCACGCATCCTCTTGGCAACTAGACGCATCTGACCGCCTTTCATGGCGAACATATTGGCCTGCTCTTTCTTGGCTTGAATCTCCTTGCCAAGTCTGGCGTTTTCTCTATTTTCTGCATCAATACGCGCCGAGATCTGTTCGACCACGTCTTTGTAGTCACCAACATATTGTTCAACTTTCTTCGTGTGTACATCCAAGTACAAAACTCCATGAGTAAAGGCATTCAAGAACTCTGCATCGTGAGAGATGACCATGCATGTCTTCTTGTAATTGATGAGAAAGTCCGTCAGGTGTTCTATACCTGCTTTGTCCAGATTATTTGTCGGTTCATCCAATAGCAGGATATCAGGATCTTGGATAAGGGCTGACGCCAATAAAAGTCTCGCCTGTTGACCACCTGAAAAAGTCTTCAGTAAACGATCCTTCAAATCATGCTTGGAATGGAGGTTCACGACTTCCAATATTTCATCAATTCTCGGATCAAGATCGTATATTTTTTCTTTGAAACACTTGGCGAAGAAATCACGCACACTCAAGTCGAGGTCTGACCTATGCATAACCTGTCGTGCTGTTGCTATCGTCGCACCGTTGGTAATATGGATTTCACCCGATTCTGGCTTATTATCACCCAGTATGAGACCGAATATAGTGGTCTTTCCAGCCCCATTTTGCCCCATTATAGTGATTTTCGTGCCTTTACGTACCGTGAACCCAACTTCGTCCAAAATAGGCTTATTTTGACCATATTCGAATGATACATCATCAAAACGGATGATAGTCTCACCCGAGAATTCAGTCTTCGATGATCTGTTATTATTGGACATGAGTGTATACAATACGGCATTTGATGAAAAATAGGAAGCGTGTTACTCTGATACACGAGAAAGGACCTTGAGTCATGAATACTAGAACATACACCAAGATCTACCGTAGTCGTCAGGAACTTCGGCGAATCAACGAGTCGCGGAAGATGATCGTCTATATGCTATTGGCTTCAATACTTAGTATCGTACTTTTCTACTACATTAGGTAGCAGTCGCCTGCTATCCCCCATTGCGCAACTAGACTCCCAGCCTAGTTGCGCTTTTTTTGTTAAGTATTTTTAATAAAGGTAAATCCACATTTATTTCATACCAGAATTGCTCCAAGAATTCACTATTGAGCCATCATAGACAAGATGACCCTTATATGTTATGCTTTTACTTCAGTTCTTTAACTATCCATACAACTTGGATGGTAAACAAATAACAATCAGTGTACCGCGAGAAAGGAAAAACTATGGGCGATAATGCACCGGTCAATAATTGCCAAATCTATCCTGGGCGTCGTTTCAACACAGGATCAGTATCATTCTGTATTCTGGAGCCCAACGGCCCAGATACATGGCTCGTTCGGCAATCCGTAACTGGATATGTGGTCTCACGTCCGAAAGAGATCGTGATGCCTACACAGAAAATCCTAACCTTGATCGAAGAGAGGCAAGGTGAAAACGATTTCCACCGGATGGAAACCGTAGGGACTGTGACAGGTGAAAGTTCACGCAGACCGAACCACCAGAATGGCCGAAACCCACTCAAATTCAAAGCCGTTCTGCCGCATCAGAATGTGATACCAACCTGAGAGTACCCTGCCTGACCACTTAGGATCTCATTCAAAAGATCAGACCATCACAAGATGGCCTGGTCTCTTTTTTTATCTATTGAATTTTCTACAATTTCAGAACTATATACTTACGATTTCTTTTCACTCTTCCTAGCCTGCCATCTCTCCAAGGTAACCAACAGTGGTGAACCGATGAATATAGATGAGTAAGTTCCAACCGCAATACCGATGATGAGGACTAAAGTGAAATGTTCAGTTGATGAACCGCCCAAGAGATATAGTACGACTAGAGCAATGAGGGTCGTCATTGACGTATTGATCGAACGAGTAAATGTCTGACTGATACTCTCCCCTACTACTTCACCGAAAGGTTTGATCGACGAACTATTCTTTAGATTCTCACGAACTCGATCAAACACGACGATCGTATCATGCACAGAAAATCCTAGGACTACGAGCAGTGCCGTAACGAATAGTGTATCAACTTCATATCCAGCATAGTGTCCAAGTACCGAGAATACTCCAGCTGGGATAACAACATCGTGGATGAGAGCAATGATGGCAGTCAATCCATACTTCCATGAAGAGACAGGCTCAGACACTTTCCTGAAAGCAAATGTGATGAAGAGGACGATACCGATAATAACGAGCAATATAGAAATATATGCTTTCCTCAATGCCTCCTCCCCCAATACTGGACCGATAGAGTCAAAAGCCTTGACGGTAGTCGAAGCGGCACCATTCAGTGATAGAGCACTCATAACCGCGGCCTTCTCAACCTGACTAACGTCTTTCATGCGAATGATGAAATCATTATTACCAGAGACACGAACTGATGCTGCAGGATCGATAGACTCGAGACTCGATATTACATCCGAAATTTGTGGGCGCTGTCCTTCATTATATGAGATCTCGATGAGAGAACCTCCACTAAAGTCAATTCCCGGCTTCAATCCCCAGACGAAAAGTGCTACGAGCGATGCACTCATCAGTATGACCGATATGCTATAGAATAGTTTTCTGTATTTTATGACAAACATAGTGGTAAATATTATGAATTAAGTGTTTCCTTGCCCTTTCTAAATCCATTACTAACGATAAATCTCGTAAACTTATTATCGTGTGCTGGAGCTATAGCGTATAGAAGGAGTCGTGACACGGTGATCGCCGTAAACATTGAGACCATCACACCAACTACGAAGACTAGGGCAAATCCTGTAACCGTCGAAGTGCTACCAACAAAGTATAGAACGAAACCTGTGATAAAACTGGAAATGTTAGAATCGCGGATAGATGTCCAAGCTCGAGCGAAACCTTCATGCATAGCATCCGAAATACTACGGCCACGGACCAGTTCTTCTTTCATTCTCTCAAATATTAGAATATTTGCATCAACGGCCATACCGATCGAAAGGATGAATCCCGCGATACCGGCTGCAGTTAGAGTAACTGGAGATAGAACGCCAGGTATCATCGCCATGAGTGTATAGAAGATGATCGCTGCTGCTCCCCACGCCCAATGGTATCTCATCGCCATGAATATGAGAACGATACAGAATATGATGACGAGTGGAGAAACTCCCAATTTGAATATAGCCAAACTCAGAGTCACGTATATAGCGAGAGCGATCGTAGCAACTAATCCTGGTAGACGATACCAGATGATCAAGAACAGTGCGATCACTATGAATGCGACGATACCAGCTTTGATACCACCATTCACAGCTTCCTGACCTAGAGAAGGACCGATCGTCTGTGAAGAGATGAGATATATAGGAACTGGCAAAGCTCCGAAGTTCAAACTTCGAACGAGAGACTGAACCTCTTCAACGGTAAAAGTACCGCTGATCTGTCCCTTCCCATCCAAGATGGCGTCACGGATAACAGGAGACGACTCCAACTTTCCGTCTAGAAATATTCCCAAATAGTCTCCTATATGCGCCTTCGTAATGGTTGCGAACAAATCCCTACCATCACTTGTAAATGTAAGTCCTACTACTGGTTGGTTAGTTGTCTGATTGAATTCAACACTAGCCTTGGAGACCATACGACCCGTCAAACCAGTTTCCTTGAAAAGGGCCAAATAGACTGGATCTTTCTCTACGTCAGCAGTAGCTGTCGCTTGGCTAGATGAAGCATAGGCACTCATCTCCTTGGCTGTGAGTAATTTGAATTCTAGCAATGGAGTCGCACCGATAGATTTTACCGCTTCATCGACATTCGTCACGCCTGGCAATTCGACGATGAGTTTATACTCACTTCCAGCAGAAGACAGTGCGGCATTCCTCTCTGTTTGAACCAAAGGTTCACTAACACCGAATATGTTCACGCGCCTCTCGACGAGATCACGGAGCGATGTCATCGCATCTGATACATCAGCAGCAGCAACCTTCGATACATCTGCCTTATAAACCAAATGTGTACCGCCAGAAAGATCTAGTCCTAGATGAAAAGCGTGAGTACTATCAGTCTGATTCGTGGCATATACAAAATAACCGATAACTGCGGCTATCACGATAATGAATACGGCTCGAGCTCTATGTTTAAGCATGTGGGTTAGTATAGCTATTTTCAGAAATTCTGCAACCTGCCAGGGGGGCCTGCTCGCTCACACCTCAACTATCTACCTTCTCGTCTCATCAGTATCTGCAATGTTCGGAGCACTATCTTCATATCCAATGCCCATGATCTGGTCTTTATGTAATACAGATCATAAGACAATTTATCTTTCGTATCTTCTGTATCAACAGCGTGATGAGGATGATTCTCATGATATATCTGCGCCCAACCAGATAGTCCGGGCTTCACCAGATGACGGGCGGCGTAATATGGGATTTCCTTTTCATAGACACTAACCAGAGACGGCAACTCTGATCTCGGACCTACCAAAGACATTTTTCCTGTGAGCACATTCCAGAATTGAGGTAATTCATCGATACGTGTACTTCGCAATATTTTACCGACACGAGTTACAACATTGATAGTAACTCCTTTCTCTCCATATTTACCATCATCATTACCAGACATACTCCTGAATTTGATCAATCTGACAGGTAAACCATTTTTACCAACACGGATCTGAGTGATGAATATTGGCCCGCCATCTTCTAACTTTATAGCAATATATACAAATGGATAGAATACGAGAGAGACTAGACCACCAAATAGTGACACAACAATATCTATGAATCGTTTCAAACTATCATAGACACGGCGGTTACCCAATGATGTTCCAGAATTCTCAACGAACCACCTCTCTCCTACCATAGAAAGTGGCACTCTGTCGAAAACCTCTTCATACATCTTGCTCGCATCTATGATCTGAATGCCAGAGAAAACCAATGAATAGAGGAACGGCATAGATGCTTCGACTGCTCTATTATGAAAATCAGCAACTATAACAGATGAACCAGTTCTCTCTACTGCTTCATTGATCTGTCTCACTATCACTTCGGTATTATCACCTGGACTTATCCTTTCCTTGAAGGATATGCCGAAGTTGTGATTGTTATTCAATTGTTCATACAAGTCATCGATATCTCCACCCTTACCTACGATGATCGCGCTCTGTTTCCTAGTAGAACTAAATACTGGAAACATGACCATACGCCACAATGCGAGGACGGCGGTTGATACAGCAAAATAGATAAGTATATTGGCCTTTGGAGCGATCCCGACTGGTGCTAGATAGAAGAATGCAATTCCTACCATCAAGTTCACGATCTGTACCCTGATCAATAGTCCCAGTCTGTGACCTCGAATGATCGTTGATCGTTTGTCATACAATCCAGAACTAAAAAGGACTACGATGAATACCACTATCAATATCGAAAAAGATGACATGTGAGATGCGAACAACTGCCTCCCTGGTATCTCTCCATAACGAATGGCTAGAGTTAGGACCAATGAAAATACATAAACGATGAGATCTCCTACGAGCAATAGTCCACCCAGTCTTGAATTGGTCATTGAAGTCATGGGCAATACATTACCACGGATTCGATGATGTTTCAATGATAACGCACTTACTAATTGTGACTCATTATATACTTGGAAGTGACAGGTCCTAACGTTCCATTGGCAGGCTTTATACCATGCTTCTTTTGGAATGCTGTGAGAGCTGCCCTTGTTTTTGAGCCAAAATTCGCTGTCTCACGTCCCGGAGAACCATCCCCAACAACAGCGATGACGAACCCGTGATTATTCAAATATTTCTGTAACTGACGGACGTCCTCACCTACTGAATATATCGAGATTACCCTCTTGAATCGATAGGCGATCGTCGAACTACTCTGATTGTAAGAGGCTACGGTATTATCTTTTACATAATTACGGAGCGACGATATAGAATCGAGATATGCAGTAGTTGATGTTGAAGGACTAAATAATTTCCTCAATACATCTAGAGAAACAAACCCACCAAAATGTGAACTATAAGAATTAATAGGAGCTACCACAACTGGCGTTGGAGTTGGAGAGACTATAGATGTTCCGAACAAAGCAAAATCAGAAAACAGAGACGTGTAACAAGAGACTGTATGCTGGACCTTATCAATCTGACAGCCCGTAAGAGCGTGCCATGCCGATCCATCATACCTATAAATAAGCAAACTATCTTCATCAATGTTCGACACCTCACTCAGAGAATATGACATCACAACCTGTATGTCAGTCAGGAATGATGTCACTGTGGTACTAGCGTCCAGATAAGCCTTCAAATCTATAACATCATTTCCAACAGCTGACTTATCACTTGGTGTCCCAGCCACAGCAAAAAATGTTGATGTATCCAATTTCTTTACCTGGAATACCAATGAGGGAGTATTCGAAAATCCAGCGCTTATATTCAGAGTCAGATTGCTATTGGATACATGCCCACCTGTCGCACTATCAATAGATTGATTCGAAGACGAAAACACTGATGACCCAGAGGCACCACTACCAGTACAGCCCGTGGTTATAAATGTGCTATCGGTCGACGTCCCAACAATCGCAAATGCATCAACTGACATAAGTTCATAATGATACAGTGTACACGGTAACAGCGAACCAACCGTTACATTGTGGGATGTTAATCTCGGAGAAGTATCAGTCTCAGCCGTCGACAGATCATAATCAGAAGTTAAGCCATAGTTAACTAAAGTAGACGCATTTTTGCTAGTCGTCCAAGATACAGCAAACGAGTTGTTACTAGGAGTTATATTCACTGAAGATATTGAGGGGATCGATAAGTCTGGCGCATATGTGAAAGTAGACGTTGCATACCCTATATTTCCTGCTATATCAGTACCCTTTATCACCAATGTATGTGATGCGATAGACGGCGCTGATAGAGAAAGATCTGTACTTGCACAATTGGTAAGTGTGAACGATCCACCGTCCATAGAACGATAGCAAGCAGATGATGCATCCCATGAAACCAGAGTCGCCCAATTGGCCAAACTCAGATTGTTTGTCGGAGTTGTAATAGAAATGACCGGCGCCGCCGTATCGATGATCACAGTCAAGGCTGAGGAGGTCGCCGATACACCGCCATAAATCGATTGCGTCACTGCGAAAGTATATGTCCCGTCAACATTGAGTGGTGTAGAGAAGGTGTATGTCCAATTTCCGACACCATCAGACGTGGTCGATCCGACCACAATCGTGCCATTCTTTATAATGTTTACTATTACCGAAGATGAAGCTGTACCTTGTAATGTTGGAGTTGTGATACTTGTTACATTATCAGACGAACTGACCCCCGAATCGCTAGACACATCTAGAACTGGAGCTGGTGGTGTAGCGGGAGTGAGAATCTGTGTTGACATAATTGCAGAATTGGCAGTCCCCGAACCAGTCAATGTTCTAACCTTATAATAATACGTTACAGCCGGATTATATGAATATGTATCAATATATGAAGTCGTCGTCGATGCAACAACATCGGAAACAACATTCTGGGTAAATGCACTATCAGTGGCGCGATCAACGAATAAAGAATATGGGGTCGTGGCATTATTCACCCAAGACAGATCGACCTCCGAATTACTCTTGCTAACCGAAAATCCAGACGCTGGCAGTGGAAGAGTAGAAGTTGGAAAGATAGTATCCAGATTCCAATTATTCCTCCAACTTATAGACATCATCCCCGATGCATCAAATGTCATCGGTAACCAGACATGCCTGCTGTTATATAATGACCCGGCATTATAATTGGAACTATCATTCCTGTCGCCAATATAGACATAAGCATCACTTCTACCGGCGATCGTAAGAACATCTGTTGTCTGAGAACGATATGATGTCGTCACATCCTCTACCGCATCGACCTGGAAAGGACTAACCGGCAATGACCATGACCCCAATACACTTGTCGAAGTCGAGAACTTATTTAAGTTTGGTGGCCACCCAGTAACTCCAGACGTCATCATATAATATATACCGTTCCTCTTGAATATAGCGGGAGCTTCCCGATTCACCAGATTCGCTGGTGATGTTGATGCACCTACCGTCTGCAATGTCCCTAGATAATCAGTTGTAAGTTGGGAAATGACCAATTTTGTATTATTACCATTTGAATATACGACATACGCCTTTCCATCAGTATCCTTGAACAAGTTCATATCATTCAATCCCATCCCGTCCGGATTATATGTACTAGAAGATAGAGTGAACGGTCCTGTTGGATTATCGCCGTACGCTATATACGCTCTCGAATTTGGATATGAAATAATATTATGCGCCCACATGACATATTTATGTGTCGTATCGTTATAGATAACGTGTGGACGTTCGAGCCTATCGGTTCTACCTAAGTAAATAATAGGCCCTTCATTTTTCCAATTAATAAGATCTGGCGATGAATATGCTGAGATACCGACTGACTCATTTTCTGGATCATTCGCATTGAATATTTGACCGTACCAATAATACTTCCCATTGAAGTACCCAAAACCACCGTCGTGTGATTCTATGAGATGTCCATCGGTATCCAGCCAGTCCCCACCTGGTTTGTTATCAGTAGAAATATAAAATTGAGCTGGCTCAGAAATCTCAGAGACATATGTCCCCTGGCTGACCGCAATAGCTTTCACAGTAGTCGTCGCCGTATTCGTTACGACAAATGGTCCGGAATATTGTTGTGTAGTACCTTGAGGCGAACCGCCAATAAATGTTGGCGCTGTTCCATCGGTTGTGTAGTAGATAGTCGAATCAGTAGTAATACTACTTATCCTAACTTTGGTCGGTAGATCAAATTGTCCACCATTCGGTGATATTACTGGTGTAACCGGTAGATATGGTGTAGTAGTACCTGGGAGACCGATCAATCTGAATTCTGCCAAATGTCCGTTCGTACCATTTGCCATGAGTAATCGATAGTAACGATATGTTGCACCACCAGTATCAACATATATCTCACTCAACTCTTTCTGAGCGTAATATGGCGGAAATGACGGTATCGTATATATGGATGTCCACGGACCAACTGATGAACTCGTAGCGTTCGATCCTTGCAAAATGGCACCATATACACGAACAGTATAACCTGAATGCGGTGCTATCCTCATGCGTGTAACTCGTGCAGCTACAGTGAGATCAAGGCCAACATAAGCACCATTTGCGGCATTTGTATCCCACCACGTAGTGAAATCACCATCGAAAACATACGCTGGGACGTGACCAATATTTAGATAACTAGGTATCAATCCAAACTGATACGCCGGAGAAACACTGTATTGGATTTCTCCTGAAGCACTCGCGGTTGGACACGTCAGAGTTGTAACTGTCTTGTCCGTACCGTATGCGATGCCACTCAAGTTAATTGCGAATGCTCTCACGTGATAAGTCGTCGCACAAGAAAGCCCTATGGTGGTCGTTGAAAATGAACCGATACTGAAAGTGCCTGCCTCTGACGTCGTCGCAGTATAGGAAGTTGTCAATCCGTAATTGAATCCCCTCACTGTAGTGCTTGCTCCACCATCGACAGTGACTGCACCATTGAATATTGCAGAAAATGTTGAAGTACCAGTTGGTGAAGCGGTTGTGACAGTCGATAGACCTGCATTATTCACGGTGACAGTAGCGACCGTTGACGTACTGATATTCCCAGAATAGTCTGTTGCCACTGCCAAGATCGTATGTGTTCCATTCGCCGTGCCAACAGTTGACCATGCAAAAGAATACGGTGACGTCGAGCTAGCGGGTCCAATATTTGTACTTGTATCCAATTTGAATTGGATAGACGCGACAGCAACATCATCAGTGGCGCTAGCTACCAATGTTGTCGTACCAGTCAACGTCGCACCGCCAGATGGTGTAGTCAAACTAATATCTGGAACAGATGTATCAGCTGCAACGATAAGCGAAGTCGTAGCACCACTCAATGGATCCGTAAGTATCAATGTCCCCACACTTCTTCCTGCGCCGAGCGTAATTGATGAAGTTGTAGCCGAACTTATAACCTGCGAAGCAATACTCGCCCCAGATCCACCAGATATTGTAAACGTGGGTGTTCCAGGATTCCCCGGCGTCCATGTTGTAGCATTACCAATGATTGTCAGAGTCGTCGTAGAATTCTGTAAGACTGTGGAAGTCGACAAAGATATTATCGGCACATTATTCGAAACAATAATATTGATCGAACTAGTTGTTGCTGTATTACCCCCACCGTCAACAGCAACTGCGATGAGTGGACGTGTCCCATCTGACACGCTTGTAGAATTCCAATAGAAATTGTTCGGGGATGTTGTACTCGTTGAAGTCCCAACTAGGACTCCGCTCACATAAAACCGGATTTCTGCAAGACCAATATCATCAGTTGATGTAGCCGATAGAAGAACACTACTACCTATAATCACGGCATTCGAAACAGGTGCTAGTAGACTGATAGTAGGCGGTGTAACATCTGAGGCTGCCGAGTAATTGGCTATACCTGTCGATGAATTCGCACTCCCCGCAGCATTCACTGTCCTCAGACGATAATAGTAAACATTACCACCACTCACAGAAGTATCAGAATACGAGACTGAACTTGATACCAACACTCTCGAAATCACATTCTGAGTAAAGTTTATATCTGACGCCCTATCTAGATATAGTTCATAACTTGTTGTCTCATGATTTGTCCAAGTGATATCTGCCTGCGAAGATGATGTCTTCACTACGTTTATATCTGTCGCAGCAGAAGGTAATACTGAACTAGAAAATGATGAGTCGAGATCCCACGTATCATGCCAAGAGATAGACATTGTCCCAGTCGTCGGAAATACTATCGGTAACCAGACAAATCTGCTGTTATATAGACTACCCGTTGATGCTCCAGAAGTATCATATCTTTCTCCGGCATAAATATAACCGTCAGTTCTACCCGCAACAGATAGTACATCTGAAATAATCGTATTATATCCAGTTGTATAATCCTCCGTTGCAACTTGGAAAGGATTTACCAGAGCCGACCAGGTACCAAGAGGAGTTGTAGTTGTTGAATATTTTATATTCGTAGCTGTCCATGTATTCTGCCCAGAAGAAACTAGGAAATATACACTGCCACGCTTGAAAATAACCGGTGCATCTCTACTGGCAGGAGTTGCTGGAAAAATAGAAGCCGTACCAGTAACAGACATATAATCGCTAGCGAGCCTGTATATTATTATCTTAGTACTATCCTGTGATGTAAATACTACATGCGCAGTTCCATCAGATTCTTGGAATAGATTGACATCTGTGTTTCCGTATCCTGGAGGAGTATTGTATGACGTTGTAGAAGCCGTGAACTGTCCTGTTGGCGACGAAGAAGTGGCGATCACGAGCCTTCCAGTCGATGAATTTCTAGCCCACATCACATACTGACTACTTGTGGCATTGTATATTACGTGCGGACGGCGTATCTTACTCGTCGTATTATAATAGACCAAACCCTCATTTCTCCAATTGAGAAGGTCAGCCGAAGAATATGCCTGTATACCATCTAATTCGACTTCAGTAGTCCCACTGTTATTCAAGTATTGACCATACCAATAGTACCTACCGTTAAAATATGAAACTCCCCCATCATGACCCTCGATCAAATACCCGTTAGTATCTCGCCATTCTATAGCTGGTCGAAAGGATGGTGAAATATAGAAATTCACCGCATTCGAAACATCCGACACATAGGTTCCACCACTGACGGCTATAGCTTTGATAGTCGTTGTCGCACTCGAAGAAGCTACGATCGGCGCGGTATATAACTGTGTTGTTCCTTGAGGTGATCCACCACTCCATGTCGGTGTTGTCCCATCAAGTGTGTAATAGACCGATGCATCTGTCGTAGAGCTTGTAATAGTCACTTGCGTTGGCAAAGCAAATTTGCCTCCTGCTGGACTAATAGAAGGTACTGCAGGAATATACGGAGTTGTACTTGATGCAACACCGAAAAACCTCAATTCACCTATTGCACCGTAAGCACCATTTGGTGGCACTATTCTGTAATATCTATAATACTGGCCGGCAGTATTTATAGGAAACAGATTATACTGTCTCGGCGGATAAAATGGAGGGTAACTAGGCACTGTATAAAGCGTTGTCCAAGGACCAGTAGACGAACTCGTCGTAGCTGCCTGAACTAGAGTTCCGAACATTCTACTGGTATAACCTAGTCGTGGTGTGATGAGTGTACCGGTTACTCTCGCAGGCACAGTGAGATCTACTCCAGCATATCCTCCATTTGCAGTTGGAGCATCCCACCAAGTAGTGAAATCACCATCAAAAACTTTTCCATAGACATTGCCATTACTAAGATAGCTGCCAGCCGTACCAAAGGTATATTGAGAGGCTACGCTAAACTGAACCTCTCCAGTTGCTGCTGTTGCAGACAAAGCAAACAGGCACGAAAAAAGCACTACGAAAAAACTATAGACTATCTTCTGCTTGTAATTCATCTAAAAAAATATCGACTAAAACTTACAGGGTCTATTATACCAAACTTGCCATAATTATTCAGGCTCCCGTTATTATGACCGGGGCGATATTGAAGCAATGTCAGTGCAATCTCAAGGTAATTGCCGAAATCACCCCAAAATGCTAACTTTAATGTATGAAAATCCTATACGTGATCACCAAATCCAATTGGGGCGGCGCACAGAGACATGTGTTCGACCTAGCAACATCAATGAAAGAAAAAGGTAACGATGTATGGGTAGCAGTTGGTGGTAATGGAATATTGAAGGAGAAATTGGAAAAAGCTGGCATATATACATTCTCAATAGCCACGCTTGGTAGAGACATCTCTCCAGGCAAGGATGCCGGATCATTCCGAGAGATCTACACAATCATCAAGAACAAGAGACCTGACGTATTACATCTACATAGTCCGAAGGCTTCAGGTTTGGGTTCATTGGCAGGCAGACTTCTCCGAGTAAAGAAAATCATAACAACCGTGCATGGCTGGACTTTCAACGAGAGTCGACCGATCCATGAACGACTATCTATCATCTTTTTCTCTTGGATCACGATGATACTATCTCATACAACGATATTACTATCAGAAATGGAATATTCTCAAGCCTTGTATTTTCCTTGGATCAAAAACAAGATTACACTGATACCGCTCGGCATCAAAGCACCGACGTTCATGTCTGTAGATGGATCAAAGCAATTACTAAGCAAGGCGATCGGTATGGATCTCGTGGATTTCAACAAAAAGATTGTTCTCGGTACGATCGCAGAACTACACCCAAACAAAGGCTTGCAATACTTGATCAAGGCCATGACCTCTGTCGTCGAACAGCAACCAAATGCGATCAGTGTCATAGTCGGCGACGGTCAGGAAAATGCAAAGTTGCTCGCACAGATCAAGGAAAATAACCTAGACCAGAACATCTTCTTGGCTGGCTACATAGACAACGCATCCGACTATCTAAAAGCTTTCAACGTATTTGCACTTCCCTCTATCAAAGAAGGTCTACCCTACGTGATCCTCGAAGCTGGTTGTGCTTCACTCCCAGTAGTAGCGACAACTGTTGGTGGAATACCTGAGATTGTCGAAGATATGAAGTCCGGCATACTCATACAATCTAGAAACTTCCGCGAACTATCTCATGCTCTCTCTTTCATGATCGAACACCCAGAAGAGCGCAAGAAATACGGCGCAGCTCTCAAGGAACGTGTTGCCACGAAATATTCAATGGACAAAATGGTATGGATGATCGAAAGTCTCTACCAACAGAAAACTGAATACACCCACCACGACTCGACTATTGAGGGCCGATAAACTCATTACTGGTGAGATCCTTGTGAGCAGTTCTCGAATATTTCCTCATAGACATGAGCAAACCCAATGCCAAGAATTCACTGAGCATATGTGTTCCTCCATAACTCATGAATGGTAGAGGTGTTCCCGTAACCGGTAACAACTGCAAATTCATACCAACATTGATGCCGATATGCACGATGAAATATACAGCAACACCAGCACCAAACAAGATCTCGAAATTCGTATCACCATTCAAGGCATTCTTGATTATTCGCCAGATGATGATCCCATATAATGTAAATATTATCAGTATCCCAGCAAACCCCCATTCTTCGGAAAATGCCGCGAAGATAAAGTCTGTCTGATATTCAGGTAAGAATTTGAGTCTAGATTGTGTCCCGTATCCTAGACCCTTGCCCCAGATACCCCCTGAACCTACTGCGATAGTTGATTGGTAAGCGTTATATCCTGCACCGTGTATATCTGCTAGCGGATTCACGAAGTTCCTAACACGATCTTTCTGGTATTCCTTGAAACCAAAATTCCACAATATAGTGAAGACCAGAGCCGCGATCGCTATCATGGAAAATAGATGCTTCTTTGAAATGCCCGAGACCATCGTCATGCCGAGCCATATGAGGGCGATTATCATAGCTGAGCCCAAGTCCGGGTGTACGAGCACTAGAGCAAATATGATGAAAGCATACGCACCAGAAACTAGAATATGGCGCATATTGGCAATCTCGATATGACGTCTAGAAAAATACTTTGCCAGTATTATGATAAGTGCGATCTTGGCTATATCAGAAGGTTGAAATGAAAAAGACCCAAACGAAAACCAACTCTGAGCACCATGCGATACTCTGCCGAGCAAGAACAATGCAGACAGTGATGACACAGATATTATGAAAAGTGTGACTGACACCCAAGTCGATCGGAGGAATCGAGCATCGACCAAGCTTACTACGAAAAATACCACCAATGAGACACTTATGCCTACCAATTGGTGAGACGCGTAAGTATTGTCTCCAGAAAAGGAATGCATGGTAGTGAGTCCGGCTACTAGAATAGGTAATATTGCAAAAAATAACCACCAATCTATACGGCTTCTTGATTTGATACTTTTCAAACTATAACCTCTGTCGATAAGCTTATCCATTGATGAAGTCTACCGTGTCACATCGATATATTCAAATCGGAAATATAAATAGCGAAAAACTTTACTCGATAACCGGCAACACCTCCTGTGATATGACCTGCCCTTCCCGATTCAGTGGCCAAGTGAACGGTGCTATCGCTGACCGATTGGCCAAGATCTCATCTATGGCTGTCTTGGAAAAGCCCAAAGCATTACCATCTTTATCAGATAGAACAACGTATACGCTAATATTTTGGAGTGGCATTATTCCCTCATTATTCAATAATACAGAAAAAGTAGACCCACTAGTATCATCGACGTATTTCTTTTCAGTAATAGTCAATTTTGATAATGGATCGGATTTCTTGTGCCAGTTTGGAACACCTGTAAACTCAAACAACGCCTTTGCTGGTATACGACTACCAACTGATACATTACCCTGGAATGCGAGAGTGTTTCTGTGAGGTGGCAATGTAACGAATCCATTCTTGTCTGTGATGATCACGCCCTTATCATCGTAGAGTGCTATATGATACGGGACACGTACCGCTTCACCCTCCGTGTTCGGATTGATGATATATGCAGCCTCATTGTATATGCCAGGTGCGACTTTCTCAAACCTAGTCCACTTCACGAGTGGAGAAAAAAACGAATTCTGACAGAGTTTTTCACAAGAGCCGCCACAATCAACATCTTGTTCGGTGCCGTTCTGGATATTATCGAAACATGTCGGCGCTTTGTATAGATTTAAATAGAGAGGAACAATGATGAGCACCAATAAAGCAACGATTACGCTACCGCCATAAAGTGACTTCCTATTTTTTGACCATGAGGACATATATTGATGTGACTACTCTATATTCATTAGACTATTAAAACCGCTACCGCCATTACCGAAACCCATACCACGAGTGGCTCCTAGCTCTCTTTCGAGTCTCGTACCATTCCTGATATCAGATGGTAATAAGAAACTAGCGATCGGGACCAATATCACCACAAAGACTCCTATAACGAGGAATGCGACTAGAAATGTCTTGAAATTGGTTGTCTTTATATCTGCCTCACGTGTTTCCTTCAATGAATGATACAACTTGTACATGTAAGCGAAAATGACTGGATACATACATGCTACCATTACGATTTCGAAAGCGACTCTGATGATGGTAGTCACGAGTGAACCAGCGCCAAATAGATATACGACCCCAACCGCGCTCAGATTGACCACAAATGACCAACCCATAACAGCTAATACCAAGAATATGACCCGACCCAGTACTGTCCACCATCGCCCTTTCACGAGACTGTATGATTCTATGAACGCAGAAAAACCTTTCTTACCATCCAATATCCGAGCAAACATGAATTGATTGAGATATACGTTCAATATGATGCCAGGTATAATGAAGATCATACTTGCACCGACGATGATGAGTGCTTGGAGACCTGCTAGACCGAGCAATGGCCAGAAGAATTTGAAACCTTCTTTGAACTGTACTCCGTACTTGAATGAAGTCGTCTCACCATTGTCGATCTTGACTAGAGTATTGAGCATCGCAGGTATCATGGCCGCAACAAGTGACACTTCAACTACGATCACTATGATCTTGAGGACTGCTAAACTGATATTACCCATAACTGTGAGGCCAAATACATTGGCTATTATTGAGATGGCTAGGATCACTATTATCGGAGTAATCCCGATCAGAGACAATATTTTCCAATTGGATCTGAAAACCTTCTCTGCATACTGAGACAAAACTGCCGTAGATGCCAACTTCTCTCTGATTATTGATGAGGTAACAGGGTTTGTTTCCATAATGAATAAATATTAAATACTAAAAATATACTGCGACAAAACCATTATCCCACATATGCAAAAAAACACCAGTTACTAATTATCTGCTCAGAGTTGTTTTGCCAAATTTGAGCTTGATCACCTTCGATCGGTGATTATCTTGGATTAAAATGTATCAATCTATACTTAATTTAATTCCTTTATAAAGTTTTGCTCCGCATCATCTAGTGTTGATTTGAAAACTTCTATAAATATTGATTCAAAAAACTTGATCGAAAATATCTTCTTCGATTTACCTATTAATTCAAGTACTTGATCAATACTGAACTTCCTTATGAGATAGTCAACGAAGAGGCAAGAATAGCCATATCCATTGTAACTGGAATATTGATCCCAGCCGTAGTTAGTAGATAATTTCTCGAGAAAGTTTGTCTCAGCGTATATTGATCCACTATTAAAATATTTACCCATTTGACCTGCAAGACAGTTTGCTAAACCTTCGTCCAACCACATAGGTATTGTCTTTCCTTCTGATAATTGTCCAATAAATATATGAGCTAGTTCATGTTTCAAAATAGATTGAAATTCATCTTTTTTGTGTGTACTATATTTTTCAAATGACTCAGGATGCAATATGTGTATATTATTGACATTTGTGTTACCAACTTCCCAATCCAGGGTTTTTCTGCCAAGCTTCTTTTCATACTCTTTTCTCGTCGAACACAGTGTTACTATAACAGGATGTTTCAGTTCAACTTTAAGCATGTCCTCAAGAAAAGAAATGGTATTTAGAGCGCCGCCCTCAATTGAAGGATTATTTTTTCCTATTATGGATATTTTTTTCATATACGAATAATAATACGGAATATAAAAAATGACAAGAGGAATAAACCTCTTGTCATGACAGCATCATCAACTTTTGTTATTTGTTGCAACCAGAGCTCTTGCATGAAACGCACTGGCAACCTTTGCAACCAGACATATTCTCCGTGCCATCAAAAACCCTGGCAGGGAGATTATCCGGTTGCTGGTCGTAGGCACGATTAAGAAGTGCGCTAGTTTGCAGAAACAACTCTTGGGATAAGTCTTTCATAGCTTGTACTTTGTTTTTTGGCTACTATTTACCTTGAACGAGTCTAGCCAACTGTCACTCTTTCAAGAATGTTTGTCCTCAACATACGCTGGAGTGCCGGTTCGATGGATTCCTGAGAATATCCCGTATCTACTATCAATTTCTTGATTGTAAAATTACGAAAAGTTCTGAGGCGTTCCAAGAATCGATACCCACTGTCGGAGAGGTACATCACATGACCATTTGAAAAGGCCACATAGCCATCCTTCTCTTTGCGAATATTACACCGTTCGTTATATTTTAGCAAATCATCAATACTAATTGATTTGCTGACCTGAAGCTGCGGCATAAGCCTGGCTCGATTTACGTCCATGATTGGTTCGGCCATGTACATATCCGCTCCAGAATAACTGTCAGATGTCACTTTTGCCGACATCCTACAACCACCCTCGCACACCATAAGTGCCATACAAGATCTGCAATTGTCTGGCAAGATTGTCGGTGACGCCCATGGACTCATGTTATTCCATGCACACAAGAAGCCAATCTCAAGAACATTACCAAACGATTCATCTGCTTGAATACATGGTCTTATGTTTCCGGTGGACGATATTGCGCAAGATGAAACTGCAGCTGAACAAATTCTGTTACCAAAGAAACGTACGTAATCAGCTTCCTCATCTGCACTAAACATACAACGAGGTAACGGTTCCAGAATATCGATATTCATGGACAACTCTTGGTCGATACGAATTAACTCCTTTAGACAGATTTTGCACTCCTCTTTGGTTAGACAAAGAGAAACATTTTGTTTACATGCTGGCACTGCCGGTCCCGCACAGAAGTTCTTTATGCCGAGATTTTTTGCCAATATAGCGGTATTAAAGATTTCCTTAATGTTTAATTTACTAACGACCATATTAACAGATACAGGTATATCTTTATCAAGTAGCGCGCTTATACCACGACAAGTCCTTTCATGATTTCCACCTGGACCTGCAATCATATTATGTATGTGCTCTGGTCCTAGGAATGAAATAAGTGCGTGATTAAGACCAGCTGAAGCGAGCTGACGTGCGCAATCCGTATCAATCAGGACTGCGTTACTGTTGAGTCCAGTATCGATACCAAGCAAGCGTGCTATCCTGATTGACTCAAGAAGCACGTCCTTACGAAGAACAGGTTCACCGCCGGTAAACGTTATTTGTCCAATTCCGGCACCATGAATTTCGGTGATAATCTTTGAAAAACCACTAAGATCCAATTCGTCTTGAGCCTGTAATGGCGCGTACCTCCAATAATTATAACAATGCTGACATTTCTGGTTACAAGCAGTCGTAACCTCTATTTGTACGTCTAAAGGGGCCGATAATCTGTTCATAATATATACTCTCCTTCATTGATTGTTTTGGTTTTCAACGTTCTATGTCTATATGTTGTTGAGCGTATCAGACTATAAAGCAAAGTCAATGAACGTAATATGTACTAGCGCATCATCTACGATGATACTTCATACTTTTTTCTAATTGAACTCTATGTTCTGGCGACAAGCTACTTTCGCCCCGAAGGACTATCATCGCCGCAACTACGTTTCACTGCCGTGTTCGGAATGGGAACGGGTGTTGCCATAGCGCCAAATCACCAGAACGCAGAGTTCAAACTGCGTAATCATATCTCAAATCATCGTGTAGATAAATGTCACATAGCGACATTCAGAGTTCCTAACGGGATCGACGGATTAGTACGTCACGGCTCAACACCTTACGGTGCGTACACCTAACGCCTATCAACGTGATCATCTCTCACGGGTCTCAACGATACCTAATCTTGGGGCCGGCTTCCCGCTTATATGCTTTCAGCGGTTATCCGATCC
>JBAXUB010000010.1:0-40223 GCA_037129895.1 Candidatus Tayloriibacteriota bacterium | reverse complement strand
CGCCATTATAAGAGCTAATGAAGAAATATTCCATGTGACACCAGAGTCTGTGGAAGTATAGATTTGCCCTGTATAAGACCCGCCAACAACAGCGGCTAGTTTTGTTCCGTCGGCGGAGGATGTGATGGAGAACCAATTACGAGGAGAATCACGAGCGGTCCAATTCAAACCAGAGTTTATTGAGGTGTAGATTTGGCCGTTACCAACAACAGCGGCTAGTTTTGTACCGTCAGCAGAGGAAGCAACTGACGTCCAAATACGATTACTCTCACGAGCGGTCCACGTAACACCAGAGTCTGTGGAGGTGTAGATAAAACCTCCGACTGCAACTAGTCTCGTACCATCCGCAGAAGACGTAATCGATTGCCAAAGACGCCTAGAATCACGAGCAGTCCATGTGAGACCAGAGTCTGTGGAGGTATAGATTTGACCATCATATACAACTGCAGCTAGTTTTGTGCCGTCAGCAGATGATGCAATTCTGTTCCACTGACGACTAAAATCACGAGCGGTCCACGTCACACCAGAGTCTGTCGAGGTGTAGATTTGGCCACCATATACGACAGCAGCTAGTTTTGTGCCGTCGGCGGAGGATGTTATTGAGTACCAACTACGACTAGATTCACGAGCGGTCCACGTGACTCCAGAATCTATCGATACATAAATTCTTCCACCACTGCTAACAGCTACTAATTTGGTGCCATTTGCAGATGATGCAACTGATTTCCATGCACGGACGGACTCACGAGCTACCCAGGATGAATATGTAAACGTCGTACTCGCATTAGTAATAGTATTTGATATATCAGTAGATCGAACATATAGAGTAACACTTCCATCAACTAATGGGACCTGAACATCATAGCCATTATTATCACAATTTACAGTAGAAGAACTTACCCAATTATCATATGAATATTGACAGAGATTGCTTATTCCCCACTGTATTATAGGGGCCCATGTCGTAGGCAGATACGAACCAGATCTAACAGGAGAAAATATGTTCAATGTCTGACTCAAGGTAGAATAATTGAAAGTAGAAGAATTAATTCCCACCCCTTCACTTGCGCTGGTTACACGGATATATAGAGTACTCGTACCTACTACAGAGGGTGGTAGGATTCCTGCACCATTCTTTGTACAGTCTACGGTTGTTGAGGAGACCCAGTTGTCGTATGAATATGAGCAGGATGTAAGATCATTATATCCAAGGTAATTCCATGATACCGATGGATTCCATGTTGTTGAACTGTACGACGAATTCACCTGTGGTAAGAGGATTGACAGAGGTAAAGACATAGTGAACGTTACAGTCTTGGAGACTGTAACGTTGTTAGCATCTGTTCCCGTAACTACTAGAGTATGTGTACCATATGTTGGACGAGGAATACTGACTCCGTTTTCAAAACAAGGGGTTGTTGAGGCTGCTCCTCCATCTATGGAGAACTGACAAGTTGTTGCTGTTCCCCATGATATGTATGGTGACCATATAGTATTAGTACCTATTTGTGGTAAAAGTACATCGATGTTAATTGGCTGCAGATACGTCTGTAAATAATGTTCTGAAGTATAGATCTGACCACCATTTACAACAGCGGCTAGTTTTGTTCCGTCGGATGAGGAAGTAATTGACCACCAGTTACGACTAGAATCTCGAGCGGTCCATGTGAGACCAGAGTCTGTGGAAGTATAGATCTGACCATTACTCTCGACGGCCGCTAGTTTTGTTCCACTAGCAGAAGATGCGATCGATTGCCAAAATTTTATTGGAGATGTTGTAGAAACAGTCCACTTGACACCAGAGTCTGTGGAAGTGTAAATTTGGCCATTGTTTACTGCGGCAGCTAGTTTTGTTCCGTCGGCGGAAGAAGTTATCGAGCGCCAAACGCGATTAGAATCACGAGCTGTCCATGTCTGACCATAATCTGAAGATGTATAAATGTAATTACTGCCTATTGCGGCCAGCTTCGAACCATCGGCAGAGGAAACTAGACCTCTCCAAATACCACTTGAACCACGAGATACCCATGTAATTCCAGAATCAGACGAAGTATAAATATTTCCACTAAACAATATCGCAACTAATCGGATACCATCAATCGATGATGCTGCATAGTACCAACTACCAAAGACATTGCTAGCTTGTTGCCAAGTTAAACCAAAATCAGAAGACACGAATGTATAGCCTAGCGATGTTGCTACCAATTTGCTCCCGTCTGATGACCACGCTATACTGCTCCAACTTCTAGAAGGTCCACGTATTGTCCAAGTCACACCAAAGTCCGTAGATATATATATTTGACCATTACCAGATACTGTTGTCGCTGCTGTTGCTGCGAGTCTACTACCGTCGGCAGAGGAGGTTATCGACTGCCAAGTAGTAATCGGCGAACTCGTAGCAACCGTCCAGTTATAGAAATCCGTCGTCGTTGTCCCATTCACATTGAGGAAAGACAGATCACTAGCAGTGAGTTGAGATTTGTTGATTGACCCAGTATATGTAAAAGTTAATCCGCCAGGACTTCCGCGGCCACCAGTACCCATTCCACCTATTACAGAGATGTCCTTGTTAGAGACATCGAGGTTTTGGTCGGTGAAGACGATATTACCACCATCACCACCATTGGTCTTGGTAGTAGCAGCACCTCCGTTAGATATGAAGTTAGATGCTGTAGTGGTGCTGTATGAGATAGATACGCTGCCTCCATTACCACCATAACCACTGTTTTGACCAGATCCTGTGGTATCAGAGTTACCTGATGCGTCTACTAGTGTGGTGTAGCCTGATATGGTGAGACCTGTGATTATGAGGGTATATCCATTAGCACCTTCTACTAGAGAACCATTGGAGTACTTACGTGCATCTATTGCTGGTAGGTTAGTAGATGATCCTTGTATAGAGTAGATTCCTTGTCCATCTATGATGACATTGTCTGATGATACGGTAAAACAGGATGTGTTGGCTGGAACTGTTATATCACCTGCTAGATTGTATGTACCACTAACTGATAGCTCTCCGCAGGTTGTTATGTCTCCTGGGAGGAGGATGTCGGCGTGGGCGGGATTGATATAAACGAGAAAGACCGATGCAAACACGATTGCTAACAGTACCGTGTATTTCTGTTTGTTGAACGATCCAATTGACATGTTTTATTCAGTTGATGGTGCAACTGCAGGTGCAGCCTCTGGTGCCGGTGGAGTTTCTGGAGCAGCTGGAGGCGGAGTTGCAGCTGGTGCTTCAGGCGTTACGACAGGTGCTGGCGTAGGATCAGGTGTAACTACTTCGGATGCTGGCGGTGTTACTGGTGCTAGATCTGGCATAGGTATCTCGCCTGGAGTAGAAGTTGAAACTGTATTGTCAGCTGGCGGAGTTGTAGGAGGTGTGGATGTAGCTTCAGTCGTCGAAGCATTACTCTCACTCTTTGGTGTCTCTATTGGTGTAGTAGTTCCTGACTGACTTCCTGAGGAATTCCCGATTGCATCAGGTGTTGTTGAAGCTACTGATTCGGTAGTTGTAGCCGTAGTTGAATCAGTCGTCGAAGCAGTCGTAGTTGCAACAGATTCTGTAGTTGTTGCAGTAGTTGTCGCGATCGCGGCCTTAGAGAAAGATATGATTCTCTTGATAGTGATCTGCTCATTCCTCTCAATGCCTTGCATTACTATCTTGTCCCCTTTTGTTATATCAGCGAGAGTTAGAGGAACATAAGACTTGTTTTCGATCTTCGTGACCATCTCCGTACTAACTGTATAAGAAGTTCTCCCCGTATTATCTGACGACTTTGCATCAGACAATGATATAGAATTGGAAGTCATGTCACTTACGATACCCATAACACTGAAATTATTGACAGATACAACATCGGCGTGAGTAATTTTATGGACAATACTAGATACCAAGACAGCGCCCATGATAGCTAATACCGTTAATACTCTCGAACTTTGCACTATTCCTTTTAGATATATATTTTTCATATGCATAAATATTGACGAATACGCTTCATTAAGCCAAATTATACATTATTTTAACTCTAAAAATAAGTAGAAATCTGTGGATAACAAACGCCGATTGCAATATTTCAAATATGTTATATAGTTAACTCAATAAAACATATGAAAAGAACATATATAAAAGACCTGGTGAATTTCGTAGGCAAGGAAGTCAGTATATCTGGCTGGGTTGATATACGCAGAGATCATGGCAAACTGATCTTCATCGACTTCAGAGACATGTCTGGAAAAATACAGGCAGTAGCATTACCTAGCAACAAAGAAGCTCATGAAGTTGCGAACAAGGTTCGAACAGAGTGGGTTGTCAGAGTAAGTGGTATTGTCAATAAAAGGCCTGAAAAGATGGTTTCAAAAAATAAGGAAACTGGCGTTATAGAACCTAACGGTGATATTGAGATAGAACTCAAGAAGATAGAAGTTCTGAACGAAGCACAGACTCCCCCGTTCGATCTACGCGGAGACGGAAGTGAGATAAGTGAGGACCTGAGATTGAAATACCGATACCTAGACCTCCGAAGACCTAGAATGCAATCCAATATACGCAACCGCGATAAGGTAATCTCGTTTTTCCGCGATTACATGCACAAACATGACTTTGTGGAAATTGAGACTCCAATACTTATGAAAGGAACGCCTGAAGGTTCGCGAGAATACGTAGTACCATCTAGGCTCGAGAACGGGAAATTCTATGTACTTCCTCAATCACCTCAGCAATTCAAGCAACTTTCAATGGTCGCTGGCTTTGAGAAATACTTCCAAATTGCGAGATGTTTCCGAGATGAAGACACGCGTGGTGATCGTCAGCCAGAGTTTACGCAATTAGACTTTGAAATGTCCTTCACAACTCAAGAAGAAATTCTCCAATATACAGAAAAGATGTTTATTGACCTTATAAAAACTCTTTACCCAGAAAAGAAGATAACGGATACACCATTCCCTAGATTGACTTACGCTGAATCAATGAAAAAATTTGGTTCCGACAAGCCTGACATGCGCAAAGATAAAAATGATAAAAACGAATTGTCATTCGCTTGGGTAGTCGATTTTCCTATGTTCGACAAAGACAAAGAAGGAAATATGCAAGCCGCCCACCACCCATTCTGCTCTATCAAAGATGAAGACGTAGAAAAATTTATGACTGGAAAGGACATCATGTCAATTCGTGCCAACTCATATGACCTAGTATTGAATGGTTATGAACTTAGTTCTGGTAGTATTCGAATACACAAGGCGGATATGCAACAAAAAGTCTTTGAGTATCTGAACATATCACCCGAGGAGCAGCAAGCAAAGTTTGGTCATATGTTAGAAGCATTTAGGTTCGGTACACCACCACATGGAGGATTTGCCCCAGGAATTGATCGCATCGTGATGATACTACAGAACGAACCTAACATCCGTGAAGTCATCGCATTCGCGAAAACTGGTGAAGGAAAGGACCTCATGATGAGTGCCCCATCAGAGATATCAGAGAAACAATTCAAGGAACTCGGCATCGAAATACGCAAGAAGAAAAGCCTGTAGAGGTCTGACCTCTACATGTTGATGGCTTATAACAAAATGACCCCTATTGTTGGTTAACCAACGGGGGTCATTTTTGTTTGTGAGATGAAATCTATTTCTTGTTCTTCCAAGCGTTCTTCTTTACGAGACGCTTCTTTGACTTCCTCGAACGAGATGTGCGATTTTTCTCTATACCTGTTGCTCTTTTTGCCATATCCGTTGATTATAGCATATATTTATTATTAAATATAATACCCAATTCCCCATTATGTAGTATTATGAAGATATGACAGATCATGACATACCACATACAGATTATAGCCAAAACACTGATGAGAATCTCGCCGAGCGATGTAAGTCGCTAGATGAATACGCCTTTCAGGAACTGACAAGGAGATACATCAAACCAATATTTAACTTTGTCCGTAGATATACACAATCAGAAGAAGTGGCAGAGGATATAACTCAAGATACATTCTTCAAGGTCTGGAAAAACGTGAGACAATACAAGCGTGGCATGAAATTCAGATCATGGTTATATACAATAGCTAGAAATACTTCATTGGATTATATAAAGAAGAAGAAAGCTGCTTCATTCTCAGATCTTGACGACAACGCAAATGACCTAGTCTTCTCGGATACATTACAAGATACCGAACCATTGCAAGCGGAGATTTTCGACAACGTTGTCATGACTGAAACATTGTCAAAGACTATCCGATTGCTACACCCTGACCATCAAACAGTTATCACCCTTCATTACCAAGAGGAACTAACATTCGACGAAATCTCCAAGGTTTTGAACCGACCGATGAACACGGTCAAAAGTTGGCACCGAAGAGCACTCATACATCTACGCCAATTATTGAAAGATGATACATCTATCTGATGCACCACAACGTGGCTATTCATCGTATATCAACTAACATGAATAACGACGCAGAAGCCTGCGATAGAATGTTTCGATCTGTTATTTGTCGTGTAGAAAACTTCGAAATCACACGATCACATAGGAGATCTATAGCATACAGCACTATATCTGTCATTGCTTTTTTTGCACTCATACCTGCTATATACATGATCGTCATCAGCATTACGCAATCAGGTTTTGGGAAATACCTATCTCTCGTATTTTCTGACAGTTCATATGTGATAGATAACTGGAAACAGTTCCTATTGTCGACTGTATCTTCCCTACCTATTATGAGTGGAATAGCGATATTACTAGCGTTGTTCATAATTCTCGGCGCATTGCGTAGAACTATCAAATATTCAACATATTCAGAAAATATCAAGCATAGGCTGATCAGCATTTAGTGAACGACTTGATATTTCGCACTATTTCTACTTATCCATTTTTAATCATCTATTTATATAAATCACATGAAATTCAAAGAATTCGTACAATCGAAACATTTTTCAAAGATAATTTACACGATCGGCGGACTGCTCGTAGCGCTGGTAATTTTCCAAGCGGGTATATTCGTCGGATATCGTAATGCTGCTTTTTCTATAAGTTGGGACAAGGCCCACTATGGTAATGCTAGAGATCCGAGATCGATTTTTGCACCATTTGGTAGAGATGCTGATGATATGAACCCTCACGGAGCTATCGGAGAAGTAATATCTGTCAAACTTCCATTGGTTATGGTCAAAGGCCCAAGTGGAAATGAAGCGATCATTCTCATAGGTTCTACAACTTCTATTCGTAGTATGAGGAATCAAGCATCAACAAGCGACATCAGGATCGGTGAGCAACTAGTAACCGTAGGTACACCTGATGATCAAGGTCAGATACATGCGACACTGATCAGGATCATGCCATCATTTAATAATAAATAACATCTATGAAGAAAATCACTATCTGGTCAAAAATGTCCAAGTATATGCGTGCACATAAGCTGATAACAACAGTTATCATCATCGTCTGTTTGATCGCCGCCTATTATATATACAAAGCTGCACTAACAGCCAATGCTGTGCCACAATACGTGCTAACACCTGTCAGTCGCGGATCGATAAGGCAAACCGTGACAGGTTCAGGACAAGTCTCGGCATCCAATCAGACAGACATACAGGGCCAAGTTTCAGGAACTGTAACCGGAATATATGTTTCTGTTGGACAGACGGTGACTCAGGGTCAACTCATCGCAACTATCGATTCGAAAAATGCTTCGATAAGTTTACAAAACTCCAGACTTTCATACGAAAAATTGGTAGCGCCGGCCAAAGCTACAGATATATCAAACGCTAACAATTCTGTAGATCAAGCATATACGAGTGCATTCAATGCTGCTTCAAATATATATCTGAATATGCCTGGCATAGTATCTGGTATGAAGGATCTTCTGTATGGTCAAACTGGTTTCATCACTGATCAACGTAGTTCATATTTGAACTCATCGGCTAGGACATACAGAGACACTGCTGGTATAGAATACGACGCAGCAGTTAATCTATACCAAGCCAGTCTAACTGAGTTCAAATCACTGAGCCGATCCAGTGCAACATCTTCTATCAACAAGATGCTCACTGACACTTATACAGCGATCAAAGCTATGTCGAAAGCTGTTAGCGACACCCAAGTCACTATAACCTACGTTACAACAACACAGCCAGATTATTATGCAAAAGAAGCAGCAACAGCGCAGAGTAATGTAACATCTTGGGTGACACAGGTTAATAGTGATTTGAGTAATCTAGCATCCGCCCGCAACAGTATAGAATCGAATACAAACTCATTCACAACACTTGTGGAAGGTGCGGATCAATACGATCTGAAGCAGGCCCAATTATCTCTACAACAAGCGCAACAAACATATGATAACTATTTCATCCGCGCACCATACGACGGTGTGATCGGTAGAATATCAGTCAGTCTATATGGACAATCTGGTAGTGGCGCCATAGCGACTATCATAGGAAAGGATATGATATCAACCATTTCTCTGAATGAAGTAGACGCCGCGAGAGTCAAGGCTGGCCAGCTAGTCGAAGTGACTTTCGATGCGATAGATGGATTGAATGCAACTGGTACAGTCAAAGAGATAGAACTAGTCGGAACTGTGAGTCAAGGTGTAGTCTCCTACCCTGTCAAAATCGCTATAAGTACTGTCGATGAGCGTATCAAACCAGGAATGAGTATCAACGCGACAATCATCACCAATCAGAAAAATGACATCATCGTTGTACCATCAACTGCTATCAAAACTTTGGGTAAAATGAAGTACGTCGAGACACTAGAAGGTGCAGCGATCGGATCATCTACAAAGAGAACCATAACGATATCTTCGGCTATATCACCGACCAAAGTTCCTATAACGATAGGCGAAACAGACGATACAAACTCGGAGATATTGACTGGCCTAGATAATGTGAGATATATCATCACGAAAACAACAGCAGCGAGTGCAGTCGTATCATCCGCAGCAACACCAACACTCTTTAGTTCTATGACGAACCGTAGACCGAACGCTACGGGTACGACGAGAACCACTAGTGCCCCAGTGGCTGGACCAGGAGCCGCCGCACATCCACCAGGATTTTAGTAAAGCGAAATATCTATATGATTGAAGTAAAAAATCTAAAAAAAATATACGAAAACGGCGATGACAAAACATACGCCTTGCGAGATGTATCCTTCGAGATTGAAGATGGTGAATTCGTGGCGATCATGGGACCATCAGGTTCTGGCAAATCAACACTGATGCATATCCTAGGAGCACTAGATACACCAACATCTGGGAAATACCACCTAGATGGTCGTGATGTCTCAAAACTGAGCGATGATGAACTCGCGGATATACGTCATGGTCAGATCGGTTTCGTTTTTCAATCATTCAACCTTTTGCCACGCGCCACCGTACTCCGTAACGTCACATTACCTCTCATATACGCCGAGGTACCAGAAGCAGAACGTGAAAAGCGTGCACGGCAAGCACTGATGAGCGCTGGCCTACCAGAAGATCGTTTCCAGCACAGGTCGAACCAACTATCAGGTGGCCAGATACAGCGCGTTGCCATTGCTCGTGCATTGGTCAATAACCCAACACTTATCCTCGCTGATGAACCAACTGGCAACCTAGATACTGTCACAGGAAACATCGTTCTAGGAACATTTCAAAAATTGAATAAGGAGCAGAAACGTACTATTGTCCTCATCACTCACGAAAAGGAAGTTGCAGAGCATGCTGATCGCATCATCCATATAAGAGACGGCGAAATCGTTGAGGACAGCAAGAAGCATACAAAACGAATAATTCACAAGTGATAGCCAATGCTATTAAGTAACCTATCCCAACTATTCGACCATTTCATTATTCAATAACTTATTCGAAACTTTCAATCCTCACCCATGACCACAAAAGATTTACTACACGAAACATTTTCCGCACTGACAGCGAACAAAGTCCGTACCTCACTCACAATGCTCGGTATTGTGATAGGTATCAGTTCTGTCATCATCATGGTTTCTATAGGTCAAGGCGCCCAAAATCAGATACAGTCTAGCATCCAATCAATAGGTTCAAATCTGCTCGTCGTATCCCCTGGCGCAACTCGAAGCTTTGGATACGGGGCTTCGACTGGTCGTGGATCAGCAAAGACGCTAACGATCAAAGATGTGGAAGCGATTTCGAAGGAGATTAGTAATATTGCAGCAATCTCACCAGAGATAAGTAGTAGATACCAATTAACTGCAAAAGGGACGAATACCAATACATCAGTGATCGGAGCGAGACCGGCATATCTATCAGTGCATAATATATCCATTCAAGATGGTAGTTTCATAACTGATAGCGAGATTTCATCTCGATCGAAAGTCGCTGTGATCGGTCCAACCACTAGAGATGATCTGTTTGGAACAGATGCTGATGCTATAGGTCAGAGTATTCGCATCAATGGCATGGAATTCAAGGTTATCGGCGTGACGAAATCCAAAGGTGGTAGCGGATTCAATAACCAAGATGACATCGTATATATTCCATTATCTTCGGCCCAATTATTCCTTCTGGGTGACTCGACATACGTCACATCCCTCAGTATCTCAGCCACAGACTCTAGTGTGATGACTCAGGTTCAGGAAGATATCACCAGCCTCCTACTGGAACGCCATCACAAGACGAGCACAACGGATGCAGATTTCAATGTTATGAACCAAGCAGACATAGTTTCTGCGGCATCTAGTGTAACGAGTACATTCACTATACTTCTTGCAGCAGTTGCTGGTATATCACTAGTTGTTGGCGGCATCGGCATCATGAACATGATGTTAACGACAGTTACTGAGCGTACACGTGAGATCGGGTTGCGAAAAGCGATCGGTGCCAAAGCCCACGACATCAATATTCAATTCCTAACAGAAGCAGTCTCCCTAACCGTGATCGGGGGTGCAATAGGTATCTCGATCGGCTGGGCAGTTGCATATGTCATAACATACTTCAATTTACTTCAGACAACGATATCACCTTCTTCAGTAGTACTAGCATTCGGTGTCTCAGCATTCATCGGTATAGTTTTTGGATATTATCCAGCAAAGAGAGCATCGAAGCTTAACCCGATTGAGGCTCTGAGATATGAATAGGATCCCCGCTACATTTCTATTATTCAAAATATTAATGACTCCACTTATTCCAACGTGATTTTGGCTTTTTTGTCTTTTTCGCTTCTTTCGGAAATTTGTATGCTGGCTCCTTTGATTTCTTCATTTTATGTAATGGGGCTGAAACAGCCAAGAATTCCTTGTGTGCATTTTCGATTTCTATACTATCAGTATTTTGAATGACACTTTCAGCTTTTGCCGATAGATCTTTCAAGTGACGATCATACTCCAGAACGAATGGATTGACTCGGAGCGCCGTCTCATTGATCCCCAATATCTTGAGTCCCGCCAAAGTTCTGACCCGAGACAACGCAACGTATCCCATACCAGGTTCGAACGACTTTGACAGATCGACTTCCACAGAATCTAGACTCATTCCCTGACTCTTGTGTACAGTGATGGCCCAAGCGAGTCGTAGAGGATATTGCGTTATCTCTGCCAAGATCTTTCCACTATCTTCGATCGCCCATGTGGCCTTGGCTATAGTTATGCGACGACCTTCCGGATGATCTGGAGTAGACGCCGTATGTATAACCGGATCAATACCAAAACCACAAGACACGATGACTCCTAGAGTTCCATTGACATATCCTTCGTCAAAATTATTCTTTACACAGATAACTCTTGCACCTTTCTTTAGTCTCAACTTTTCTGGCGCAAGGCAGGATTTCTTCAATGCTTCGACTAGAGGCTTCTTACCTTTTGACATCATTTCATATATGGATTCATATCCACTCATCTTGATGAGTTCACCATCGTTCATCGAATCAACATCTATGTTATGCGTATATAGTTTTGTTGAAATACTATCCTCTGCTGTAGACGAGTCGTCCTCTGAATCACCATCTTCCGATTCGCCCCCATCTTCTCCTGCACTTTCTCGTCTGCCACTGATATTCCCTACACTTCTACTCATTAGTAACTCATACGACTGTTCACTGACCTCACCAGAGCGTATATCATTCAATATGTCCAGACTCGGATCATTGACTTGCCTATAATTATCACCGAGATAACAAACTGTGAATTTGCCATGCTTCCAAGCCGAGGATTCATATATGAATCTCGACTGCGGTTCTCCAAAACGGGATATTGGAGGCAATTGGAAAAAGTCACCACACAATACAACCTGAATACCACCAAACGGCTTCTCTGACTTCTTTATTCGTCTCAAAACTTGATCAACCATATCGAGCCGGAAATGATGCAACATTGACACTTCATCTATGATGAGGACTTTGGCTGCTTCAATCTTGGTCTTCACATATTTCTTTTCGGCAATCTCATCCACTTGAAAATCAGACAGGCTGTCACTTATACCTATCCCTGTCCAAGAATGAATAGTTACTCCGCCCATATGTGTAGCTGCAATTCCAGTAGATGCAGTTATCCCTATCGGAATATTATGACTTTTCAGATATTTTATGTACTGATTGATGACATATGTCTTGCCGCTTCCAGCCGCGCCTGTAACGAAAACGTTCTTTCCGGTTTTCAAAATAGTTAATGCTTCAGTCTGTGTCATACATGTAGTTTACACGGCAAATCATATCTCGTCCTTGATGAAACCTTCAGACTGTAGAGACCACAACCTGGCATAGAGACCACCCTTTGCATTGAGCTCATCGTGGTTACCTTCTTCGATGATTTTTCCATGATCGATGACGACGATACGATTCATCTTTTTGATCGTGGACAACCTATGGGCAATGACTATTACAGTTTTTCCCTTCATTAATGTATCCAGTGCATCTTGTATCAATACCTCTGAATGAGAGTCCAGACTCGATGTTGCTTCATCGAGAATGAGGATCGGCGCATTTTTGAGTATTGCTCTAGCAATAGCTACTCTCTGACGTTCACCTCCAGAAAGCTTGATACCCCTCTCTCCAACGTACGTGTCATATCCTTGTGGAAATGTTGAGATAAATTCATGACAGTGAGCCAATTTTGCCGCACTTATGACCTGTTCATCAGTAGCATCGGTATTCCCATAGAGGATATTATCTTTGAGAGTCCTGTGGAATAGCAATGGATCTTGAGGTACAAAACTGATCGAATCACGTAGGCTTCCTTGGGCCACTTTGGAAATATCTTGACCATCAATAGAGATCGTTCCACCTTGAATATCGTAAAGCCTGAGTAACAGTCTGACCAATGTCGACTTCCCCGCACCTGATGGACCGATCAAACCTACACGCTCGCCGGCTTTGATATCAAGATCTATACCATTCAATACGATCTTCTCTGAATGGAAATGAAACTGAACATTATCAAGTTTGATCTCACCATTTCTAACTGTTAACTTCGTTGCGTCTCTAACATCCTTCACACTATGCTCTAGTTTGATTATCTCTACCATCTCTTTGGCATCACCATATGATTCATAGAGATCGCGCATGATCCTACCCCAACCCCAGAAGTTATCCATGAGACCGATAACATACATCTGTATCATCACGAATGTTCCAATAGTCAGAATTCCAACAGACCAATATTTTATAGCGAAATAGAATATTACCAATTCGATCACTACATTCAGTAATGCCTGGATCGCATCTATCGTCGTGGCTATTTTCCATTTTGCAGTCATGGACTCAGCGTGAATCCTGTTGGCCGCACCAAATAGAGAAGACTCATGCCCAAATCTATTGAACATCTGCATTGTCGTGTGATTACTCAGACTATCAGCCAGAGCAGCCGTCGCTTTTGATTCCATAGCTGCAGACTTCACATCATATGGACGCTTCCATTTGGATAATAAAAGCGACAGACAAAAGAAAGCCGACATCCAGACGATGATACCTATAGACATTATAGGCTTCACATACCAGAGTACGATGCATATACCCAATACCTTTATAAGCATCGGGAATAATTCATAGAAAAGCCTATCAGTCACTCTCTCAAAGGAGCGCATGAACCGATTGACTCTCTGAACCAGAGATCCACCAAAATTGTTACTGAAGAAGTCATACGAATGTCTGATCAGATAGTCATAGGCGTTCTGACGTAATTCTCTCATCGATATTGCCTGAAAACGCGACATTAGATAATTTCTAACACTGAATGATACCCACCAGATCAGATTCCATATAAAGATCCATACTATGATCCATACCAATTGAGGCACTGAGCCGAGAGGATCCGTACTCTGAGCAAGCTGATCAAATAGCTGCTTGTAATATATCGGTGCAATGATCGCACCAGACGCAGTCATTATCACAGTCACAATAAATGAAATAGCGAGCACTGCCTTGAAATGCTTGGCAACTTTCATGTATTCCTTGAAGACATCTAGTATTGTCACCTTGGGATATTTTATCTTTGATGATGAATGTTCTTCCATGATCACGTAAGCATAACATATCGATCTCTTTATCGACATTGATTACTCTATCTGTTCTGGACCATTCAGAATGATCTCTGCTTTACCCTGATATGACTTGATAAGTCCAGTCAACCGTACTTCCCTCTTGTATTGATCCAAATTCTTGAACTTGGCAGCATCAGATGCAAATATGACCGCTGTAAATGGGCACGTCTGGAAATTTTCGCAAAAATCCAAAAAGGCCGTTCCCGACTTCGAAGTAAAGATTCTACTTATCGTACCTACGACCGTTGCATTTTCACCTATATGGTCTACAGCTTCTTCGACCGTGTATTCACCATCACCAACTGGCATATTCACCAAAGCAACATTTGACACTGGACTTTTGGCACCTAATTTGATCAACGACTCTGATTCGCCGCTGGCCTTTCCCATTATCAGATATATTACGATAATGACAATGACTAATGCTCCAGATCCGATCCCGATTATTTTCCATTTATTATCCATACTGCGTTTTAGGCTTTCTATATTTTTCAAATATTTCATATATTGATATTATTATTGATTAATAGTTAATACTTTCTTGATTATTTCGAGGTACTTCTTTCTGACGCTATCGTTCGTGCCGATCTCCAATACTTCATCATTCGATTTTGTCGCACTATCAGTCCAATTGTAGCTTCCAGTGGCATAAGCGTGTTCAGTCACCAATACCTTCATATGCATGATCCCTTCCGGGTGTCTCTGTGTGAGTATTCGTATCCCAGATGCTTGCAAGCGTTCCATAGTCGCCCTGTTGGCATTCATACTGGCATCACGGTCCATTATTCCGATCACATCTAAACCGCGCCTCTTTGCAGCGATCAATGCACTGGCAATATTACTATTAGTAAAATAATAAATAGCGAAATACACGTATTTATCAGCAGTATCTATTACTTTGACCAACTGTTTGTCATTACTCTTGTTATCGAGACTATAATAAACATTGATCGAGTTCGTACCGCCGATAACAAAGTAACTCAACGATCCAACAAACAATATAATTGCTATTGTACCGGCCACTACAATGCGTGCTTTCAAACTTAGTTTTCTGATTTGTCCCATAAATATATTGATTAAGTATCCCAATAATTATTGATAATCGATCAAAACAAAAAGATCTATGCCAAAAATCACCTGTTCCGTAACAGGTTTCTCTAGAGAGATATAATTATTTGATTATAAGACCGAATTTGCAGGACACTCGGTCACGGATGAAAGTATTGTATCACACTAATCACCAGTTCTCATCATCTTTACGAATACATCTTGAGGTATATTCACCGAGCCATGTTCCTTGAGTCTCTTGCGACCTTCTTTCTGTTTCTCACGCAATTTCATTTTTCGAGTAATGTCACCACCGGACAATGTTGCTGCAGCATCCTTCTTTTTTCCAGAAATACTCTCCGAAGCGATGATACGACCAAAAGCCTTGGCTTGTATCTTGTAAGTAAATAGTTCTCTCGGCATTATCTTGTGAAGTTTCTCCACCATCTGAGTTGCCTCTTCTTGGACCCTGCGACGTGATACCACTCTCGAGAACGCAACGACAGGTTCATCAGCAACCATTATATCCATTCTGATAACGTCAGCTGGCCTGTTTTCTGTTATGTCATAAGAGATCGAAGCGTAACCAGACGATATACTCTTTACTTCATCAAAGAAATTTCGCATTAGTTCTCGAAGTGGCATGAGTAATGTGAGCATCGTTCTATTTTCTCCAAAATTTTCTGTACCAAAAACTTCAGCCTCATGCTCATACAATGATTTCATGAGACCACCTAGATATGCTGGAGGCAATATGATCTTCATAGTGACGATCGGCTCTGATACAGCTTTGATATCGTGATCATCTGGAAATAATGCTGGTGAATATATAGTAGTCTCCTTGCCATTTTTCATAGTGACGGCATATGTGATCGATGGTTGAGTTACTACGAGTTCTAGATTGAATTCACGGCGTAGACGCTCAGTCACGATCTCCATGTGTAGCATTCCGAGGAAACCGCATCTATAACCTTTACCGAGTGTTCCAGATGCCTCTTCTTCATATGTGAATGACGAATCAGAAAGTCGGAGCCTCGAGAGAGCCTGACGAAGCAATGATAGATCATCTTGGCTTTCAGGATAAATAGATGCCCAAACAACTGGTTTAGGAGTCTTGTAACCCGGAAGTGGTGGCATTGAATCTTTATTCGAAGACACCGTATCTCCAACCGAAGCAACTCCAGGTTCTTTGATACCAGTAACGATGTAGCCAATCTCACCCTCTTTCAGAGATTCAGTAGGCGTATTATCGGGTTTGAATATTCCAACTTCGATCGCCTCAAACTCTCTTCCAGCGATCTTGAATATGAGCCTATCGTGTCTTTTTACCTCTCCACTCATCACACGGATGAAGACGATCACTCCAGTATGATTGGAATATTGGAAATCAAATATGAGCGAACGAAACTTCTGTTCGTCTGGTGCCTTTAGCGGTGCTGGAATACGTTTGATTATCTCATCCAATAGATGTGCGACACCTTCACCTGTCCTCCCAGATACTTTCAATACTTCACTTTTCTCACAACCCAATAGTTGGCACACCTCAGTGACGACGTCCTCGGTACTCGCGAGTGGAGAATCGATCTTACTAACCACTGGGATGATCTTGAGACCAGCTTCTCGGGCCATATTGAGAGTCGTCAATGTTTGAGCCTGAACGCCCTGAGTTGCATCAACAAGGAGTATCGATCCTTCAACAGCTTTGAGAGCTCTCGATACTTCATATGAAAAATCGATGTGTCCTGGAGTATCTATAAGGTTCAGTATGAACGCTTCATCCTTGCCCCCTGTTTCTTCCCTCTGGAACGCCCACTCCATCCTGACTGGCTGCATCTTGATCGTTATCCCTCTCTCACGCTCCAATTCCATAGAATCGAGGACTTGCTCCTGCATCTTGCGTTTCTCTATAGTACCTGTTATCTCAAGCATTCTATCGGCAAGAGTAGACTTGCCGTGATCTATATGCGCGATGATTGAAAAGTTACGTATTTGAGACGAATTCATTGCTCACTGAATATAGCAGAAAAACTATATATGTTCCACTTCCGCTGGTGGTACTTCGACTTTCCATATCTTTTTATGTAACGTGAACCAAACTTGAGATATTTCTTTATTCTTCAAAATTACAAGCATGATGACCAGAACTACCAGTCCAACTAACCCCGCGCACAAACCCTGCAAGAAAACTCCCCAGACTTTTGTCAGTGGAAAGACCATTGCAAATAGGCGTAATGCTTGGAAAGATACATAACCCATGATAACTGATGCAGCAAACGTTTGGAACATGGTGGTCATAACCGGCTTGGTGAATCCTTTATATACTTTCTCATATGTCCACCAATGCAATATTGTATTTATAATAACCCCGAATGTGAAAGCAAGTGCCAATACCAATACACTTGTCCCAACTTGCTCCTCTACCTTCATTATAGATTCGATAAAATATCGGAATACTGGGTATGCAAAAAATGCTTTATCCAACAGATATCCAGTGATAACGATGATGACAGCTGATATTACATTGATAACTAGTGGTCTTGCCGTCTTACCTTCTGCATAGAATGATCTTACGAATAGCAATATGAGACTCTGCCCTATCGTTGAGATGGCAAAGAGTGCGAGCATGGCGGCAGTCAATCTCGTATCTGCCCAATCGAACTTACCAGCACCGAGCACAGTTCGAACTATCTGCGCACGCAAGACTACGAACAATACCATTATAGGCATTGACCAGAAGATGATGTGTTGAGCGGACGAGATCATCTTTTCTTTGAATTCTGCAATATGACCCTTGAACAGCATTCTAGATAATGTTGGAAATACTGCAGATGAATAGCTAGCTCCGATCAGCGTGAGCGGAACAGACTGTAGATTGAAAGCAAAATTGAAAACTGATATTGACCCAACTGACATGAGTGATGCCAGAGAGACTAGCACGAATGAAGCCAGTTGATTGGCAGACAAGGTGATCGTGCGTGGCAAGGTGGTGAGCACTATCTTCTTTATATCCGACCAGGCGATATTCAATGTAAACTTTGGCACCAATTTTTCACTGAGCAGGAATGGCACCTGGATACCAACATGAAGTAATGCCCCGATCACAACTCCCCAAGCCAGTCCAGATATTCCGAGTAATGGATATCCGAACAAAACTCCTGCGATGATACCTGCATTATATACAACCGGGCTCGCTGCATAAACCAGAAAACGATGATTCATCTGCGTCAGACTCGAGAAAAGATTGGATAATCCTAGGAAAAACGGCGACAGTAACATGATCCTCATAGATAATATAAGGTCTGGCAAGGCTAGATCGTTGGCGAACCCAGGCAACAACTTCGGCACGAGCCATGGTGCCAAGAAGAACATAACAGCGCTAACTACGATCATTAACGAAAAAAATACAGTGAATATTCCACTAGAGAATGTCCTACCATTTTCCTTGGAAGTCTCGAATTTCTCGATGAAATACGGTAATAATATCGAAGCAGAGACAAGAGATCCAACCGTGGCAAAGATAAGGTCAGGAATACGGAATGCCGCATAATACACATCTAGTGCGTGACCTGCACCAAATGTATAGGCCAGCAATTTGTCACGAACCAACGCAAGTATGAGTGACAAGAAAGCAAATGATGCCAGAAGATACGCGGCCTCATGAAGACCGCGTATCTCTTTTCCTATAAACAAGAACCATTTCTTTACCATGTAATATTTATTTCTTTGTCTTTATTGGAAGACTAGATCTCTTTTCTGGACTACTAACTGTTTGAGGATTTTCGAATATAGACTTTCCAGCATTCAAGTTTTTCAATATTGTTACAACCTCTTGATTGTCGGCGTTAGTCTTTGCTAACAACTCAAACTGTGCGATCGCGTCAGCAGTCTTCCCTGTTCTCGCATAGGACAATCCTAGGAAATACTGTGCGTTGGCATAATCTGTTTGTAATTTCGTTGCTGTCTCAAATGCTTTAACTGCGGCTGCATAATCTTTGTTGTTATATTGCAATAGTCCTAGCTGGAAGAATACTTGAGCATTCTGTGGATTGAGCTGTGTAGCGAAGTTTGCAGCAATGATCGCATTACTTAGATCACCCTTTGAGGCATAAACTTGGGACAATAGGAACACTGCATCGATGTAATTTGATTTGACCTGCAATGCTGCACCGATCGCCTTTATAGCATCATCCAACTTGTTCTGACCAACTTCCAGACGAGCGAGGCTCAGGTATATGGATGGGTTCTTTGGGTTCAAATTGATGGCTTGCGTATATGCTTGTACAGCATTCTCGAAGGCGTTCTGCATTTTTAGATTGGTTGCCAATTCAGAAACACGAGCTTCAGAAACGCGATTGTAATAATCATTTGGATCATATGCGATAGCTGCCCTCGAATCGATGAGAGCGGCATTCACAGCTTCAGCAAACTGCTTGATCAATGCTTCAGAAGTAGATGCATTGGTTGTTTTCGATGCTTCTGTAGCGATAGCAGTGGCTATAGCAAGTCCTGCCTCAGCTTTACCTTGGAGGTATACATCTAGATGATCTGCATTGTATGCGGACGTAAACAACGAGAGGGCTCTCGCAGGATCATTCAATGTTGTTAACTGCTTCACGCCGGATCCGAAATATGAGAGAGCGACTACTTTCTTTACATATATGATCGCCCAAATGAGAGCTACGACTATAGCGACGATGAGTACGATTGGGAATATCTTTGAGCATATTTTCCTCTTCGGTTCCATGACACAAACCTTGCTTGCACCAACCCATGCACTAGCTCCAAAGAATATACCTGTAACGACGAATGTTAGGAATAATATGATATGTGAAGGCACGGAAACAATAGAGATGAGCCAGAGAGCTACTGAAGATATGAACGATGAGATAACTACGAATTTCTTTGTCGGATCTCCACCAACATTCTTGATAGTCCTTGCACCACATATCCCGAGGAATACGAAGAACAATATCCACAAGACTAGACCGACCAAGCCCTGCTCCGCTATGAGAGTAGGTATGAATCCAAAACCGTATTGGAAATCAACACCCCACGCATCAGACATATTAACAGCATCAGGCTTGTTGACGAGATACGCTTGCAAGAAATGATTCGCACCAACTCCGAACATCGGATTCTGTTTGATAGCTCCAGACGCTATATCCAGAGTCATCTGCCAAGGTAATGATATTTCAGAATATGTAACATTGAATGATTTTGCTACAGAGTTAGAAACGGAGGCACCTTTCCACACGAACAATCCAGCGACGATACAAGCTATGACTGGTATCCATGCCAAGTTCTTAACCCCGGCCATGAAGCCCCCGACACTACGAGAATGGATACTTTCGATAGATGAGAATATGGCCATTGCCAATAGCACCAAGAATGCTATACCCCAGACATGAGAATTACCGACGAATATAGCAGTGAGAGTCGAAGCGGCCACCAATGCCCAATATACGATCTTCATTCTCTGCGATAGTGACAAGAAGATGACAGCACATAGAGAGATGAGAGCGATCAGCATCGAATAGGTTCCTAGATCAAACCAATTACCGAGTAATGTAGAATTCTGACTAGTGAAGATACCGAAGGTTGCAAATTTTACTCCAAATACGATCCTCAATATCTGATATATGAACACAACGAGATAGGAGGCAAACATACCGACATACAAGATTACAGCGCGTTCTAGTTTGCGTTGTATCAAAGTGAACGCAACCAGTGCTGCCAAGAACATGGTAGCGATGAAGCTCACAGTATTGACCTCGAAGCCTTGCCCGAACAAGGACTTCCCTGCATGAATACTTACAAAAGCGGATATGATCAAAGACAAAACCGATAGAACACTTACCCAGGTGATAGGTCTTGGCGGCAAAACTAGTTTCTTCTCTTTGAGAGCTGTCAAACCCAAGAATATCGCAGAAGCCAGAACCGTTATACCTATTACTATTGTCTTTATAGTATCCATCGCTAGATACGTAGAAGGCCAGAACACTATAGGAGATAGTACGAGTGAAACTAGAAAAGTATAATAACTCACTGACTCAGCTCGTGCTAACCATCTATTACCAGTTTGTAATCCTGACTGCTCACTAGAAACGTTTTCTTGATTCATATATTTAACTAGATTATTAATGATAATTTATATACAGAGATTATAGCAAAATACATGTAAATAGAAAACACCCCGGTTTAAGCCGGAGTGTTCTCATATGTTGCTATACCATAAGCCGAATTCTGTTTCAGTCATTCGATCCTGGAAACCAGGTACGACGACTATAGACAACCATTTATCTAGCCTTGAGATTACTCTCAAGGTCGAGCGGTTCTCCCTTCACTCCACCTTGCGGCTTTGTTCAGGGCACGACCTTGCATCGAAGTAAGGATTTTGCCGTTGCACCCCACATGTTTCCATGCGGACTGATCCCGAAGGATCTGCTGACCGTTTCCAGTCAACACGTCTCTGTTCGCACCTCTTGGCATTATCATGACGGGTGTTACCCGCTACTTGTCTCCCTTCGCTCCGCCTTGCGGCTTCACTCGGGGCGATGTTCGGACTTTCCTCACCATGCTCACTCGAGATCCGACGAAATTCGGCAGAAATCATTGTCTACGTTCGTTCATCTTTTCAGATTCCAAGGGAGCATGGCGCGGTTGTCAGGTACAGCTAAAAAGCATTATACCACTATTGGGCTAGCTTGACAAGTTCGAATTATTTACCTTTTTCTGCCTTTTTCGCTTTATCTACCAACCATGAACTGGACTGAACTTTCCCACCCTGGCCAACACTGTATATCATCTCACAATTCAATTCCGCACAGACTGGTATTTCTGGGACATTCTTGTTCGTTCGATCTCCTCCGTTTGCGAATATATGCGGTCTAACTGACTTTAATTCATCACATACACTCATGTCTTTTGATTTTTTTGTATGAAAAGATATAACAACACGGTCAACAGCTTCGAAGGATTCGATAATCTCTTTTCTTTCATTTTCTGGCATAAAGGCATAGCCTTTCTTTGCTATTAACCAAATTCTACTTGTATTGACATTACTACGAATACGTACTAATGTTTGTTTAGACAGTAAGACAAAAATCCAATAATTATATGAAGAAATGGAATGAACTAACCGGTGAGGAGTTTCTCCGATTACTATTCGAAAGATCTCCTGTAATACGAAATAACGAATTCGAAGTCTATGGCGACGTCGTCATAGACATGAGCACATTATTAGACCCCAAACCGCTTTACATCTCTGGTGTAAAGTTTCACGGCCAGGTGACCATTCAAGGATGCTGCGAAAATATCACTTTAAAAGAGGCGACATTTTTCAATCAGCTGACACTGCAGTGCACAAGTGGTGATATCACTACCATCAGAGACTGCAACATATTTTCCCTCATATTTGATGAGTGCCTAATGGGCACCTTATCTCTCTTCTCAACCTCGATTGAAAAATGCATGGGACTTTATCGGCTCAAGCTCAAAAAGGGACTGATCATCAATAATTTGTCATGCGGCGAAATAGAACTGATCTGTCCGATCTCGCTAGACACCATATCTACTCCGATGGTAAAGACAGACAATACCGCGATCGCCATTCAGTTTCATTTGGCTGGGATACCTGTATATATATCGTCCACGCTTGCGAAAACCTCAGCTTACCAGCTCGGACTCAAAGCCCGACCGACCAAAAAAGGTTAGGTCGAAGGTCTGAATATTCTATCCATCTAGACAACATCCAGTGCAAGAATAACTTGGCACTGGATTTTTTTATTGTCAGAATATAACTAATAACCTTAATAATGCCATCTCAACTTCATACAGCATTTGATAGCAAAATCCTACCTCACTTCCCAACCTTTACCTTTCAATACGCTATTTATAGATAACATTATTTTCGCCACCTCATCATCAGTCAGTGTCCTTTCCATGGATTGGAAAACCATTCGATAAGCATACGAAGTCTTACCATCTTTCTTGAAAGTATCAAACAGTGAATGACGAACCAAAAGTTGAAGTGCATTTCCTTCACCCGCCTTTGTATCGGCGGCACCTATCGTCAGAGTTTTCATTGCACTTTCAATCTCAGCCCATACCTGCTCTGCAGTTACTGCTTCTGGCACAAACACTGCGATATCTCGAACAATGAATGGATATGGCGAGATTTTTTTATAAATATTCGCTGATGTCGGACCAAAATCGAGATCAGTATATGACGCATTAGCTGGCAATTTATACACCTTCAATAATTCGCCTAGATCAAGTTCGCATACAGCGAGTTGCCCTTTTTCGACAATAGTAAGCATAGAATTAAGGGCGGCCACATCAACTCCTATTTCTTTTCCAATGATTTCAATAACTTCCATGATCAATTTTTTACCATTTACACCCTTTACCTTCTTTACTTGTGCAGCACCGATAGACAAATGGATAGATTCACCTGTATTACTAAAGACGTGTCCTATTTCAAATATTTTAATAGAAGGAAGCCCGATCAAGTCAGCATTCAATACATTCCTCTCGACACACGAGAGCATTCCATCATTTAAGTTCATCCTCGCAAAAGCTTTATCTCTAGCCAGAGGTTTCGCTGTTTCTACTTCACCCTTTGCAACCAGAGTATATAAACTAACCTCAGAAAATCCTCGTGATACCAATATATTCTTTATCTTCTCACTCAGATAATATGCAGGCAGCACTTTTACCACACCATCAACCTTTGGAGGTAATATCCCGATAACTTTATCGTAACCATTGATGCGACCAACTTCTTCAACAATATCGTCAGAAATGGTCAGGTCGAATCTATTGAATGGAATGGTGAGTTGCCACATTTGTTTTACATCCGTGACCAATACGCCCATACTCTCCAATATTTTCTCGGATGTCTCAGATGGAATATCAACTCCAAGCCTCTCACTGATATATCCTGGATCCATTTCGATGACGGTCTGAACAGCCTTTATCGGGTAGACATCAACGATAGGACCAAACTTGGCGTCTGGAATTGCTTCAGATATGAGCTCGGTCAATTCCTTCATACCTTCCATAGCCAATTCCGGAGTTATTTCATTCTCATATCTCTTTGAAGATTCACTGCGCAAGTCATACTTGGTGGAAGTCTTGCGTACAATAGTTGGGTCAAAATTGGCTGATTCGAGTATTAGATGTTTCGTCTCAGCAGTTATGGCTGCACGTTTACCACCCTTCACACCAGCGATAGCGATAGGACCTTCGTCATCGGCGATGACATAATCCCCTTCTGCAAGATCAATATTCCTACCAACACCTTCCGACGAATCGAGTAATTCGATCTTCTCACCAAGCTTGGCAGCACGAACAACAATTTTACCTTTCACTTTATCTGCATCAAAAGCGTGCAGTGGTTGACCAATATCGAACATTACATAATTCGTCGCATCGACAATCGGACCAATCGAGCGCTGACCGATCGCATTCAACTGTGCGATCATTTCCGCAGAAGATTGTCCAGAATCTGATATCTCTACATATCTACCAACGTATCTCCTACAAAAACTTGCCGCATCTATCTTAATTGTAGGTTTCTCGTCAGTTGCAACTACGATATTCGATGATTCCTTCGATTTGTATGGAATGCCAATCATTGAAAAAACTTCGCCAGCAATACCTTTATGACACAATGCATAATGCGCTCTATCTGGAAGAACTTTCAAGTCCAAAACCGTATCGATGATCTCTCCATCTGAGTTTTTCGCAGATTCAACACCCTCGATCTCACATGCATGAAATATGAAAAGCTCCTCCAATTTCTCTGGACTTGGGAGCGGTTGACTAAAATATTTTTGTAACCAATTGTAGGATATTTTCATAATACTTTCTCAAAATTGATTGATCAATCTCAGATCCCCATTATATAAACTTCTAATATCATCGATACCGAACTTGAGCATCGCTACCCTATCCAGTCCGAATCCGAAAGCAAAACCTTGGTAAACTCGAGGGTCGATACCTGCAGCTTTGAAGACATTCGGGTGCACGAGACCTGCACCACCCATTTCCAACCATTTACCTTTCCATCGCATATCCACCTCTACACCCGGCTCAACGAATGGAAAGAAACTCGGCCTAAACCTGATAACTACATCATCGCCGAATATTCTCTTGAACATAGTTTCCAATACACCCTTCAAGTGCGCCAAGGTGACATTTTTGTCGACATACAATGCCTCGAGTTGATGGAATTGCGCCTCATGTGTAGAATCGGTTGCTTCATTTCTAAATACTTTTCCTGGGACAACTATACGTATTGGTGGTTTATTATTCTCCATATATCTGATCTGTACAGAAGATGTATGAGTTCGGAGTACCATCCTCTCGGCCTTATCTTTGATCCAAAAAGTATCCTGCATATCTCTAGCCGGATGATCTTTGGGAACATTGAGAGCATCAAAGTTATGGAACTCATCTTCGAGCTCTGGCCCGTCAGCTATCTCAAAACCAAGCTCAGCAAAAACTGGGTATATAGCACGAATAACCTGTGTAATCGGGTGTAAGCGTCCTTTTTCTTGGCTTTCCATAGACATAACTTTAGCAGTTATAGAAGAAAAAGTCATGTAAACTAACCGAGCACTGCTTTGATCCTCCTTACACCTTGTGCTACGGCTTCTTCTTTCTGAATCTTGAACTTCCACTTTCCTTCTGGACCGGCGAGTTCACTCGTATTTCTCACATGAGGTCCTCCGCAAAATTCCTTTGAATATGCGAGTTTGAGGTCAGAAACTACCGGTGGATTTGAAACCGGGCCTACAAAATATATAGATATACTATCGCCATATTTTTCACCAAAGAAATGCTTCGCCCCTGTCTTCTCAGCTTCTTCGCGCGACAGAATGATCTGGTTGACTGGCATTTTGGCAGAAATCTTATCATTTACCATCTCTTCAACTTTCTTCTTTTCTTCATCTGTCATCTTGGCACCGTGTGCAAAGTCAAAACGCAATCTTTCACCAGTGATATTGGAACCCTTTTGCATCACTCCATTTCCGAGTACGTCGTAGAGTGCTTGATGTAATAGATGTGTCGCCGTGTGATATCTAACCACCATTTCATCACTTACATCAGCGAGACCTCCTTTGAATTTCTTTTCTGCGCCCGTTCTGGATAATTCCTGATGCGCCTTGAACTTGGCATCGAAGTCAGCCATATCTATCGTTATTCCCTTCTCTTTCGCCAATTCCAACGTCAGCTCAAGTGGAAATCCATAACTTGAGAATAGAGTGAAAGCATCCACACCTTTCTCAAACTCCTTCAAACCTTGTTTCAGAGTCTCCCTGAATTTATCAACTTCTTTCAATAATTCTGATTTTATGTTTTCAAAATTATTCAAAACGTTCGGATAGACTGACTCGTAATTATCTGCAATTATACGCACCAAGTTGCTGATCTTTGAATTTTCGTCAAAACCGATATTATGTGAATGCCTGACGGCACGTCTGATAAGCTTTCGGAGAACATAACCACGGTCAGTATTCGAAGGTAGTGCTCCATCAGCTAGTAACATCGTAGCCGATCTCAAGTGATCAGCGATTATGCATGCCGACTTCAAGTCCCAATTCTCGGAATCAGACCTTATTTCTGCCATGATCGAACTGAACAAATCAGTCTCATAGATATTATCAACACCCTGCAGAGTCATAGCCAACCTCTCAAGTCCTGCCCCTGTATCGACTGACGGCTTCGGTAATTTACCAATGATTTTACCGTCTTTCTTTTCATATTGCATGAAGACATCATTCCACACTTCGACAACTTGTCTTACAGAATCCGCGGCCAAAAATTGTTCTCTCGTCAGGCCTTTGCCACCAAAATACGGCTCGCCAGTCTTTGCATCACCGATATCATAATACATCTCAGTGTCCGGTCCACATGGGCCATTGTCACCCGCTTGCCACCAATTCATATCCGCTGGCATATAGAATATGCGACCAGACTCTCCTTTCGATGTATCGCTAGCAAAGTCTGTAACTATATTTTTTGTATCTTTATTGAATACTTCCTTCCATATCTTTACAGCTTCATCATCGCGAGGTGCATTGGTGTCACCTTCGAAGACTGTGACATAGAGCCTATTTGGATCTAACCCCAGACCATCTTCTTTGGATGTTAGAAATTCATAGCTCCACTTTATCGCGTCCTCTTTGAAATAATCCCCGAGCGACCAGTTCCCTAGCATTTCGAAAAATGTTGCATGTGTCTTGTCTCCGATATCATCGATATCAACTGTACGTAAGCATTTCTGAACATCTACGAGTCTAGTCTTTTCCTTACCATCCACTACATACGGCTTGCCGAGTAGATATGGTATGAGCGGCTGCATTCCTGCTGTATTGAAAAGTGTAGGATTAGTTATACCCTTTTCGTCCGAGGTCACAAGAGACGCAGACTGTATGATCGTATGTCCACGTTTCGCGAAGAATTCGAGGAATTTGTTACGGATTTCTGATGAGGTCATGGATTTAGAGACTGATAGCTCTATATTACTGTATGTAGAGCATCTATGTCTACTTGACTATAATAATTAAAAGCATATACTGACTCTATCATGCCTTCGGGCTCCGAGGCTCCGGGTAATACCGGGGCCGATTCGCATACTGGAATTTCTATAATACTCATTAATCTATTTGCTGTAGCCATAAACTGACACTCATCAAGTCGCGTAAGCTTCCGCTGAAGTCTTTTTGGGCTAATTGTCCTAGCATGCGACAAAATGACCCATCCCCTTTTGTCGCCAAATATAATCTCTTGATGAAAAGTATCCTTTTTAACTTTGCTGGTAATCGGAGCTACCAATATGGACTGTTGACTGTAAATCCTAAGAATCAATACCGGCCTTTCAAAAAGTTCATTCTTTCCACAAGTCTCAGACCCTACGTTTATTCCAAGCGAACACCACCAAATCTCTCTAATCTTGCAATATATTAGAGCTTTAACTTCAAGTTGCTTCTTATACGAATTCCATTTATCAAAATCTTTAATCATTAAAGGGAATTGTATCAAACTGTGCTAGATTCGAAAAGATTTTCTGTATAATATTTTTATGTTGTAAATTATATTATATATAACTTACTGCCCCTTCAACCACTTTCTAAACTTTGCATCCATATCTTCAAAGCTTTTACTATTGTCAGCAACGACCAGTTTTCCATGCATCATTTGTATCTTGGCATTCAATGTGATTTTTCCGCTAAATAGCGGTATATTTTCTAGCTTAGCGATCTTCTTTTTTGCACTTTTCAAGATCGTATCCAGTGGAGCAGTGACATCTCGCAAGAATGCTTCTGGACCAAGCGGTTTACCAGTTGCCATCCTGACCAACTTCTTTGCTGGATGCAGAGATGCGTAGCTCCATATTTTCTGCAATTCTTTACCGACCTTTGGATTATCGACGATATATCCATATTTCTTGAAAAAATATTTTCTCCACTGCGAGACAGCAAGATCTGCCATGCCGTATCCGTGATAATACGCCGAACTTTCCCATGAATATATATGCGGCACATTCAAGATCGATATAGAATCCTCCGATCTGTCAAAGTATTTCTTATAAACTGCTTTGGCGATTTTTATAACCAAATCTCTAGACAGATTTGCGCATTCATAGATCTGCCTCTCAAAATCAACAACATAATTTACATGCATCATTTCCAATGGTCGTATAGGATGAACTGCTTTCAATTTCCTTTCAAATATATCGAACGGGTATCTATTTCCATCCTTATCTCTTGCATATCTCGTCCTCCATTCGATACTACTAGATATCGTGTCCATGAACATACTGTGTGTCTCTGCCCAGGAAACTGTATTAGGAGGATATTCATGATTGATACAAACATCTTCTTGTATCGAATTCAGTCTATCAGCCGCATGACCTGCTTCATGAAAAACTGTATGAATACCCTGTACACCAGCACCGATTTGTCCCATGACTGCGTTCGATGTAAAACCACTCGAACCAGCAACTATTTTTCCATTCTTATATCCGACCAATTTTGGATAATGACAGAAACCATTGTTATACTTGCCCTTTCTATCCAATAGGTCCAGCTTGAGTGTTCCTCCTTTATAATCTATACCCATTGCAGAAAATGATCTTCCCCAATACGATAGCACTTCATCAAATTGAAAATATGGATCCTCTTCTTTGGTAAAATCACCAGTCAGAAAATATGCGAAATTCCAAGGCTTTCGTAACCCGAGTTTTCCCTTCCTTTCAAAATCTTTTTCCAATTTTCTGACATTCTGGAAAGCATACTTCGTCTTTTCGTATATTTTATCGAAAATAGCGAATATTTCCTGCTTGGTCATATCTTCATCTATCTTCGCCTTATATGCATAGAAATCATCGAAGCCTAGTGCACGAGCAAACGTATTTCTGAGTCCGATAATCTCTATGTATTTGTCTATTGTATCAAATGGTAATTTTTCCAACGCATCAAAGCAAGCCTTCCTGACCGACTCTACTGGCGATGTACGGAGCAATACTCTCATCCTATTTTCTGACGCTTCGACAAACGCACCAGATTCTGGATCAATATACCCCTCTTTACGAATCGTGCGTATCTTTAACACTTCTGCCTCCAATTCGCTGGCTTTCTTCTTTATTTCGAAAGCTTGTGGAGGAGTTTGATACAAACCAAAGAAATGATCCCAGATCTTGAGACGACGCCTGATCTCACCCTTTGACTTCTTTATCTCGTCTCGCACCTTTTTTCCTAGATCAACACTTGCCCGAAAATCATCTCTTCGTACCTGTGCCTTTTGCATCTTCTCATCCGCTGTATGATCACCCATATTCGAGTCCCAAAATGCCACTTCAAAATCAGTGTGAAGTTTGGAATATTGGACATTCATATAATCTAACAAGTCTTTAGCACTCCTTAGTCTTGTATTATATATTTTGGACATCTCCTAATTTTACACAATTATTACACAAAAGCTATGCATTTGAATGCTGACTTATTACATGCTACAATAACACCACTGACAAGTAAGACCCTATACCGTGAGTTTCCGTAAGGTGGCTCAAAGAACGGATAGGGCATCGTCGTCTATGAAGGGTCCAAGAATTCGTCAACTATCTGAGGTTCGATAATACTATAAAACGTGTCATCATTAAATTCGTGACGTCTATAGATCGCCCACGATACAAAATCGGCAACCTGGAGAGATTTTTCATTCGTAGGAGTAGCTATTTTAATATTGAATTTCTGGACGTTTTTACTTACTAGATATTTAGTCATATAGAGCTCGAATTCATTGTTGATATATCTACTAGTGCTCCTTCTTGAAGCCACAACAATCAGGTTGTCGCCCATTACGTCCGAATGATCGATCACTACCCTATTTAGCAACAAACACACCATTGAATTATACAAGGTGTTTATGTTACTCCTTTGATGATTGAAAATCATAGCTTTATTGAAAATAGCAGCAAATATGTGGAGACTGGATTCATTAAGTCGTTTTAGCATACTGATAATCGTCGAATCCTTTTCCTTACATGCATGAAGAGTCCCAATTACTCTATATTTCTTTACTAAACCATCATGCACTCTACGAACTATTTTTTCTAACTGCCTTTTATTATCAACCACTACAGCCACCACGACAAAATATCTCGACGATCCTTTGTCGAAAGAAAAGCCCAGATCGCCTGACTCATCAAGAAATATATATGACATAATTGTCATTTCAAAAAAGCCCTCCACAGGAAATTTCTCCCGTTGAGGTCCTTATACTAAAAGACGCTTCAATTTTATCAGATATTACTTCGCCGTCAATAACTTTACAGACTAAATGTTTTACACATACTTCTTCAACACCGCAAAGTCTTTCTTGAGTGTCTCCCTCATACCCCCATTATAGAGTGCAGCCGCCGGGTGATACAGAGTTAATATTGTTACTGGCTGTGGCGATGCGGATTCATCGAAATATGCAGTTTCGAAAGTCCGGCCATGCAACTTACTTATTGGTGCCAATTCATTATCTAGATCATATCGTGGCAAAATATAACCCATAGAGTGTCTACCCAGTGTAACTATAACCTTCGGTTTTATGATTTGCACCTGCTTGTCCAATAACGGCGAATACAGAGCGATCTCCTCAGGTGTTGGGTCTCTATTCTCTGGTGGTCGATCTTTCACAATGTTTGTTATATATACTTTCTCACGGCTCATACCTATTGATTCGAGTAACACTGACAGAAACTTCCCCGCAGCGCCGCAGAATGGTTTACCAGTCAACGCTTCAGTCTTGCCTGGTGCTTCGCCGACAAACATTATAGACGCATCAAGACTCCCCTCACCGATAACTGGTAAGTACTTGTTACTTGTGCGATATTCGTATAGAGGTGATTCTTTGAAGCTGACCAGTCGACGGCCGAGTTCCTCCATTTTTTCGGATTTAGATTCTGTGCCCATATTCGTATAATTAGAATAATTCGTATATTCGCATCGATACTCTGTACTACTTCGCCTCCTGAATAATGATCTGTGCCTCAGTGAGTATACTCTCGACTCTATCACTTTTTACACCGATATCATTCAACACTGTAGGCTTACCGACTAGATCGATACAAACTAGGATATCTCTAGCAACCAAGTCCTTTTTCTCTTGATGGGTCAAAGTCGTAATGCAAGTAATAGGATGCAAACCGTTTTGCTCGATGATCTCATGTAAGTTGCCCTTTGCTGGATAGTTCCACCCGACAAGCTTCAAATTACTACACTCACCATACTTGATAGCTTTATCTGTAAACTTTGTATTGGTCGTAAGCCAACGTTCTGTAAGCTTCCTCTTCTTTCCACCATATTCAAACGTGTTACCAGCAATGTCATCAAATCTGGCTTTGACATACAACGCGACTTTGAGATCAGACTTCACACCGAATTCATTATGGAATTTTGCCTCAACCATCGCTAAGCTTTCATCCTTCCATGCAACAACGTCTAGTTCATGATCGACACATGTCCCCATAACCACCTGATCTGTCACAGCCTCATAGCCCCACATCCGGAATATTCTAGCCACAAATCTCTCATATGGAAAACCATCCGGACCAAGTTCCATGAGGGCACGACGTATAGAATACTTGGCCGCCATCGGTGCCGAATGTCTCTTTATCAGTGAAAACGCCTTCCTATATATCTCGGACGTAGTCATACCATCTTTCATTTCTGATTCTACTTCCTCGACTACTTCATCTATCGTCTCCGGTCTGACCCCAACTCTGCGCAACGAATTTATTAATTTTTCCTCTTCAAATAGCTCTTTCGTGCCATCTGTTTTTGTTATGTTTATTACGTGATTCATACGAGTATTGTAACCTAAAGACAATAGAAAGCCAGCTAGGTAAACTGTAGAGGTCAGACCTATACACGGTTACACTATCACCCCTCCCCCCAGACACCTCTCACCATCATAAACAACCAAAGACTGCCCTGGCGTGAGTGTATCTTGAGGACTTTCAAATTCGAGAACAGTTTCAGTTATATTTGAGCTCTCGATACGCACCTTCTGCAATTCCTGACGATAACGACTCCGTGCGAGCAACAGATAGTGAGCATTGCCACTATTCACTCCGAAATCTGGCACTTCACCATCTATCCAGTTCACTTTTTCTAGACGTACTACTTTGGTGGCACTTGGTAACAATTCCCTCTTATCTTTATTCGATACGATAATAGTGTTCTGTTCAACATCTTTTTCTATGACAAAATATGGCTTATCATTCGCAGACTTTCTTTTATCGTCTATGGAAAAACCATGCCTCTCACCTATAGTGAAAAATAGCGCGCCGTTATGCGTACCGATAACTTCACCCTGTTCGTTCAATACATTACCCTTTTCTGTCTTCATATAGTGCTGCAAGAATTCCTTGAAATCAATCTTACCGATGAAACAAAGCCCTTGACTGTCTTTCTTCTCGGCATTCGGCAATCCAAATTTTCGTGCCAATTTTCTGACTTCTGTTTTCTGGATATCACCAATAGGAAATAATATATGCGCCAATTGTTCATGTTTTATATTCCAAATAAAATACGACTGATCTTTGTTGCGATCATTACCCGCATATAGATGCAAAGAAGGTTGTGAGTATTTGCCTGTGGGGCACATGTCGCGCCTTGCTAGGCGCGCATTCCTTCTAGGCGCCTTCGCGCCTCCGAAAGTCCCCCCATCCAAACACTCACAACCTTCTTGACTCTTCCCCCTTCCTGTCTCACGTTTGATCCGAGCGTAATGCCCCGTCGCAACAAAATCAGCACCCTGTTTCATAGCCCAATCATAGAAAGCTCCGAACTTCACAGTCTTATTACACATTACATCAGGATTTGGTGTGCGCCCCGCTCTATATTCAGCGATCATATAATCAATAACACCTTTTTTGTATTCCGTTTCGAGATCGAGGGTAATAAATGGAATATCCAGATGTGCGGCAACTCTCATGGCATCACGCCTTTCCTCCTGCCAATTACACTCTATCCAATCAGGCTGCCAAACTTTTATGAATACACCAGTGACGTGATAGCCAGCCTTCTTGAGTAATGCCGCAGAAACAGCAGAGTCAACTCCGCCTGAAATGCCAACGAATACGCGTTTTCCGTGCATTTGGTTAATTACCATACATGCAATATAGCATTACCCAACATTACTGCAAATATTTCAACTTGTTTGCAATATGCCCCTCATATGTAGGAGCATAATGTATCGCCCCCTTTTTATCAGACAAGAAAAATAGATTGTTGGAAGTAGTTGGATTGACCGTGGCCAGAATCGAGCTCATTCCAGGATTGGTTATAGGTGTTGGAGGCAAGCCTTTATTTTTATACAAATTATATGGAGAATTCATAGCGAGATCCTTCAAAGTTATCTCCGAGGAATCTTTACCGAGAATATAATAGAATGGTGGATCGACTTGTAGAGGCATACCGATAGATATTCTTTTCCATAACACTCCAGCGATCAACTTCCTATCAGCTGAACTCGTCGCCTCTCTCTCTACGATAGAAGCCATAGCGATAACATCCTGCAATGACTTACCAGACGCTTGTATATCGAGTAATGCCGTCTTTATCTTTTGATTGAAATTGTCCCTCAATGTTTCCATCACTTGGCCAGGAGTAACATTCTCATAGAAGAAGTACGTATCTGGAAAAAGATACCCTTCATAAGACTTGGCCATATTATAAAATGTTGTATTATCAAATTGAGGAATATTCTTCTTTATCTGTACTCCCATATCCTTGACTGTCATACCTTCATAGAGGGTCACTGATATCTTCGGGAGATCCTGCACACCGTGAGTAGTACGATATGCGATTCGCAGAGCTGACTGTGGTTCAGTGAAGAGATAATCACCCGCTTGGATCTGTCGGTGACCACTCACGATCATCGCATAGACCTTGAATAGTAACTCCGATCTGATAACACCTTTGTCATGGAGTATTTTTGCCGCAGCACCAAGATATGTACTCTTTGGAATAGAGACGATCCTGCGACCTGGGAAATTATCTGGAGCTATGGAAAAAGCAGTCACTACGAACATGAATGAAACCAAAGCCACCACGAGAGCCGCGACGAACAAGCGATACTTTTTCATAATATCTAACGGACCAATATTATTCCATTTAGATTTTTTGTACAGATAATTTGTATTCATTCTCGTATAGGTATATTCGGAATCAGTGATGCTATATCGGCAAGTTGGATGGTGCCTGTGCTTTCTTTGATGGCAATCTCTCCAATGTCGGCGTCCTCGATACTGATCCCGGGAAGTGGTATATAGTAGCGAGCTCCTCGACATTCATTACGAGGACTGGACTTTTGAATGGTTCATAAAAGAAAGACCTACGTTTATATGCTGCCAGCGCTAATCGAGACTGTCTATTTTTTCTTATATTCATAAAGTCCTGCCACGGATAGTCGAATTTTTGAAGCCACTTATCGCCGTTAGGTTTGAAACCATTGAAACCTTCGGCCCCAAATTGCTTTATACTCCCAACTACACCACCAACAGCGAAAGCTGCATTGAATTCATCTTTCTTTGCAACATATAAAGCGCGAATGCCAGTATCGAAAGAGTATTTGGAAATACGTCTCTCAAGAGATGCCACAATTTCCTGTTCACCTTTTGAAAGGATCGGTAACTTTGTATAGCCTGTTTCTGGATCAGGCTCTCCACCAGCTGTTTTTGTCTTAGGATCACGGACCAATATTTCATTGATAAGCTTGTTAGCCTCTTCCTTCCACAGATCACCTCTTTTAAATATATGACCCGGCAATTTCTGATCATTCCTGTGAGCTATGATCGGTATCTGTATCCAAACCTGACTATTGGAACCAACACTACCCAAAAATTCTAGTAGAGGCAACAATGGATCGACTTTGAATTCCTCCTTAGGATCTTTATCGAGTCCATAATCAACGTATGTCTTTATAGGATATGGATTTGGTTTTGTAAATTTGAATTCCGCAGCCCACATCTTCATTGTGGCCGGATCGAAATGTACAGATTTGGCATAATCTTCAACATCTCTAACCTCAGCATCTGGATATTGAGAATACAGAGCAGACACGAGATTTGTCTTGCGTCTCTCCTCCATCCACATCATGAACTTCACCTGTCCCCCGATCGATATGAGCTCCAATGAATACCACGGTCTAGTCTCACCCTTCCAATACTGAGCATACGGAGTCCCATCAGATGTGTTATGAAGAGCCGTCAAAAAGACTTCCATAGCCAGAGGCGATTTGAAAGTGTCTTTCGGAAGTTTGATCTCAACGACGCAATACTTGATCGAAAGGAAATTCTTGGCTCTCACATAGTCTACCCACAATCCTCGAAAAATCACCATTAGTAGCGCCGCCAGAACTACGGGCGACAAAGCAATCATAACCTGTATAGCAGGAGGTAATATCTCTGTATTTAATATATGGAACAAATAAGAATATCCCTGATCAAATGACATGCAGACATTATATCAAAGGTATGGATTATTTGACACTGACAACTACATACTTGCCATCTTTGTCTTTCTTGAAATAACGAGGGTTCTGGAGATTGACTATGATCGTGTTTTCTTTGACATATCTCTCCTTTAGTACCTTATCCACAATCTCTTCTTTCGTTAGGGGCCCACTCTTCTCTATAACATGAGCGATAACATCACGGACGATGCCTGGTGCGTATCCCCACTCTGCGAGAGCATACAATCCACGGCCAACCAATACGAAACGAGGATCCTTTATAAGCTCATTGTGTGTAGTTGCTACGTGAGCTTTCTTGCTAAACATGGTTGTGATCTGCTTTGCAACATCACGGAAATGTATCGGTGATCCGTGCTTTCTGATAACGAGGAAAGCGTAGTCACGCATACCCTTTGTCTTTACATTCGATGAATTCGAAGCACCCCAGTCACCGAGAGCGTTCTTGCCGATCGCCTTTGAGAGGCCGAGCCATCTCTTTATCACTTCTTGATTCTTGTACTTTTCAGAAACATCTTCTAGATGACTCAGGAACTTATTTATCATTTCTGATTCTGGTAGCAAATCTTGATTGTTCAGATTTCCATAGAGCTTCTTTAGAGCTTCCTCGACTTTCTTTGCTAACTCTTCATTGACATGCCATCGATGACGGAAATCATCATCTTCTTTCATCTTACGGAAAGGCTCACCAACAACTAGGAGAAAATATACATGGTTCTGTAGACTCTTGTCCTTGGATACATGACCCAAGAAATCATCCTCAACAACGATGCCACCCAATGAATGTAGCAAGCTCTCGATCTCGACGAATACACCCTTCTCCTGTCCGTATTCTTCTGACTTGCGAACTTGAGTCAATGCATAATTCTCGATCTGACGAACTCGCTCACGAGTGATGCCATACATCTTGCCGATAGAATCGAGAGTCATACGCTTTACATCTTTTCCGAGTCCGTATCGATATATGATAACTTCGCGTGCACGATCAGGAAGTGACGATAATAGTCTCTTGACGGTCTGCTTTGGTTTGAACGAAATTGTTGCTGTGGCCATGTTTATTATTATTATTAAATGGGTTTTTCTATACATAGACATTACCACTACTAGCGTTCTTTTGTCAACTACAACGAGATGTAAAGGCACTATCGGTCAATAGTTGCATATTTGCGCTTGACCGATCATGTATTGCAATTAAATATTTGTGCATCTATACTTACGGCAAATATGAAAATACTTATCGTTGAAGATGATAAAAGTATATCCGAAACACTCCGCAGTGGTCTCATGGCCGCGGCACACAATGTTGAGGTTGCTGATAATGGCAACGATGGATCATTCATGGCTAGAAGCTTCATATATGACGCCATTATTCTAGATTATTCCCTACCGAAAAAGGATGGCCTAGCAGTATGTAGAGAGATACGCGCATTGGGGAAAACTACACCTATCATTTTCCTATCTGTTACTGATGATACCGAGGTCAAGGTCGCGGCGTTCGAGTGTGGGGCCGATGACTACATGACCAAACCGTTTTCATTACAGGAGTTATATGCGAGGTTGAAAGTACTTTCGAGAAGACCTGAGAAAACATCGATCCCAACACTGGAGATCCATGATCTCAAGATCGATCCAAGTAGGAACATCGTGACCCGAGGTAATAAGATCATAAAGGTGACGAGGAAGGAATTCTCCATGCTCGAATACCTCATTAAACATAAAGGAACTTTGGTATCGAGAGCTCTCCTCATGGAGCATGTTTGGACAGCCGACAGCAATCCTTTCTCCAATACCGTAGAGGCACATATGAGGAATCTCCGAGTAAAGTTGAATACTGGCAATAAGCCCAACTTGATCGCCAACCTGCCAGGCAGAGGTTATGTCATAGATACACCCGACAATCTGCGTAAATTCTATAATATTTGATATTCTGAGGCCTAAACACGATTTCTTCATCATTTCTTTATCAAAACTTTATCAAATCTTGATCAGATCTTTATCAGGATTTTATCTCCATTTTGATATCGTTAAGACCAGTTATGGGTCGACATAACTCTTGTGAATTTTTATCATAATAGTGATAGAGCCAGTTCATCGTCGTAACTCGTGTTGTACGTTATTAACCTATTGGAATAATCATAATATTTCAGATCAAAGTGTCTTTGCAGGTATACCTTGATCCAGTTTCATCCCCGTGGGCCTTTTCTCTCACGGGGATGGGTGTAAATATTTAATAAATTAAGAAGATTTTGAATTGCATTTTCTATCAAATAGCTTGGAAATATCTGACTCTCTCCTGCCCACACAAAAACACGCGATTTCATGTTTCTATATAGACTCTCCTAATGTGCCGAGGACCGGGATCGAACCGGTGACCTCTTCCTCTTCAGGGAAGCGCTACTACCAGCTGAGCTACCTCGGCATATATTTAACCAATTTCTGTAATCTATCTTTGACCCCGTCAATGAGACCAATAACACGATAAAAGAGTTTGGTATTAGAAACTATAACTTGAACTGTACCATAAGGCAAGCGGTTTATCGGCCTCTTACCTTTACTCGCACTACTTACCGGATAAAGGGGTTTTCTAAATTGATTCCTAGGTAAGCCAGTGACGCGCATCCAATAACGAATTGAATTTTCGGCGTCCATGTGTTTAAACAGACGCATCTCTATTACAATATTATCCATAGAAACCCCTAGAATCTCACGCAAGAATATAACAAAACACGAAACAATCTCTGGATCTGAATTTGTAAGTGAAACAGAATGAGCAGTGATCTCTCGACCATTAACTTGCTTCAATTTCTTGTATCCTTCCGCCCAATACAAAACCGTACCAATCAATAGTAAATCATTACGAGAAATTGCTTTAACCTCACTCTTTGCCTGACTACGAATTTGCAATGATCTTTCCTTCGCCAATAGAGTCTGTTGCTTGTTTCTCCTTACCAATCCATTCAATGTCCCCCTGGCCACTCTACTACTCAATCGAGCCATAGCCTCTCCAGACAATATAATTTTTGAAAACCAACTCGAAAGTGTCGACTTGGCAACACCAATTTCATTATTGATTTCATTATAACTATACCCTTTCAATCTCAATTCTAAAGCTTTTTTGTAAAGAAGGTGGTTCACTTCTCCATTATAACATCATGAGTTCAATCGTCGAAGAATTACTTCAACAAACCCTTAACCGAATTGACCGTATTCTGTACACCATTCACCTGGTTCTGAACACTCACTAAACCAGTCTGTGCTTTATTATACAGATCGATAGCCATCGTCATATATGGCTGCACATAATAATACGCCGCAAATCCAGACAAAATTATGACTGCCCAATAGAGTATTCGAAACGATGTAGACAATCTATTAGATCGTCTAATACTACGCAAAATAGCGTTATTATCCTCAGCTAATTTGTATGTTCGCTCGAGCAATGACTTCTCTTCTGGTGTCATGCAAGCAGTCTAACAGAAAATGTCCCGTGCCGCAAAACCTAACCTATGGTATATTCAATGCGTTCTGCCCCCGTAGTTCAACGGATAGAATAGTTCCGTCCTAAGGAATAGATGTGGGTTCAATTCCTGCCGGGGGCACCAGTGATCTGTACCCCATAAAGTGGACACAGATTTCACAATTCATTGGTTTCTT
>JBAXUB010000001.1:0-102373 GCA_037129895.1 Candidatus Tayloriibacteriota bacterium | reverse complement strand
GGAGGGGGAATGGGTGGAGGACCAATTCCTGTAAAAATCGTTGAAACACACTTAGACGAAATGACCCAGACCCGTAAAAATCAGGACTTTCAAAAACAAAAGGAGTGTTCACTCGACGGTCTCGCTTGGGCTGTAGGAGCAGACCTTCTCCGAAGCATGTCTGACTCAGTGATCCAGTGGATCAATGGCGGTTTCGACGGCAAACCAGCATTCATGCAAAATCCGCAAGCATTTTTCATGGATCAGGCAGACCAACTAACTGGGGCATTCATCGCGGGAGATGGACCACTACAAGGTCTTTGTGGATCTTTTGGTTTGGATATCAAACTTTCACTAGCACAGGGACAAGCTCATACACCTCGCGAGAGATATACATGTACATTGAGTTCGATAATACAGAATGCAAGCAATGCACATATCAGTATGTCGGTTGACTCCGATCCGAACGGTGCAACATTGGGTGACTTTGTGAGTGGCGGAATTCTGAGTAATTCCAATCAACTCAATGTAAACGGGAATAGTGTAAATAGTATACGAAGTAATTTTACGAAAACTTCCTTTTCGAATGGTGGTGGATGGAGAGGTTTCCTAGAACTAACAACTCAACCACAGAATAGTCCTATAGGCGCATACATACTAACCAAAAGTGACCTCCAAGAACAGATCGCCAACAGCAAACAAAATACTAACAGTGAACTGGACCGCGGTAAGGGATTCTTTTCTTGGAAAACATGTGAACCTGCTTGGGACGCATATGGCCAAACAGCAGATTATTGTGAAATACAAACCCCAGGATCAGTCATTGGTGGGGCTCTCGACAAAACGCTCGGAGCATCACAGGATAGACTAAACGCCGCACACGAACTAAACGAGATTATAGATGCATTTTTCAACCAACTTGTTACTACAACACTAAAGAAGGGACTTGGCACCATGACTCTCAAACCTCCTGGAGCCACTCAATCAGCTCTCAGCGAACTCTCAGCGCAGGGCGCAGCTTCATCAGGAGCATCAACAGCAGCAACCCTACAGCAAATGTCATCCAGTGTTGGAACTTATGTCCAACCAATGACCGATCTAAAATCATTCAAGGATCAGGTACTCTTGGTGCTAGAAACAGAACAGCAATACGCAAACGAAGTACTAGTGGCTTGTGAGAACAGTGCCAATATGAGCCAGGATGCAGTAGATGGACTGAATACACTCATCGATGGGACGATCACCCCTATAGTCAACGTGGCCCAAACAGAAGCAACTGACGCAGCAACTCGCTTGACTACCATCAAAGATATGCAAACTGCAGTCCAAGCCAAGGATACTCAAACATCGAGCACCTTGTACGCGAGAATCGTAGGCAGTAACTACCTTCCATCTATAGAAGAAATACAAACCGCAAACACTAACATCGGCCTCGCCACGACTACAGCTAATACTTGGAGGATAAAGACAAATGAGTTCGGTATACAATGTGGTCTTTCGAGTAATGATCCAAATGAATAATATGAAGTTGATGTATTAAATGAAAGCATGAAAAAATTTACCCCTTACATATTGATCGTAATGTTAACAATACTTGTATTGGGTGTTTCCGTTGATGTAGTACATGCTGCAAGCCTCCCACAAACTGTTGCGAATATAGCTGGTAGCTTTACTGGTTTTACAGGAGGCATAGCGACTATAGTAACTGGGGTGGTAGCTGCTGCGGTTTGGTTAGTAATTACAGTGGCGGCATGGCTCCTCGCAGCAGCAGGTACGATACTCAATGTCTCTATGTATCTCACGACCCATCTGGGGATGTTCATCAATCAATCTCCGGCAATATATACTGTATGGACTATCATTAGAGACATCTCTAGTACTCTGTTGATTTTCTTCATCCTATATGCAGCAATCCAGATGATCCTGGGTCTTCAAGATGCAAAATATGGAGAACTCATAAAGAGTATCATCATCGTTGGAGTACTCATCAACTTCAGCTTCTTCTTTACCAGAGCGCTCATAGATCTTTCAAACATCGTCTCATTGGAATTCTATAACGCCATGGCACCGACCAATACCGTTTCAGATACTAACGGCGACATAACAAATATCTCTAAAACTGTCGGACAACTAATGAACTCTGGTGGTGTGTCTGACATCTTAATGGGTGCTTTGCAGATAGACAATTTCTGGAAGAGTGAAGCGGCAAAACCATCGGCTCTTTTCGCTGGAAATGACTACAAAGCAAATATCAATATTATTATCCTAGAAGTAGCAGGAATCGCCGTTGTTGTCTTAACCATAATCAACTTCATCATAATTTCTATGATCTGTGTTGCTCGTATTGCAATACTCATATTCCTTCTAGCATTTTCTCCTATATGGATAGCGGCCATGGGTATGCCAAAACTGAAAGAATTATCAGATGTGTGGACGAAGCAATTCAAAACACAACTTTTGTTTTTACCAACGTATTTGGCTTTCTTGTATGTTGCTATGAGAATTGTTACCGCAAGTAATCTTTCCTCAATGATCGCAAATCAAAATGTGGGAACTGATTCAGTAACATTGTGGGGAAATATGATAAACCTGTTGGTAGGATTCAGTATCATAATTATCATTATCAATATTCCTATCATTGCTGCCGCAAAAATAGCAGGTGTATCTGGCGGTTTCATGTCCAAAGCTTACGGAAGTATGACAAAGAAGGTTAAGGGGTGGACAACGTCTGGATTAAAGGCAGGAGCAAGTGGTACATGGAATAATACCGGGGGAAGGGTAGCTAGCTCTATTGCAAAAAGTAGTGCCTTCCAAGACTACGCAAGCAGATCAAAGATTGGCGAGCTTGCACTTAAGGGTTCAAGGGGTGTAGCAACGAATTACAACAGAAGCTTGGATGCTAAGGTTAAAGCAAAAACAGAATTTGCTGAATCATTAGGTTACAATAGAGAAGCGGTTGAAACTCATGAATACAGAATCAATAATTTGCGCAAACGACAAGCAATATTGCGCTCTAGGGGAGACAACGATGGTGCTAAGGCTCTTGATAATGAGATTAAGACAATTGAACAAGACATAACAGCTGTAAAAGATCAAAGAAAAACAAGATACGCAGAACGTGCCGGCAATTCATTGTGGTCAAACGTATCGCGTAGTAATAAAGTTGCCGCTGCAAAAATCAGTATTGAGACTACACAAAAACGTTTGGAAGCAGAAAATAAATCTCTCGAAAAAGTCCGAGACGATATAAAGAGTACGAACACAGCGCGTGAGAACCTAAAAAACAAAATAATAAACCAAGGTGGCATGGGTACTATCATGCGTGAACAGCAAGAACAAATGGATAAGTATGATGTGAAAATACGTGATTTATCAGCCAAGGAGGCAAACCAAATCGGCACAGTTGGATCATTGGAATCAGATTTATCTAATTATAAAAATATAACTTCATAACATAAATAACATATGAGAATGGAATTCGACTACAAAGTTCTTGAAGAAAAATTTAAACTCGCACCAGATTCGGTAAAAGAACTGCTTACTTCTAGTAAGATAACCAATGATATTGAGAGAATCGCGGACAAAAACGGCCTTCTATTGGATCAATTATCTACACTGAACGACATTGTTAGCTATGTCTTATTAGGGCTTGTGCCAGCTAAAGATTTTGTTACACAATTATCAAAAGAGGCCAATGTTTCTGTTGAGATTGCCAACAAAATTGCTACTGATATAAACAATGACGTACTAAAGGATATCAGAGATACCATGAAAGACCTTAGTAATGAAGCTGATAAAAAGATTAGTGCGGCCAATGACCTCGCGACCCTAGAAAAAGCTGGTGGATTTACTATCGAAAAGGACCAAACGCGCGATGGGGGACCGAGTGATGACACCAATGGTATAGGTAGTGGTAATCAGGCTGAAACAACCGTCAGCTACAGAGACAAGGCCCAGATCCTGAGTGATATTGAGAATCCTACACCGAGTAAGGAAAGTACCCTGAATAAAGATACTGCCGAGGTTATGGTAGGGCCACATACTGAGCCACTCGTAGATTATCTACTATCTTCACCAACTGGTAGCAAGATAGAAACCGTAACTACGATAGTATCTGCACCCAAACCTACAAAACCCATTGAAAATACGGCCATGAAAGCTCCGATCCAACAACAAACACCGCCAGTACCAATACCAGAAGCTCCACCAAAACCCAAATCGCCAGACCTATATAGAGAACCTGTAAAATAGATGCTACAATATACAACGATGCGCTTCCAAGTTCCCCAATTCATCGAGGTCGAGGACAAAATCTTTGGACCTCTAACATTAAAACAGTTCATCTACATAGCCGGTGGAGGGGGTCTTTCTTTCTTGATCTACGTCCTATTGAATAGCATCATACTCTCTGTCATACCGATCATCGCTGTGATGGCAATATCCCTAGCGATGGCATTCTACAAGATCAACAGCAAGCCACTCATCAATGTTGCTGAGTCAGCTTTCAAATATTACATAGGCAACAAACTATATATCTGGAAAAAAGAACCGAAACAAAAACCAAAGACCCAAGAAGAAGCAACCAAAGAAGCAAAGAGCTTTGCCTCGATCATGGTACCGAAAATATCAGACAGCAAATTGAAAGACCTGACATGGAGTCTGGATATAAAGGAGAGTGTATATTCTAACAAGAATCAAAAATAACATGGCTACATCATCCAAAACAACTCAAGACTTCGTACCGATCAAAGAAATCCGAGACGGTGTGATCGTCCTCAAGAGTGGGGGACTAAGATCCATCATATTAGCTTCATCACTAAACTTTGCCCTCAAGTCAGCTGACGAACAAAGTTCTATCTTGATGCAGTTCCAGAACTTTTTGAATTCTCTAGACTTCTCTATACAGATCAGTATCCAGTCAAAGAAACTAGATATCAGGCCATATATCGCTCTTCTGGAGGGCAGATACAAAGAACAAGCAACTGAACTAATGAAGATACAAGTGCGTGAATATATAGAATTCATCCGTACTTTCGTAGAAAGTACAAACATCATGTCAAAGAGTTTCTTTGTCGTCATCCCATACGACCCACCGATGATGACTGGTGGTAACAATCCTATTTCTAGATTGCTCCCAGGCAAGAAAACAGCCGCGCAAGATTTCGATGCTCAATTCCAGGAATATAGGAGCCAACTAGAACAGAGGGTTGCTGTAGTCGAGCAAGGACTCGTACGCTGTGGCATCCGAAGTGCAGAACTAGGAACAGAAGAAGTGGTAGAATTGTACTACAAACTTTTCAACCCTGGAGAAACAGAGAAGCCGATCCAAATAACATAATCATATGTCCATATTTTCAAAATTATTGGGAAAAAAAGAAGAGAACAATCCTATTGTTTCTATACTTCCAGAAGAAATCTACCAAGCTGGAGTGTTGGAACTCAAGGATGTCATCGCTCCTTCTGCTCTCAAGGTTAGCCCAAAAGAATTAAACCTCGGTGAAAAGGTTGGCAGAACTCTCTTTGTTATCTCATATCCTCGCTTCCTAGACGAGAGCTGGTTCGCTCCGATCATCAACCTAGACAAGATATTCAATGTCTCGATATTCGTGCATCCAGTTGATACAGCAAAGATACTGCGCCATTTCCAGAAAAAGGTAGCCGAGGTACAGAGTCAGATATCCAGAAGGGAAGAAAAGGGTCTCGTTCGTGACCCGGCACTAGATACTGCCTACCAAGACCTCGAAGCATTGCGTGACCAATTGATGCAAGCCCAGGAACACTTATTCGACGTTGGTGTATACATCACACTTTTCGCTGATAATAGCGCGGAATTGGATAAACTAGAGTCAGAGATTAAGTCACTACTAGAATCAAAGCTAGTTTACCTAAAACCGGCCCTTTTCCAACAGGAACAAGGATTCAAGTCAGTTATTCCTATATGTGACGACGAATTGGCAGTAAATTCAAAACTCAACTCTTCACCACTTTCTTCATTATTCCCATTCGTTTCATTCGACCTAACTTCTGACAAGGGAATACTATATGGTATCAATAGACACAATTCATCCCTAGTGCTTTTCGACAGATATCTATTGGAAAACTACAATTCTGTAACTTTCGCTGTTGCTGGTGCTGGTAAATCCTATTGTACGAAGCTCGAAATACTCCGAACCCTCATGTTCGATACTGATGTTATCGTCATCGATCCTGAAAGGGAATACGAATACATGGCAGAAGCAACTGGAGGTAAATATTTCAATATTTCACTTAACTCCGAACACCATATAAACCCATTCGACCTACCGATTCCTCGTGAAGATGAGTCAGCTTCTGATGTTTTGCGCTCAAACATCATCAACCTCGTAGGATTATTCCGTATCATGCTAGGAGGTCTAAGCCAAGAAGAAGACGCCATCATCGATCGTGCCGTCACAGAGACATACGCATTGAAAGACATCACCTCCGAGTCAAACTTCAAGAGTGTTGAACCTCCACTACTATCGGACTTCGAGCTCGTACTCGCTGGTATGGAAGGTGCCGACTCATTGGTTCAGAGATTGTCCAAATACACCAAAGGTACGTGGGCAGGATTCATAAATAGGCCATCTAATGTCGACATCAACAAGAAATTCGCTGTTTTCTCACTCCGAGACATGGAAGACGAACTGAAGCCTGTTGCTATGTACATCGTTACACACTATATATGGAACGCCATACGCAAGAATCTAAAGAAGCGCCTACTAGTCATCGATGAGGCTTGGTGGATGATGAAATCAGAAGATACGGCTTCATTCCTATTCGGTTTGGCCAAAAGAGGTCGTAAATACTTCCTCGGTTTAGCAACTATCACCCAAGACGTAGATGATTTCTTGAAATCCCCTTATGGACTCCCAATTCTCACGAACTCCTCCATCCAAATATTACTTAAACAATCTCCGACTGTTATAGACCATATACAACAAACATTTAACCTAACAGATGAGGAAAAGTACCTCCTACTCGAATCAGATGTAGGAGAAGGTATGTTCTTCGTTGGTCTCAAACACGTAGCTTTGAAAATCGTTGCTTCTTACACAGAAGACCAGATCATCACGACCAATCCTGCTCAAGTACTACAGATCCAGAATGCCAAGAAAGAACTAGAAGCAGCAGAAGCGGGTAAAGCTTCAACAAAATTATAGATAATATAGCGAAGTGACTAGCAACTAATGCTATAATTGAGTCATGGAACCAAAAGTTGTGAACAGTATGGAAAAAATGCTTGTTTATGCCTTTTTTGCATGTGTCGACTTGACCCAGATCATTCTAGACTTTACCGGAATCGGAGAGGTGGCCAACCATTTCATAGATATTGGAGTAGGAATCATATTATTTAGCTATGGTTCAATGAAAAAGTTATGGGCTCCCAAGAAACTCGGTGTATTACTCGCTACTTTCATCGGTGAACAAATACCATTTGTGAACGCTTTACCTTTCTGGACTCTAGATATCGCCAACCTATATTCGGGGACGATAACTAGTGAGCAAAAGGCTGAAACAGAACAAGAAGAGTTCATACAAAACTCACAGATACAACCATTGAACAGTGACGGCTCCAGACTTCCTAGGAATGAGCGTGAGCAGAACAAGTACACTGGACCAGTTAACCAAAACGGTCTCCGTATACCGAATGGAGGACTAACGCCGCCAACCAACAAAATGGTGGATATAAAAAAGCCGACTTCCGTGTTAAAATAATACTCAATGAAGTGCTGTTCTAAAAAACAATTCGTCTCATTATCTCTATTGGCTATCATATCTGTCTTTTTCCTAACCTTGTCTGTCTCGGCACAAGGTATTCCGGTCTCTGATGGCCTAACGATAACATTATCAAACGAAAGGCCTGTACCCGGTCAAGTCGTCACTATATCAGTCAATAGTTATGGTGCCGATATCAGCTCGGCTAAAATATCTTGGTCAGTAAACGGTAAAATTGTAAAGAATGAAATAGGAGCAAACAAGATAGATGTTACAGCCCCTGCCCTCGGATCGAAACTAACGATCGTGATCACGGCCACAACTCCAAATGGTACGGTCGTGGAAGGTTCAACTGTGATTGCTTCTGGCGTTGTAGATATGATCGTGGAATCTGATGGGTATGTTCCTCCATTATTCCTAGGAAAAACCACTTCTGCATATCAGAATAGTGTAAAAGTGATAGCTGTACCTCATCTAGCAAACTCATCAGGAAAAGAATACGACCCAACAAAGTTAGTCTACAAATGGAAAAAAGCAGGGTCCTTGATCGAGGGAAGTTCTGGTTATGGCAAACAGTCTATCATCATACCTGGTAGTCTCATACCACGTGCCTATGATCTGTCGGTAACCGTATCAGAGAGTACTGGTGGTTCTCAGGCTATTGGACACGCGTTCATAGAACCACAACAACCGAGTATTAATTTTTACGTAAATGATCCTTTATATGGAACTCTCTTTAACAAAGCGATCGGTGATTCTATCAACATGGGCTCTCAACAAGAAAAGGGGATACTAGCTGTACCATATGGTTTCAGTAGCGATACGATACTGTCCTGGCTCATCAATGGAGATTCCCGCCCGGAACTCAATAACAAACCTTCAATAGTCCTCCGATCTTCTGGTACTGATGGTGGGTCGTCTATGATACGCCTAGATATAAGTAGTGCGAATAATATATTACAAGGTGCTAGCTTAGGCTTCACCGCAACATTCAACCCCGCCTCAGACGCCAATACAAGTAGCAATAACTCACTATCAATATGAAAAATACCAATAAACAAGCAAGTTTGATACTAGGGGTATTACTGATGGCTATAGTTTGCTGCAGTATTCTGGTTTCTATCAACACAAAACCTATATTCGCCGCAGCACCCGCAGATTCATCGGTGAAAGAATATACGCTACTCGAGCCGTTGCCGTCCATATCTAGCGGTTCAGCTGAACCACAAAAAACAGTTAACCTAACTACATACATCAAGGACGCTATCAATCTATTGATAGCCCTATCGGCAGTTGCTGCGGTGTTTATGATCGTCTGGGGAGGACTCCAATACATGACAACAGACTCATGGGGTGGAAAAAAGGATGGTCTGAAGAAAGCGTCCGATGCGCTAATAGGACTACTCATGATCCTCTCGACTTACATCATATTACAGGCGGTAAATCCAGCTATGTTGAAGATTGCAAAGATAGAGGATATAAGCAATACACTGAAAACAAGTAGTGCGAATAATCTTATGAATAATGTAAATTCTAGTAATGCGGCAATTGACCGTCTTCTAGCAGAAGCAGACCGATTAAACTCTCAAGCCGGTGCTCAAGAGGCGCGTGACAGAATCGCAACATTACAAGACGAACTAAGTGGCGCCCAAACAGAATACGAAGACTCTTGTATGGGTGTCGATTGGGAAGATCGTGATTTGCAAGATTATTGTAATTCTCTTACTAGAGACATATCTACTATAAAAAACGATATATCTAGCACTACAGCGGGTGTTGCCATAACTATCCAAAAAGGAATTAGCGGCGTTATCGTTTCTAGAGCTATTGTAAACATGAGTAGTGCAACAGATCCCGCTGTAATAGAACGAGAATCCCGAGCAGCCGTAGATGAAAATGCATCAAGTACAGCGATTCGAGCCAAAGACCTTCAAGATATAGGAGCTGTTGAACAAGCGGCGACCTTGCAAAGTCAATCAAAGTACTCGGAGGCATCGACTTATATTGCCGCAGAAATCGCAAAAGTAAACGCTGTGAATAACCAAAGAGATGCAACAGGTTGGGGAGCAAGAACATTGAGCGCTGTTTTTAGTAATTATAAAACATCTGATTGGCAAAACAGGTTGGACATAGAGAAGTCGTATGCAAACAGCGCAACGAATGACATACTATCTGCTTACAAATCTAAACTCTCCGCGTCAGATTATAAACTTCTTGAACAAAAAGTAAAAGATGCACAAAGTACAATAAACGGTACAAAACTTCATTAATTTTCACCCACCCCCATGCCCCAAGAAAAGAGACCTCCAATTATATACGTCATTCCGATAGTCATCATACTCATCATAGTTGGTGTAGCCGCGTATATTCTATACAACCGATTAACCTCGACCACGAAAACACAACCTGGTGATGTTGTAGACAACACCTTCACACCATTCGGAAACATTCCTGCACATTCCACCACAACGATGGTGACCCAAGGGACAACAACCGAGAGTGCCCAGTCAGTCTATAAACCAAAATCAACCTTGAGATTATTGAGTAGTACTCCCGTTGGTGGCTATGGCGCCAGCACGACAGCATCAACTACGATAGTGAGGTGGGTAGATAGGGGACGAGGTAATATCTATGAAGCGAGATACAATAACGAAAATGTATTCACTATTTCCAATACACTTGTACAAAAGATATATAACAGCTTATGGAATAAGGATTTAACTGCTTTCATTGCTCCAACTATTCAAAGTGGCGCTTCAGAAGCACAAACTATGTATGTAATCCTAAAGGCTAGGATAACGACAACTTTAGGTACAACTACAACTTCTTCAACAACCCCAACGTCAACCACCGGAACATCATTCGTTGCACAGACTCCGTATGAACTGCGTGGTAGTAATCTTCCAGACCATATCATTTCCTATGCCATATCACCAAAGAGAGACCGAGTATTCTTCCTAGTAAACGAGGGTGGATATGGAGTGGGGTATACAGCATCATTCGACGGTAAGTCTGTTACGAAAATATTCAGCAGCCCTATATCCCAACTCAATGCTGAATGGCCAGAAGATAATACAATAGCATTAACAACCAAAGGCTCCGCTACATACGCAGGCTTCCTGTACTTCGTAAACCCAAAAACTGGTGCTTGGAAAAAGGTTATCGGCCCAATACTGGGACTCAGTACTCGAGTTAGTCATGATGCAAAATACGTACTAGCATCTTCAGCTGAGAGCGATTCTGTAAGTACGGCAATATATAACATCTCCACACAAAAATACACTGGCGCAGTCATAAGAACACTAGCAGACAAATGTGTTTGGGGTAATTTCAATATATCGATGGTTTACTGTGCTACACCAAGTGAGCCAGTACCTGGGCTATATCCTGACGATTGGTATCGAGGTATCATCTCAACTGTAGATAAGATCTGGCAACTTAGTGCCACCTCAGGTGAAGTCCATCTGGTTTCTTCTATCACAGACCAATCTGATCGTGTTATAGACGCATTCAACCTCGGACTAGATCCGAAAGACGAATTCCTATTCTTTATGAACAAGAACGACCTATCTCTATGGTCACTCGATCTAGTGGTTGGAAACTAATAACCTAGTGAATGTGTTTCTTTCTTATATATATTTCCTGGAATAGGGTAAATAGGGAACTGACTGACCAGTAGATCGCTATAACTGCTGCCGCTTGAGGATATGTAGCTGGAATGATCCAATACACTGAAACAAAGGCTATGATCGGAAGGAACCACTTCATTTGTGTAGTCATCATGTTGGACATTTGGGCACTGCTTGGCATAGCTGCACGATTATTCTGATCTACAATCATATTTGAACCTGCAGCTGGTTTAGAAGCTAAAGAAAAATGCATCTGTAAGAACTGAATTATTGCAGTAATTATAGCCAATACCAGACTCTTACTTGTCAGGTCCATACCGAGCAATGTTGGTTTGATAACCGGAACGTGTATAAAACTATATAGATAAGTAGGATCAATTGTTGGAATAATTTTATAAAATACAGAAATAAGAGCTATAAGTATTGGAAGTTGAATAAACATGAGTAATACACCAGAAAAAGGTCTAACTTTCCTTGTTTTATAAAGCTCCATGATCTTGAGAGCTTGAGTTTGCTTGTCTGTGGCATATTCTGCACGAATCTTGTTCGCTTCTGGTTCTACTTCCTTCATACGAACCTGCGTCAACACCGAGCTCTTCGAAAGAGGAAAGAGGATCAGTCTGATAATGATAGTGAAAATTATCACAGCTACACCAACATCAACACCCGGCAAAATATCCATTATGCCGATAAGACCGTTATAAAGTGGTAGGAAAATAAAATTATGGAACATTGTGTATCAATACTACATCAATAACCCTGCTTTTACAAAGACACCGTGAATTTCTTTACTCGCATCTGTAAGATCACTCTTTAGCAATTCACTCTTTGCGAATACAATCACATGAAAGTCTGGCTTTATTTTTGAAAATATCGGCCCTACAGCATTATATATCAACCTCCTGTATTTATTCCTTTTGACCGCTAGTTTAGCAACCTTATTAGGAACAACCGCGGAAACCCTAGCTATACCATCAGATTTTGCCACCCTCAACACAAAAAAGGGGGAGTGATAAACCTTCCCCTTTTCCATAACGGAGTTGAATTGTCCAACAGATAATCTCTGTGAACTTGGTAACATGTTTATACAGCAACACGCTTACGGCCCTTACTTCTGCGGCGAGCTAGTACTTTACGGCCCGAGGTCGTCTTCATACGTACTCGAAAACCGTGAGATTTTGCACGCTTCCTCTTTTTTGGATTATATGTGAATGACATGAAGACTACTGTACCTTATTATCGATAATATTTCAAGCTTAATACTTATCAACAACTTATCAACATATTTTTTGCCTCTCCACAAGTTTGAATATTTATAAACAGGTATATACTTAAAGAAAAAATTTCATGCAAGACTATTCAAAAATGTGGCAAACAGCTTTAGTGGAGATAGAGACGATAGTGTCTCAAGCGAACTTTTCAACATGGTTCAAAGAAACAAAAATACTCAAAGAAAATGAGGGAACGGTATATCTCGGTGTTCCAAACTCATTTACACAAGAATGGTTGTACAAAAAGTTCCATAACAACATATTACGCATACTTAGAGATATGAATGATGGTATTCGAGCCTTAGAATACGTTATAACCAAGGAAAACGAGAAGTCCAAGTCCAACGACGCAAAAAAGAAGGTTGTTGCTACACCGACTATATCCATGCCTCTTCAGGATTTCTATATAAATAAGGAAGATAACCTCAATCCTCGTTATACTTTCGAGAATTTCGTTATAGGACCATTCAATGAACTAGCTCATGCCGCCTCACAGGCAGTTATCAAGAGCCCTGGCCAGGTTTATAACCCTCTATTTGTATATGGAAACACCGGAAGAGGTAAAACCCACCTTATTCAGGCTGTTGGTAACCAGATAAAGAGGATACACCCAAACAAAAAAGTCTTTTACCTGACATCTGAGAGGTTCGGGTCTGAATTCTTCGTGGCTATCCAAGAGAACAAAGTCCAACCATTCAAAGATAAGTATAGAAAATATGATGTAATGATCATGGACGACGTCCAATTCTTCTCACATAAAGAAAAATTCCAAGAAGAGCTGTTCCATTTCTTCAATACCTTCCATGATACAGGAAGACAATTGGTGTTTTCATCAGACCGTCACCCAAATGTCATCCCTGGGCTAGAATCTCGTCTGAGAGGTAGATTCAGTGTTGGTATGATAGTTGATATACCTGAACCGGATCGTGAGTCTAGAATGGCTATAGTGCGCACCAAGTGTGGTGTCCATAATATAACACTATCCACTGACACGGTTGAGTACTTATCAGGATCGATAAACGACAATATCAGAGAGATTGAGGGTATTGTTAATGTTATCGCCTGCCAAACACAATTGAAAAACAGGGAGCTCAATATCAACGAAATAAAAGATATCCTAAAGAACAGTGTAAAACCAAAGAAAACTGTTTCAATCAAGGATATTGTGAAGATTGTGTCTGATTTCTATAATATAGACGAGGATAGTATATATAATAAAACTCGTAGAAAGGAGGTAGTTAAGCCACGTCAGATCGTTATGTATGTACTACGTGAGGATTTCAATATATCTTTCCCTTCAATAGGGGAGAAACTTGGTGGAAGAGATCATACAACAGTTATACATTCGTATGAAAAAATAAAAGAGGATATCAAAACCAATCCTATTTTATTACAAGAAGTTAATCAGCTCCGATCTATGTTATAAACTTGTGGATAATGTGTTAATAATAGGTAAACAAGAATTACAGATAAAAGATAACAATAAATTTTCAACAAGATAACTTAATAGAAAATCTATTTTCAGAACTAACTAAAGCCATAGAAATAATTATCAACATATTCACACCCCTAATAACATGAAATTTGAAATTAACTTTAAAAAACTAAAAGACGCAATTGGATTGGTTGAGAGGATAACTGGTAAACATATGACCCTTCCAGTGTTATCTTGTGTGTATATGGAGGTGGCCGATAACACAGTAATCTTCAAAGCAACAAACCTCGATATTGGTGTTGAGGTATCAGTACCAGTAAAGATAATTTCAAAAGGTATAGCAGCAGTACCGGGTCATATATTATCTTCATTCATTTCTCAAATCCAAGAAGATAGTCAAGTTGTGAAAATAGAAGTAATCTCTGGAAACCTCAATATTCAAGCAAATAAATCCAAAGTTGTTATAAAAACATTACCAACTGAAGATTTCCCAACTATTCCAAAGGTTAATGATGGTCAAGAAATGGATCTATCAAGTGATATATTCATCAAAGGTTTGAAATCTGTTTGGTATAGTGCATCTATCTCTAGTGTAAAACCTGAATTATCAAGTGTTTATATATACAAAGATGCTGACTATATAGTATTCGCAGCAACAGACTCTTTCAGATTGGCAGAAAAAAGGATAAAAGTACCACTTTCAGTGAAAATAAATGAAATCCTGCTTCCTTTCAAGAATATTTCAGATGTTACTAGGGTTTTGGAGAGTATGGGTGAGAATTTGAAAGTAAAAATGAGTAAGAATCTCATATCATTCGAATCAAATGGTATATATATAGTTTCTCGTATTATTGACGGAACATTTCCAGATTATAAACAGATTATTCCAAAAGGGTTTGCTACAGAAGTTATCGCTCTCAAACAGGATCTGATGAATGCTTTGAAAATTTCCAATATTTTTTCTGATAAATTCAATCAAGTGCATATAACAGTTGATCCAAAAGCAAAAATATTCGATGTTCAAACGAAAAATTCTGATATAGGTGAGAATAAAACAAATATTGATGCCGCTATAACAGGGGAGAAGATGGAAATAAACTTCAATTATAAGTATATTATCGATTGTTTCCAATCAATCGATGCTGATAGTGTTTCTCTACAACTAAGTGGTATCAATAAACCTATGGTGATCAGACCTATTTCAGGTGATCAAACATTTATGTATTTAGTAATGCCTATGAATAGATAGTATGTTTGGTATTGGACATTTACTGAGGAAAGTTCAAAGTCGCCAAGGAAAGGCTGATTTTATTCTAGGAATATTATGCACAACCATTAGGGATGTTATAGGTTTTGAGGTTAAACCGGAAAATATAAAAGTACAAGGTCAATACATATACTTGAATGGAGTGAATCAGTCGTTAAGGTCTGAAATTTTCATGAAAAAGTCTTCTATATTGAATATGATCAATAAAGAACAAGACAGTGTCGTTTTTATTGATATAAAATGAGAACGATGTTTGAGCTCTGATTACTGGTTTACGGTGAAGTTTAGAGTGGCTTCACCTTTGTTGTATGCACTGTCGAAAACATCGACAGTTATAATATTTGAAGATGTTTTGTTGATATTACCAACATCAGCAGGTACGAATGAGAAATTTAATGGATCTGTATTCGCGGTAAGAACGTATTTTCCATTCAAATATACTTCTGTTTTGATAGGGGTGAATGAACCTGAAAGTGTGATTTTGATTGGTAATAGATTCTGAGGGTTTATAAGTTGGTTATCTAAAGGTGTTACGAATGATATTTTTGGGACTTTGTCAGCGGTGTGTATATCATCTAGTGCTGTTGGTATCGTTGTAGAGCCGGCTGTTTCAATAAAACTCGGGTGAGTTCTCTGGTATTCTGTTAACCATTTCCTAACTCCATATTCCCAGTATTGGAATTGAGAATCTTGGTTTGGGTCAGTAGGTGCCAATCCCGTCGGGTCATCCTTATTTACCCAATATAATATTGAGTGAACACTTTGTTTGATAATCTCCTGTTTTGTTTCGTCTGGTGTGTATTGTGTGGCGATTTTTCCTGATATCTTATCGATTGTGTAAGATGTACCACCTTGCCATATACCACGCAAAACAGGCTTGCCTTCAGTGAGAGGTGCTGGTGGTGGGACGAATCCTTCAACGGGTAGATCTTTCACTGCCTGAGACATGAATGCACCCCATATAGGAGCGATGATGAGTCCTGCGACATTATGTTGCATGGGTGCATTACTATTATTACCGGCCCATGCCCCAACTACCAAGTTTGGAGTGTAACCAACAGCCCAAACATCTCGATAATCGTTGGTTGTTCCTGTCTTGATAGCAACTTGTCTACCAACACCTTCCGCTATAGGCTTCAAGCTATCCATGCGAACATTCTTATCAGATAATATATCTGATATCTGCCTAGCTATCTCAGGTTGTAATGCTTGATTAGGTGTTGTTGAACCATTCAGTTCCAATACTACACCTCTCTTGTCAGTAACTTGTAGAACAGACCGGTATGGATTCCTCATTCCATCGTTTGCGAATACACTATATGCACTCGTTAGGTCTAGAAGGGAAACTTCTCCACCACCTAGAACCAGTGTTAAACCATATCGATTTGGGTCAGTTAGTGTTGTTATACCCATATCCTCGGCGGTTTGTATTGAGTCAGCTATTCCTGACAAGTATAGTGCTTTCACCGCTGGAATGTTCCTAGATTGTGCGAGCGCTTTGCGAACTGTGAGTGGACCCTCGAATATGTTGTCGTACTCATTTGGCGCATAACAAACTTTCCCCGGATCAGTGATTGATGGGTTTTTGGGTTTTCCTTCTACTGTACAATAATTAGAAAACTCAGTTTGAGTATCAAATAGCACAGTTTCAGGTGTGTAACCTTTCTTGAACAGGGTTGAGTAAACAAAAGGTTTGAAAGTTGAGCCCGGTTGTCGTTTCGCTAAAGCAATATTGTAGTTTCCGTCAATTGAAGCATCGAAATAATCCTTTGATCCGACCATAGTCAATATATCTCCAGTTTTTGGGTCAATAGCGACCATAGCAGTGTTGCTGGCGTTGAAGCTAGATAATAGGTTCGGTCCGAACTTCGTGATAACCTGTTCGGCTGTTTGTTGCAGGTCATAATCGAGTGTTGTTATAACTTTGAGTCCACCATTATCAACTTTTTCTTCACCATATTTCTGTGTTAGATAATCTTTTATAAACATTACGAAGTGCGGCGCTCGAATATTCGAATTATTTTTCGACAGAAATTGAACTTTCTCTGCTTTTGCCTCCGTGTATTCATCTGTTGTGATAAAGCCCAGGTCTCTCATTCTCTGTAGAACCACAACGTGTCTAGTGTCTAGCGACTCTCTGTGAGTACCATAAGGAGAATAATATGTCGGTGCTTGTGGTATAGCAGCTAGATATGCAGATTCAGCTAGAGTCAATTGGCTGGCTGGGTGGCCGAAATATTCCATACTTGCAATTTCAACCCCGTACATAGTTCCTCCGTAGGGAGTTTCGTTGAGGTACGTTTCCAGGATCTGGTCCTTCGTCATAGCTTTGGTAAGCTTTATCGCTAGAACCCACTCTTGGATCTTTCGGGTGATAGTTTTTTCTTGAGTCAGTAATGAGTTTTTGATCACTTGTTGTGTGATCGTAGAAGCCCCTTGGCTATAATCTCCACTAGCTATATCTGCAAGTATTGCGCGTAATATCGATAATGGCTCGATCCCTATGTTTTTATAGAAGTTTGAGTCCTCAATGGCTATTGTAGCCTTTTGGACAAACGGAGATGTTGAAGCCAGGGAAACGTATGAAAGTCGTGCATTCTTGCCTGTGTCATAGAGTAGAACGCTTCCTGTTCGGTCGTATATTTTTGTGGACTCAGATATCTTTCTAGCTTGAAATGAATTGAGGTCTGGCATCCTGAGCGTCGCGACCCAAAGAGCACCTGCACCAACCAAGACGAAAGAGATCGAAATAACGACCATGACTAGTCCTTTTATATGTCTCAATTTTGATTTTTTTCCTCTGGACATGTTGAGGACTTCATTATAGCAGAAAATAGAAAGGAATTAGATTTCCCACTTATCTCCGAAGGGGTTGATTTCTTCATCATCCAAACCAGATTCTTCTGATGAAGAGTCTTCACTCTCATCCTCTGAGAGTAGGGGATCAACTTCCGGTTTTTCTTCAACAGTGCCGATAACGTCATCTTGAATATCAACCTCTACAACTTTACTTATCTTTTGTACAGGAGCAACAACTTCATCACCTTCTTCGTTCGGGTCTTTGGCTATAGGTTTTGTTTTCTTACTTGAACCAGATGTTTTTGTGTGAGGCATACTAAAATATTTAATATAGTAATAGTGCGTGTGTAATTTGTAGCAAAACCAATTTAATTTTGCAAGAAATGGTATCTGTGGATAACGGAAAATTATATAAAAGTCCATTGTTTGGACTTCATGATCGCTGAATGGGTGAGTGCAACCGCCAACGCATCATATTCGTCATCCAAAGTGTCCTTCTTTGGTAATTTAACAAGTAGTTTGACCATCTTTTGTATTCTGGATTTATCACTAGTACCATCACCGGTTATAGACATTTTCACTTGCATTGGGCTGTATTCGGATACGGGAACACCTTTTGAAATGGCTTGATAAATGATGATGCCACGAGCTTCTGACACTCGCATCGCCGTCTTTTGGTTCTTTGTAATGAAGAGACTTTCTATGGACAATGAATCAGGGGAGTATGTGTCGATAATACGGGCCACTTCTATACCTATTGATAGAAGTCTGTCATAGATGGTGTCCTTGGATGATGTTTGGAAACAGTCTGAATAGATTACTTCCTCGCGGCCTTTTTGGAGTTTATTTATGACAGCGATACCTACTCGGTCGTATCCGGGGTCTATACCGAGTATGGTTGTTGATTCATTATTCTGCATTCGTGAATACTTCCTGGACCTCCTCATTTTCTTCTAGCTCTTCTACGAGTTTTGTGAGTAGTTCTATGTCAGCGTCCTCGAGCGGCATCGTCGTTGCTGCTGTCCAAGTACCGTTCGCTTTTGCGAAAGCCCATGACGCACTGCCAGGGGAAGCCAATTCGTAGCCATTCTTGCTCAGAATATGTTTTATCTCTTGTGCGGCCTTGTTTCTGTTGTCTGTGAGTGCTTCTACGAGTATAGCGATGCCTCCTGGACCGTATGTCTCATATATTATCGATTCCATGGCAGCGGCATTGTCTGTCGCACCTTTCTTGATCGCGCGGTCCACTGTATCGTTCGGCATGTTTTCTTTGCGGGCTTTGTCTATTGCGGCGACTAGTCCTGGTGAAGTTAGATTTCCGTGAGCTTTCTTTGACTCTACTGTTAGCAGACGTACCAGTTTCCCGAAGTTTTTGCTCTTTTGTGCGTCGTTCTTGGCCTTCAAGTGTTTGATTTTCGAAAATTTATTGTGTCCTGACATGGTTTTTTTGTTATTATTACATAACTAATGTATACCAATATTGATGAAAATACAAACTAGCTTACAACAACTTATTTGCACCTTTTATGTCTAGGTGCGCGTAAGCTTTATCAGTGGCAATCCTACCGCGAGGGGTACGTTCGAGTAGACCTAGTTGTATGAGGTAAGGTTCATAGACTTCTTCTATAGTAGCCTGCTCTTCAGATAGTGCAGCGGCAATAGTATTCAAACCAACGGGACCACCGCTGAATTTGTTTATGATCACCTTGATTATGTCTCGATCAGCGGCTGTTAGACCGATCGTGTCTACACCTAGCATTTCCAATGCTTTGGTAACAATGCTCTTTGATAACTTGGTCTTGTTTATCTGTGCATAATCACGACACCTCTTTAGGTGATAGTTGGCAGTACGTGGTGTGAATCTAGAACGAGTAGCGATTTCGCTCACAGCATCTTCATCAATGTCAGTTCCTAGGATTTTCGATGATCGTTTGACTATATCAGCGATCTCTCGGTCAGAATAAAATTCTAGTTTGAAAACACCACCAGAAAATCGAGACCTGAGAGGCGCAGAGATCATCGCTATACGAGTTGTCGCAGCTATCAAAGTAAATGGCGGAAGGTCCAATTGTATAGTTCGAGCAGATGGACCTTTACCGATGATGATATCTAGCTTACCTGTTTCCATAGCGGGGTAGAGGATCTCTTCTATAGCTTTGTTCAGTCGGTGTATCTCATCTATAAACAGTATGTCCCCATTAGACAAATTGGTTAGAATTGAAGCTAGGTCACCAACCTTGAGGATCGCTGGTCCAGAAGTAACTCTCATCTGAGCACCTGTTTCCTTGGCGATGAGATGTGCAAGTGTCGTCTTGCCTAGCCCTGGTGGACCATAGAAAAGTATATGTTCTGGAGGGTGTTCGCGTTCTTTCGCAGCTGTAAGGAGTATATGTAGATTGTTCTTTATGTTTTGCTGACCGATGTATTCATTCCAATGTGAAGGCCTAAGAGTTTGATCGAGAAACCCCAAATCCTTCTCAGCAGGTGTAGTTTTGTTGGATGCTATTGACATTTGATTATGTATATGCTAAGATATCGGTGAAGCATTAAATTAGCTAGATTTCACTTTCGAAGACAAGAATCTCTAAGCAAGGGCCTTCCCAGGTTTGGGTATAGTGCTAAGGACATTCTGGTTGCTACGCTTGTCGTAGTTTACTGTAATTATCCTCGGGACTCTACCTCGCTTATCGCATCACGCGACAAGATTTTGCTTAGAGATTCCTGTATTTGAAATCAAAATTTATTGGAACTCACCACTAATGCCATACTACTCTCTGGGTAGTAGAAAAAGCAATGATTTTTTTGTGGATAACGAATTGGATAACACTTTTTATCAATCCTCAAGAGAAATAACCCTTTGCAGTTCTGATAGAGAAGTCATACCTTTCAATATTTTGATGATACCGTCTTGTTTCATGGTCAATATTCCTTGACCTTTGGCCGCGTTCCATATTTCACGTTCACTGGGGTTGCTTTCTACAGCATCCTCAACTTTTTGGTCTGTCAGTATTGCCTCATATACACCTATTCTACCTTTATAACCCGTTTTGTTACATTTTTCGCAACCAGCCGCTATCCACATCTTTGATCTCTCAGCCGGTATCAGAGATTTGTCCTCTATTGAACTTATCACTGCCTCGATCTGTGTTTTTTCGTCGCCCTCGAGAAGAGTTTCCTTTTTACAGAACTGGCACAATCTTCGTGTAAGTCTCTGAGCCATAGCCACACGTAGCGCTGATGTAATAACTTTTGAATTTACTCCTAGATCGATCAAACGGGGGAATGTACCTGCGGCATCGTTCGTGTGTAATGTAGAGAAAACCAAGTGACCAGTTAGAGCAGAATTGATAGCAATGTCAGCGGTCTCGTTGTCTCGGATTTCACCGACCATGATGATGTCAGGGTCTTGTCTAACTGCTGCTCGTAGACCTTCTAGGAAGTTGTAGCCCTTGTCATTGACCTGTGTCTGCACGATTCCAGGGAGGTGGTATTCGATAGGGTCTTCGATGGTGATGATCTTGACTTGAGTATTGTGGATTTTCTTCAAAAAGGCGTACAGGGTGGTTGTTTTACCTGATCCTGTCGGTCCTGTTGTTAATATCATGCCGTCTGGGCGGTCCATTTCTTTGAGAAGGATGGCCAGCAATTTTTCATGTATGCCCAGATCTTCCAGACTGACGTTAATAGACTTTGGATTCAAAATACGCATAACTACTGATTCGTTATAAGCGCCTGGTAGTATGGATACACGGACTTCTATCTGACCGATAGCTAGATGGATACTGAAGCGACCATCTTGGGAATCTTTCTTTATATTCAATTTCATCCCAGATATGAGTTTGATCCTAGAGAGAAGGAGTCCATATGTCTCCGTATCAAATCTCGTAACTTCTTGGAGCACACCATCTAGACGATATCGGAGTTGGACATACTTTTCCTCTGGCTCTAGGTGTATGTCTGAAGCATCTATGGCCAGTGCTCCCGCTACTACAGTCTCGAGTATTCTGGAAACCCTGTAACTCTTGTTGGCAGACATGGTATTTTCCAGAATAGAGACGATCGTTGGCAGACTTTTTGCTTGGTCTATGATAGCGGAGATCTCTTCGCTGGATATTTCTAGTGAGCCGGCTTTGCTCTCGTAGGCGAATGACATATCTTTGTATGTTTTCCATGCTTTTTCTAGACTGAGTGTTGAACAGATATATAATTCAGGTATGTAGCCTTTTGTTTTGAGTGTTTCGAATACTTCTAGAACCTTCGGGTCTTCAGGGTTTCTGGCAGCAATCTTGACCTTCTTGTCCGTGAGAGCGAATCCAGCGAGTAGGGCCTCTCTGGCAGTTTTTTCTTCTATGAGACGTAGGGCGTCAGAGCTAACAGGGGTAGCTTGGAGGTTGATATATTCAACTGAATATTTTCCAGCTAACATCTGCACGAGCTCCTCCTCTTCTTTGTGTAGGAGGTCTGATATTTTCCTATTTTGTTTGTCTTCGTCAAACTGCAATGTCATGTAGATATTATATCAACAACGATGCGAATATACGAATCTGGATAAATATTTGCTATAGTAGACACATGAAGATACATGTATCTAATTCCCTGGAACAAACAACGGAGATAGCAACTGAATGGTTATCTGGGCTGGCGAATTCCGTGGAAAATTCTAGAAGTATCAATCTGAATAGTGGTTTAGAGCGAGAGGCTACACTGGTTGGTCTATCCGGCCATCTCGGGGCGGGGAAGACTGCATTTGTGAAGTCTATTGCGAAGGTGTTGGGTGTTCAGGGTGAAATAACCAGTCCTACGTACGTCATCATGAAGATGTATGGCATCAACAAACGATATTCAACTGTAAAATCCAGCATTGAGAGCATCCCATATCCATGGAAACGTTTGGTACACATCGATGCTTATCGCTTAGAAAAATATGAGGAATTGGAGGTGCTGGGTTGGGAACAGTTAATTGCCGACGCGGGCAACCTCATCATCGTTGAGTGGCCGGAGAATGCTGGTATAGATAGAAACAAAAACCCCGAACTCATTGAGTTGGGGTTTGAGATTGTTGATGATAAATACAATATAAAGGAGGTCTAGTTAGTAGCTTACGACCGCACTCAGCTCGTCGCAAACAGCAGTTACGTTGCCTGGCGTTGTGGTTAGGTAAGCAATACCTGTCATAACTTGTCCTGGAGGACACTTAAATTTTTTCGGGGCGACGGTATATGTTGCTTCAGCTGTTACGGTAACTGTTGGTGCGGCACCAGGTGTTCCTGATGTCGGCGAACCCCATGTCACATTTCCACTAGCATCTGCCATTTGCAAATACTTGCCAACATTGGCCGATGCACCACTGGTCAACCTGACCGGACCATTCAGTGTTGTAGGGCCAGAAACCGTGAGGCTTCCAGGGGTTCCTTGTACATTGATACTCGCTGTTTGTAGAGCATTGATCACAGCAGTACCGAAAACATCAAAAATTGTGGTTCCTCCAGGCATTGTGCCACTTCCTATACCCAAAGCACCAGCTTTCTTCTGTGTAGAGGCGCCAACATTGATGGGGGCATCGACATTATTTCCTGGTGGAGGTGTGGAGGGTGCTGTCCAAGTTGTTGCGGCGAGTACAGACAGTGCGAATCCTCCGAGAGCTAGGCCTGTTACAGTGACGATGCGATTGATCAATGATGTTTTGTTCATGGTAATGTTTATTAATGGTTAATATTTTATTAAATTTCTGAAGCACTCACGGAAATAAGTTGGTTAGATATCGCATTCTGTTCTTCGGGCGTTGCTGTACTGGGCTTGTTCCTGAGTTGGGCATCGATAGCACTTTGTTCTGTTGCAGTTGGAGCTTGTAATTGCTGATTTAGTTGTGCGATGATGGCCTCGTGCATTTGGGCTTGTAAGGCAGCATCAGTGGGGCCAGAAATTTGGATTTCTACTGGGCGCAGGTAAGAAGACAAATATATGGCAAAACAGATGCCGATTATAGTGATTATTATGAATAGTACTGCCAGATGGTGTTGTTTTTCTTTGTGAGGAGGCTTACCATCTAGTAGTTGTGTAGAGAAAAAAGTATCAGTCATTTCATTCATGATTATAGCATCAAGTAAGTAGCGTAACTAAAATATTATGGGGATAACATGTTACAATACGAATATATGGTAAAAAATATTGAAGAAAAGCAGAAAAGGCTAGTATTGTTAGATTCTCATGCTATTTTGCATCGTGCCTATCATGCATTACCTGACTTTTCTACTGCGAAAGGTGAGCCAACAGGGGCACTGTATGGTCTCTCTACTATGATCATCAAGATCGTTGAGGATCTGAAGCCTGATTATGTGGTTGCTTGTTATGATATGGCCGCGCCAACTTATAGACATGAAGCATATAAGGAGTACAAAGCCGGCAGGCAAAAGACTGAGGATGACCTTATTATGCAAATAAAGAGGTCTTATGATGTTTATCGTGCCATGAATATTCCAATTTATGAAAAGGCCGGCTTCGAGGCGGATGATATGTTAGGAACGATTGTGGAACAAATAGTGAAAGATTCGTCCGCTAATACAGAAGTCGTGATCGCCTCTGGAGACATGGATACGTTGCAGTTAGTGAGAGGCGAAGATGTGAAAGTATACACACTGAAGAAAGGTATAAAGGATACGATCATCTATGATGAGAAAGCTGTGATGGAACGGTTCAGTTTCGGTCCGCTGCTTATACCTGATTACAAAGGTTTGCGTGGAGACCCATCTGACAACATTGTTGGTGTAAAGGGGATAGGTGAAAAAACAGCGACGATTCTCATCACCACTTTCGGTACTATAGAGAATATTTACAAAGAGCTGGAAGCTGGCCATGAGGAAGCCTTCAAGAAAGCGGGAATTACGCCTCGGATCATTCAATTATTGAAGGATAATAAAGAGGAAGCTGAATTCAGTAAGATGTTAGCAACGATACGTCGAGACGCACCGATCGAGTTCAAGTTACCAGAGAAGACATTCAAGGAGGCTTTAGATGTGAAGAAAGCCAATGCTCTATGGACGGAATTGGAGTTCAGGACATTGACGCAGAGACTAGAAAAGGCCGTTTCTGGGGCAAAACCACAAAACAGAGTTCAGGATGAGACGGAAGTACAAACTAGTCAGACCGCATTATTCCAGGCCGTCCCGGCAGGTGAATTAGAGATAACCGCAGTTGCTTTGTGGCTCATCAATTCGGATATAACCAATCCAAAGATAGAGGATATTATGAATTATGCCAACGTTGATGATTTTCAATCCGCCAAGAAAAAGATTTTCGACGATCTAGATAAACTAGGTTTGAGAAATCTATATGAAAAGATAGAGTTGCCACTCATCCCCATCATGCACAAAATGAAAGAAAAGGGAGTAAAGATAGATCGTGCAATATTGCAGAACTTGTCCAAGGAGTACCATGCAACTCTTTCTTCATTGGAGGAAATGATATGGAAAGATGCGGGTATGGAGTTCAATATTAATTCGCCGAAACAACTCGGTGAGGTTTTGTTCGACAAACTCGGACTCGAAGCCAAGAATATGAAGAAAACAGCTGGAGGGGCTAGATCCACTCGTGAGTCAGAGCTTGAAAAACTGAGAGATCTGCATCCTATCGTTCCGAATATATTTGAATATAGGGAATTACAAAAACTTCTCTCTACATATATAGATGCGATACCGCCATTGTTGGATGATGGTGGACGATTACACGCGGAGTTCATACCTGCTGGCACAACGACAGGTCGTATGGCTTCACAGAATCCAAATTTGCAGAATATCCCCATAAAGTCAGACCATGGAAAGAAGATTCGTGACGCATTCATTGCCGAAAAGGGTTTCCTCCTAGGTGCATTCGATTATTCTCAGATGGAATTGCGTATAGCTGCATTCCTATCTGGAGACGAGAAGCTCATCGGTATATTCAATAGGGGAGAAGATGTACACACATCAGTCGCTTCGTTCGTATTCAAAGTTCCGCAGGACAAAGTTACCAAAGACATGCGACGTCAGGCAAAAGTTATCAATTTTGGGATTATGTACGGAATGGGAGTATTGGCTTTGAAACAAAATCTGGGCAGTACTCGTGAAGAGGCACAGAATTATCTGAATCAATACTTCGAGACGTTTTCTGGTTTGGCAAAATATCTAGATAGGATAAAGTCTGAGACAGCACAGAAGGGCTTCACTGAGACATATTTTGGCCGTCGCAGGTATTTCCAGGGTATAAAGTCAAAAATTCCGTATATTCGTGCGGGAGCTGAGCGTATGGCGATCAACGCTCCGATACAGGGAACTGAGGCGGATGTCATAAAGCTTGCGATCTCAGAGGTTGATCGGTATATTGAAAAAGAAGGCCTTCAGGAGGATGTTTTCCTAACACTTCAAGTTCACGATGAACTCGTATATGAAATGCGAGAGAGTGCTGTAGAGAAAGTTGCCCCACAGATACAAAAGATCATGGAGTCCGTCATTGATCCGAAAGAAGTGAGTGGTGTGGTACTCAAGGCTTCATACGCAGTAGGCAAGAATTGGGGGGAGTTAAAATAACATGCTTTACGTTTATCATGGAACAGATATAGGTAGATCCAGAGACAAGGCGCACAAGCTCGTAGAATCTCTGCGTGCCAGGAAGCCGGATGCGTCATATGTGCCCATCAATGCCGACGGTTGGAATACTTCTATTATCGAGGAGCATCTCGGTGGGCAAGGTTTGTTTTCCAATAAGTATATAGTTTTTCTAGACAGAGTTACTGAGAATGCAGATGCGAAAGAGCAGATCGGGGACATGGTTTCTCCTATGAATGAGTCTAGTAATATCTTTGTCGTTCTCGAAGGAAAACTGCTCACTAGTCTGAAAAAAGCATTTGATGAAGGTGCGGAGAAAGTCGTTGTAACGGATCTAGTCGCTGCGGGTAAAGTGTTCGGGGGCGGCTCGGATTTCAATGTATTTGCACTAGGGGACGCTGTCGCTAGTCGTAATAGAGCTAGTTCTTGGACAATTTATAGGCAGGCGGTGGATTGTGGTATCGGATCAGAGAGTATATTGGGTACGTTGTTCTGGAAGGTGAAGACAATGATCGTCTCTAGTGGTGGCAAAGGGTCGACCAAGTATTCGAAAGTTGAACTAGAGAAGTTGTTGACTAGTATAGTTCGCCTATACCATGATGGACATAGGGGATTGATCGATATGGAACTGGGGACAGAGAAACTTTTGCTACAGTTGTAATTTCGTGTTAAGGTTTCAGCACGCGCCCATAGCTCAGGTGGTAGAGCAACTCCCTTTTAAGGAGTGGGTCGTTGGTTCGAATCCAACTGGGCGCACAGATGATTTTCAATCAATTAAAAATAGTTTCAAAAACTTGTAATTTTTAGCCATTATGGTAGTTTATAGGTACAAACGGCTTCGGCCTCGGAGCGGCAGAAATGCCGCTTCTGACATATCTACTTCCCTTGGCAGAGCTTCACAATCCTTTCCTCGAGTTCTTTATGAGTCTTTTCATCAATGACTTAATTATTCTGACGCGTTAACGAATTGTTCTATTCGGTCCTTGAATCTGTAGTATGAGAATCCGACAATGAGAAGGATTATACCTAAGACGATGAATGAGACGAAGCGGTATACGTCACTCAAATTTGCGGTGTCGTAAAGGAATATTTTGAATATAGTGATACCAAATAGGCAGATTGAGAAATATCTAGCGAATACTGACCTCATGAATATTCCTATACCGAGCCCAGCGAGCGCATATAGTAACCAGAAGATGGATAGGGTAACACGCTTCGTATTCTCTATAATCACACTTGTTTGATCTGGTAATACAATCAGTTGCTGGTTGAAGTAAGTCAGTATCTCTAATGTTCCAGCCCAGATAACTGCGAGATTGCCTAGAAGAAGGAATGTGAGACGAATACCTTTTTCTCCTTCTGCCAATTGCGAAGAATATATTTTCATTAGTTTGACTATAACGCCACAAACAATAGCCAGTACGACAGCGGTTAAAAGTCTAGTATTGAAGAATAGTGGATAATTGACCGGGTCGATGTGCCACTGATCGAATATCATCACTATGAAAGCTGTTATGATAACAGGATAGGCCAAGAAACGCGGTAGTTTCTCCCTTATAAAGAATGAAACAGATATGACCACTATTCCGAATAGTATCCACAATAATGGCATATATGATAGGTAGTCCGTGATAAAACCGTAAGCCTCTAGATTGATCCACAGCAAGATCGTACCTAAGGTACCGACGATCGCAATGTTTTTTGATGCCGTACCTTCGTCCTTATTGATATACGAGTCGTTTTCAGATTTTAGCATCTCGTAATGAAATATAGCCCAGATCGCTATATACATAATAGTTACCAATAGAAGGGTGATTCCGCGACCATTGAATATTGCAACAGCACCATCTGGTAAAGTTACTCCGACAAATAGAATTTTGAGACCAACAAGTACCGACATACCAACACCCAATAGTGAGTTGATCTTGCTTCTCAGTATATATCCAATATATGTCATCGCAGCAGCCTGCAATGTCCACATGATCGTGAGCGTAGATCCTTCAAAGTGTAGACCGACAGCTCCTGCAATAAATATTGTTGCCATAAACAAGATACCCTCGGAGAATTTTTTGAGATCACCGATGTGACTGAATCCAAACCTGATGATACAAAACATGATGAAATTGAACATGCCAATAACGAAGGCGAGAAGGGCGATGCTGTCTTGTGTCTTCATAATCTGGAGATTCAATAGAAAATAGGCGATCGGTGTTGCGTAGAGCAAGAAAGCGTCGACCCCTTGGTAGTTTCTGTCTCTGTAAATAAAATTGAGTAGACTGGTCGTAAAGTAAGAGAGGAAAATGATGGTACAGTAGACAATAGTAGGCGTGAAGAGGTCGTCAGTATAAGGACCAGATAACCATTTTACATATATAAGAGAGGTGCCAATGAGACTGCCGATCGTTAGTACCGGCCAGACCTTATAACGTGCAATGAATAGTGCGCCAGCGTTCACGACTATGATATAGACGAAGAGAGTGTTCATGTTTTCTGAAAATGGTAAGAGGAACGGCATGATGAAGGCACCAGCAAAGGAGAATCCGATAAGTGGTTTTGAATCATACCAAAGTGCCAGGCATACACTTGCTGCAGTTATCATTGTGAGACATACAAACGCTAGAAATGGGTCGATCAATTGGTAGAAACTATATGCCGCGTATATCGATAGATAAAACATACCGAGACCAGCACCAATGAGAGATGTTCCGTAAGATGCATATTTTTTGCGTAGGTAGTGGCCTATTCCGATCAGGATAGCTCCGAATATGCAACCGATAAATACTCTAGCGCCTTGTGAAATAAGGTTATTTTCGAATGCGTAGCGCAGGAAGAATCCAACACCCAATAGAACAGCAACTACACCTACACCAGTGAATACCTTGCCGCCAAGTTTGAATTCTGTGTCAGAATTACTTTGTTTGTTAGTTGGAATCGAAGCTGTGCGGTTTTCCGTTGCTAGTTTTTCTGTTGGTCGAGAAACTAGAGGTGTCGAGTCTGACGTTTGTTTCGTTACAATTTCCGGGGTGTTCTTTATTGGTGTTTCGATATTATCTAGAGTAGCATTTACATGGGCGTTACTGATAGATGGTTTGATCGTACTAGAGGCATTTTTTATATCAGATATATTCTTGTCTATAGTGTTTAGTCGATACAGTGTGTAGATGATAAAGACGATAACAATGAAATATATCATATATATAAAATTATGTTTTTAATAGATTAAATATTGTTTTGCGGTTGGTACTAATTATTTGTGTTCACCCTTTATTAATTTCTGTAGATCCAATGATACCTGTCTTATCTTTTGTTCATTTTCAGATCGCTGATGTTTTATCCTGTCTAGATCCATCTGAAGCAATTTTGCGTCATTTTCAAGTCTAGTAAGTTCGGTCTTCTTGGTTTCTATCTTGGCGGTCTCGTTTTTTAATTCTGTCTTTTTGGTTTCTATCTCGGCCATTTTCTTTTTCAAGTCTGCATCTTTGCTTTGTATCGATTTGTTTTCGATAAGCATCTCTGTTTCTAGTTTTTTTAACGCGTCGGCAGAAGCCCCTTGGTGCATATCCATAGTAGTTTATATTATATTTATAAAGGTAGATCGAAAGCTAGTAATCCAGCACTCATGAAAACGAGAGACGCCGCCATGATGAGGAGTATGAAGTAGTAATTGACTCCATCCGTTAGAAATGATTTCTTCATGATTTTCTGAACAGTTCGAATAGCGAGGTCAACGAATATAACCAAGGCAGCGACTTGAGTCCATAGGCCGATGATGAGTAGAATTCCGGAGATGCCCTCAACGATACCGACAGAGAGTTTACCGGCATGCTTGTTTTGCTCACGTATCGATATATATGACCAATAAACCATGATAATACCGAGGGTTACGCGTATGAGGAAAGGGGACAATTGGTTATATGATAATAGATTTGGAAAAACAGTAAGCATAGAATTATATGATTAGTATGATAATGTACTCATTATATCATGAAAGAAACGCGCATATTACTGGACAATATTCGAAGTGTACATAATGTAGGCTCTATTTTTCGTACAGCTGAATGTGCGGGAGTATCTAGAATCTATTGCACGGAGACAACCCCTGTGCCGATAGACCGTTTTGGACGCAAGAGGAAGGATTTAGCAAAAGTTGGGTTGGGATCTGAAGATCTGGTTGCTTGGGAACATCTAGCTACCAAATCCGATGTCATAGAATGTATCAAGCAATTGCATAAAGACGGTTTCGAAGTTGTTGTTGTCGAACAGACTGCCAACTCGAGGGACATTTCTGAGTTCGAGCGAGGTCAAAAAGTTGTGTACATTCTGGGTAATGAAGTCGAGGGTGTATCTGAATTCCTCATTAAATTGGCGGATACTGTTATCGAAATCCCCATGAAAGGGAAGAAGGAGTCCTTGAATGTCTCCGTAACTGCCGGGATCGTTCTATTCAATAGATAGTATGGCCGACACGGTCATCATTCCTCAAGAAGCTGGGTTGATCTGATGTGTATCACAGAGATGTGTTCCTCTACCACCGACGACGATACGTATTATCGTGCCACTACAGCGAGGTTTCCCGCACTTTTCTCCAGTTCTCTGATAGGCCATGTGTTCGTCCTGGAATTTTCCTCTTTCGCCCATGACATTGCGATAGTCTGACATCGAATCACCACCAAAATCTATTCCATGCGATAGTGTGTGCTTGATCGCTCTGAATACTAGTTTTCTCTCAGTGGAAGTTAGAGAATTAACTGTTCTAAGTGGGTGAATGCCAGCACGCCACAGAGATTCGTCTGCGTATATGTTTCCAATACCCGCAATGATGTTTTGGTCCAATAGAACGAGCTTTATTTTCCCAGTCGGCCGTAGATCGATCCTCTCATTAAATTTGAAAAATGTGAATGCATCATCCAGTGGTTCAGGACCAACACCGATCAAGTGTTCTGATTCATGGACAGTTCTTGTATCGACTAGGGTAACCTTCGCGAACCTGCGTGTGTCTGAAAGGGCCATGTGTTTACCATTGGTGAATGTGATCACGAACCTAACACGTCTATTATATGGATCTTTCAAACCACTGGGACTTATCGGTTCCCACGGGTCCCTCTTTATTTCCGCAGTCTCGCTTTTGTTGAATTTGTAAAGTCCATATAATAAATGGCCAGTCATTTTCATATGAACGAGTATGGTTTTGCCGCCAGTCACGTTGATGAGTATATTTTTGGCGCGCCTCTCGACAGAGATCACCTTCTTTCCGTGTACAGTAGATCTGAAGTACTTGAAAAATAGGGGATCCTTGATGGTTTCTGATCCTTTGTAATATGGACTATCATAATTGGACCATGCATCTTTCACCGTGAGCCCTACGATGTGATCTCTGAGCCCGTTTACCGTTGTTTGTACCTCTGGAAGTTCTGGCATATTGTTTGGATCTGCAATTAATTCACAATAACTAAACAAAATACATTAATCAAATGCTATAATAAACTCATGCGTTATTATCTAGCTGTTTTTCTAGCAGTATTTGGCCTCGGTGCACCGTGGTACGCTCTGACTTATCCGGATCAATTCCGCAATTTCTTGATCAGTGTCTCTGATACCAGCGATCAGGTTGCTTTAGTTATACTATCTCATAACCCAAAGACGGTAGAGCAGATAAAATCCAAATATCTAGCTTCGAATACGAGTACACCATCGAGGAAAGTTAGTATATTGATCGTGCCTGGTCACGAAGCCAACTATGGTGGCGCAGAATTCGGTAGTCTCAAGGAGCGGGATCTGAATATCCAGCTCGCCAACAATTTGCAGAAACTATTACAGAGCAATGAACATTTCCAAGTATTTGTAACTAGGAGTGAAAAATCATGGAATCCAGTTTTCGATACATATTTCGCGACCGGCTGGCAGGATATAGTTACGTGGACAAAAGCTCACCACGAAGAAATGACGCAACTAATATCGGTCGGTTCGATCAAGCCGGTGGTGCCGACTGTCATTCATAACAAAGCACCGACGGATGTGGCTTACAGACTTTTCGGTATGACCAAGTGGGCCAATGAAAACGATGTAGATATCATCATTCACATTCATTTCAATGATAATCCTGGACACGGTCCTAATACTCCTGGAAAATATTCAGGTATCGCTATCTATGTGCCAGAAAAACAATATTACAATAGTACGACAACTCTCGCTGTTGCAGAAAGCGTCTTCAAGAGGTTGTCTAGATTCAATCCAGTGAGTGATCTCCCCGGAGAATCGACTGGTATTGTCGAAGAACCAGATCTCATCGCTATCGGGGCTTATAATACTTCTGATGCCGCTAGCATGCTCATTGAATATGGTTATATATATGAACCGCAATTCGTAAAGGACGATCTGCGCAAGGCTTCGATAGTGGACTTGGCTTTCCAAACATATTTAGGACTGCAAGATTTTTTCGACAAGAACATGGTTGTTAGCAAGTCTCTATCATATGATACGTTGCTATTGCCATACGAATGGAGAGATACATCGTCCATGACTACAGGTTCTTCTTCCGAAATATACGCTTTACAGACAGCGTTTGTTGTTGATGGTGTATATCCACCAAAAGATAAGAAAATGAATGATTGCCCGCGTACTGGATCGTTTGGTCCGTGTACGATGAAAGCATTGGAAGAATTTCAAAATAAATATGACATTACCGGCGAAAAGGGAATAGTGGGGCCGAAGACGCGTAGCGTACTTAATTCCAAGTTTGGAATTAGTTTAGTAATTTGATGTAGGGAGGAAAATGGGGGAGGAGTATATCTGTCACTCTATTCAATCAAAATTCTACTTGACCAATGCTTTGACTAGCTCTTCTTTGGCGACCTTCGCGTCAGACCAAGGGGTTTTCAGACCTTTGGCACCCATGATGTATGGGTCAGTGCCTTTACCTGTTATGAGGATAGCATCTCCAGTCTTTGCACGCTTTACGGCTTCACGGATGGCTTCGCGACGGTCCATGATGATGGTTGGCTTTTGAGAACTGATACCAGCTGCAACGTCGGCGACGATTTTCGCTGGGTCTTCATCATAAGGGTCCTCGTCTGTGAGAATGATTTCCTCGCAATATTTATCAGCGATTGTGCCCATTTCTTTGCGTTTCCATGTGTCTCTGCCACCACCTGTTCCACCGAGTACGCAGATATTTCTAGAAGATTGGAAAACCTGATAAAGCTTTTCTAGCGAATCTGCTGTATGCGCGTAGTCAACTATTACAGTAAAATCTTGCTTCTTTGTAGTGCCGATACTTTCTTGTGGAAAATCTGATGAGTCAACTTCGATTTTCTGCACTCTTCCTGGGATGCCAGTGAAGCCGTCCAAGGCTCGAGCGATCTCATTGTCAGAAACATTTTGGCTGTGAGCCGCAGCGACTGCCGCTAAGATATTGTAAAGGTTGAATAAACCGGATAAATGAGAATGAACTGGCTTGCCGGCCAATGTGAAATTCAAACCTTCCTTGTTAACTTCATAAGGTTCTGCATCTTTCACACTGAAAGTCATCCTTCTATCAACTGGGGCTTCTAGGAATTTACTACTTTCCTCATCATCGGCGTTCGCTATGATGACGCGATCTTTCTTCTTGGAACGGCCCATATTCTGGGCGATCGAAAGCTTGGAGAATAGGTAATTTTCATAAGAACCATGTGCCTCGATATGTTCTGGAGAAATATTGGTAAATACGAGAGCGTCCAATTCTATGAATCTGTGCCTGTATAATAATGCTCCCTGAGAAGTCATCTCGATAATTATATAGTTACAACCAGCTCGGACCGCTTTGCGGATGAGTTTCTGAACTGCGAATCTTCCAGGCATACTCATTTTGTATAGATTATCCCAAGACTCATCACCAACTTTGAATCTGATAGTGTTTGATACGGCGGTCTTATAGCCAGCCTCTTCTAATATCGCGTTTATTATCTCTACGGTTGAACTTTTACCTTTTGTACCAGTTACCGCTATCACCTTTATCTTTCTAGAAGGGAAGCGATACCAGATAGCCGCGAGAAGTGATAGTTTCCAGTGGTATATCGGCTGAAAGAAGTTGAATACCTTGTCCGGAATGATATAGCTGCGTATTTTGTGTAGGATGTTGTCGATCATGGAGTTTGTATTTATAGATAATGATTAATGTCTACCTAGAAGTTTCAGTGCCGCTTTTACTTTCTGGCCAGTATCTTCAATCTCCTTGCTTATTTTCTTCAATGCCTCACGAGCTTCGTCGGCTTCATAACCAAGTGCTTTCAGGGCTTCGATAGCGTCCATATCACTAGACATGCCCGCGACTGATTCTGCACCACCGTCGCTACTTATACCGCCGAGCTTGTCTTGCAATTCCATCACTATCTTTTCTGCAGTCTTTCTGCCAATACCCGAGACTTTGACTAGGTGTGTTGTTGAGCCACTCCTTATGGCGCTCGCTAGAGTGTCTATGTGTACCAGTCCGAGAATATTGATGGCGGACTTTGGTCCGATACTGGAAACTGATATGAGTAATTCGAAGAAATCTTTTTCTTTCTTTGAGCCAAATCCATATAGATCCATCGCATCATCTCTAACTACCATGTGTATCCATAGGGAAGAGGTACTGCCGATCTTCAGGTTGTGAATATTATCAGCTGTTAGAAACACCTTGTAGCCAACTCCACCCGTTTCAACTATGGCGTACTTAGCGTCTGTGTATGTGATTGTGCCCTTCAAGCTGGCTATCATGGTTACATCATACAAGAGAATAGGTCAGATTTCTATTTGAGTAGATCATCAATATGTGTTCAAGGTTGGGTTGCACACGCTTTACTTTTCTCCTCGGACATGTTAAGTTATGCAGCACAACACATATGGCTATCACTTCATCAGCAAAGAAAGCACTACGCGCCTCAAAGAAGAAGCGTGTTTTCAATCTCCGTCGCAAAGCTACGATCGATGATCAGCTAAAGGAATTCCGAAAGACAGTACTAGCAAAAGACAAGGTAGGTGCAAATAAGCTGGTTTCTTCTCTATATCAAGCCCTAGATAAGGCAGTAAAGACTGGGTATATCAAGGCCAATACATCATCAAGACTCAAATCTCGAGCGATGGCATCATTGAAGAAGCTAGGGTAAGTTTGGCATCCCAGGTCTATTTGGAGGACATGGTCCATCCTTGCAGTCTGTATTTTCTACCTTTGCAATCTCTGCTTTTTCGACTGTCGAGAAAGTTAGTATTTTCTTTAGCATCTCTTTTTCCTTGCCCTTGGCTACCATAACAGTTTGACTCAATGTTTCTGCCCACGGATTTGTACCACCGTATGACAATTGGCCGTTTTCTGTATTGATAACGGTTACTAGACCATTGGAATTTTGGCCCATAGTATTACTTTTGTCTTTCAAACTAACATCAACTAGTTTCGGAAATTTTTCTTTTTCCCACTTCAATACTTCATCGCTGCTCATCGGTTGCTTGAATGTCACATATAGGTAGGCTGTATCCTCCTTGATCTTTTCTTTGTATTGCTTCAAGTTATCATCGGTATTGCTATAGTCGACACTTTTTACTAGAGGGTCTTTCTCTAGTTGTTTTCCGTATAGTTTCGCGTCGCCACGGTGCGGTGTAGCGACTAGAGTTCTGTCTGATTTGAACATTGACTCGGAAACGGGGATGCCAATCGTCTGGAATTCTGCGTTTGCTGTTGCGGCGGTTACGTCTTTCTTGAATGTTATATGGATCTTGCCACTTGTTTCGGTTGAGAATAGTTTCTTTATTGATCCCTGTGATATGAGATATATACCGATACCGAGTATGACTATGAGAGCTACTGCAATACCTATGAAAAGTTTGCTTCTATAGAATTTTCCATTCGACATCGGAACTGCAGGTTCTGGGGAAGGTGCGTATATTGGCGCGGTATCATTTAGCGGAACATTTTCCATGTTAGTTGCTTGGAATTAATCTAATAAATATAAAAAATTATAGCATATTACGTAAACCGAGCTACACAAAAACAACCAGCGAGAGCTGGCAGTTTTTGGTTCTGGTGCCCCCGCGAGGAATCGAACCTCGATTGCAGGATCCGCAATCCTGCGTCCTATCCATTAAACGACGAGGGCAGGTATGGACACATTATCATATTTTTCCTAAAACCCAAACCATTCGAGAATATGCTTGAGTAGAGACTCCTGATGTTCAGTTTCAGCAATGTACCGCAACATAACTTCGCGGACCTGTTCGGGGTCAACTTCTTCGATGAAAATGATGATGAAAGGCATGAACATTTTTCGGGATTTTACTATCAGCTTGGGAATTGGTTCATCATGCGGTATCCAGAAAGATTCTAAGGTAAGGAATGGATACAGGACGTTGTCTACGACGATACCACGGTCATTGACTTCGTGAGTGACTATGCGTGGGGGACGAGAAGCGTGTACGACTAGTGCGACAGCAGCTACTACAACGAATATCCCAGGGATGATACTTCCTAGTATGAAACATACCGCTGCCAGGGTGAGAGTGACTATCCCAACTGCCCAGTACCAATCCTGATGTTTTTCCACATAGAAGTGCTCTGGAGCGTTCCAAGAAATTAATGCTTCTGTAGCCATGTGAGAATTATAGCATTCCTCGCAGGGGAATGTACCGTGACGATGTTTATAAGTTAATAGTAGGGAGTCCTCAGAGTAGTTAAAATATTGATTGTATGCTTTTATTAATATATGAAAGAATTCGTATTAGAAGTATTCACCTTCGGCGGCCTGATCATGTTCTGCATGCTCACGTTTTTCGTATTCATCCTAAATATGGCGGGAATTGTGCATTTCTGGTTTCAGTAATGGTCAAAAAATCGATGTCCTGTTATAAGGACTATTAGAGATTTCTTTAGATCATTTGCGGAGGAGGTGAGATTCGAACTCACGACCCAGTTTCCCAGGTTCCGCTTTTCAAGAGCGGTGCAATCGACCACTCTGCCACTCCTCCTTTGGATTCTTACGAACGGAATATTCCGACTTTCCTCAGACGTTCCGTGTGTTTAGGATTGTGCGTTCCTACAACTCTGAAATAATCACATATTTCGTCATAATTTTCAAGTTGTATTGATCTTTCTTTTCTACGCACCCTCGGTGTATATCCAAGCTCGGTCAATATTTGGAATGTGGACTTCGATAATATTGGACAATATGACGTGAAGTTTAGGCGAGCATAAGAGTACACCACTTTGTCGACCTTATGTTTTTCTATAACTACACAACCATCAGTATCAAAAAGTCCGCGGAGAAATGATCTTTTATAGACGGTTTTCTTCATTATCCACGAAGGAACATATAATCCATGACGAATCTTGTGTCCAGTTGGTAGATTGAGGTGATCATTACAAAATCTGACCAATTGAAGTCGTGATATATTCAAAATGAGTGCTTTTTCATCTAGTTTTTTGACTAACGAAGGAACCACTTGGAAAAGGTTATTCATAAGGTTACGTACAAACAATGAATAGTCATAGTCATCAATTTTGTTTAGAGTCACACTTATTTGGTATTTTGAAATTCCGCCATCTCCCATCATTATTCCTGTAAATTCCGCCAGGTTGGAAGAATCATTCGGGATTCTCGCAGGCTTTGTTGATGCGGTGATAGTTTTTTCTCGTCCAGATTCTTCCCACCATTTTTTCCATGCAGAAAGGCGTGTCCTATTTGGGTCGGGGAAACCGTGGTATTTCTCTATAGTTGCCTTTCCACCTTTTTTTCCGGCCGCTCTCGTATGGGCATATCGATCTATGTAGTGAATACCGTGCGGTAAGTTGAGTCCAGATTTTTTTGATAGTAAATTCACAACTGATAATGGCATCGTACTTTTTTCTGCTTTCCAATCGGAAATACGTCGAACACTTATGCCCGCCATGGTTGCAAGAGTTGTCTGCGTAATGCACAGTTTATTGATTACACGCACGAGAAACCTTGCTTGTTCACCCGGTTGAAATTTAACTCTTTTATCATTAGACTGCTGAAGCATACTTCTATTATAGCATTTTACTTAACATGGTATGCTCTATTCATGCGTATACTAGGTATCGATTACGGATCAAAGAGGGTGGGGGTAGCTGTTTCAGATGAGAAACGCGAGTTTGCCTTACCAGTTTCGGTTATTTTGAATACACCAACCCTATTAGAAGAGATCGAAAAGATCGCCATTGATAACGAAACAAAGGAGATCGTGATGGGTGAGTCACGTAATTACAAAGGTGAACCAAACGAGATATTGTTGGACAGCATGGACTTGAAAGATGAGCTCGAAGCACGAGGCTTCACTGTATACCTAGAGGCAGAATTCATGAGCAGTATTCAGGCTGAGCGTTGGCAAGGCAAGACGGCTCTCACGGATGCTTCGGCCGCGGCTATCATCCTGCAGAGCTATCTAGATCGTAGTAAGAATCAGTAAGAATTTATTTATATTATTATTTTAATAAAAACATGTCTATTTCATATGACGAATTCAAGAAAGTAGAGATTCGGGCTGGTAAAATATTATCAGCTGAGAAAATCCCTGATACAGATAAACTACTGAAACTCATGGTTGATTTTGGCGAAAAAGTTGAAGTAAAGAAAGAGGGTGAGGTATCAGCTCCTGTGGATAAGGTGTTGGTAAGTCCTACAGAGGCAAATACCGTGACCCCGACAACTGAGGTTATCAAAGAGTACGTAAATGTTCCGAGGCAAATCGTCTCTGGAATAGCCTTACGATATCCAGATCCTGCTGTCCTCGTCGGCAAGACTTGCATGTTTGTTACAAATCTAGAACCTCGTAAGATCAAAGGTTCTGATAGTAATGGCATGCTCTTTGCTGTATCAACTCCAGAAGGCGGTTTTTCTCTACTTGAACCGAACGATACGATTCCTGCAGGAACTATAGCTGCATAGATAAAGTATGAATATAACCGACTTACTAAATCCACAATTTCTAATATCGACACTCGGTGTGATCGGTGTTATCGCTATTATATATTTGGAAACTGGTGCATTCTTTGGATTTTTCTTTCCAGGTGATTCATTGTTGGTTACTGCTGGTTACCTCGCTTCACAAGGGCATTTGCCGATAATCATATTACTCATATTTACATTTATCGCAGCAGTGCTCGGTGATAGTACTGGCTATGCATTTGGCAAGAAAGTTGGGCCAGCGATATTCAATAAAGAGGACTCTCTATTTTTCAATAAGAAATACATCATACGTGCGCAGGAATTCTATGAAAAGCATGGAGGAAAAACTATCATCATCGCGAGATTCATCCCAGCTATTCGTACATTCGCACCTATCGTCGCTGGAATAGGGAATATGAAATACAAGACTTTTTTCACATATAATCTGATCGGCGGATTCATATGGACTTGGGGAATGTTGCTCATTGGTTACGTCTTTGGATCAGTCGTCCCAAATCCAGACAGGTATATCATCCCGCTAGTATTGGTTATCATCATTATCTCAGCTGCTCCTGCAGTCTATAAGGTCGTTCAAGAATACTTGAAATCTCTGAAAAAGGTGTAGCAAGTACAATTAGTTTTCCAATATCCAATAATTGATCTCTGCTGTATAATATGTGACATGCATCAGTCATTGTTCTTCAAGGCGTTTCCTCCACCAAAATATATGTCCATGAGATTTGCCGGATTGGAGATATCTGATGACGCTATACGTTGTCTACAATATTCTCCGAGTTCCCGTGGCCAAATCATCAGTAAATATGATCAGGTATTATTGCCGGACGATACTATATTGGGTGGTGATATAAAGAACGAAGTGGTGTTCGTCGATCTATTGAAGAAATTTGATGAAAAGAATAATCTCAATTATGTCAGTGTCTCTATCCCAGAAGAAAAGGCTTATCTATTCCAGACAGATGTTGTAGGAGAGAGTGAGAAGGATATTGCGCAGAACATCGAATTCAAGTTGGAAGAGAACGTTCCATTGTTGGCGAAAGATGCCGTTTTCTATTTTGATCTCATGCCGATTGAAGTCACCGAAGGAATACTGCGCGCAAGTGTATCAGTCGTTCCGCGTACTTATGTGGAAAAGCAGATCTCGTTGCTACAGAGCGCCGGTGTCTTCCCAGTCGCTTTCGAAGTTGCACCAAAGTCTATCGCCAGAGCGGCATTGAGTTGTGATCCGAAGAAGACGTCCATGGTTGTACATGTAATGAAAAGTAAGATAGGTATATATATAGTTTCTGCAGGCGTAGTCTGTTTCACTTCTACGGTCGGTCATGGCGATGGTAATTCATTGGCGCAAAATATAAACCATTCACTAACATACTGGTCTAGTAGACCCGGGGGACACATAGACGAGATCTTGCTTGCTGGCAGTAGGGCACCGGAGTTCGAAGATCAGATAGCTGCTTCTCTCAATGAGAAAGACAAGTGTCCTGTGAGTATCGCTAACACTTGGCAGAATTCATTGAATCTAGATTCGTACACACCGAATATACCAAAAGTCGAGTCGCTAGATTACATCGTAGTAGCTGGTCTGGCATTGGATCTATAAATATATGAGACACACATTGATACCAATAACATTGAGGAAGTCACTGCGTCATGAATATAGGATACGTGCTTTCATCGTATTTCTCTTCATGATTTCTACCGCATTCATAATAGGAGCAGTGTTACTGTTGCCATCGTTCATTCATGCTGCTTTGGACAAGAGTGCTGCATATGCAGAGCTCGCACCTCTCAAGGCGGCAGCAGAAAAAAGCGGGAAGAGTAATTCCAAGTCTGACTTATTGAAGAAGGCAAATATCATCAAGATCTTGGCAAGCTCACCGAAAGGTAAGACGGAGTATTCGAGTATAGTGAAAGGTATTCTAGATGCCAGAGGTAAGTCTACGATCACTTCTATATCTGTAGCGAGAACTTCTCCAACAACCGTGGTTACGACTATCGTCGGTATGTCACCCAATCGCGAGGAATTGTTGGCATTGAAGAACAAGCTGATCCTCGGCAAATTGGGTAATAAAGTAGATGTTCCAGTTTCATTGTTGGCAAAGAGCAAGAATATTTCATTTTCTCTTTCGGTAACTAACGATCAAACACCATGAAAAATACTCATCATATCTTTCTCTTGACTCTCTCTATAACAGTTACTATCTTGGTCGCTTCAATATTTTCCTATATGAAGTTTGCGATCACGAGTATGACACAGGATACGGTGAATGCGAGAGCAGAATCCGGGTCATTGATAGCTATGCAAAATGAAGCAGCAAAGATCAAGAATCTGAATGATAATGTCGAAAATAGCTGGAATCAACTCTATCAAGAATTCATACAGCCTGATGCCTCCATCTCTTTTATCGAAAGTCTGGAATCTCTAGGGAGTGCATCTGGCAGTACGATAGCGATAAGTTCGATAGATAATATGGCATCAGCGGAAGGGGATTTGGCAGTCAATGGTTATATGAGTGCGAGGGTATCAGCTCAAGGATCATGGTCATCGGTTTTCAAGACGTTGATGTTGGCAGAAAATATGGCGTATAAAGTATTTATCGACGGGGTTCGTTTCGATGCGATAGGTCCTGCTGATGGTAAGTCATCAACCATGTGGTCACTCGGTTTCAATCTAAGTGGTGTAAAATCAATATGATGAAAATTCCAACAAACAAGCATTATCTGAGTAGAGATCCGCACATCGATTGGGTGTTCATAGTTGTTGGGACATGTTTATTGACGATTGGACTTGTATTCTTTGATTACTCGATATATCAGACTACGATTTCTGGTGTGAATGACGCTTCTATACAATCCGCAGTAGCAAAATTACCATTCGAACAGAGTGCATTGGATGAGGCTGTTGCTCTACAAGTAAAACACAAGATCAACCGGACCTCGATAGTTAGTGATCCAGTAATCGTTGGTGATCCGTCCAGATGATGTCCAGAAATTGGTCTGTCGCTCCGATTTGTGTTAACTTGTTGGTGTGCTATCCCCTTGTAGTTCAATGGATAGAACAGCGGACTTCTAAGCCGTTGATGTTGGTTCGATTCCAACCGAGGGGACAAATACGTTAGATATCCTACAGGAACATGAAGCCGTTGATGTTGGTTCGATTCCAACCGAGGGGACAATAATTCTTATATAGCTGAAGTACCGATCATTTTTATCGTGCCGCGTGTGCTCACTGTTGATTCACACTCAGAATCGAGTGTCTCACACGATCCGCCTCCACCTTGTGAATAGCTACCTAGAACATTGGCTCCAGAAATGAAAATATTGTAGCTCTCATAAAGTTTACTTTGTCCCTGTTGGAATAGAAGTGTAAGCTGTCCACCGTTACCTACGGGCATAATATCGAGAGCGATATCACCAGTGCAACAATATGTTACCCTTGTTATTCGCCCTCCAAAATATGAAGTCATTCCGCCACTAGTTCCACTACTGCTTCCGCCAGTTTGATAATCAAATAGATCTTGTGAGGCCGGGTCATTTCCTGCATCAGTGACTCCACCTGTCGATCCGCTCCCTGTGAGGCCGCCAGTGAGACCACCAGTCAATCCTCCAGCTGCACCACCGATCACTCCTCCTGCTAGGCCACCTGCTATGCCAGCTCCAACACCTCCAGATGAACCACTACTACCAGAGGTGCCGCCTGTTGAGCCAGTAAGGCCTGAAATAGGGGATGATATGCCACCAACTGAGCCGGAACTTGATCCTGAAGCAGTTCCAACATTGAATGGAGATAGTATAGGTCGTGCTTGACCGAAAGATTCACCAGATGAAAATGGGGTACTGATACCTAGAGGTAGTTGAATATTCGTCAGGTCACTTCGTTGACTAGATAGTATACTATTGGCCTTTGCTCTAGAAAGTGGTCCGAATATTCCGGTTGGTTGAGTTAGATGGGCCGGTGCTAGTATGTCGGCGGCAAAAAGTTGTTGGAATCTCATTACAGCTTCTTTTGTCTTTTGGCCGAAATATGAAGTTAATTCATTCATCGATCCTGGGCCAGCATCACTAACAGCTGTTCTGGAATCCTGATTCAAAAATGTCTGCAGATAATTCACATCCGGGTATTTTGTTTCGCCGTACTGTAGATTTGACTGGAATGAAAATGATATCGGTACGATAGGTAAAATAGAAGGGAGTCCTAGTTGTGCCGTTGCTGGTTTCGTAGTGATCAGTGTTAGAACTAATGAAGCAGCAATTACTGTGACAACTGAAAGTGATTTTTTTGTATTCATAATTATAGGTACTTATAATAAGTACTATGAATTATAGCAGACAAATATAGAATTGTGCGCCCTAAGAGATTCGAACTCCTGACCTTCCCCGTGTAAAGGGGTCGCTCTACCAACTGAGCTAAGGGCGCATGTGTTTTGTTTTTAAATATACTCTGTGCACCACTAGGTTTGGTCTTTACCTACCAAGACAGCTAAGTGCGCTTGTATACGCTAATAGATTAGCGTATATTCATGATATGAGCAAGAAACTGCTAAATAGCATCAAAGTCCTATATGAGGACAAGGACTGTCTGGTTGTCAGTAAACCAGCCGGTCTAATGGTGCATTCTGATGGCAAGAACGAGGGGCCATTTCTCGCTGATTGGGTATTGGAAAATTATCCAAAGGCCAAGAATGTTGGAGATCCGATGAATGATTCTGAAGGTAATCCATTGAACAGAGCGGGTATAGTTCATCGATTGGATAGAGAAACTTCCGGAGTGATCATCATTGCAAAAACAAAAACGGGCCACGCGAGTCTGAAACAGCAATTCAAAGATAGAACAATTGCCAAGAAATATCTGGCTTTTGTTTGGGGAGAGATGAAAGAAGAGTTCGGAACGATCGACAGACCGATAGGGAGGAGTAATAGTGATTTTAGAAAGTGGTCAGCATACCCAACAGCGAGAGGGGAGATCAGAGAAGCTCAAACTTATTGGACGCGTATTGTGAATTTTGAAACTGATAATGAGAAGTTCTCACTTGTTGAAGTAGAACCAAAGACGGGCAGGACTCATCAGATACGTGTGCATTTCAGCGCTATCAATCATCCAGTGGTAGGTGATAGTTTGTACGCACCGAGACGACTTATGGCCCTTGGTTTCGAGAGATTGGCCCTGCATTCATATTCTATAGAGTTTACCGATACAAAAGGTAAGAAGATCAAAGTCTTGGCCCCATTACCTACCGATTTCAAGAAAGCGGTTTCAAAATTTGATTTAAAGCTGCCCTTGTGATAATGTATTCCCACTATGGCTACCAAGGTAATTACAACTGCAAATATAGCTGAACGCGAGAAAATGGACATTCGTTCAGGTGATCTCGTTCGTGTATGGCAGAAGATTGAGGAAGACAAGGGTAAATTCCGTCTTCAGGCATTCGAAGGTCTAGTTTTGGCTACCAAACATGGCCACCAAGCTGGCGCTACTTTCACTGTTAGAAAAGTTATTGATGGTGTCGGAGTAGAGCGCATATTCCCATTGTATTCTCCTATGATCGATGAGATAGAGACTATTCGTAGGTCTAAGGTTCGCCGCGGTAAACTATACTTCATCCGCAGGAAGGCTGCCAAGGAGATTCGTCACCAGATGCGTCGCATCATGGCGGTTAGGGAGGAGAAGGTTGTTAGTACAGATGGTGTAGCTCCGGTTATAGAAGAAAAGAAAGAAACTGTAGAAGAGGGGAAGAAATAACAAGTTCCTCCCGATACGACAAGAAAATTCAATAATAACAAAAGACAGAGCCAATAGGGCCTGTTTTTTGAGTACATAAAGTTAATAATTGATTAACAAAACATTATGAAAAGAGGACCAAAACCAAAAGGAAAAGTAAAAATCGAGTGGTCAGCAAATTTTGCATATGCTATCGGACTATTTGTTACAGATGGGTGTGTATATGGAGATAGGAGGCATGTATCTTTTGTCTCAAAGGATTTCGAACAAATAAGAAACATTATGAGATGTTTGAATATCCACAGCAACATTGGTCACAATTATAGTGGTTATAAGTTCAGTCACACTTATCGGATCCAAATTGGCGACGTAAATTTTGTTAAGTTCCTACTTCAGATTGGTATTGGCCCTGCGAAGTCTAAAGTATTAAAAGAGATAGCGATACCCTCGGAGTACTTCTTTCATTTTCTTCGTGGTGTATTCGATGGAGATGGTTATATACATTCATATTATGATAGGCGGTGGAAAGTATCGTTCCTTTGGTATTTAGGATTTTGTTCGGCAAGTCCAGTGTTTCTAAGTTGGATAAGATGGGAACTGTTGAATCGCATCAACGTCAAAGGTCATGTTACAAAAAGCAAAAATAGTTCATGTTTCCAATTAAAATACGCTAAAAGTGAAGCGGAAAAGATTATGACTCATTTATACATGGGTGGAGAGATTCTGTATTTAACTAGAAAGAAGTTGAAATTTGAAGCTATATTAGCTATAGTAAGAACGTTAAAGAGTCTTGAGGGTTAATGTAGTTGACAAAAAGACGCGCGAGTGGTGAAATTGGCAGACACGCATCCTTGAGGTGGATGTGCCCTTATGGGCTTGGAGGTTCAAGTCCTCTCTCGCGCACATGTTATACACGAGAAAAGGCGATGATGGAAAAACAAAGAAATTTGGTTGTGATCAGAGAATGTCCAAGAATTCTATGACAGCCGAAGCTTTGGGAACTTTGGACGAGGTCAATTCTTTTCTAGGTATGGTCAAGGTCAGGTCAAAATCGTTCAGATGGAAAGTGGATGGAATGAAAATTGAGCAAATGATCGATTGGGCTCAGAATGGCCTATTCATCGTCCAAGCAGAAGTAGCTGGTGCCGAGAAAACGATCGATGGAAATAAGGTCAAAAAGATGGAAACATGGATTGATGCTATGGAGAAAGCGATGCCACCAATAAAAACGTTTTTTGTTTCTGGTGGCACAGAGATGGCTGCAATGTTAGATATTTCACGTACGATGGCACGCAAGGCAGAGCGTAGAATAGTGGCGGGAGAGGAGAAGGGGGAGATAAAAGTTGGTAAGGAGACACTGGCGTTCATGAACAGGCTTTCTTCGTTGTTCTATGCCATGGCTCGACTTACTAACCATAAATCTGGTATAAATGAGGAGTCCCCGACTTATGAGTAGTTTGGTGTAGGTAAAGGTTTGGGGTATATGGTGGCTATGGTGTAATGGTTAGCACTCGGCTCTGTGAAAGCCGCAGTATGGGTTCGAATCCCATTAGTCACCCAGCTTGACAATACACTATAAGAGGTGTATAATACATAAAGATTCAAAACTGCTAGGTTTGGCACTTCAGCTCGAACCAGCGGGCAAATGCCCAGTTTAGAGTCTTTCTAGGATGCGCCTAGAGTAGCTCAAAGGAGTACATATGAAAATCAAAATATTCGCCTCAACCGCTCTGGCCACTTCTCTGTTAGTCGAAGCTGTGGAACTCGTAGTAAATCGTAAGGTTCGTTTCGGTGAACACGAAGTCAACCTCAAGAGCGCAAACGAAGCTGATGAGAAGACGATAAACTTCGACGGAAAGATGGCGTTTCAAACTGGTAGTCAAGGTGAATTTGATGTGTACGGTACTGTCATCCTGTCTCCAGCTCCAGACGGCACCTACGGGGGTAAGGCCAATATCATCTTCAGCGTCACGTGTGTCAAGGAATGTTTGCACCAATTCGAGTGGGACTCGCAGACGAACGAGTTAAAGCAAAAGTAAGTCCTTGAGTCAATTTCAAACAGCCGCAGGGAGCAATCTCTGCGGTTTGCCTTTTATATAGTGAACTCAAGCGAGGGGCAGAATGCAGGAATATAAATCGTCACATCATTCCTCCTCTCAAAAATAGTTCTAATAACCTCTACGACGGCACCCAGCTTGACAAAACAACTTAATGATTGTAGGCTAATTTTAGAACTGTCTTATAACGTGCTGATTGATTATTGGCCGCTTGTCGCATAACGTGGCAAGGATAGTAGACAGGGAAAGGAAAATTGAAAAGAGGACGAAAAAGACTGCCTCCCACCAGGCAGGATACATTCGTATGGTGGCGTAAAACAAATAGTGAGGGTCGTTCAATAGCCCTCTGCAGGACACGGTTCACTGCGCACACGAAGGCCCTTAATAGTGGCACGCTAGCTAGTCCATTCTTCTTGTGGCGTGTCGAGGCCCATTCGGAGAACGGAAAAGAAGGGGTGCTCTCTTGCAGAGTGGAAGATATCCGCCTCCGCGCTCCCGAAGAAGATGACCTGAAAGAAATAGTGCCGGTCGTAAATGAGTGGTTGAATGGAAACATTGACGTTATTGTCAGCGGACCTAAGACGGAAGAAGAACTCAAGTATGGAAATATTTGGGTTCTGGTCAGACCAATTGGAAAGGTCGGATTCTGCGAAACGATCATCAGGCTTGTGTCGTCACTCGCTATCGCACTGGGAGCAAGTAAGGGGGGATGGCTCGCCGAGGCAATGACTGTTCACAAGACCACATTTGTCCTGTCAGGCGATAAGTGGGTGGAGCTCACGAAGTATTGGGCTTCGAAATACCCGATTCAGGTGCGGAAGACTGATTAGTTTCAAAGGCTCACGAGGAAGGAGTTTACATCTCACCTTGTGGGCTCTTTTCTTACCCGTAGCAGGTTCTAAATCTATCCAATAGGGGACCCATGTTATTTGTGCTATAATTAGTGCGAAGCCCTTTTTATTTATGAACGAATACGAAACAGGAGAAGCTGTTTCCGATTGGGGACTTAAGTGGACTGATGCTGACAAAGCTCAAGACCGTATGTGTGTTTATATGTGTACGGAAGACTGTAAAGACACACGCATCTATCCATCTGGCAACATCCGCCGGATGGCGCGCATGGTTGTTGGTTTTACCAAGCATGCCACCAGCTCAGACGCGACCGGAGCTAATCTGGCAGTGGTAGCGAAGTGTCCGGGTTGCGGAGAGCTGTTTTGGTACCACATAACCAATGGGATGATAGCGACATTTGTCGCGCATTGTCCGCTTTGGCCAGCGGAACAGAAGAATAGGTTTGGAACACAGTAACCACCTGAGTAGAGACTAGGTGGTTATTCTTTTATCCCAAACAAGTTCTAAATCTATCCAATAGTGGACCCAGTGAATCCACCTTGCAAAATACAGAAATATATGTTCGAATCTCAGAAGATTGAACTTTCTCATTTCGAGCTAGGTGATAAATGCTTGTCGACACAAGCACCTAGGAGACATAGATTGTCTCGGATAGTAAATCGATGAAGGAAGAAGTTATGAAAATGTCTGTTCAGTGGAATTATGGGGTGAAAATAGGTCTCCAAAAGGAATCTTTACCAGGAGAGACTCGGTGGGCAGAACTGCCTGCATATATCTTCGAGGGCAACATATCACTTCCAGCTCTTCCACCCAAAGGGATGAAGATATCTATGCCAGACGCTGGTCCGCAGGGGGCCGAGATTGTCGACGTCTATGTCGACGTAGATGGGGAAGGACGATTTGGGTACCGTATGATCGTTTCCTCTTCATTGGCATTCGTCGAAAGCACCATCGATGACCTGGTTACCAGCTTGGAGTCGATATTATCGGTTGACTTCAATATGTTGAGGACGTGCGGCTTCCATTTACCATCACACGGGTTGTTCGATAGGCAAACACTCTTTGTGATAGTCGAGGACAACTTCAAACAGTCCTGATCGTGGCGGAACAAGAGAGTTCTGGCTACGGTCAGGACTTTCTTTTACTTATACAATATTCTAAAACATATATCTCTGGTATAATTGATACAAGATTTAAGTTGTTCTACCAATGAATATTCATCTACTAATTCATGACATTGTATATTCTATCGACATTTTGCTCATGATCTTTTTTTCATTGTTCGCTTTGGTCAAGGCCAAGAATAATATTGCTAAGGTCATATTACTCTTGCTGTATGCTGGCGTTACCATATTCATCACATCACACGCTATCGGTGTCAGTGTTGAAGATAGTGAATTGTCACGACGTATACTGATGTTCAACTTGGTGGATATATTTTTGCCAGTCTTTGGGATCCATTGTATTTTAGCTTTACTCGGTAAACATATTGAATATAGGAAAACAATAACCCTGTTGTACGTTATTGGTGTCGGTCTTCTCGCATTTTTCATCATTAATCCGAGGCTTTTCCTAGTTGAATCTGTTCCAAAATTGTACTTCCCGAATTATTATGAGCCTGGGCCATATTATTGGGTGATGCTCCTGTTCTTCTTTGGGGTTGTCTTGTACATGTTCTACCAGATGCGAAAACTTTATCTGGCAGCAAGTATAATTGAGAAAAATAGAATGAAATATTTCTTTATTGCTTTGATCCTTGGGTATACGATTGGGTCGATCGATTTTCTTTTGATATACAATATTCCTATCGATCCAGTATGGGGATTCCTGTTCGTGCCTTTCTATTGTATTCCGTTTACATACGCCGCTCTAAATTTTGAATTGATGAATATCAACATTGTGGCGAAGAGGGCGTTTATTTACGCAATAGTATCGGGTGTGATCGGTATAGCGCTCATATTCTTGAACTATATCAACAGTCTGATCATTCAGAGTTCTCCATTGTTCCCGAATTGGCTGACATCTCTCGTGTTGGCTATGATCGGAGCTGTCGCTGTTCTCATTGTCTGGAGAAGGATCAGGGAAACCGATGTCTTGAAGTATGAGTTCATCAGTGTAATTACACACAAATTCCGTACGCCTCTCACCTGGGTCAAATGGTCCGTGGATAATCTAGCGAAAGGTGTTCCAGCCAATCTCAAACCTGATGTCGAACATATACAGAGAGCCAATGAGAGATTGATCGACCTCACAAATCTCCTAGTCAACCTAGCTGATCCCAGTGACAAGAGTTATGAGTATAGGCTAGCACCAACTGAGGTTAACAAATTGATCAAAATTGTCTGTGAGAATTGTAATAGTAGGGCCAAGGCAAAGAATATCCACTTCGAGACGATGCTCCAGTCGAAAGGGTTGGTCTCTGTTGATACGAACAAAATACAGTTTGTCTTTCAAACACTTATCGATAATGCAGTCACATATACACCGAGTGGTGGCAGGATCTCCATTGAGACGATCGATGACAATAGATTCGTGACGATCAGAGTTTCTGATACGGGTATCGGTATAAGCAAGGAAGATCTAGGATATATATTCACGAAGTTTTATAGAACAGAAAAAGCAATGAAGTCCGATACGGAGGGTATGGGAATCGGTTTGTTCCTGTCAAAGAAGATCGTAGGAAAACATGGCGGCAAAATCCGAGTTGAGTCTGGCGGTGAGGGTAGGGGTACTTCGTTCGTGGTGAGTTTGCCACTCTTGCGTAATTAGATCTAATTGGGCTTGGATGTATCGTAGGATCGACTATTCATCATTCGGCTATGGACTGTGAGCCGTTTGTAATCTTTTTGATCGCTGAGGTTGTTACTGTTTTGTTTGTGTCAATAATCGAGAATTCGAGACGCATTCCTTCGGATATCACGTCTTTCATGAGCATTGAGCCACCCCAAGTGCAGCCTTGGATGATCACTTTAGTTGGTGTTGGACAGTATTTGGGGTTTCCAGAAATATAGAAGCCATCTTCTCTATGTTCGAGAGTGTATTTTGATCCACCAGTTTCTATTAATATCTCATCGCCGATCTTTATGCTAGAAACGTCAATCTTATCTTCATGTTCTGTCTTCTTTATAAGGTTTTCGGCTTCGTATTTTTCTACATTTGGTCCTTCCATGATTTGAATGTTATCACAAAGTGGTGTGGTGGGGTAGGGTTATGTTGTGTGCGATGACATTTATGTCTTATCCTGATAGACTTTTGGTATGTACAAAGCTTTTACCCGCAAAGATTTTATTAATATGTTTGATCTACCGGATGATTATGTCGTGGAGGCCTTCTTATCCTATGGTGCCTGGGATAGGGCAAAGCATGATTCGAATATCCAGAAAACATTGAAGGATTTGGGAATTGAATATTCCATCATAAAACGTCAGGGTTTTCTATCATATGTACTTGAATTAGATATTAAGAGTAAAAAGTATTGGTTTGTCGTAATGTATGGTGGAGCACTTCTTTCGGAGATGATACACCTGGCAAGCCTATTTGGATCAAAAAAGAATATTCATATTGGCAGCTGTGGAGGACTCAATCCTAATATTAGAGATATGGAGTTAATTTCGCCATCTTGGAGTTATGGTAATGAAAGTACAACGAGAACGTATGAACCAAATGCAAAAGATTATAGACATTATTCTAATGATACTTTACGTAAACAGTTGGTAAGTAATTATTCTGGGAAAAACAAAGTCTGGGCTGGTCCGATTATTAGCAATCAGGCTATGATGGGGGAGACGTGGGATCATATTGAGTCATGGTCAAAAGATGGATATTTTGGTGTAGAGATGGAGACAGCGACTTTATTTTCCGTTTCTAAGCAACAGAATGTGCCAAGTGCTGCACTGTTATATGTTAGTGACAATCTTATCAATGGTCAGACTGTGGGTGATGAGAGTCATATTAGTCAGAAAACTGAAAGAGAGTCAGTGAAAATGGATATATACAAGGCGGCGGTGGTAACTCTCATAAGTTGATAAATATGGTCAAGGAAATTTCTGCTATAATCCTATTATTAAAATACAAACATGAGTAATTCACCAGAAAATATCATAGATACACAAACAGAGAATGTACAGCAATACGAGGAGAAATTTAATAAATATGTCAAATATTTCGGATTGACGCCAGAGGATTTACAGAAGTCGATATTGGATGTTGGGACTGCTAGGGGGGATTTCATCTTGTATTTGAGACAAGCTAGAGGTAACAAGAACGCCTTTGGTGTAGAAAGAAGTGAGAAGTTCTTTACGGTAGAACGAGACGGGTTGTTCAATGAAAATGCAGACGATCTACATTTCGATGATGAAACATTCGACATTATAACAGCCAAGCATGTATTACCTATGGATGTTCAAGACATTGATCATAGTAAGAAAATGTTAGATGAAATGTTGAGAGTCTTGAAGACTGGCGGAAAGTTTATGGCAGACATTTTTACTCCAGAAATTTATACAGCTTTCAATAAAGCAAATATTGAACAGGGGATGAAAGACATTGATCCCAAGGGCTTCGAGAAATTCCAAAAGAAAGAAGATGGGGTGAAAGGATTCATGGATTATTTAGAGACGCTCAAGCAGGATGGTCATAGAGTCGAAATGCGTGATCGTCCGATGGGTAATGGTGCAGATCCTGATTGTATTATGACTATTATAAAAAAATAACCGCCATGTTCATACCAATAATAAAAGCATTAATACTCGGTGTTGTGGAGGGAATCACAGAATTCTTGCCGATCTCTTCGACAGGGCACCTCATCCTCATCAATCAATGGGTCAATTTTGGCGAGTCGTTTACAAAGATGTTCGATGTGGTGATCCAGCTCGGTGCGATTTTGGCAGTTATCATATTTTTTTGGGCGAAGCTTTGGCCATTCGGTAAGACAGATCTTTCGACTGGAGTGCAAACTACGACTAGATCCGAAGTATTCAATACTTGGAAGAAAACTATCGTCGGTGTCATCCCAGCAATACTGATCGGGGGCCTACTCGGTAGTTTCATTGAAAATAAGTTATTCAGTCCATGGGTGGTTGCTGGAGCACTCATCGTTGGCGGTATCATTCTCATATACATAGAGAGAAAGCAGATAGAATCTAGGATCCGATCAGTTGCAGATATTTCATATATGACGGCATTCTATATCGGGCTCATCCAATGTCTATCGATGGTTCCGGGGACATCTAGAGCTGCCGCTACCATCATAGGGGCTATGATGCTTGGTGCCTCGAGGTCAGTGGCTGTAGAGTTCTCATTTTTCCTGGCTATACCGACGATGATCGCCGCTTCCGGTTATAGTTTATTGAAACATGGTGCGTCGATCAGTGGATCGGAAATAGTATTGCTGGTGGTCGGGTTCGTCACAGCATTTCTCGTAGCACTAGTCGTTATCAAGTTTATAATGAAGTTCATACAGAGTCACGATTTCAAACTGTTTGGTTATTATAGAATAGTTCTCGGCGTATTGATCCTCATATATTTCTGGGTAGCGCGTTAATTATCTTATAATGATATAATTCATCCATGGACCTTCAAGCTATAGAAAAAGAAATTCGTGAGCAAAGAGAGATCATAGATCAGATATTCGTTTCTGTTGAAAAGACTAGAAAGTATTATCTATGGACGATGTGGGGGACTGTCATCGTCTTCGTTCTACCACTCATCGCTCTGGCCTTCGTCATACCGTCATTCATGAGTACTTACTCAGGATTATTGAATAGTACTACTCTCGGATTGTAATAGAAGTCATAATACGCCGTAACCCGGCCATTTCCATAGGTATTGACTTATGGGTGATTTGTAGTATAATACAGGGTAGATATGGGGATATGTTTCCTCATAAATTTGGAGCCAGAATTATGAAAACGAAAAATATGTCGGTGTTGGTGTCGGTGGCGCTACTGGTGGTCGGCCTGTTCTCGGGTTGTGCTTTCCAAGTCGGAAAGACGAAAATGACTTTTATGTCATCTCCGTCGCCCGTCTATGTGGAGCCCGTTTACGTGGAAGGTCCGCCGCCAGGGCCACCGTTGCCATTTGCAAATTACGGCCCGCCCATGATATACCAGGCGCCGCCACCAGGCGTGGTATTCTACTACCACTCGCCGGGAGTGGTACGGTGGCACGATGGTCGTGCCTGGCGCTACCATCGCCGGTAGCCGCCAGTCGCCCAGTCTGGTAAAAATTCAATGTGACCACTTCCTTCGGGGGGTGGTCACTTTTTTATTACTTGCGTATATATCTCGGTACAAATGTCATCTATCAACGTGATATAATAATGCGGTGAAAATAAATAAATTTCTCAGCAACATGATTCCAGGTAGAGGCTTCACACTAGAGCGGTTTCCGATAGTGAAGGGGATCGGTGTCGTGATATTGCTCATATGTGTATTGGTAGTGATCGGTAGTATTCTCGATAATGGGAAAAAAGATATTATACCGGTCGATGTTGGATTAGGAGTCTCATCGAGAGAGATTACTCATGGAGATCAGAGTAAAAAGCAGGTCGTATTCACATTTGACGGAGGATCAACAGCACAATCCGGCGAGAAAATATTGCAAATACTAGCCAAACATCATGTGAAGGGAACTTTTTTCATCACAGGTAAGTTCATTCGAGAAAATCAAGCACTTGTAAAAGAGATAAACGCCGGAGGTCATGAAATATTCAATCATACTTATGATCACCAGCACTTGCCAGTCATGAAAGGTGAGGAAATTATCAAGGAGTTGAATAGAATGGACATGCTACTAAAAGCTACATTAGGAACATCATCGAAGCCGTTCTTTCGATTGCCTTATGGTGATGGCGACCAACGTGTGAGGGGAGTGGCGGCCAGGGCAGGGTATCAATCTGTAATGTGGACTGTTGACGCGCACGATTGGGAACAGTCGATCGGTGTAACGGAGCAAGAGGTCATCGATCGTATCATGTCCAATCTAGCATCAGGTAATATATATCTGATGCATATCGGTGATGATATAACAGGTAATGTATTGGACAAAGTATTTACTGATATTGAAAACAAAGGCTACAAGATCGTATCGTTGACTCAGGGTTTATAGACATATATACTGAATTCCTATGAATACAAAAAGAATCATTTTTTGGGTGAGTTTTATCATCGTGCTCGGCCTCATTGTCTGGGGTCTCATCGTCGCTATGAATAAAGATCCGAATAGGTTGACGAAGTCACTCGTTCCAGCAGAGGTTACTTCTCTAGATCACATTCGTGGAAATATAGATGCTCCCGTAACACTTATCGAATATGAGGATTTCCAATGTCCAGCCTGTGCCGTGTATTTCCCAGTCATTGAGAAAGTATTCAATGAGTCATCGACTACTCTACGTATGGTTTTCCGTCATTTTCCACTCTTACAACATCCAAATGCTATTCCTGCGGCTACTGCAGCTGAAGCAGCTACCAATCAGGGCAAATTCTGGCAGATGTATAGTCTCATATACGCCAATCAGAGTGATTGGGCTGAGAAGTCGAACTCCGAGGCCGAAGCGATCTTTGATGGCTATGCTGGTTCTCTAGGAATGGATCTTGCCATGTTCAAATCTGACCGAGTTAGTAGTTCTACATTGGCCAAGGTTACAGCGCAACAACAAGAGAGTGTGAAGATCGGTATTGATCATACTCCTACGTTCTTTATCAATGGTAAAGAAGTTAATTCTGAGTCATATTCATATGAAGAAATTAAAAAACTTGTGGACGAGGCCGCTTCAAGCACTATCCAGTAGGTTGGTGATATTGGTGCTCGTTATCGCGGTTATAGGATTCGCTGATGCTACGTATCTAACCGTTGAGCATTATAGTGGAGTGATACCACCATGTTCAGTGACTGGTGGTTGTGAAAAAGTATTAACTAGTTCATATTCTAGCGTGTTCGGTATACCAGTTTCTCTCACCGGTTCGATATACTATCTATTGATCGCGATAGGTTGTATCATTTTCTTAGAATCAAAGCATATAACTCGACTCGCTGTTCATAGAACTGAATTCTTGAAATTCGCACTGTTCCTCACTATTCCAGGTTTGTTGGCGTCTCTCTGGTTCACTGGTTTGCAGATGTTCGTTCTACACTCATATTGTATATATTGTCTAGGATCAGCAGTCATCACGACTATATTGTGTATCATGACCGTGGTTATAATGAGAAAGTTCCATCCAGGAATTTCTGAATAGTGTAGAATAGTATAAGTTAGGGTGGCCAATAAAAATAAATGAAATCATCAATTATCCAAATAACAGAACCGAGCAAGGATTATGAGTTGATCGATTCTGGCGAAGGGGAGAAACTCGAAAGATTCGGCGAGGTTGTATTGTCTAGGCCTGACCCGCAGTCTCTGTGGCAAAAGAGTCTTTCACAAGATGAATGGAAGAAAGCTATAGGACATTTCGATAGACGAGGTAATGATGGTGTATGGACGATGAAGAATGGGAAAATTGACCGTTGGCCGATAGAGGCGGCTGGGCTCAAGTTCTGGGTGAAACCATCGTCGTTCAAACACGTCGGCATATTTCCTGAGCAGTCAACAAACTGGGAGTGGCTCGGTGATATCATTCAGAGTTCTCTCCACTCTCATGAGGGGGGAGAGAACGATGCAATACAGGTACTCAATCTATTTGGTTATACCGGAGGTGCGACGTTAGCTTGTGCGAAAGCGGGAGCAAGTGTGGTACACGTCGACAGTTCGAAGACTGCAATAACATGGGCTAGAGATAATGCAGAACTTTCAGGACTCAAAGACAAACCAGTTCGCTGGATACTCGACGATGCCCGTGAATTCGTGCGCAGGGAAGTCAAACGCGGCAATAAGTATGACGGTATCATCATGGACCCACCATCATTCGGTCATGGTCCAGAGAGTGAGTTATGGAAAATAGAGGAACATTTCCTACCACTCGTTGGTCAATGTATTCAATTATTGAAAGACAAGCCACTATTTTTCTTGATAAATGGATATTCTGCTGGATATTCAGCGATAGCGTATGAGAATATTCTGATTCCACTCGTGGAAAAGTTTGGTGGGAAGATAGAGATAGGAGAATTGGCGATAAGTGAACGATCGGGGAGGCTATTACCGGCGGGGATATTCGCTAGATGGAGTAGGTAGAGATGTATGAGTTGAATATATCAATATTGATTTAGTTATGTGTACGAGTAGTTCCTACGATTTCCTGTTTGGTAATTTTCTATGGTATGCTCTTCATATCATGACTATCATTATTGATGGCCGAAAAACTAGGGAAACGAGGCTTCCTCTATTGAAAAATGGGGTCGCGAAACTTTCCTTTATGCCAAAATTGGCCATCATTCAAGTTGGTGAAAGGGCTGATTCGACATCATTTATCCGTGCAAAAAAGTTGTTTGCAGAGAAAATCGGTGTAGATGTTCTCCACAAACAGTTTAGTGAAGGTATATCACGACGAGAACTCCTAGATCATATAGAATCATTGAATAACGACGACAGTATAAATGGCATCATCGTTCAGCTTCCACTGCCTTCAAGCATTGATAAATTTGCAGTGATCGAGGCTATAGATCCAGATAAGGACGTTGATGCTCTCACGTCAGCGAACGTTGCCAAATGGTCACACGGCGAGGGTATAATGCCAGCAACAGCTAGGGGTATAAAGGAATTATTGGATAGTTACGGATTTTTACTCAAAGGAAAGAATGTAACAGTTGTTGGTAGGTCTGATCTAGTTGGAAAACCTATTGCCGCAATGTGTGAGACCGCTGGTGCGAAAGTGACGGTTTGTCATAGTCAGACAGCCGATCTGGTTTTTGGTACAAAGGAAGCAGATATATTGATAGTGGCGACTGGAAAGCCTGGACTTATAAGAGTTGAGCACGTCAATCCTGATCAGGTCGTTATAGATGTTGGCATTTCTCGTATAGGCACTGAGAGATTGGTTGGGGATGTTGATTTTGCTGCAGTTTCAGGAGTAGTCAGGGCGATTTCACCAGTTCCTGGTGGGGTAGGGGCGATGACAGTTCTCGCGTTATTCGAAAACTTGATTGATTTGTGTGATACGAGAAGGTAGTATTTACAGTGTATTCTCGTGTTTGCTTTACGTTCCGTATTTAATAATTATTAATTAATATAAATAAAATGATCCCACAAAAATTTTGGAGTACAGCGATAGGCGCTCTAGCATTACTCACAGTATTGTTGCTAGTCCTTTCTATTAAAGAAATAAAGATGATCGGTTATGTCGGTAAAAGTGATCAGATAGTCAACACTATCTCAGTTGATGGAACAGGGGACGCTATGGCAGTTCCTGATATTGCAACTTTCTCGTTCACAGTTAACAAGACAGCAGCTACAGTAGTAGAAGCACAGAAGCAAGCAACAGACCAGGCCAATGCGGCCCTGAAAGCTGTTAGAGACGGTGGAGTAGCCGACAAGGATATTCGAACGACTTCATATAACATCAATCCTCATTATGAATATCAGAGCTCAGTTTGTTCTGCTAATGGCAATTGTAGGCCAGGCAAGTCAGTTCTAACTGGCTATGATGTGAGCCAAACTACCGAGGTCAAGGTTCGTGATCTAGGTAAGGCTGGCGCATTGTTTGCTTCCATCGGTTCCCTCAATGTAGAAAATGTGAATAGTCTGTCTTTCTCTGTTGATAAGCCGGAGTCAATCCAGGCAAAAGCACGCGGTATCGCTATAACAAACGCTGAGGCAAAAGCCAGAGAACTAGCGAGCCAATTGGGAGTTAGTATCGTTCGTGTGATCAGTTTTTCTGAGAATGGTAGTAGCCCGAGACCTCTCATGTACGCCATGGATACTTCTAACAAGATGATGGCTACCGGTGCTGCAGTCGCTCCAGAGATATCTGTTGGTGAGCAGAAAATCACGAGTAGTGTGAGTATAACTTACGAGATAAAGTAGTAGGGCTCTAATTGGTCGCCAAATGTGCTACAAGGCCGTGTTATTCACGGCCTTGACTTTGGTGAATATTGGGTATATTATACACATGTTATCCCCAGGCGGGGTTTTTTAATAAAAAAGAAAATATATGTCCAGACTTACAAATTACATCAAAGATACACGCGCAGAAATGGTCCATGTCAATTGGCCTACTCGCAATCAGACGATACGTTTTACAGTGTTGGTTATATTGGTGTCTATAGCTACGGCAGCTATTCTAGGTTTTTCGGACTTCGTATTTGCTAAACTTTTGACTCTTCTATTCTAAATTTCAATTCTATTTTAATTTATTCAAAATATTATGACCAAACAACAAATAACTGGTGAACGTAATTGGTACGCGATACATACATACGCGGGCTATGAAAATGCGGTTGCTCGAAATTTGAAACAGCGTATTGAGTCTCTCGCTATGGAAGGCAAGATATTCAATGTTATCGTCCCTACAGAGAAGAAGATCAAGGTCAAATCAGGCAAGAGAGTAGAAGAGGAAGAAAAGATATACCCAGGTTATGTTCTCGTAGATATGATCGTCACTGATGACTCATGGTATGTTGTTCGCAACACACCTAGAGTTACAGGTTTCGTGGGTGCAGGTGTTTCGCCAGTACCATTGGATGCGAAAGAAGTAGAAACACTATTTGCTCGCATGCAGAAGGGTGATACACAGCATGCTATCGACCTTTCGATCGGGGACCTCGTCAAAGTTGCCGATGGACCGTTCAAGGACTTCGAAGGTAAGGTCGCTGAAGTTGATACACAGAGAGGCAAGATCAAAGTATTGGTGTCTATGTTCGGTCGTGAGACACCTGTTGAGTTGGATTTCTTACAAGTAAAGAAAGTATAAGCGAGGTTTACAAATATCATTTATTAGTTTAGACTCAAAATCACTACTATGGCAAAGAAAATCATAAAGAAAGTCAAGGTTATCGCTCCAGCAGGGAAAGCTACTCCTGCCCCTCCATTGGGCCCTACACTAGGTCAGGCTGGCGTCAATATAGGTGACTTCACAAAGAAGTTCAATGATGCTACGAAAGGTATGATGGGTGATATGATCCCTGTTGTTATCACAGTTTACGAAGACCGTACTTACGATTTCAAACTCAAATCTCCTCCAGCATCTAGTTTGATTCTGAAAGCCTTGAAGCAAGAAAAGGGTTCAGGTAAGCCAAATACAAAGAAGATCGGAACTATCACTAAAGCTCAGGCTAGAGAGATCGCCGAAAAGAAGATGGGAGATCTCAATGCAAATACAATAGATCAGGCCGCAAAGATCATCGCTGGAACAGCACGATCGATGGGAGTTGATGTAAAGTAAACATGTAGAGGTCTGACCTCTACATGTTTGTATAGGTCTGACCTATGCAGCAGGGCAGTGACTTGCGAAATGGATTGTAAATGGTAGGCTTTGTTTCAGAGCTGATTATGAAAACATATGTAACTTTTCCCTTGGCGTTGGCCCCGGGTATTCCGGATGGTTTTTTGTTCACGGACGTATTGTATTTCTTGGAAAAACTGAGACAGCTGCCCGGATTCCACGTATATGCGGTGGAGCCGGTCTTGAAGATCACGGATGATCTACCTGTCGAAGTTCCTCGGATCAGTGATCCTGTGAAGACTTGTGATCTCATGATCTGGTTGTCAGTGTGCTCAACCCCTCGGTGTGTGCAAGAAGTCGAGGCACGTGCGAAAGCTCGCAAGCCTCTCCTGGTTGGACTCACTCTAGGTGACCATGCACAAGCCAATCGGACGATCTCGTTTCTAGAGTCGATCAAGTTTGCTCATCTGGACAGGCCGGACTTGGTACGGCATTTCAATTTCAGAAAGTTGGACGAGCTTGTCGAATGTGTTAGTAGTCTGTCACGTTCGATAGAGTCCAATAGAGGGAAACTCTCTACATTTTGAATTGTTCTTTTATGTTCGTGTTGTCGCACTCATATTGGGTGCGATTTTTTTAATACAAAAACCGCTGCAGTTTCAAATGCTTTACCTGTCACTGCCATAATCCGGTGCCTTTTACCTGATCACAGAATATGTTAGAAGCAATGTCCCGCCGTCTGTCTTCGTGCATTCAGTCAGTGTCAATTTACTATTTAGATCCTCTTTGAACAGTCTCATACCATCGCCGAATACTATCGGTTCAATAGTGAGGTAGAGAGTATCGACGAGGCCAGCTTTCATAAACATTGTGTATATCTGAGAACCTCCACATATGGCAACTTCCTTGAAGCCTCGAGCTTCTAGGTCACGCAGTAATTCCACAGGATCCTTGGTCGTGACTTCCATACCTGCGACAGGTTCGAGCGGGGTAGGTGAGTACACGATATTGAGTCTGTCTTTCAATGGTTTGCCACCGAGGGTTGTCCAAGTGTTTTGACCCATGACGATCACACCGGCCTTCTTCGTTAGTTCGATGAAGCGTTTCTTGTCCTCTTTACTCGTCCACATCGCTGCGTGAGTGGAATGTTTCCCTATATAGCCGTCAGCTGTGAGACATGAGATTATGAAGCATTTCATGGTGGTGATTATTTGTTGTGATTATTTCGGTTTCGTGGGAAGTTTTCTCGAACGACTCGAGGACTGCGATGATGGGGAGGTTATTTATCAGAAAATGTGTCATTTCCTTCCTTCCGCAGAGTCGTGAGGGGAAACTTCCCACGAAGCCGATTATTAATATACGTTCAGTAATTTTACACCTTAAACTTTTCCTTTAACACTTTAATATCGCCACTGGATATGAGATCAGCCTCCTCTCTATTTTCAGTGACAACACCCTCGATGATGTCTCGCTGATGATATTTGCCTGGTTTCGGTGTAACAGAACTTTTCAACTCCTGGAAAACAACTTGGCATAGGCGTTCGCCAGGGAATAGTCTGATAGCTTGAGAGCGGGTATTGTTCCTGATAGGCAATACTAACTGTCCGTCATAGCCAGCATCTATTATTCCTGAAAGGTCCAATGAAAGCCCTTTTCGATTGGTCGAAGCTCTCGGGTAGAGAACGCCCATCAAGTTGTTAGGCATCTTTATCGTCTCTAAGGTTGAGACGAGGATGTATTCCTGCGGTAATAATTCGAAATACTGTCCTTGTTCGAGTTCGACAACTTCGAAGTATTCATGGTTACGCTTATCGAAATGGGTGATGTCCAATGATTCACGGCCTTTCGGAGTCATGTGCCACATCTTTGGTATCATGAAAGTATAGCCGAGACGTAGGTCTATAGAGTGTTCTTGTAATTGGAACTTATCCAGAGCTGGTCGTATGGAAAGTACACCATTCTTTATCAGTTCTACTATTTCAGTTTTTGTGATGATAGACATTGGGTGTGTTGGTTATAATATTAATTTCAAGCCCTTTATCGGTTCCATCGGTTTATATTGTTTTCCGAGGTTTTCCACTATCTGGTCGACGAGTGTCGGATCTTTCTTTTCTGCTCTGTCAAAGGCGTCCTTAGGTAAAGTCAGGGTTATCTTCTTGTGTTTGTTTTTCCTCTTGATCAACTCTTTCGCACCGTCATAATGTGTATCATATATATGAGCATTGGAAATCGAGTGAGAGTATATACCAGGTCTCACCCCTAGCTTTTGAGCGAGAATACATTGGAGTAGTGCGAATCCTGGGACATCCGCTGAGAATCCGAGCATTACATCGTTGGATCTGACTATATTGTGCAGGTGCAATCTGCCAGCAACGATATTAACGGTGAATGTATATGGACAAGGAACATTTTTCTTTTTTACGATAGATAATCCATCCTGTGCAGGATCCCATGTTACTACGACAGCTTGTCTAGAGCTTGGTTCTTTTTTTAATAGATCGACTAATAGTCCTATCTGGTCTCTGCCAAAATGTTTACGCCATCTATATCCGTATGCGACAGTGACGACATCGCCTGGATTGGTGAAGTCATCCCATATGTGCGTATAATTTCGGAGGAAGTCCTCTGGCTTTCTAGATCCAGACAAAAACCATACTTGTTCCGCGACGAACATCTTTATCGGCGACTTGCGGAGTGTGAGGATGGGGAAGCCGTCTTTCTCTATGTCGACTTGGAAATGTACACCGACTAGAACTTTCGTTTCGTGTCCAGTTCTCTCACTGAACTCGACCATGCCTTTCTTCATAATGTTTTTCACAATGTCTTGGTATATTTGGTCAAACTTGGTCATAATCATTCTATTATATATAATTAAAGAAATAGTAAACAGTTTACAATTATTAGTTAATGGTTCTTAATGCGGATTTATCAAAATGAATTATCCATATATGCCAGAAGGCAGGAGTGTTGAATATGTATCATCGAACAATCTGTATATGAAGGAGGCGATGAAGCTATGCGAGGAAAAGTCAACGGATACACAACACCCGACGGGTGCTGTCGTCGTCAGGGATGGTGTTATTCTAGGAAAAGGTGCCAATCAGTCAGCAATCAAGAACAGTAAACTGCTAACTTTTCATAAGGAAAGGTTTTGTGTGAGAAGATTGTTGAAAATACCATCAGGACAGAAGTATTGGCTTTGTCCAGGTTGTGCTTCTTGTCGACAACATGCAGAATCAAGGGCGGTCAAGGATGCTATATCGAGACATGGTGGCGGTAAAGTCAGGGGAGCCGATCTATACCTGTATGGTCATTGGTGGTGTTGCAAGCCTTGCTGGGATCGAATGATCAAAGCGGGGATAAGTAGAGTCTTCCTAGTCGAAGGAGCGACTGAGTTATTCACAAGGAAGAGGTAGACGCTGTCATCTCTCTCTGGTATAAGTGATGTAGAAAGTAAAATCATGAAAAAATTGAGAAATAAAAAGAGACCGATGTTCATCGCTGTTGAAGGTGGAGAAGGTTCCGGTAAATCTTCACTCATGGCCGCTCTCGCGAAGGAGATGCCGGGTGTTGCTCTCATAACTCGTGAACCTGGAGGATCGCCTTATGCGGAGATCATCAGGAATGCTGCACTCAAGAATCCTCTAGCGAAGACTGCGCCGGCTGAGACGACACTGTGTCTTATGTTTGCCGCCCGCTTCGACAATGTGGTGAATGTGATCGAGCCGTCATTGAAATCGGGAATGTCGGTGGTGGCCGATAGATTTGATGGTTCTTCTTTTGCATATCAAGTCGCAGCTCAAACAAATGGCGATCTCGAGGAAATCTTCTGGTTACTTCGTGACAAGTTGGTACATGTCCCAGATCTCTATGTGTTTGTGGATGTGGATCCTCTGGTTGGTCTGCGTCGTGCGAGATCTCGCAATGAGTCGAACAGAAATACTACCAAGTATGATCATTTCGATAATAGAAAGATCATATTCCACGAAAAGGTGAGGAAGGGGTATTTGAAATTTCTGAAGAAAGTGCCGCATGTTACGATAGACGCCAATAGGCCTTTCGAGGAAGTGAAAAGTGATTTCTTGGAGGAGATGCGCAAACTGCTCAAGTAGACGAGTCACGGAATAGCCTGTGGATAACGTGTGTATAACTAGCTTGCATTAATTGCGGACGAGGAGTAATCTTTTCATCAGAGATTCGAACTATGAGTTCGCGTCCCGTACTGGGCCATTTGGCTCGCAGACCTTCAATGGTCAAACAAAAACGACATATCACCGTATGAGTGGCTAAGGATTGGACAAATTCTATTTTGTCACTAAAGTCGCGTCGTGTGTCGTTGATTTCTTCCCTTTGTATGGGTGGTTGGTGGTCCGTTACACACTGGGTGTAGCGGACCATTTTTTGTAGGCGGTATGTTATGTTACGATATACATATGAAAGATAAACAAATAAAAAAATTAATATTGTCAGAAAAGAATAGACAGAAAAAAGTCGTCAACCTGATAGCTTCGGAGAATTATGTTTCGAATGATGTGTTAGAGGCACTTGGCTCAGAACTTACCAATAAATATGCGGAGGGTTATCCGGGAAAGAGATATTATGGGGGTAATGAGATAGTAGATAAGATAGAGAGTCTGTGTATGGAAAGGGCGTTAGAATTATTCGGGCTCGATCATGATAAGTGGCATGTAAACGTGCAAGCTCTCTCGGGTTCACCAGCGAATCTGGCAGTCTATACCGCGTTAGTCCCACAAGGCGGTAAGATCATGGGGATGTCACTCGATCAAGGAGGACACCTTACGCATGGGCACAAAGTTTCTGCTACAGGAAAGTTTTGGACTCAGGTGCCATATGGTGTAGATAAGACAACTGAAGTATTGAATTACGATCAGCTTCGAGAAAAGGCTGTGGCAGAAAAGCCGGCGATCATAGTTGCTGGCTATACGGCCTATCCTCGTATTATTGATTGGGTCAAGATGAGGGAAGTTGCGGACGCGGCTCAGGCTTTACTCATGGTTGATATGTCTCATATCGCTGGATTGGTAGCTGGTGGTGCATATCCTGCACCTTTTCCATATGCTGATATTGTTACGACGACTACACACAAAACTCTCCGTGGCCCACGCGCAGCTCTCATATTCGTGAGACGCGATGATAGGGAATTGGACAAGAAGATAGACAAGGCAGTTTTTCCTGGACTACAGGGTGGACCACATATAAATCAGATTGCTGCTGTTGCAGTGGCACTCAAAGAAGCAGCTAGTCCAAAATTCAAGAAATACGCTGCACAAGTTGTGAAGAATGCTGCAGTTTTGGCGGAACACCTGAGAAAGTTTGGTTGGAGGGTCATCTCTGGTGGCACGGATAGTCATCTAGTTTTGGTAGATACTTGGCATGACGGTCATGTGAATGAAAATGGTGCTGGCGGAGTTACTGGTAAAGAGGCTAGTACTAGACTCGAACAAGCAGGTATCATCGTCAACAAGAACGCCATTCCTTTCGACACACGTCCACCAGCTGACCCGTCAGGCATACGACTTGGCACCGCCGCAGAGACTACTCGTGGTAGGAAAGAGAAAGATTTTGTAAAGATTGCTCGAAAGATCGATGCTGTTTTGAAAAAGCCGGTTTCTCCTCAGGTCTGCAAATAGTTTGCATCATTAAATAAAAAACCAGACCGCTTAATTGGTCTGGTTGTGTATTGTTGTAGGTCGATTTTCGTGGCTCAATTGTTTTCAATAGCAGCGACGATCGACTCTAGCTCATCGATCCGGTCGAGCGTGGTGACGACCCAACGGTCAGAACCTCGTACACCGGTCTTGTTCAATTTGCGCCAGGTGAAACAGAGACTCTGTTGGATTCTTTGTTTGCTCATGTCAAACTCTTTCGCTATATCTACGAGACTGACAAGAGGTGTATACTGGTGATCAAAATTGTATCGCATCCGGAACACTTCTCGGTGTTTCTCTTTGAGGTTGTCGAGGTTTGTGATATCAGCAGGCAATTGTTCAAGGCGTGATTTCAGTATATGCAAGGTCTCTTTTGCATCTAGTGCCATTGACGGGTCGAGGACTTGTTGGTCAGCGATTGATTGGTGTCTGCCGTCTAGAGAAGTGTCACCATCGAGTTCTATTTCGGCGTCGATCGATGTGGAACGTGTCCTCAACATAGAGTCAAGAACATTCGAAACGTAAGCGGCACTCTTGTTAAGTTCGTGGCCGATCTCTTCGAATGTTGGCTCCCTATCTAATACAGTGAGTAGTTGGTCCTGGATTCGTTTGATTTTGTGAAAAGTCTCACGAAAGTGAACAGGAATGCGAATACCCTGGCTTTGATTGAAAAGTGCCCGATGCATCTTGTTTCTTATGCACAAGCCCGCATAACCGCTGAGCGATAGACCTATAGATGGGTCGAATCGCTGAATAGCGATCATGAGCCCCATCATTCCTTCTTGGATCGCGTCGGACAACTCCAGTCCTCTATTTGAGAAGTCTTTCGCTATGAATATCACTAATCTCAAGTTATGCAGGATTAGTTTGTCGTATGCCTCCAGGCTTCCGGCAGTCCTCTGTTTGCAGAGCTCGACTACCTCTTGCTCTGTCAGTAGGGGATGTTCGTGGATTGCCCGACTGTATAGTAACAGGTCGGAGCCGTCATTTTGAGTTTTCATAGTTCTGCTAAAAAGTATCATCAATTTGTCTGTTGAGAGGTTAGCATATTCACTATTGACAAGTCAAGAATTATATTGCTATGCCTCGTTCAGTAAACAATTGCAGGAAAGATCGATGCTGTCTTGAAGAAGCCGGTTTTTCCTAGTGTTTGTAAGTAAATATAAAAAAACACGAAGTCCTAGTGGATCACTCGTGGTAGCGCCCTCTTTAGTGAATAATGTATCAGGACTCTTTTTACGGAGTTTCCTGATATTTCGAACCAGAAGAGGGTGCATCTGAGGTGTGGGGCCGTCAATGAAGAATTCGCCGTTCAACTCGGCAGGTGGCCTAAGTATTCATTGTGTCGGTGAGGAACCAAAGTACCCCTAATTAAGTACGGACTCATTCCGGGATTATAGTTTGGACTCTCGAGGAAGAGCGAGTACAGGAGATTGGACCTCAAAACCTCCTAGCCATTTACTATTATACTCTTTTTCTGCACATTGTCAATATGATGAAGTTCGAGTATCTCTGTTAATATTGAAGCATGAAGCAAGAACTGATAAATCTAGTCGAAAAATCACTGAGGTCCCTAGGTGTAGCTCAGCCGCAGATCAAGTTGGATTATCCAGAAAACATGGATCACGGTGATCTTACGACCAATGTGGCGCTTGTCTACTCGAAACAATTGGGTACGTCACCGAAAGTTCTGGCAGAAAAAATCGTAGCAGATATGAAAAATGTCAGACCTGATTTCATCGTGGATGTGCAGGTTGCTGGAGTCGGATTTATCAATTTCAAATTGAAGGATCAGATTTTCTTCGATGAGATTTTGAATATTGCAAAGACTGATCACGTGATCGGTGGTGTAGGTGCGGATCATAAGGAAAATGCGGGTGAGGTACTCATAGAATATACCGATCCAAATACCTTCAAAGCTTTCCATATCGGGCACATCATGTCCAATACGATAGGGGAATCAGTTTCTAGACTTATAGAGTTTTCTGGCAAGAAAATAATTAGGATCTGTTATCCGTCTGATATCGGTCTACATATTGCAAAATCGATCTGGGCGATGCAACAACACCTGGAAGAGATTCCATCCGAAGCTGCACCTATCGAGGAGAGGACGCAATTCTTGGGGAAGATGTATGTTGAAGGGACAAAAGCCTATGATGCTGATCCGACGGTGAAAAACGAGATTGATGAGCTCAATCAAGTCATATATGACAAGTCTGATCAGTCAGTGAATGATCTGTATGACAAGGGTAGGGGATGGAGTTTGGATCACTTCCAATTGCTATATGGAATTCTGGGTACAAAGTTTGATACACAGATATTTGAGAGTGAAGTAGCGGCTATTGGGCTAGAAGTAGTTCGGGCACATATGAAAGGACGGGGAGCCACCGAAGTTTTCGAGGAAAGCGACGGTGCGGTTGTATTCAAAGGGGAAGAGTATGGTTTACATACTAGAGTATTTATCAATTCTCGCGGTTTGCCAACTTATGAGACCAAAGATGTTGGCTTGAATGTTACAAAATTTCGCAAATATCCAAATGTAGAAAGATCGATCGTCGTGACAGCCAATGAGCAAAATGAATATTTCAAAGTCATCAGAAAGGTCTTGTCTCTGATTGATGAAAAAAATGGTGGAAAGACATTCCATATCGGTCATGGAATGCTGCGTTTTTCTCAAGGCAAAATGTCATCTAGAACAGGTAATGTTATAACTGCGGATTCATTGATCGGTGAGATGAAAAAAATGGTGATAGAGAGGATCGCTGAACGAAATTTCACTGCCGATGAAAGTGACGAGATCGCTACAGATATAGCAGTTGGAGCGATCAAATATACGATATTGCGTCAGGCGATCGGTGGTAATGTAATATTTGATTCTGCAGCGTCTATATCATTTGAAGGGGACTCTGGTCCGTATCTACAATATTCAGCTGTACGAGCCAATTCGATCATTGAGAAGGCAGGAGGATCGAAATCTGCGTCATTAGCAATACAAAAACCAGATCATGTTGGTGTACTAGAAAAATTGTTGGTTCGTTTTCCAGATATTGCTGAGCGCGCCAATATTGAATACGCTCCTCAGATCGTTTCCAATTATTTGGTTCAATTGGCAGGAAGTTTCAATAGTTTCTATGCTGCGGAGACTATTCTCGATAAAAAAGATCCCATGTCTGATTACAGGGTTGAACTTACCAAAGCATTCTTGAAAACCATGACTCGCGGTTTGTGGATACTGGGGATCAAAGTTCCTAGGAAGATGTAGTTGATTTATATTTGTTTAATGGTAGAGTTTCGGCAGAAGGAGAATTACATATGAATAGATTGATACCTAGGGCCGTACCTCTGTTGTATACAGAGTTGGCCGAGTTTCCGATCGAAATTGCGCACATTGAGCAAACACGGCCAGGATTTCGTTGTTGTTGCCCGGTGAAGAAGACTTTACCACAGACCGGGTGTTGGGTTGGTCTCAAGATCGATCCAGCTGATGTTAAGCATATGCAAGCAGCTTGGATCGCCAGCTTCGAGTTATACGATCCTAGCGTCCTCTGTGATCTCAAGAAGGCTGAATCAGCTGCAGAGTTCATGGAGATACGCATCTGGCATGACCAGGGATTAAATGGTCTGCGTTACGAAATCCCGATGGTCAAGTCCGGACACAGACTCCTCGTTGATGAAGTGTTGTGCATCTTGTCACGGTTACGAGTGCCGGCTTAACGACACATGTTGTACTGGTCTCTCGACTTCACTCGCTCAGAATCGCTTTTAGCTGTTCTGAGCATTTTTATTCCAATTAATCAAAAAAATGCTAGAATGAATGCCATAAATACCATTATTCGGTGATTCAATATCATGCCTCTTCCAAACAACAAAACTGATCGAGAGAATAGCCAGTATTCAACAAATTCAGTGAAAAGTCCCCATGCATTGCGTGAAGAGGCGATTTTGAAGTATTGGAAAGAGAATAGCGTTTTCGAAAAGTCATTGGGCAAGGAGTCTCCAAAGGGCGAGTTCGTATTTTATGAAGGACCTCCGACAGCTAACGGTAGACCAGGTATCCATCATCTAGAGGCGCGTGCTTTCAAGGATGCAATTCCTAGATACAAGACGATGCAGGGTTATCATGTACGTCGAAAAGGTGGATGGGATACACATGGTCTGCCAGTTGAGTTACAAGTAGAAAAGGAACTCGGGCTGAAGTCCAAAAAAGAAATAGAGTCATACGGCATAGGCCTATTCAATGAGAAGTGCAAAGCGAGTGTCTGGAAGTACGTACATGAATGGGAGGACTTCACTGATCGTATGGGTTATTGGGTGGACCTAGAGAATCCATATATAACTTACAAGTCGCAATATATAGAGTCGGTTTGGAGTATAATCAAAACTGCTGAAAACAAGAAACTACTTTATAAAGACTACAAAGTAGTTCCGTGGTGCCCACGTTGTGGGACGGGTCTTTCTTCACACGAATTGGCGCAAGGATATGAGACGGTCAAAGATCTATCAGTTTATGTAAAATTTGAAGTCGTTGGTGAAGCTAATACATACTTGTTGGCATGGACGACTACTCCGTGGACGTTGCCAGGGAATGTTGGTTTAGCGATTAATGCCGATATCGAATATGTAAAAGTAAAAGTCGCAAGCGGGGAAGTGGTGATTTTGGCGAAAGAGAGGTTCGAAGCATTGAAGTCACATTTTGAAAATGCGAGCGTGTTGGAAACTGTGAAAGGTGGAACATTGGTAGGTCTCGCCTATAACCCTTTGTATCCCTTTCTCAAGGACAATGTGCAAGGTACCGAAAAGGAGAAGCTAGCGAATGCATATAGAGTCTACGCCGCTCCGTTCGTTACAACGTCTGACGGAACTGGAATCGTTCATATAGCAGTTATGTATGGTCAGGATGATTTTGAATTGGGGACGAAGGTAGGGCTTCCGAAATTCCACTTGGTGAATGATGATGGTACTTTCAAGAAAGAGGCCGGATCATTGGCTGGTCTTTTCGTCAAAGATCCTGGCACGGATGTCACTATCATAAAGGATTTGGCTGGACGAAAACTTTTGTTTGCCAAGGAAAAGTATGAACACACATATCCATTCTGTTGGCGTTGTCATACACCTCTCATATATTTCGCTCGCGATTCATGGTATTTGCGGATGTCTAGTTTGCGCGACACATTAGTTAAGGAAAATGAGGGGATACATTGGGAACCCGAACATATCAAGGAGGGTCGTTTTGGTGAGTGGCTACGTGAGATCAAGGATTGGGCAATATCGAGAGAGCGTTATTGGGGGACGCCGTTGCCTGTATGGACATGTGAGAAGTGTAAATCTACTAGAGTGGTTGGTGTTGTTTCTGAATTGGCCAAGAGATCGAAGAACAAATACTTGGTCATGAGACATGGCGAAGCAGAGAACAATGTTAGGAATATTCTAGATACTGCGGCTACTTCCATCATCAACTTGACCGAGAAAGGCGAGAAAGACGTGAGTGATTCTGCTGCGAAGTTGGTATCATCAAAAATCGATCTTATCTTTACATCTCCACTCCTACGAACTAGAGAAACTGCTGAGATAGTACGTGATGTAGTCGGCCTCGATTCGTCGAGAGTTATTGTAGATGATCGGATCAGAGAATATGGTGCGGGAATTTTCGATGGGAAGGGTGTGGATGAATTGGCTCGTGCATGCGGCGAGAATGACCGATGGTTATGGAAACCAGAAGGAGGGGAAGACTATATGGATATAAAGAGACGTATGGGTGAATTCCTATATGATATGGAAAGTAAATATGAGGGCAAAACGATATTGATCGTCACTCATGAGACTCCGGCCTATACATTGTTTGCAGCTGCAGCAGGTCATGATATCGATAGTGCTAGAATCTACCGAAAGCAGGAAGATTTCATCGCAAACGCAGAAGTGCGACCAGTGGATTTTTCTATCTTGCCTCACAATGCGGATTATGAGCTTGATCTACATAAACCATTCATAGATGATGTAAAGTTGGATTGCCAGTGTGGCGGGACGATGAGTCGTGCTAGGGAAGTTTTGGACGTCTGGTTCGATTCCGGATCGATGCCGTTTTCGCAGGAGCATGAGTTGGGCGGGAATGAAGAGATCGGTCGGGACATTGCTTATCCGGCGGATTTCATCTCGGAGGCGATCGATCAGACACGTGGATGGTTCTATACATTGCATGCTATCGGAGCGATCATGGGTAAAGGTAAGGCGTACAAGAATGTAATCTGTTTGGGACATATCCTGGATGCCAAAGGCAAGAAGATGAGTAAGTCCATCGGCAACGTCGTTAGTCCTTGGGATATGATGGATAAATATGGAGCAGACGCACTACGTTTTTGGATGTATTCCGTCAATCAGCCAGGAGATTCAAAGAATTTTGATGAGAAAACTGTTGATGAGGTTGTGAAGAAAGTATTCAATCTCATATCCAATGTTACAGCATTCTATAAACTATATGAGAATAGAAGTGTCGAGGAGTTGGGTGATGCTACATTAGAAAAGAGGGCAGTGGACAGATCGTTGTCTTCCAATATCTTGGATCGATGGATCATCGCCAAACTAAGTCAGTTGATAGAAACAACAACGAAAAATCTAGACAATTACAAATTCTTTGAACCGACCAGGGCGATCCGTGATTTTATAGCTGAACTCTCTCAATGGTATCTGCGTAGATCTAGAGATCGGTTCAAGAATGATGGTGTAGATAAGATACAGGCTCTATCTACTACTAGATACGTGCTCTCAACTCTAGCGAGATTGATGGCGCCGTTTACTCCACTCTATGCTGAGTATCTACATCAGGAATTGTTCGGCTCTACTAATAGCGTACATCTCACGTCTTGGCCAGAAGTTGGAAAATCCGATGCGAAATTGATCGAGAACATGCAAATAGTTAGAGACATTGCTTCGAAAGGTCTCGAAGCCCGTATGAAAGCCAAGATCAACGTTAGACAACCTTTGGCAAAATTGACGGTCAATAATACAGAGAAGTCGGCGGGACTCAGTCCAGAGTTCTGTGAACTCATCATGGATGAAGTCAATGTAAAGGAAGTTATGTTTTTGGCGGGTCTCACTCAAGAAGTCGAGTTAGATATCGCTATAACTCCAGCACTGAAAGAAGAGGGAACAGTTCGTGAACTCATACGCGTTATTCAGGATCTTCGCAAGGATAGGGGCTTTACCGTGAATGATAAGGTATCTCTCATAGTTGATACGGATGTAGCCGGCAAGACATTTATTGAAAAGAATGAGAAGGCGATTTCTGCAGCTACTTCAGTCAAAGGTATATCGTTCTCGAGTGTGACTGGGGAGAGTCAGGCTGTCGGTGAATTGAATGTGAAGTTGGATATTAGATAAAGTGCCAGTTCGAGTTGGCTATCGGTTTAGCCGTCTGGTCGCAAGTCAGAATCATCATGCATGCAATACATACTACAGCTGGTTTTGTTGTCGGTTCACGTCCATACGGCGATGCGGGAAAAATATTATCAATATTTACTCGCGATTTTGGTTTGATCTTTGCGACTGCGCAAGGAATACGATTGGAGAAATCAAAACTGAGGTATTTCATACAGGACTATTCTTGGGGGGTGTATTCATTCGTTAGGGGAAAAGAATATTGGAGATTGACGAGTGCGCAGGGAATGGAGAAAGTGGGTAGTGAGGGAGGTGGTGATCGTGATCTAGTAGCTAGGGTTGCACTATTACTCAAGAGATTTCTCCAAGGCGAGGATCCACACCCAGAGTTATTCGATTCTCTGGAATCGTCTTTATTAAATATATTAATAATTGATAGAAAAGATATTGATCGTCTAGCTTCATTGGAATCGATCGTTGTATATAGGGTCCTACATTTATTGGGATATATTGGTAAGGATCAAGATATTGGTGAAGAGATCAGGTTTGGCGGGATCACTCATGATTTGTTGGATCGGGTAAGCTTGAAAAGGAAAATAATCAATCAACATATCAATAAAGCGTTGCAGGAGTCGCATCTGTAATAGGTCGAACAATTGGTGATTTATCCAGATTAGTTGTAAAATATACACGTGGAGTCAGAAGATAAAAGCTACATTGAAGAATTGAAGAAATCTCTGTATTCGAGAGGTGCTCCTGACGTGCGAACTAGGCGCAAGCTGCGCTTCAATGACAAGCCGTCAGAGATGAAGACTTCATGGGAAGAGCCGGTAGAGAAGCCTGTGGAGACGACACTTAACCAAAATTTCGAAGATCACTCTATGTCATATTTGAAGAAGATATTGATCGGTTCAGTAATATTCTGTGTCATCGCTATAGGTCTCGGAGCATATTTGTTTCTAAATGGTGCCAATCTCATTTCGGCAGACAATATAGATATCAGTATCAATGGTCCAGTTTCTATACCTGGCGGTACGCCAGTATCTTTCGGCGTCATTGTGACGAATCGAAATAATGTTGACTTACAGACGGCTGACTTGGCGGTTGATTTCCCAGCAGGCACAACAGACCCCAATGATTCGACGAAGGAGATGAAGACCTATCATGAATTGGTTGGTGACTTGGCGGCTGGCAAGTCGTCGGAGAAAATAGTTAGAGCCATAATATTCGGTGAAGAAAATATGCAGAAGACGATCGCCGTCAATGTTACGTATAAAGTCAAAGGATCAAACTCACTTTTTACCAAGAGCAAGACTTATGATGTCCTCATCAACTCATCACCGATAAGCTTAACGGTTGATTCATATAAAGAAGTGTCATCTGGTCAAGAATTCGATATGACCGTAAAAGTAAAATCAAACTCGCAAGAAACATTGAAAAATATATTATTGAAATCTCAGTATCCATTTGGCTTCACCTTCATATCTGCTGATTTGAAACCACAGACAAACAATACGATATGGAAAATCGGTGATATACCAGCTGGTGCGGAGAGGGTAGTAACGATTCACGGCAAACTGACGGGAGAAAATAGTGATACGAAAGTCTTTCGCTTCACGGCAGGAGCAACGAGTGTATCAGATGCTACGCTCATAGGGACTCAATATGTTGCAGCGGAGCAGGATATGACCGTGCAAAAGCCTTTCATATCGTTGGTTATGTCAATAAATGGTAACAGTTCAAATAGTGATTATGTCGGACAGTTCGGACAAGAAGATCAGGTAGAGGTGAGCTGGGTCAACAATCTGCCAGTATCTGTATCAAATCTAATCATTACATTGAAACTATCTGGTTCTGCATATGACAAGACCAAGGTGTCGCCTGATAGAGGATATTTTAACTCCAGTTCAGATGAGATCGTCTGGAATCAACAAACAAATCCAGAATTCGCTAGTGTAGGAGCGGGGTCTAAAGGTACTGTATCTTTCCGTCTCACTCCAAGAGATTTCGGTTCCTCGGTTCGGGCTGTAACCAATCCATTGGTGACTCTATCGACGAGTGTTTCTGGAGATCGTACACAGGAGACTAGTGTTTCTAGTAATTTGCATTCAGTGGTTGCACGTAATATCAGAGTCTCTTCTAGCGTGAGCCTGTCTGGTAGAGTTGTGCGTAGTGTTGGACCATTCGTGAATACTGGACCAATACCTCCGAAAGTAGAACAGCCTTCAACTTTCACAATAATATGGAATGTAGACAATACTTCAAACGCTGTTGGAAATGCACAAGTTACAACCACTTTACCGCCTTCAGTCAAATGGTTAAACGTCTTCAATCCAAGTAATGAAAATATTACTTATGACCCGAATAGTGGTCGCGTCACTTGGGTAGTTGGAAATGTTGGTACTTATACATTGAATTCATTGAGAAGGAGAGAAGTATCATTCCAATTGTCAGTTACTCCAGCGGTGAACCAGATCGGTCAGCCAGTAACTCTGGTCAATCAGACATCTCTAACTGCGGCAGATGCGTTTACAGGAACACAATTGACTAGTACACAAGAGGAGCTCTCAACGAGATTCAGTACAGACCCAATATATAATGATGGAGATGGTGTGGTGGTGAAGTAGTATTTATACTTGTCACTGTTACCTTTTTAAGTGTAGAATAGCGATATGAATAAACAAGAAGACAAAATGGATGCGGTAGTCGCACTTTGTAAGCGACGTGGTTTTATATTCCAAGGTTCAGAGATATATGGCGGTTTAGCCGGTACATGGGACTATGGTCCTTTCGGAGAAGCGTTGAAATCTAACATCAAAGATGCTTGGTACAGCCGCTTCGTTGTGGGGAAGAGAAACATGTTCCGAGTTGATGCAGCCATCCTCATGAATCAGAGAGTCTGGCAAGCTAGTGGTCACGCATCAGGCTTCGCTGATCCACTCGTCGAGTGCAAGAAATGCAAGCATAGATTTCGTGCCGATCAGATAGAAGGTGATGCTACTAACAAAAAGAAGTGTCCAGATTGTGGTGGAGACTTGGGTGAAGAGAGGAAGTTCAATATGATGTTCGAGACTCATGTTGGAGCTATCCAAGACGCTTCGTCGGTATCATATCTACGACCAGAGACTGCACAGGGAATGTTCGTGAATTTCAAGAATGTATTGGACACTCAACATCCGAGACTACCGTTTGGTATGGCACAGATAGGAAAGGCTTTCCGTAATGAGATAGCGCCTAGGGATTTCCTTTTCCGATCTCGCGAGTTTGAACAGATGGAAATAGAGTATTTCGTCAATCCAAAACTGTGGGAGACATCATTTGAATATTTCAGGAAAGAAGTTCTCGCATTCACGGCCGATGTCGGGCTAGACGCTTCCAAAGTCCACGAGTTGGAAGTGGCACAGGCTGACCGTGCACACTATTCGAAACGAACTATCGATTTTGAGTTTGATTTTCCTTTTGGTAAAAAGGAATTATATGGATTGGCCTATCGTGGAGATTTCGATCTCAAACAGCATTCTGATTTCAGTAAAGTTGATCTTTCCTATTATGATGAAGAAACCAAAGAGAGATTCATACCACATTGTATAGAGCCATCATTCGGACTAGATAGGACAGTACTCGCTATACTCTGTGATGCATATACTGAAGATGACTTAGGTGGTGACAAGAGAACATATCTCAAGCTTCATCCGAGGGTAGCACCTTATAAGGTGGCCGTATTTCCGTTGCTAAGGAATAAACCGGAGCTCATAAAGAAAGCAGAGGAGATATTCAAGACGATTCAGAAGGAGATACCGATGACTGACTATGATGATAATGGCAATATAGGAAAACGTTATCGTCGTCAAGATGAGATCGGTACGCCACTCTGCGTCACTGTTGACTTTGAGACTATAGAGAAAGGTACAGGTGTAACTGTTCGAGATCGTGATTCAGGTAAACAGGAGAGAGTTACCGAAGCTGATCTGCTCAAATATTTGAAGCAAAAAATCGGCATAGGGAATGAGTAGTTTGTTAGAATATATGAAATTCAATAAAACAATATTAAAAAGCGGACTTAGAGTCGTTACTGTACCAATGGCTGAGAATCCTTCGGTCACAGTATTAGTCATGGTTGAAGCTGGCTCGAAATATGAGACAAAGAAACAGAATGGCATATCTCATTTCTTGGAGCATATGGTTTTCAAGGGTACACCGAGGAGACCAAAAGCCAGCGATATATCTCGCGAATTAGATTCAGTGGGTGCTCAGTACAACGCTTTTACCACTCAAGAATTCACTGGCTACTATGCCAAAGCGGCGTCACATCGTTTGGATGAAATATTGGATATTGTCTCAGATATGTATATGAATCCGCTTTTCGATGAGTCAGAGATAAACAAAGAGAAAGGTGTGATCATCGAAGAAGTACGCATGTATAACGATCTTCCTCAACGCAGAGTTCATGAAGTCTTGTCGGAGCTTATGTTTGGCGATAGTCCTGCAGGTTGGAGTGTCTTGGGTACTGAGGATAATATCAAATCTTTTGGTCGTGCTGATTTTGTTAGCTATAGGAAGGATCATTACGTGAGTTCTGCTACGACAGTATTGGTTTCCGGATCATTCGATGAAAAGGCCACGATCAACAAAATAGAGAAGATGTTCGCGACTGTTGCCACCGATATTAATAAGCCGAAGCTCCCAGTTGTCGAGTCCCAGGAGGAACCGGCCATTAAGACTTTATTCAAAGAAACTGATCAAACACATCTCGTGATTGCTTCGAGAACGTTCTCTATCAATGATCCGAGAATACCAGCTATGACCGTACTTACAACCCTGCTCGGCGGGGGTATGAGTTCGAGATTATTTTCAAAGATGAGAGATGAGCTCGGTATATGTTATTACATTCGTGCTTCACACGATCCGTTCACAGATCATGGAGACCTCACTATCTCGGCGGGTGTAGATAATGCCAGAGTCGAGGAGGCGATAAAGGAGATATTGAATCAATGTAAAATATTGAAAACCGATCTCGTCAGTGCCGGTGAATTGAAGAAGGTCAAGGATTATATTTCCGGCACTACATTACTCGAACTTGAGACATCGGAGTCACGTGCGGAGTATTGTGGTTTTCAGGAAATCTTGAAGAGGAAGATAGATACGCCGGAGGAATTCATGAAGAAGGTGGATTCTGTAACCGCAGAAGATATAAAGGCATTGGCGAATGAAGTTTTCGTTAATAGGGGACTCAATATGGCCATTATCGGTAAATTCAAAGATCCAGAAGTCTTCAAGTCGTATTTTCATATATAGATGAGGGGTGTGATATAATCAGATATTATGGATACTCCCAAACACAGTCACATCGTGATAAATACGGGAACGATCATTAGATTTTTCCTCATTCTAATATTGCTAGCGGCTATATATTATCTTTCTGATATCGTCCTCGTGGTTGTTGCGGCCGTGGTTATAGCATCGACGATAGAGCCACTCATCCGCCGATTGAAAAGGCGCAAGATTCATAGAGTCGCCACTGTTATCACGGTATATATCATTGCGTCAGCACTCTTGGCCGGTATATTGATATTCTTCATGCCTATCATTGTCCGAGATGCTATGAACTTCGTCTCGTCATTACCTGAGACGATATCTTTGCAGGAATTGTGGAGTCCGATCAGTAGCACAGGTGTATCTCTAGGACAATCCTCATACGGTCTCGGCTCACACACTTTATCGCTTGTAGATTTTGTTAGTTATTTACAGTCCTTGATCGTCGGTACTAGTGATAATGCTTTCCAAACAGCTGGTACAATATTCGGCGGTCTATTCAGTTTCATTTTGATCATTGTTCTGTCATTCTATTTAGCTGTAAAAGAGGATGGAGTAGATGATTTCTTGCGTATCGTTGCACCGGTTAGACATCATGATTACATCATAGATCTATGGAAGAGATCACAGCGTAAGATCGCTCTATGGCTACAAGGGCAGATCATATTGGGAATAGTCGTCGGAGTTCTCGTGTATATAATGCTCGTATCCGTAGGAGTCAAACATGCTCTCATATTGGCATTGTTCGCTGCATTACTCGAGATCATACCGGTCTTTGGGCCGATCATTTCCTCTGTGCCAGCGATCCTCGTTAGTTTCACTGATCGTGGAGTCGGTATAGGAATATTGGTTGTCTGCTTGTATCTCATAATTTACCAATTGGAAAGCCAAGTATTCTATCCATTGGTGGTCAAGAAGATCGTGGGCATCTCTCCTATAGTCGTCATACTTGCCTTAGTTATTGGCGCGAAACTCGCTGGAGTATTGGGTGCGCTCATCGCTGTGCCTCTGTCGGCTGCACTTATGGAATATATCCATGATATAGAGAAATACAAGAACGCCGAAAGGGCAGAGAGGGCAGCACTAGATAAGGTGGGCAAGGTAGTATAGAATATCCCAGATGACAAAAAAACCATTTTATATAACGACGACTTTACCATACGTAAATGCAGAAGCTCATGTTGGCCACGCATTGGAATTCGTACGTGCGGATGTTATCGCTAGGTATAAGAAACTGTTGGGTTATGATGTTTTTTTCAATACAGGTACAGATGAACATGGAATAAAGATTTACCAGAAGGCTGCTCAAGCGCATTTGGATCCACAGAAATATGTGGACGGTATATCTGATAAATTTCGTGAGATATTACCATTACTCGGCATAAGCACAGATATAAAGTTTGTTCGTACGACCGATCCACATCATGTTATGGCGGCACAGGAGTTCTGGAAGTTAGCCAACAAGAACGGCCTCATTTATAAGAAGAATTATTCCATTAAATATTGCGTAGGATGTGAACTTGAGAAAACCGAGTCAGAACTAGTCGATGGAAGGTGTCCGCTCCATCCATTGCAGGAAATCGAAATAATTAATGAAGAGAACTATTTCTTCCGTTTCAGTCTATATCAAAAGCCCCTCATGGATCTATATGAGCGAGGATCTTCATCTGATACGAATGCAGAGAGTAAGAATTCATTCGTTATACCGAATACACGTCTGAATGAGATCCGTGCTTTCGTTGAGAGAGGCATAGAAGATTTCAGCATTTCTAGACTCGCTAGCAAGATGCCGTGGGGGATACCTGTTCCAGATGATGCAACTCAAGTCATGTATGTGTGGTTCGATGCATTGGTGAACTATGTATCAACTATCGGCTGGCCGGATGATATGGTTTCATTCAAGAAATGGTGGAATGAAACTGGTGGTGTCGTTCAATATTGTGGCAAGGACAACTTGCGTCAGCAGTCAGCAATGTGGCAATCGATGCTCATGTCTGTGGGGCTCACACCATCCAAAGTTATCGTCATCAATGGCTTCGTAACTGGTGAGGGTGGCGTCAAAATGTCCAAGTCTCTGGGTAATACTGTCGATCCTATAGATGTTGTCAGAGAATATGGAACAGATGCTTTCAGGTACTTCGTAACAAAAGAGCTGCACCCCTTCGAAGATAGTCCTTTTACTATGGAGAAATTCAAGGAAACATACAATGCAGGGCTGGCCAATGGTATAGGTAATCTAACATCTAGGATCATGAAGATGGCGGCTGACAATCTGGAAAAAACTGATATGCCCGCGCCACTTTCGTATGAAAAACTAGATAGTAAGGAATATTTCGATGCAATCGAAGGCTTCAATCTCCAAAAAGCCATGAATGTTGTTTGGGAAAAGATAGCGGTTCTCGATCAGAAGATTCAGAAGGAAAAACCATTTTCACTAGTGAAGACTGACAAAGAAGGCGGCAAAAAGCTCATAACTGAATTGGTAGTATCTCTCGGTGAAGTTGCGACGTTTTTGCTGCCACTATTACCAGAAACCGCTGAGAAGATTCTTACATATATACGAGAAAACAAGATGCCAGAGAGTCCACTGTTCTTGAGGAAGTAAACGATTTTGATAAATAAATGAAATACATCGATATTCATGGTCATATAAATTTCCCTGAATATGATGCAGATAGGGAAAAAGTGATCAAACGAGCACAAGATGCTGGTGTTGGTATAGTCCTGGTCGGCACTGATCTCGAGTCGTCAGAGAAGTGTGTTACGTTAGCTGAAAAATATGATGATATGTGGGCTGTGATCGGTATGCATCCAACACATGTAACGACAGTGAGGGGTGATCAAGGTCACGGTCATGCGGGGCCGTTCGATAAAGCGGCATTTCAGAAATTGGCCGCTAATCCAAAAGTTATAGCGATCGGAGAGTGCGGTCTGGACTATTTCCACACGCATTCACCGGTAGGTGTATTGAGTTCGGCGGAGATGGAAGATCAAGAGAAACTATTCATCGAACATATTGAAATTGCCAATAATGTAGGGAAACCTCTCATGCTGCATGTGAGAAATGGTAAGAATAGTGGTGTTTCTGATCCTGTGAATGCTTATAAGCAGTCTATAACGATCTTGAAAGAACATGCCAAAGTTGCTGCAAATTTCCATTTCTTTGCTGGCACCATGGATGATATGAATAGTGCCTTGGCGATCGGGTGTAGTATATCCTTTACTGGAGTTATCACATTCGCCAGGAATTATGATGAACTGATCAAGTCCGTGCCACTGGACAGGGTGATGAGTGAGACTGATTGTCCTTATGTGACTCCTATACCTTATCGAGGCAAGAGGAATGAGCCGGTTTATGTTATAGAAGTTGTCAAACAGATTGCCAAGATTCGCGGTGAATCGGAGGAAATTGTTTCAGCTAGATTATTGAAGAATGCTGTTGATTTCTTTGGGTTACATGTCTAGGTTATTGGCGTTTTAAAACCATCGGTCTAGGACCAATGTTCCAAAACCACAGAAACCCTTTTTGTGACTCGAGGACTGTCTGGTGGTGCGCATATTAGTAAGAAAATATTTAGTTTCCTTCATCCGCAGAGTTGTAATAAAGATGTTGTGGTCCCTGGCATAAATATATTTCTAATTCTTTATACTTTTCTTTATTACTTTTTTATCATTTCTTTATACAGATTTTATCAGGATTTTATCTATGGAATGCTATCGTCTAGGCACCTCTTTTACAGGTGTTTTTCAACCTGCATGAAAAGCACCCAGAATGAGTCATACTCTTGCATAGAGGCCAATATTATGGTAGTCTCGTATTACATTATAAGTAATCGCAGTCAGTTCCTCGACGTCGAAAACATAGAGGATCCCAGTTTAAGGGTCACTGAGTGCAAACAAAATATGCAAGACACAAATATTGATGACCGCATATCGGTCTACGAGATAGGATACTTGGTCGCGGGTTCTGTTGCTGAGGAGAATGTTTCTCTAGAAGCAGAGAAAGTAAAGAGCATCATTACTAAAGCTGGCGCGTCAGTTATAGCTGACGAGTTACCACATCTAGAGCAACTCGCTTATACGATGAGGGTGAAGACAGTATCTGGTTCATATGAGAAATATGACAAGGCATACTTTGGTTGGATCAAGTTCGAGTTGAGTTCAAGCGTTGTAGAATCAGTCAAAAAGTCAGTTGAGTTGGTTCCTACAGTATTGCGCATGATACTTCTCTCCACAACCAAGGAAAACACATATTTGGGCAAGAGGGCATCACAGATAGCTGCCGCAATCATGCCAAAGCGTGTTATGGAACCAGGGGTAGTAATAGATGAAAAGAAAGACGTTGCACCAATATCTATAGAAGATATGGACAAGAGTATTGATGATATGGTCAAGGAGGTAAAATAGAGCATATTAACAATTAGTAATTCTCATATCCATTATGTACCTAAACAAAGTATATATCATAGGAAACTTGACGAGGGATCCTGAAATCAAGGCTCTGCCGTCTGGTACAAAGGTTTGCAGTTTCTCTGTAGCAACCAATCGTTCATACAAAGACAAAGATGGTGAACGTAAGGATACATCAGAGTTCCACAATATTGTCGCTTTCGCGAAATTAGGGGAGTTGTCAGCTCAATATTTGAAGAAAGGTCAGCAAGCTTTGATCGAAGGTCGTATACAGACACGTTCATGGGATGCACCAAACGGAGAAAAGAAATATCGCACTGAGATCATCGCAGACAATATTCAGTTCGGATTCCGTGCAACAGGTGGTCCATCAGCGGGAGGCAGTCCATCTGGCGCAAATAATTCCAACTCTCAAGCGTCAGCATCTGCATCGGGCTCTGTGAAGGAAGGCGAAGTAGGTGAGGCACCTTCTGAAAAAGACAAGATAGATTATCCACAAGAAGAGATCAGTCCAGATGATATACCATTCTAAACAGTATAATTAATTAATACCAAATCATTATTATGAAAAAACAATGTTATTTTAGTCAGCATAATATCAAGTTCATTGATTATAAGGACACGGAGATCCTCCGTAAGTTCTTGAATCCACATGGACGTATCTTGAGTCGCAAGAGAACAGGCATTTCTGCCAAGTATCAGCGCCAGCTCGCAGTTGCAGTCAAGCGTGCTAGATTCATGGGACTTTTGCCATACGTAGCCAAGTAATACAGAAAAGCGTGAGATAAAAAAGGGAGACATATCGTCTCCCTTTTTTGTTATTTGTTTACTCTTTCTCTGTATTCTCCAGTTTCAGTATTGATACGGATAACGTCACCCTCGTTCACGAATAGGGGAGCATTGATGGACGCACCTGTTTCTAGCGTGACCACTTTATTGCCTCCGGCGGCAGAGTCGCCCTTGATATTTGGTGGAGCCTCAGTGACACGTAGCTCCGCAGTAATCGGCATTTTGAAGCCCATCGGTTGCTCGTCAAATAATAGTTGAGTGACTTCAGTGTTTGGTTTCAAGAATTTACCTTGAGGACCAACTTGTTCTTCTGTAACCTTGAACCTCTTTGAAGAATCGTTAGCTTCAGTGAACCACCACTCGCCACGGTTGTTGTATAGATATTTGACCTCTCTCTCGTCGATCTCAGCTTGTTCAACTTTTTCTGATTGATGGAATGAATATTCAGTCACCTTACCAGTCATCAGATTCTTGAGCTTCGTTGCATTTACTGGCTTTCTCTGTTGTTTGCGAAAGACATGTGAAGTGATGACTTCATATGGCGCTCCATCGAGAACGATGTATTTCTTTTCTGTTATTTCATTGTATTCGAGTAACGACATATGGTTTTTGGGTGATTAGTATTAAAATACTGGGCCGATCTGATCGCCAATTGATCAGATTTGATGACTCGGCAATTCTACATGTTTTATCGATAATTGCAAAATCTGACTTTATTGATCAAAGAAATTGACGAGATATGCATCTATCGTCCTCTGATCGAGGTCGTAGAAATTCTTGCCTTGATTGTGTAGGTCGGTTGCCAATTTTATGCCGACAAAACGCCAATGCCAAGGCTCAAAGACATAGAAAGAATTGCTCTTTGGATATGACATGATGAAACCGTAGCGGTATGCATTGTTTTGTAGCCATATATAAGCGGTTGTATTGTCGAAGCCATCGAGAACCCCACCAAGTCCTGGTGTGATGAGATCGACGGTCGTTCCGAGCTGGTGTTCAGAATATCCCTGATCAGCCGAAAATGAATTGGCAGTACCTGCACCATATGTGGTCTTGTATTCTTTCTTAAGGGCACTTTGTTCATTGAATGATCTGTATGCGGAGAAAACATACAGAGTTACGTTGCTCGATTTTGCACCATCTATGAGTTGTTGTAGATGAGTCCATACATCCGATTGTAGTTTTAGTTGTTTTGTTGAGCTGTATTCGTAATTTTCAGGGACAGCCGCCAGTTTTGCTGGAGCATAGTATTCATTCAAGAAAAATACTTTTGAATATTTTTGTAATAATTGCGTGTCAGTATTACTTAATTTCTGTAATGTGCTAACTGTACTAGAGACTGTACTGACTTGTTGTTGATAATTGCCAAGTTGTTCTGCGATAACTGCAGAGCTCTGTCTCTGCTGATTGAGGGCGTCGCTCAGTGACGAGCTAGTTTTCGATATATTGCTCGATAATTCAGCTGTAGTAGAGGAAAACATATTCCGAAGTGTTTCATTTCGTGTAGAGAGGTCTTCTATATCTGCCGAAAGGGAACGTAGTTTGAATGCTGTATAGATCGATCCTGTAACCAATATGAGCACGACCACTGCAAAAGCAATGGTCGTGTCACGTTCGAATCGGCTTAATTTCTGGAAGTTATTCAACATATTTTATTCCTTCAATTTTTCTCTGATCTTATTCAATATTTCTTCACGTACAGTTACGTTTTCTTTCAGGAATTGCCTAGTTGCATCATATCCGCGACCAAGCTTCAGCTCGCCGAATGAATATGAAGAGCCAGACTTCTGTAATAGGGCATATTTCTCTCCTAGAGCGATGATCTCACCTTCCTGGCTGATGCCTTCATTGTACATCAGATCGAATTCTGTTTGTTTGAATGGTGCGGCGACTTTGTTTTTCACAACTTTTACTCGGACGCGGCCACCCATAATCTCTTCGCCTTTCTTGATCTGAGCGATGCGGCGGATATCTAGACGAACTGATGCGTAGAATTTGAGAGCCTTACCACCTGGAGTAGTCTCCGGGTTTCCGAACATCACACCGATCTGCATACGGATCTGGTTTATGAATATAACTATTGTTTTGGATTTTGCTACGATGGCTGTCAGTTTGCGTAAAGCTTGAGACATCAGTCGTGCTTGAGTACCGACATGGTGTGCACCCATATCTCCTTCGATCTCGGCTTTTGGGGTGAGAGCTGCTACGGAGTCGATGACGACGACGTCCATTTTCCCGGTGCGGATGAGACTGTCCACGATCTCGAGCGCCTGTTCACCTGTATCTGGTTGTGATATGAGGAGATCGTCGATCTTTACACCGAGCCTCTTTGCGTATTCTGGATCCATAGCATGTTCAGCGTCGATATATGCACAAACGCCGCCTTTTTTCTGTGCCTCTGCGACCACGTGGAGGGCGAGGGTAGTCTTGCCTGATGATTCTGGGCCGAATATTTCTACGATGCGACCACGGGGCATGCCACCGATACCTAGTGCCCAGTCTAGCCCGAGAGACCCTGTCGGGATAGCGTTCACATTGACCTTTGGCTTGTCACCGAGTTTCATGATCGAATCCTCGCCAAATTTTGTTCGAATAATATCTAGTGCATCGTTTACATCTGTGGCGGATCTTTTCTTTGTTGGTTCACTTTTACTCTCTGTTGTTGACTCATCTTTGGTTGAGATTGTTTCTTCTTGAGCACCGATTTTTGCCTTTGTTTTCTGTTTTTGGATAGACATGATTTTTGATTAGGTTCTGATAATTTGCAGGTATTTGTATATTATCACAATTTCAAGTGTCTATGGTGTTGTCGTCGATGAATTATTGTTGCTTATTGATGTATCTTTAGTCGTTGTGGCACTATCCATGTTGTCTCTATCATTACTCATACTATTTCCAACCAATGTAATAGTCTGGATAGCCGAGCGTCCGAATTGATCTTTCGCGGTCAGTGTGATCAGGTTAATACCAGGGAATACGATGACGGTTTCTGAAAAATCACCCTTTTCATCGATGTTGATTTCATTTCCATTCAATAACATGTTTTTCGCTCTTTCTACAACACCTTTTATAATTATCGATTCCGTAGATATAGATGAGCCATTGATTGGTTCAGTCACGGTGACACTCGGTCCACGGGCATAATCAAGAGAGCGCCATATGGCGAATATGACGATCAAACCAACAACAATGAGTGTTGCCATTATTTTTATCAATCCAATGAATGCAGATCGGGTCATTACTAACAGTCTACGTGTATTTGGATTTGTTTCAAGTTTAAATGGGGAAGCTAAGCTGGAGTTTCTCCTACATTACTGTCAATATTTGGTTGTTGTTCTATACCACTGCCGATCCCTATAACATCTCTTGGTTTTGAACCATTGGCTGGACCAATAACACCTCTTTCTTCGAGCATGTCCATCAATTTTGCTGCACGTGAATATCCGATACCGAGTTTGCGCTGTATGAAAGATGTTGAAGCTCTGTTGGTGGCTATGACCGCCTCTCTAGCTGGTTCGTACATATCATCATCGTCTTCGAGTGAGTCGCCATCAGTCATAGCATCGAATGCCGCTGTCGCTCCAGCTTCTGTAGGAGTTAAGTTGATCGAATCTGTAACCTCGTCTATATATTGATCGCTGATATGCTTCACGACTCTTTTCACCTCTGATTCAGAAATATATGCAGATTGTAGACGTATAGGTTTGGACATTTCTCCACCGAGATAGAGCATGTCACCGGCACCGAGTAGTTTTTCGGCACCCATCTGATCTAGGATCGTACGAGAATCTATCTGGGAGGCGACTTGCAATGCGATGCGAGTAGGAATGTTGGCCTTGATAAGTCCAGTGATGACGTTCACACTCGGGCGTTGAGTAGAGATGACTAGATGTATACCGATAGCTCGACTCATCTGAGCCAGTCTCACGATTGCCGCTTCCAATTCTCGAGGGTATGTCTGCATTATGTCTGCCAATTCGTCGATGATGATCACGGTATATGGCATAGTTTCTGGTAGAGAAGCTGGAGGTGTTGAATCTTTCTTTTGATCTTTTCTCCATGCCGCTACAGCTGGTGCGAGGATGTTTTTGTGGTATGAATCTATGTCTCTCGATTGATTCTTCTCCAGTACGTCGTAACGGCGACTCATTTCCTTGGCAGCCCATTTTAGGGCCAAAATAGCCTTTTTCGGGTCAGTGATCACTGGAGTCAACAAGTGAGGAATTTTGTTGTACATGGTCAATTCTACGCGTTTGGGGTCAATCATTATGAACTTCATGTTCTCAGGTGAGTTGCGATAGAGGAGGGAGGTTATGAGAGCATGAATAGAGACGGATTTACCTGAACCGGTGGCTCCAGCGATCAACATGTGAGGTGCCTTGGCAAGGTTACTGAAATGGGCGCTACCGGTAATGTCCTTGCCCAGAGAGACCATGAGAGGTTTCTCTGATTCTTGGAAATCTGGTGCTGAAAGCAATGTTGCTAGACCAACTGTTGTTTTGGCTGTATTCGGTACTTCTATGCCGACTAGAGATTTTCCAGGGATCGGGGCTTCGATACGGATAGGGTGAGCGGCCAGTGCGAGAGCCAAGTCATTATTCAAACCGACGATCCTAGAGAGTTTCACACCTTCGGCAGGTTTCAAGGAGTATCTGGTGACAGAAGGTCCGATAGATATCTCATCCATCTCAACGGTGATGCCAAAATTTTGCAGTGTTCGCTTGATGATATTTGCATTGGCTTTGATGTCTCCAGTCTCTGGTTTACCACGGTCTTTTTCGAGAAGTGATAGGGGTGGAGGTGTGAAAGGTTTCAAACTAGGCATAGCGAATGGTGCTGCGAAACCAGCTTCGTCATCTAGAGAAAGATCGAGGTTACTTCCACCAGACTTTCGCCTCTTTTCGGCAGCCAATGCGTCAGCTCGAGCTTTTGCTGCGGCAGCCTCAATCTCGCGTGCAGTCATCTCGTCGGTGTTTTTGGCACTAGCGGCGGCGACCATCTTGTCTATAGATTCTTCGTCGTCTGCGCTTTTTGATTTTGCCAAGCGCTCCTTTTCTGATTCAGCGTCCTCCTCACTCTTTCTCCAGAAGGCGATCATATCCCAACTGATATGTAGATCGAACGTCATGAATATGGAAATGATGAGTATCGCTACGAGTAGTACAGTTGAAGCGATGTAGTCTATCGATTTTAGGAATGGATACGCGATGAATTTACCGATGATGCCACCGGCACTAGCATATGCGAGGTCGATGAGTCCGAGACCACAGAGGAAGAATAGTAGAGCACCCAAACCCTTTGAAATCTCAAATTTACTTTTCAACCCCTGGAGGAAAGTGATACCAAGCATGGAGAAAACCAGCGGTATCAAGTAATAGCCAACACCGAACATTCTCGAGAAGAAAAGAAAGGCATAATCTCCGACTATGCCTGCCTTACCGAATGCCGCCAATAGGGAGATGATAGTTACCAAGAAAGATAGTATGGCGAATATCGTATGTATAGTCGCTGTATTCATCTCATTCCAGAAATGCATTTTAGAACCCTTATCAAAATCTTTTTTCTTTGCCATAGTATTTATTGATATTCCGTTATTATCTATCAATAATAACATATTTTGGATTGCGAAACATTTTGAAAGTAGTGGGAATATTGCCAAATATAAAATTAGGCATAAAATTGATCTATCCTGCAAAACTTTACAAATTTAACTTGAAAATCATGAATAAAAAATTAGACTACGTAACAAATGGGTATTTATCAAAAGAATTAGAACAGCAAAAGTATCAGATCTTGCGAGAAGTCAGGGTTATAACCTTCGAAGCAATGGAGACGGTCAAGGTGCACTATGAAGAAAGGGCAGAAAGACATATGACAGCCCTACTTCAAGGCTTCAAAGATGAGATGAGGGCATATAAAGATGGACTCAAAATGTTTATGGATAAGTTGAATGATCATGAGGGTCGTATCTCAAATATAGAGACGAATAAGCAGTAGCACACTTGCATTACTTGTCTTTAAGACTATAATGGACACATATCAGAGACAGGAAAATGTCGGTCAGTGCTATCGGACACATATACTGGCTCAGAGACACGCGAGGAATCATTATGGACAACAAAGAGACAAACAATCAAGACTCGTTCAATAACCCATTAAACTGGAAATCACTTGGGTTTTTTTCGGCAGAGGATTATTTGATATATTTATTTAAAAAGACAGAAAAGATTACTGCTGCATTATATCTAGTTTCAGGACTTCTCAAGGACGATGAGCCGATCAAGTGGGAATTGAGGGATAGGGGTATAAATCTCCTGTCTTCGTCCTTTACTGCATCGAGTGCAGTTCCCGGTGACAAGAATGTAGTTATCCAGTCTATCTTCACCGCAGCGCTCGAGACTCTGTCATTACTGAATGTAGCCAAGATATCTAACCTCATTTCGGATATGAACCATAAGTTGCTAGTTAGAGAGATCGATCTAGTTGTCGGTATGCTACGTGATCGGCTCGCCCAGAGTGCAGAAAAAGCTGGTTATGTTCTCTCTGAGTCATTCTTTAAGACACCGGATTTGTTTGCTTCAGGGTTTAGGCTTGATAATAGGGGGAGGAGTAATCATGGAGAAGTGGGTACTAAAGGACAGGCTACTGGCATTGGTTATGAAACATCAAGCAGTAAGGCGACATTACAAGGACATGTATCTATTCAGCAGAAAAAGTCTAATAGACAGGAGGTTATATTGAATGTCCTACAGACTCAGAACAACCTCACGATAAAGGACTTCGCCAAGGTTATAAAGGACTGCAGTGAGAAGACTATTCAGCGAGAACTCATCGATTTGATGAATAAAGGACTCATAAAGAAAGAAGGTGAAAGGAGATGGAGTAGGTATTCTTTGAAGTGATAATATAGTCTGACGTCCCCCTAGATAGTGCATTCGCATCAGGAGCACGGATATTTTCCTGCTGGAAAATTCCTCGTGCTCGAGCCAGTCGCTCTCGCAAGTCTCCTGCTGCGAATGCACTACCCAGGGGAACCTTGACTTTCGGCCCTTTTTAGACTAATATGGCTCTATTACTAGATGAAGTCATCCAAGCCCAATTTATAAGGCTTTTTTACCAAATTATGTTATCCACATAGTTCTTTTGCATAGTACATAGTAAGTGAGATATAATGTTTTGCAACGAGTGTGTAATCGGTCTCGTACCAATTATGTACTCGTCCCAAAGCAATATGCATTGGGGAGTGACGAACTTTGAAAACTAAATAATAAATAGTTTCTACGGTTCGTATTTAGTGTACCCACAAAATCTCGCGTTCGACGTGTCGATAGCGTTCGGTCGTGAGAAGTGGCAAAGTTAGTTTATTAGTTAGTTTACTAGCCGCATTAAATTCTCCTTCGAAAATTATAAATAAATGGAGAGTGGTGCGATATATTATAAAAACAAATGAAAAAGATTCTTATTGCGTCTGGCGTCGCCGTATTGGCAGTCGCTATGATCGCTGGAGCACAAGGTTACGCCTTCAACACCAATCTAACAGTTGGTTCAACAGGTGCAGACGTCGTTGCTCTCCAAACATGGCTTATCAGTAGTGGTTACAACATTTCAGCTATCGCTTCAGGCGCAGCTGCAAAGGGTTACTTTGGTTCACAAACCAAGGCAGCAGTTCAAGCATATCAGACAGCTAACGGAGTTCCTTCAACAGGATTCGTTGGTCCTCTTACACTCGGTAAGTTGAATGGTACAGCAGCAGTTGCAACAGTCGCAACAGGTTGTCCAGCAGGTTATACTTGTACGTTGGCAACAGGAAACACATTGCCTTCGACAGTTGGAACTTCAGCAGGGATCTCAACTCCAGGAGTTGAGGGTATCCTAACTGTTACACAGGGTCCAGTTTCAAATACGGTCGTTAATGTTGGACAGACAATGGTTCCAATATTGTCAGTTCGTGCTCAGGCTCAGAATTCTGATATTGCTGTACAGCGTATTACATTGAACCTTGGTACAGACACAAAGATCTACAATAAGGTATACAAGACTTTGTACATTACTAATGGTGGAGAAGTTCTCGCTACAGTTCCTTTGAATTCTTCAACGGTTGTACAGAGTGGAAGTAACTATTTGGTTACAATTACAGGCTTTAGTTCAGTTGTATCTAAGAATTCTTACAAGGATTTTGTAGTTAAGGCTGATCTTCAAACATCTATTGATACAGCGGTTCGTTCGGCTGGACCATATTCAGTTTCTGTATATGACCAAGGAGTTCGTGGTGTTGATGGGGCAGGAATTTCTCAATATGCAGGAACTTCCGCTATTACACAATCAATCACGATCAACGCTAGTTTGACGGATAATGCAATCGCAAATATCTCAACAAACAGTGCTTCACCTCAAACAGCTTCAGTTCCAGTTACTGACACAACAAATGGTCAGATATTGCAACTCCCAGTTCTTGTGTTTGATGTTGGATCTCAGAATGATTCTCTACATCTACGCCAAGTCCAGGTTGCTATAAGTGGTTCAGGGACAGGTACAACAACAGCAGCATACTTGTATCAGGGTGCAACCCAGATTTCATCTGCCGCCGTTACTGCTGGTGTAGCAACATTCAGTAATATTGTTAACGGTACTGCCGGTGCATCTATTCCAGTTAATACAACAGTCACATATACTATTAAGGTTGATGTTACTGGTGTTACATCAAGTAGTGTAACAGTTACACCTTCTCTAGTAGTTGCTCATACAACTATCCTAGCTTCGGATGATTCAACTGTAACTACTAAGAATGGTTCAGCCCCAGGCTTTACAACAACAGTACTTGGTAAAGGTCCTGCCTTTACTCTTGCAAGTGCTCCAGTTGCAACTGTTTCTGGTACAAACCAGAGTGGTTCAACAAACAGTACTTCAACGGTTACTGCAACATTCAATGTTAATGTACAGGCTATTGGAAGTAATGTTTACTTCAGTTCACAGGCTTCAACGACTAACAAGATGTTTATCTTCAAGGTCTTCAACGGAGCAGGTTCTGATGTTACATCAACTCTTGGTAACGCAAGTTCAGGATTCATAATTCCAAGTGCTGGAGTTATAACAGTAGGTCAACCTACAGCAAGCTTCTATGTTCCTCAACAGAACTCAGCTCAAATTGCTAATGTTACCTATCAATTCGATGGAAAAGATACAAGTGGTAATCGATTGTCAGCTGGTCCATATTCTATTGAGATACAGCAGATCAATTGGTCAGTTACTGGTGCAGCCGTATCAACCTCTACTACAAGCTTCGATGGTTTGTCATCATGGAGGACAAACGGTGTCAATCCTTAATAACAGTCTTTCTTTCCTCTCCCCCCAACGGGTTACAATGTTGGAACAAAAACCGCCTTCGGGCGGTTTTTGTGTTGTCTGATATATTAGCTTCACTCATAATTCCTCACTTGTCGCTATATTCGGAAAACTCATATATCGACGGCGTTCGGATTATGTGAAAGTAAAAAACTTTCAATTTCATGCGCTTGACTTTGGGAAGAAATTTGATAAACTTGGTCTATTAGTTCGTCATTCCAGTAATGGAGGTGCACCAAGAAGATATAGAATTCGGTGGCCGCGCATAATAAAACAAAAGACCCATTTAATCGATGGGTCTTTTGTTTTATTAGCGAAGCGTATTAATTATTTTTTCAATTACTATTTCAAATTGGTTTAGAGGTAAAATGCAGACAAATCGCAAGAGACGTTTAGTACTCATGGTATGCATAAACTGATATTTTTCTCAAAATGTGCTAATATTGTGACTGCAGGTCACCTTTAAGGCGACATGCAGTATCATAATGGATAATAAACCAACAAAAGGTGAATATTTAGAGGTTTTATTACGATCAACCAAAACAGTCTTCTCATCAAAAGATGTCTCTTTATTATGGGGAGAAGAAAATGATGAGGTGATAAAGAATAGACTGAACAAATATGTGAAGGCTGGGAAATTGGTTCATGTTCGTCGTGGATTCTATGCTAAAGATAAAAACTACGATCGGTTTGAATTGGCGACTAGGATCAATACTCCTTCATACATCAGCTTTGAAACTGTCTTAACTAGAGAAGGTGTCAGTTTTCAATACTACGGAAATATCTTTGTCGCATCATACATCAACCGTGAAATAGATATCGAAGGACAAAAAATAACTTTTGTTCGCATGAAAGATTATGTATTAAGCAACACGACAGGAATAGAACATAAAGATGGTATAGCTACAGCAACGAGCGAGCGCGCATTCTTGGACCGTGTGTACGTAAGCAAGGATTATCACTTCGATAATTTGGCAAATTTGAATTGGGATAAGGTATTCGAGATTTTGCCTATCTATCACAATAAGAGATTAGAGAAGAAAATCAAAGAATACTTTAAAAACTATCAGGATAATCAGGTAAACAAATAATATGACATTGGATTACTCAAAACATAAGAATATTTTGTTACAGATTTTGAAGGATATATATTCTGATACATCTATCGCTCCATATTTGGGATTCAAAGGCGGTACTGCTGCTATGATGTTTTATGATTTACCTAGAAATTCTGTTGATTTGGATCTTGATTTACTAGACGAGACAAAAGAAAAAGAAGTATTTGAGAAAATAAACAAGATTGTAAGTAATTACGGCAAAATCACTGACTCTTACATGCAGAGATTTAACCTGAAGAATGTTATCTCATACGATGCAAATGCTCAGAAAATTAAAGTCGAAGTGAACCGTCGTCAATTTGGCTCAAAGTACGAAATGAAAACATTGCTTGGTATTTCGATGTTAGTCATGGTCCAAGAAGATATGTTTGCGCATAAGTTAATGGCAATGCTTGAGCGAGTCGGTAAGACCAGTCGAGATATTTTCGATGTTCAGTATTTTGCTAAAAATAGTTGGCCTATCAATCGAACGATCATAGAAAATCGATCTGGTGTGTCATATAGACAAACTTTAGATAAGTGTATAGTTTTATTGGAGTCAATGGATAATAAACATATTTTGGATGGACTCGGTGAATTGCTCACTGATTCGCAAAAGGATTCTGCACGAGCAAAATTGAGACCAGATACCATTTTTCAGTTGAAGTTGATGCTTAGTAGTGAGAGATAATTTTATGAAGACTATGAATACAAGGTTGACTCAGTCTGATCGGGATCGAATGTGGGGTGAAGAATGCCCATATTCTGAAACGCACATAAAAACGCAGTCAAGGATTTTGGGTGTATCTGTTAAGTGATAGAAATGCATGAATTTGTTATTGCAGAGTGTGGTCTCAAGCGTGTTGATAACCATGTGCGGTCGCGTGCGGCTATGGCAGACAATAAAGTGAAAAAGAGGAATATGAATGTTGCAGACCTTTATTAAAGGCGACAGAGAGGCCGAGTTTTCAGGAGATTGAAACACATTTGAATTCCATAGCAATATAAGTATATAATATCCCCATGGTAAACCCCTTCGATCGTAATTTCTTCAAATTCTTTCTTGGTTTCGTATGTATTCTATCATTCAGTTTTTGTATCCTCTATATAGTTGGTCAATACTCAGCGACCGAAGAGATTCAACAGGCAGCTGTTACAAAATAGGTTAGCAGTTTCTTTATTTCTTTTTTATCATTTCTTTATCAGAAATTCATCAGGATTTTATCTCTGATTTGTTAGGCTAATACATTATTAGTCTAATTGTTAATACATGAGAAAATCAAAACAATTTTTTGTTGCGAGGGTTTTGAAAGTGTTAGGAATGGTCAGTGTAGCGAGTATCCTTGGTGCAGTTATCATATTTATAGGTGCCACAAATATAGTCAACGCAGAGACGCGCATAGCCGGTGGTCCACTTCGTACAGATACGATCTGGAACGCATCAGGTAGTCCGTATATGATCGAGGACACGGTAACTGTCCCCATAGATCATAGGTTGACCATAGAAGAGGGGACATCTGTCATCGGTCTCCCAGAAGTTGATGGGTATTCACTGATATATGTGAATGGTCGGCTAGACATTCTCGGTTCGAAGGACGAGAGAGTGTCTATAAGTGGCTTTGGTAGTATTACGAATATTGGTGGCACCACGACTATGAATCATTCTGACATAAGCATCAATGAAGGGATCAGTCTGTACGGTGGTTTGACCAATATTTCAGATTCTACAATTTCTAGCTCAACATACGGTATTGAATCTTCAGAAAGTAGTTTGAATATCAGTCGTAGCCGCATTGTCGGTAATACATATGGTGTCCATGTAAAGAAGCGAGATGGTGTGGTGAATATTATGAAGGTCAGTAGTCCGGTCTCTTTCTCGGGTAGCGAAAGTAATACCGCAAACAGTATTGTCGCGGTAAACATATCGGATTCATCACTTGTTGATAATACACAGGCCTCGATATTGAATGAGTCGCTCGAAGAAGTTAACGCCCGCAACAATTGGTGGGGAAGTGATAGTGGCCCTACTTTTGTCGGTGCGAACATGATAGCGGGATTGGTTGGATATATTCCATGGCTAACAAAAGATCCTGCTATACATAGCGGTGCGGAATGTTGCTCGAGTGTATTGTTTATCCCAGGTCTCGAAGGAAGTCGTCTATATAGACAAGTCGCTTTGCCGCTCGGATTGGGCAGCTCCAGTAACAGGCTTTGGGAACCACTATATAATTCCAATGTAAAAGCTCTTTACTTGGATGATAGTGGAAAGTCGATCGATCCCAACATTTACTCTGCTGATCCGATCGATAATGCATTGGGTATAAAAGGTGTATACGGTAAGGTCATGGAGAATCTCTCGAGTCTTGTTAGTTCGAAAGTGATCAATGAGTGGCGTCCGTACGGTTATGATTGGCGTAGGCCGATATCAGATGTGGTCGTTGGTCCAGAGAGGAGGTCGACGACTACGGATTCATTGGTTCAGACAGTCATAGATATGGCATCACGATCTATGACTGGTAAAGTGACCCTACTCGCACATAGTAATGGTGGTCTGGTATCAAAATACTTGGTCAAGATATTATCGGATATAGGAAAGGCTGATCTCGTGGACAAAGTCATATCCGTCGCGGTTCCATATCTGGGCACACCGCAGGCGATATTGGGTCTATTACATGGGTCTGACCAGTCGATCGCTTATGGACTCATGACTAGGGAAAGTGTAGCTCGACGTCTAGGTGCGAACATGGCGAGTGCATATTCATTGTTGCCATCTGTCGGATATTTTGCGCAAAAACTTGGCCCAGTCATTGCTTTCGCGAGTACTACAGTTCCTATTGTGAATAATGGTAAATACCCACAGACAGTATCTAGTCTGGCAGATCAGAGATCATTTGTCTTGGGTATTGGGGATAAGAGAGTGAGTCCAACATCACCAGATACATCGATACCGATCAAAGGTAATAGTACGCTCATGAATATTGCAGATAACATACATATGATCATCGACCCGTTCAATTGGCCAGTGAATTTATATAATTGGGCAATAGTTGGCTGGAATCAAGATACAGCGAGTGGTGTTAAGTATATGTCGAAGAATAATTGTCTAAATATATGGTGTAGCTCCGGTGTCATGCATGAGAAGATCATATCAAAGTTAGGGGACGGAACCGTGATCAGTAAGAGCGCAGAATATGGAGCGAGTTCGACCGTCGCTATTGATCTTGCGAAAGTGTCGCTCATTGAGAATACACAGGTCGAACATAGTAATATCATGGAAGCGTCGACGACGATAAGGTTGATAAACAGTATTATCACGATGAATGGGGTAGCTAGCACTCCGAGTAATATTTCAGGACCGTTGCCAGCGGGTGTTTCTATAGGTAGTGTCAGTAATATTGCGAATATTGATGAGTCTTACGTCACTGTGAGTACACATTCGCCAGTTGATCTACATATATATGATAATAAAGGGAAGCATACTGGCAGCATCGATCCACCGTCTGGTACAGAGGAGGTCTATGAAGCGTATGAAGAAAACATACCTGGTAGTAATTATTCAAAATCTGATGCTGGAGAAACCTATATCAACCTTCCGAATGATGGCGGGGAGTATCGTGTAGAAATTCTCGGTACTGGTGTTGGGGAGTTTACTCTGGTGGTTGATCATAATAACGGGGTAGATAGCATCGCAAAAATCGAATACCCGTTTGTTCCGGTGACTCCACTTACGAACGCATCTATGGTCGTCGAGACTGGTCCAGATAGTATTTCTACCAATCGTAAAGCAAAGCTCAATCTCGATATTGAAGGAGACGGCAAAGTCGACCAGATAGTCGAACCGGGTCATATGTTCGACTTGGATTCATATATTGAAATGTATAAGAAGACGATGTCTAGTATTCCAGGTCTACAGGCGAGAGGGAAGTCACTGATAAAGCGGTTCGACAATTTGAAAAAACTTATGAAAAATGGGAAATTACCAAGTCCGCATAATATATCGAAGCGTTTAGACGGCACTGGTCGGCATGTGAGGATCGGTAAATCCGACGATTCACAGAAACAGATGACCATGGATATGTTCGATGAATTTGTACAGCAGTTCGAGTAGTCTGTACTGACTTTGTGCCTGCGTTATCGGGGGTCGTGTGTAAATATACTACTTCAACAAAAATAGAGACCACCAGATAATTGGTGGTCTCTATTTTGACGAGCGAAGATGTGTGAATGTTATTTCAATTCAACCTTTCCACCTGCTGCTTCGATCTGTTTCTTCATAGCCTCTGCTTCGTCCTTCTTTACTGCATCTTTGACGAGAGCTGGTGCGCTATCAACGAGATCCTTGGCTTCTTTCAAACCTAGACCTAGGACTTCCTTGATAACCTTGATAACAGCAATCTTTGTGGCACCTGAATCCTTCAAGTGGACTGCGAAAGTCGTCTTCTCATCACCGGCTGCGGCTGCTGCTACTGGAGCGGCTGCTGCGGCTGCTTGTGCTGATACACCGAACTTCTTCTCTAGTAATTTTACGAGCTCGTTTAGATCCAAAACTGACATCTTCTCGATCGTCTCAACAAGAGTCTTGAACTTTGCTGGGATTTCTACTGGGGTATTTGTTTCCATATTTGTTAAGTTAAAATTGAAAATGTAAAATGAAAAATTATAAGATAGTACTCATTTTTCCATTTTGACTTTTCCAGTTTATAATAATTGATAATTTATACTTTCTTCTTACTTATTTGATCCAATGCTACAACCAATCCTTGAATAGGGGAATTGATAACATTGACGAACATTCCGTACAACGTATTCAAAGGTGGGATGGTAGCGATAGCTGTCATCTCGTCCTTTGACATGTACTTACTCTCAAAGACTCCTCCGACAATATTGACCTGGTCTTTGAATTTCTTCTGAAATTCGTAGACACCTCTTGCTGGGGCGATCAAGTCTTCACCATAAGCGAGACCGAATTCACCTACGAGTTCTGGTACTGTGCCGGCGTATTTCTTTTCTGTTAGAGCTAGTCCTGTTAGAGACTTCTTGGCGACGAAGAAACCGACTTTGTTCTTTGTGAGTTCACGACGCATGATAGTAGCGTCAGATACTTTGAGACCATGAACATTCACGAAAACCATAGACTTTGCTCCTGTCATGATTTTATTCAATTTTTCAATGATCTCTTTCTTTTGTTCTTTTGTGCGTGCCATATGATTAAATATTTTATATTAATAAAAAATCGACCGTTTCGGCCTGACGAAAGAGATAGGATTACCTCGGAAGGTCTTGTTCTTACACCATATAATGATGTAAGATGCCTTCTGTCTTTAGCCTTGAGCTTATGCTACAATATTGTCTCGTAAATATCAATAGTAAATATATGGACATAATTACCGCCTTATTTGGAAATCCGATCAAAGCACGACTGCTCCGAATGTTTCTATTCAATGAAAGTACACCTTTTCTAACAAAGGAGGTCATTGTTCGTGCGCGTTCAGCGTCTGGAGTTGTAAAAAAGGAGTTGAATATATTGTTAAAGGCAGAAATAATCAAGAAGTGTAATGTCTCCAAGGATGTACAGATCATTCGAGGCAACAAGACGATCGTAAAGAAAGTACACGGACCAGGATTCATCTTGAACGCCAAGTTTCCATATCTAAATCCGATAAAGAGCTTACTTACAGTGACCAGTCTGCATGCTGATGAGACTCTAGCCAAGCGATTTACCAATTCTGGCAAGATCAAACTATTGGTAGCGGCGGGAATATTCATTCAGAATTGGGATTCGAGAGTTGATCTACTCATAGTGGGGGATGACCTCAATCTATCGAAGATAGAAACAGTTATAAAGACTATAGAATCTGATATAGGCAAAGAGATCGCATATTCCGCTTTTGAGACCCAGGACTTTGAATACAGATATGGCATACACGATCGCCTAGTCAGGGATATATTGGATTATCAGCACGTTACTCTCATAGATAGATTGGGTATAGAGATCAAATAGTACCTAGTCGAGGTCAATCACTAGGCATTTATCCCCAGTTTTGTGTTTGCGTTGTTTTGAACGTGGTATAATCAATGCATTACAAGGATAATTATTAATAGTTAAACATAATATTATGATGTTCATTCAAAATTGGGGTGATGTATTTACCCAGTCACTCCAGGGCGTTTGGTACGGAGTTATTAGTTTCGTCCCAGATTTGGTAGTTGCTCTCATTATCTTCGCTATCGGATGGGTTTTGGCCGCTCTTATAGAGAAGCTCGTTGAGGGTTTATTCAAAGTCTTGAAGATCGATGCTGCACTAAAGAGTGCTGGTCTCGAGGAAGTTGTTAAGCGTGCAGGTCACAGCTTGAACTCTGGCATGTTTGTCGGAGCCTTGGTCAAGTGGTTTGTCGTCGTGGTCTTCTTGATGGCATCATTCGATGTTATCGGTTTGGCACAAGTCAATAATTTCCTACGTGACGTTGTCGGATACCTTCCTTCAGTCATCGTCTCAGTTCTCATACTTATGGTTGCCGTCGTCGTCGCCAATGCAATGCAGAGATTGGTTATCGCCAGTTCACGTGCTGCTCACATCAAGTCAGCAGAATTGCTCGGCCGTATCACCAAGTGGTCAATCTGGATATTCGCTCTATTGACTGCTCTATATAATCTCGGAGTTGCACCTGGTCTCATACAAACAGTTGTTATGGCAGTATTTGCTGGGGCAGCACTCGCTATCGGTCTAGCATTCGGACTGGGCGGAAAAGAGGTAGCACAAAAACTCCTCGAAAAGACAGCTCACAATCTATTGGAAAGGGAATAAAGGAGAAAGCCTATTCAATCTTTACTTCTAACATAAGAGTTAAGTAGAGACTGATAAGTTCTGAAAGCACCAGTTGGTCAATCGGCCAGTTGGTGTTTTCTTATCCACATAATATCCACACTATTGACATATTTACGGCCGTGCGTATACTTACCTGCACAGAATGATTTTTATGAAAAACACCACTAACTTGCGGCCATAGCCACGCCCCAGTGATGGAGTGTGAGCAATAGCCGCTTAATAAAGCGGTTTTTTCTTCGCTCAGCCTACGGGTTGACGAATCCAGACAGACAGCAGCTTGAAAATTTCATATCTCAAATCAAGTAAAAATTGTTCGTTGTCTTTCTGTAGAACAGAAAGATAATGGGCGTTTCGTATAGCTCGGGTCGAGTTATACGGAAAGTAGTGCGAGCCGATGCTCTAACGAGCTACGGTAAGCAATGTAGGTAAATGAAAGTAGCGGTTTTTAGATTTCCTAATGGGAAATTTAAGGGCGTATGGTGGATGCCTTGGCTAGAAAAAGCGATGAAGGACGCGGCGTGGCGGCGATACGCTTCGGGGAGGTGCCGAGCAACCTTTGATCCGAAGATGTCCGAATGGGGAAACCCCACTAGATAAAATCTGGTGACCGACGCAATTTATTGCGCGGAGCGTACTCTGGGAAGTAAAACATTTCAGTACCAGAAGGAAAATAAACAAACATGCATTTCGTCAGTAGCGGCGAGCGAACGCGAAGAAGACTAAACTTATTTGCAGCAATGCGAATGAGGGTTGCGAGGTAGAGACGTGATATTTATATCAGAGAAGTCACAAAATTTTTTGTTAATCGAATCGTCTGGAAAGACGAGCCCCAGAAGGTGATAGCCCTGTAAGTGAAAATAAAAAATCTTCTTTGTTTCTATTCTCAAGTACCCCGGGACACGAAAAGCTCGGGGGAATCCGCCAGAACTAACTGGCAAGTCTAAATATTTTTCTAGACCGATAGTGAACAAGTACCGTGAGGGAAAGGTGA